>CAZZXY010000084.1:0-20009 GCA_964658105.1 Verrucomicrobia bacterium Tous-C9LFEB | reverse complement strand
AACCCCGTTGCCGGAGCTTGCACCACCTGCCCCCGGCGTACGGGCTACAACACGTCCCTCTTCCACGACGTAGCCAACGAGGGCGACCAGTGCCTTGACGCCCCGTGTTTTCAAACCAAGGTCACGATGCACATCGACCGTGAGCTTGCCGCACGTCCGCAGCTGGTCCAGATCGAGACGGCATGGCGTCATCCGAAGGAGCAGCGGCCCGGAGCGTTGCAGAAGCACCAGTACCGCGAGCTTCCCGAGCCGAACCCCGATGCGGAACCGCCTTGCGAGAGCACCCGCACCGCCATCGTGGTCTTTGGCAAGCGGTCGGGCCAAATGCTCACCGTTTGCACGGACCCCGAGTGCCCCATCCACGACCCACGCGAGGCGGCACGGAGGGCCGCAGAACCCGCGCCCGAGATGCCACCCGCGCCGGAACAGGAGACGGACGAAGAGGCCGAGCAGCGCAGGGCCGAACACGAACAACGCCGGAAGGAGTACGAGGCCGAGCAGGAGCGCAAGGCCGAGGAACGGCGGCAGGAGATGGAACGGCAGGAGCAGGAGTACGAGGCGGAACAGGCCCAGAGGCACGAACAGCGCCAGGCCCGCGAAGCCACCTACAACCGCATCCTTGAGAACGCCCCGGCCAGCTTCAGCACGGCACAGCTTCGGGTATTGCTTCGGGCCATCGTCAACCTCGACCCGTACACGTTCGCGGATGACCTCGCCGAGGAGATGGCAGAGGAGAAGGACGACCGGAGCAGCGAAGAAGTGTTGCTCGCCGCTCTGGACGCAACCGCCGACGATAAGCTCACAGGGTTTTCTGTTCGGCTTGCCCTCGCAGGTCATCGCGGCATCCCGCGCGAGAACGAGCCCGACTTCCTCGCCGAAGCCGATGCCGTCTTCGCCCCCATCGCGGCACCTGAACGGAAACCGAAAACCCCAAAAGTCACAAAACCCACTCTTGTTCTCGCTAAGAAGAAGAGCGCAGCGAAGAAGAACCGAGCCGCCTAACCGGAACGGGGCCGGAAACGGCCCCGCTACTCAGGCCCAACACACCGCCAATCTCAAAGGAGACCCGATGAACAACGCTGCCGCTCTTCACGAACTCAACCGCGCCCTCGCCCACTTCCGCCGACGCCAGGACACCACGCCGACCGCTCACTCAGCACGCGAGCTCGCCCAGATGTCCATGTTTGCTGAGTATCTGTACGGCTCGCACCCTCTCTTACAGTGTGAGCCCGCAACGAACGAGCAGACCCAACCGCTTCACCAACGAGCCGCATAGCTTCAGAAAGGGCTGGGAGAACGCCTCTTCGGGTTTTCCCCAACCCACTCCCGCTTCTCCGACACGCTCCTTTGCGGAGCCTTGAAGCAGGGTCCAGTTCCCTCCCCTGCACCCCTCCCCGGTGGTAGAACCAAATGCGAAACAGGGCCAAGATGGACAGAACCGAACAGACTGTACGCCACATGCTCGCCGCGATAGAAGCGCCGCTTTACGATGTCGGCGTCCTCAGCAGCCGCGGCATGCTCCCCGGCCTCGATGCACTCTCCCCCTCCGCTGTGCTGGACAAGCTACGCCTTCTCAAGTTCCGCAATGCCCGTGGCTCGCACATCTACCTCCGGCCCTCCGGCGAGCACCAATACACGGTGCTTGACGATCTTGATGAGACCAAGCTCGCCAGGCTCTTCGCCGATGGCTTCGAGCCCTGTGCCGTCGTCGAGACCAGCAGCGGCAACTTCCAGGCCTGGCTCAAACACCCCAGGGTCCTTCCCAAGCTCCTCGGCACCTTCGCAGCTCAGACCCTGGCAGCCCGTTACGGTGCCGATCCGAGCGCAGCCGACTGGAGACGCTTCGGCCGGCTGCCAGGCTTCACCAACTGCAAATCCAAATACACACGAGACGATGGGCTGTTCCCTTTCGTTCGGCTGCACAGCCACTCCGGACAACAGTTCTCGAAGGCTCAGGCGTTTCTTGAAGAGATCACCGCAGCGTATGAGGCCCGGGAACGTCAGCGCCAGCAGCGGCGTGCGGAGAGGGTTCTTTCTCCCCAGAGGGGACCGAGGTCTCTGCCGTCCCTAGAACGCTTCCGCACCTCAGCCAGATTCGCCGAGCGGCCTGCCGCGGCAGACATCGCCTTCTGTGTCGCCGCTTACGCCAGTGGCATGGACGAAGCCTCCATTGAGCAGTCCCTTACCGACGACTACCTTTCCCGCGATCGGAGTCCTTCGAAACGAGCCGCCTACATCCGGCGCACGATGAGCAAAGCCCGGAACTGGGTGGCGCAGTGAAATGAGGGTTTCGCCTCCTTCGTTGCCAGCCAGCCTCTCGTTTTTCCAAGGACACGCACTCATTTCTGGGCAGGCTTCTGCGACTCACGGCATGACGATGTCAGTTGAACAGGCAAGCTCCCGTCTGGTTTGCCTTTCTGTCTGCGTTCAGCGTGCCGCGCCAAAAACATCCCCGCCCTTCGGCCGCACGCTCTCCTTCCATGAATCCGCTGCGCGCCGTTCCGGTGCGGACTCCTCCCCCATAGCAAGTCTGGGTCCCCTTCCGCAGATCCACTCCAGTCACCTTGGGAGGGGATGGCGCGGCACACCCTCCGGGCAAGCATGTACCGCAGATAGCGGACAAACCAGACGAAACGGAGCCAATCACACCATGTTCAACAAAGTCATCCTCATCGGCCGCCTCGGACAGAACGCAGAAGCCAAAACAGCCCAGAACAACCGCGAGTACGTGGTCCTCAACATCGCTACTCACGAGAGCTGGAAGAACGACAAGGGCGAGTACGAGACCCGCACCGAATGGCCCTGTGTCTACGCCTGGCAGGGCTTGTCCAAGTTCGCCCGGACACTCCAGAAGGGGCAGCTCATCACCCTCGAAGGAACCCTGCGCTATCGCGAGGTCCAGACCGAAGGCCAGCCGAAGCAGCGCCTGGCCGAGATCCACGCCAGCAGCATGAAGCGGCTCTCGAACGTTGAGGCCACAGATGACCCGCACGACGGTGCCGGCGCAGAGTAGCCGCCGACATGGGTGAGTGAGGCCGAAGCCTCACTCACCCACATCTCAGACCTATGACTTCCCACAATGGCGTTTTCTCAGGAACTATGTTTTACGATCCTGAAGGTTTGTCGCTTAGCACGGTACCCGACAGTTCTCATACAGCTTTTCCCAGAGTGGAATCTTGTACTTATAGGGACTGATGTATAAAGGCTGGACCCGCTACTCGCAACACGACGCGACAGGTTCACGAGAAGCGAAGCTCACGCCCCCCTCAGACCGGATGCCGTGAAATACATCTACTGGTTCAAGAGAACGCTGCGAAGGCTCATACGGAACCTCTTCCATGATCAGGTTCCCGACTGGTTCGCTGAAATCTATGAGGCCTTCGCGTACGTCAACTTCGTCAACTTGATACCGACCCTGTGGGCAATCATGACGGTCCCGGAGCATTTCTTTAGGCGGGTGGATCTACTCGTAACGAAACGCAAAGCCGGAAAGAGGGAGTCTCTCTATAAGACCCCTGTGCAGCTCATCACAACGATCATGACATTGACTTGGACTACGAAATGGCTAGGGGCGTACGTGCCTGTCGGCAAGCAAAAGGTTTTCTTCGCCGCCCTGTTATTACTCATGCCACTCCTGATACCGATGATCTGCTTGGTGCTCATCCCGCTTAGCCGATTGTCCTTCTGGATAGCGACGCACGGCCTGGGCTCACTCATCTACTTCGGTTAGATGCCGACGAAATGGAAGGTTCGCGCGGTCCTGCAGTTGCAACAGAGCTTGCGGTATCTCAGGGTACCTCTCAGCGGCTCTACCTACGCTGCCGTGGACTGGTCCAAGCTCCTCTGGAGCGGTCTGTATTTCTACGGGTACATGCTATCTGTGCCGTTCTTTATCTCGATCCTGTTCGGATGGTTGGTGATGTCGGCGGTGAAGGATTCAGGCATGTCTCATGCGAATTGGTTCATTCCGGAACATTTCAACTCGGGCATGGCCTGGGCTTTGGCGGTCGCCTGTTGCGCGGGAGCTAGTTTGTACAGCAGGCTGGTCATCTATCCATATTCCGTTGCTCTGCTGCTTGCGCTGAAAAGGCCTACACCGTTGAGTCGCGCAGTCGAAATGAATCACTTGATGGTGCAAAGCGCCCTGTTTTACACCAAGGTGTGCAAGCTCCTAAAGCCGCTCAAAAAGAAAAAGCTAACGGAACCGAAGCGACAACGGTTTCTGTCAGCAACGCGTGAGCCCCTGATCCGTCACTTCATGGAGTTCAGAAGTGTGTGGGCAAGCCTCCCTCTTCAGCAGAAAAGATGGAGTAGACGTTTCCGTCTCACGAGCAAGGAGCACGTTATTGAGATAGAACGGCTTCTCGACTCACACGAGGGCATGAAGGCCATTCACGATCGCTCATAGTTGATCCACCATCTGAGGCCCATCTCGACTTCATTGTTCGATGGACTCAGATCAAGTAGTGGCGGGATTCTGTAGTTCATTGCTTACAGAACGGCAAGTCGCCTTCTCGGAAGTAACCCGGCCCGAGCATCCGCCGTCGGCAGTCGGTCGAACAGTCGGGCTCCCCTCTGCTCACGCTTGCTTGACGGTTCGTCGGCGGTCCGAAAGCACAGCATCTTTGAGCGCGTGCAGAAATCGGACGTCCGTTTCGATCAACGACAGCGCCGCTCGGACGATCATGCTGTCATTGGCCCGGATCCCGTGCTCGGTAGACGCATACCCACTGAGTTGCCGGAGCTTGGTCAGGTCCTCCGGGTACAGGTACACGGTGTTGCGGGACGGCTTCAGCGTTGAAGAGAGTGGCTTCACGGGCGCACTGGAGAGACGAATCACTTCCGGCTGAGCAGGCCTCTCTTCGATCTCACGCGGTTCTGCGCTGCGTGTCTGGTTTCTGCCATTGGGGATAGCGCTGTCAGGCACGGAGGAGGATCATTCCGAGTCGACCCGTTCGGCGGTCGCTTTTTTGAGGCTGGCCAAGGGGTCGTTCTGGATCGCTTGCAGAGGGTTGTATTTTGTTTTCGCCATGATGGTCTCGCTTAGGCCCTCGCCAGCCGTTTACTTCCCTGCTCCAAAGAAGCAGTTTGCGGGAGACTGACGATCTCCAGAGCCAGTTTGCCGGCGAGCGCCTGGGCGCTACGATCGAGCACGTTCCAGCCCCCTCCGCCAACGAAGTGAGCGAAGACCTGGCGGTCCGGGATCTGCGTCTTGAGTGCCTTGATTTTGAGCGCTGCAACAGAATCCTCCACGCTCCGGGCCAGGATCGTTCCTGTCTTCA
This sequence comes from Verrucomicrobia bacterium Tous-C9LFEB, assembly GCA_964658105.1. GTDB lineage: Bacteria > Acidobacteriota > Terriglobia > Terriglobales > Acidobacteriaceae > Granulicella. The sequence goes on along the minus strand of CAZZXY010000084.1, from coordinate 14,727 downwards.
CTCGGTTGATGAGAACTCGTACCGCTGCTTTGGGATTGGTTTTCTCCGCGAATTCCATGGCTTCGCTGACTTCCCAGAAGTCAACGACGGTTTGGCCGGTCACAATGATGACGACATCGGCCTGTTGAACTGCAACCAGGCTGGCCGCGTGCTCAAGATTTGGAGGCGTGTCGAACACGATGTAGGTGTACTGATTCTTCGGTACGGCGATCTCCACCTCAGAGCCGGAGTGCCGGATGCTCTTCGTGCTGGACCTCTGCTTATCAAAATCCTGCAGGGCAACGTGGTTCCCTGCCTGTCGCAGAGCCTCCGCAACCAAGAGACTGGAGGTGGTCTTCCCTGCCCCTCCCTTTTTTAACCGGCACGGAGCTTGTCGCGATTTTTGGATTTTCACCTTTCTAAAAAGCTGAAACTGCCGCGATGCGAAGAAATGAAGGTCGGCGACTTCCTAGGAGGCCAGTAGCCCGAGCTTCTTAGCCCACTCGTGCGGAAGGCGAATGGCGACTCGGCCCGGTCCTCTTCCCGATAGCTCGATTGAACTGGAGGCTTCGAACGGGAAGCCTATGACCTCGAGGTAAACGTGGTCGTCGTCGAAGACATCCTCATACAGGTGAACTGTCTGGTTCGTGGTTTCATCATGCTCGTATTTGAGGCTGCTCCTCGTGCTCATAAGCGGCTCTCCTTTAGGTAATGAAAATCTCATCGGTTCTGCGAAACGCGGAGGGCAGGCGACCTTCGCTTGTTAGAACGTTGGTTTGGCAATAGGTCATTGCCAGATTCACTTGTAATCTGTGAGTGGCACCCAGAAGACGGGTCATTCGGAGGCGTTCTGTTGGTAGAACTCATGGAGCTTGGCCTGCAACAGCCTCTTATCTGGCAGTTTTGTCTTGTACTCAGCTACCAAAGCCGGTGACAGACTACGATTCAGGGCGAACTCGACCACTTCGTCGTTCTTGCTCGCGCACAGCAGAACTCCGATGCTCGGCTGTTCGTGGGCCTTTCGGACATCGCGATCAAGAGCTTCAAGGTAGAAATTCAGCTTCCCCAGGTACTCCGGCTCAAACCGGCCAACTTTCAATTCGATCGCGACGAGGCAGTTCAGGCCACGGTGAAAGAAGACCAGGTCTAGCGCGAAGTCTCGGTCCCCTACTTGCAGCGGAAACTCTGAGCCTACAAAGCAGAAGTCTCGGCCAAGCTCAATCAGGAACTCCTTCAAGCGACCGACTAGACCTCTGTGGAGATCGGCCTCGGCATGGCTTGTCGGTAGGCCGAGGAACTCCACTGTGTAGGCATCACGGAAGATGTTGAGGGCGTCCGGATAGGTTTGTGCCACCAGTGGCGACACTTTCGGCGGGTTTAGCACGACTCTTTCGAACAGCGCAGTCTTGAACTGCCGCTCAAGTTCGCGCTTGCTCCACTTCTCCTGAATTGCCAAGCGGATGTAGAACTCGCGCTCTTCAGGTCGTTTGCTCTGTCCGAGAATAATGAGGTGGTGAGACCAAGCCAATTGTGCCACCAGTGGTGACACAATTGCATCTCTGGCATACGCGTCGAAGAACTGCCGCATTCGGAAGAGGTTTCGTCGAGTAAACCCTCGGAGACCGGGCTCTGTTCTGGCAATGAACTCGGCCAGTCGATCTACGACGCCCTCGCCCCACTCCGCGGCCTTGATCTTCTTACTGATGATCGATCCGATCTCCCAGTAGAGCTCGATCAGAGCGGTGTTGACTTCCTGGAATGCCCTTGCCCGTGATGCCGCAATCAGTCCAACGACTTCACCGAATGCCTCCGACTCCGCCGTTAAGAGCTGACCGGCGCCAGCGATAACCCGCGCAGCCGGCGTGTGGCTTCGCTCGGTTCTGGAGGCATCTGCGGACTTCGGGATTTTTCGAGGCACGGTCCCTCCCATAATAGCCAGACACATGGCGTTCAAGTGAGCACCCGTCACAGGCCTAAACTGTCGTTCACCGCGATAGCGATCCCCTGCTCCGACCCGAGGTAGCGTTCCGTGGTCTGGATGGACGAGTGCCCGAGCAGGAACCTGATCTGCTCGAGGTCGCCGCCGGCCTTGCGGCAGAGCTTAGCGCAGGTGCGGCGGAGGTCATGGGCACCGAAGCGCTCGATCCCAATCTCGCTCGCTGCCGTGGTGACCACGGCCCAGATCGCCCAGTCGCTCAGACTCTCCCCGACCTTGCCGCCCTTGGTAAGGGACCGCAGCAGCGGTCCTTTCTCGATCCTGGCCGCGGCCGTCCAGGCCTCGATTCCGTGCTTTACCCAGACCGGCACGGCGACGGTGCGGATCCGGCCGCCCTTGCCGCGGAGGTCGGCGATGACCCAACGGTTCTCCCTCAGCTGGAGGTCCTCTAGAGAGAGCGAGGCCAGTTCCCTCCTCCGGAGGGCGCAGCCGACCAGGAGAGCCAGGAGGGCGTAGTCGCGCTTGCCCTTCAGGGTGGAGCGGTCCGGAACGGCCAGCAGTTCCCGGGCCTGCTCCTTTGTCAGCCAGTTTCCGAGCCGGGTCCCCTTCTGGCGCACATTGGGGACATCGGTCAGGTTGGCCGCCTCCTCGACCGAGAGCATGCCGTTCTTGCGCGCCTCGGTGACCAGTTTGCGGATCGCGGCCAGACGGACGTTGACTGTTGAAGGCGCGAGCGAGTCCATGGAGGCCCGGTACTCCATCAGCAGCGCCCGGGTGAGTGGCCTGCCCTCCACAAAGGCGAACAGGAGGTCCAGAGCCTTGGCATAGTTGCGCCGCGAGTGGGGCGAGGTGACGGAGGCAAGCACCATCTGGCGCAGTTCCAACTGTGCCGGGGTCAACTCCAGGGCATCCACCCGACCGGCGGACCGATCCTGGGCCTCTTCCCTGCCCTGCTCAGCCTGGATCGCCAATTCCGTGCTCATTTCAGAGTTATAACCGACAATTGACATTGTCGTGGGTAACCCAGCTTGGCCCTACGGGCGGTTTCCAGCAGGTATGCCAATAATCCCGGTATCCTGAAAGAGCCGGTTTGGAGGGCGTTCCGTGGCAAGACCGATGAAGTGGTCCCGCGATCTCCATCTCCTCAGGGAGCGTGCGACCCGCTCCCGCGTCGAAACTTGGAGTCGGCAGGACATCGAACATCTCTTCAGTGTTGGGCGTGCAACCGCCCAAGTGCTCATAAAAGCAATTGGAGAGGTCCAAGCCGTGGCTGGGGCGCATTTCGTAGAACGCCCTGCCCTACTCGCTTTTATCGACGCCGTGATCGCGGCACCTTCGGTTGAGGAGGCGATGCGCGTTCGGCTGGCCGGAGCCGAACCGGTTCCACGGCCCCGAGCTCTGCGAGTCGCCCTCCCTGCCGACCTCCGCCGTGCCATGCTTCCAGACCTGCCAGCCAACATTACTCTGGAGGCTGGGCGACTGGAGGTCCGGTCCGAGACGGCTGAGGGCATGCTCGAGAGTCTGATGGCGCTCGCGATGGTGATGACGAACGACTTAGGAAGATTTCGTGACGTAGTGGAGGTGGTTCGAGAAATCGAATTGGAAAGCGAAGCTGAAGAAGTTCCGATCCAAGTAGCAGCGGGCCCGCAAAAATAACGCTACATATAGCAACAATAGCTCGGCCTTTATCCTACCCGAGTCGATATTCCGGCGCGGCGCATGATTTCAGCGAGCCCGCTCGGATAGCTGTACCGGTTCTCACTGCACCATGTCCGGAAGGCAGCAGCCAGGCTTGAAGGTGCTCTCATGTTCAACGCCTCGAAAGCCTCCACACCTCGCGGCCTACCCCTTCTGGTAGGTGCTTCAATAACCTGGGCTGCTTCCCTGCTTACAAAGCCCGCGTTGCCAGCAATCTCGTCTACTCGTGTGAGGTCGGCAGGCGACTCGGGCGGCACAGAAGGTCGGATCTCCTTGATTCGATCCTTTGCTCGATTCTTGACAGAGCCAAACCCGAACGCATCTTCAATGTGGTCATGCTGTTGCATGTTCGAGTTCTCCTGAGCGACTCTTCTCTGTTATGAGCTCGACTACCTCTTCGGCAAGCCGCTCAGCGTTTCCTGTTGCAGCCTCTAGTCCATTCACAGCCTCACCAAGCTCATTGAGCGCGAGCCGTTCGACGAAGATTGCCTTATAAGCCTGGCGCTCGTGCAAACGAGTAGACATTAGCGGGATGCCCGCCTTGGAGAGCGATCGGTAGATGCCAGCTTCGATCTTGGTTGTGATTTGCGGGTTGGTGCGGGTCATGATTATGCGAAAAGGAATAATCCTCCCCGACAAAGCCTCTTCTTCCTCTTGAATTAGTCCAACAGCTCTGCTTGCCTCGTTAGAGTCCAGCGCACTTGCCTGAAGAGGAATCAGCACTAAATCCGCCTGAGTGATCGCTCGAGACACAAGCCGATTAGCGGTTCCTTCCAGATCGACCATGACAAACTGACGCTTTGCACTCTGCTCTCGAATGATCTTGATGATACTGCTCTCAGTCACGTCACCGACCACCTGGACAGTAGACGCTGACCGGCCCTTTCGCCAACGCAGGATAGGCCTATTTGGATCCGCGTCTATGATGGTAACGGTCGCCCCCATAGCGTCGAGCGCCTGAGCTAAGACGAGAGTCAACGTACTCTTGCCGGCGCCCCCCTTTGAACTTGCTGTGACAATGATGGGCAACTCCACCTCCCGTTACTCAGCGGATCTCAGCCGCCTTGAAGGTTTATATAGCTCTTTGCAACCACATAGAGTTATATATTGCTACATGTATCTACTTCGTTACTCCCAATGCATCTAGATCACGCGTCACGAGGTGAAGCATAGAGCTATATATTGCTACATGATGCTTTATGTCGCCTTTTCATAGGACAAGCGAGTGGCACACAAGAGTCGCGGATGTGATGCTATATGAAGCCACATAACGCTACATATAACTTTATTTCCACGTCAGTGTGCTGATTGCCATAATCGGGCTGAGTCTTAGTCGAACAAACCAGCCTGCGGGTAGCTTGTACGCCACTCCTCGAAGCAGGGAAGTATCACCTCGGCACCCAACTCTTTGCGCAACGTCCGACGAGCAAACTCTGTCTTTCCCTTCGACGTCATGTTCCGGAAACGCTCATCTGACTCGGCCAATTTACGTACAGTGTTCGCGAGCCTCAAGTCGAGCTCAGTCTGGGAGAACTGACTTCTGATAATGCGATCCTGTTCCGCCTCTAACCACTCTTTGTATAAGAAAAACTCTGCCTCGCGCCGGCTTGCCTCACTTGCCTCATGCTGCTTGACTCCGTTCACGGCTTGCTGCTTGCGAGAAGACATGAAGATTGCTGGCACTGGGAGTCTGTTTTCAAGCGAGTAGATGATTAAGCCCGCCGGGTTCTCGACACTCTTGCGCTTGCCACCGAAGGCGGTCGCTGAGAGGTAGTCCACGGTATCGAGCACACTTTCAACACCAAATTGCGCTACCAAGCTTTCGGCCTTTGACGGAAGCACTCCGAACTCCTTTAGGCGCTCTACCGCACGCTGTTCATCGTGGCTTCGCTCTTTGCTCCCTTGAACATCACGTGCGACCGTGGGCAGGGCAGGTGTGACTTCGCGCCGTTCTGGCCTGGTGGCATCAAGCACTCGGAGCAATGCCTCGCCCGCGATCAGAACGACTTTGTAGCCTTGCTTACTTGACATCTTCTGGACGTCCCAAGTGGACAGGTAACTGATCGAGACAAGCTCGTCCAGAGACAAACCGATAGTCGACTTTATCTTCGAGAGGTGAGGGTAGGCTTGGATGTTTAGTAGATTGCACAGATCCGAGTAATCCTTTTCTACGGGCTTACCCGAGCTCGCGTGGAACCAGAGATGCAGATTTCCGAAGATCCCCTTCGCCGTTGGCCGAGTCAACTGTTTGTAAGCGTTAAAATCCTCTGGAACTACGTAGCGCTGATTAAGATTTTCGAGCAGCCAGTCCTCGAGCATGACCTCGTAATTCTCTTGCCGCTCACTACCGTCGAGATTGCTGGAGCCCGTTCTTCTGAAGGCGCGAAAGACATGCAGGGTCTCATCCGAGTACACCTTCTTCGCCGCCCGATACACCACATGTTCTGATGTGATTGTGGTGTCAGTCATTCGCTTACCCCACTTCAGAATCTCCTCGTAGATCTCGCCGTTCCTCGCCAAACCGAGTTCCTGAATGAGCCTGTACCCGCTGAAGCGAACAGGGTTTGATATCGCGCCCGTTTTCAGGCGCTCCTCGCTCATGATCTTCAGAAGGGCGATGAACTTGTCACGATCGGTAGTCGAGGGAAGACCAAGAGCTTCCGATCCGCGGAACTCAGCAGCCACCTTGATCTTGTTTCCGTTGCGAACTACGACCTGCTCCACCCGCCGAGTCGTCCGATTCTTGTCGCGTGCATCATTTGCGCCAAAAAAACCGATCTGGAGAAGGTTCTTTTCGAATCTGACTAGATCAACATCAACAGCCATTGGCATCATTGCTGTAGACACCGGCACAACTTCGGGTTTCCTTGGCTTTTGGGTCATGTTCGTCCCTGTTGATTGCTGAATCCTATAAGAAAGATCAACACCTGTGGCAGCTATAAGTACTGTAGGTTCTTGCTAAAGGCTTATTTTCAATGGTTTACGGACGCAACATTGCCAGCGCACCTCACTATCATTGCCAACACACCTCTCGCGCTTCGCCACAGGACCTCTCGCGGTGTCTCCCTATGAGCCTCTCTAGTTCTGCCACTACGCCTCTCTCTTTGTGCCAGCCTACCTCTCCTTTAGGGAGCCAGCGGACCTCTCGCGTACGTCAAAGTCAGCCTATAGCTGCTGACTGAGGCGTTCCGCCTGTCAGCATAGCTGGGGTTGATTCAACTCTCGGGTGCCAAATATTGCCGATTTGCCAGCCAACCTCACCCTTTACAGACGAGGAGCGCCGCTCTGGCCCTCGGTAGGTGGCATACCAATCGCGCGAGAGGTCCGCTGGTAGCGAATCGACTCTGTTTTGCCAGCCAACGTCTCTAACCACGGCGCCATCGTCGAAGACGAGAGGTCGGCTGGCAAAATGGGCCGGTTTCTTAGTTTCTGGGCTCGTTAACCTCACAACAGGAAGCAAAGAACAGGCGTTTTGCCAGCCAGCATCTCTAAATATCGAGATCTTCCGCGAGAGGTTGGCTGGCAGCCTAAGGGATCTAGTGCGAACTGACAATGCTTTTCACACTCTGCCAGCCAACATCACTACCAAGTCCTGCCTGAGCGAGAGGTTCGCTGGCACTCTCACGTCACTCACCGAGCTTAGGCGAAGCTGGCCCGGGAGTATCGGCGCATTCGTCGGTAACCTCGGTATCGAAGACAGGAATGTCTCGGATGATCGCCTGGTCAACGGCATTCTCCATGACCTCGTGCATCTCGGGGACAAATTCGGTGGGAACCGTAAGCGACGCTCTGATGGTTTGAAACGGCATATTGCGTTTATCGCAGAACCATCTCCTGCCGGATATCCCATGAAAGCGCGATGACTACCGTCAGCTGATTCAGGCACCACTGGTGCGTTTGCTGGTGACCTTTAGGGGAGTATGTGCTTCCACTGCTGAGGCTTGGGCCATAGCCGGCCCGGTCTCGAGTCCGCGTAGCAGTTCCGAAGGGGGCACGCCGAGAGCTTTGGCAACCCGAAGCAGCGAGAAGAGCGACATTCCGATTCGGCCGGCCTCATAGCTCTGCCATGCAGAGAGGTGGAATCCATGCCGCATCACCATATCGCGCAGCGTCCAGCCGCGTTCCTTCCGCACAGTGCGGATGTGAGCGCCTAGCGCTTTCAGGTACAGCGAATAGTCCCGTTTCTCTTCAGCTTCCATGACGGCAGTCTTCATTCATACACGCCCGGGAGACAGTTCGGTGGGCTGTTTGACACAGGGTACAACTTTCGTATACCTATGGAAACGTAGTAATCACAAAGCAGAACATCGTAATTGCGTCGAACATTCAAGCTGGGTCCCTCCGGCTTAGCGCCCCACTGTCGCTCCACAACCCGAAACGCTTAGGAGATCGCACACTCATGCGTCAACGCCCCCGCTCGCCCTTCGGCACCGTCTGCAAGCTCGGACCTTGTCTGGTGTTTCTTAGTTTCGCCATCACCGCCCAGGCTCAAGGCACGATTGACCTGTCCGGTGCCACCAACCTGATGAACACGTTCAAGACCTTTGCACTCTATGCAGGCGCGGTGATCTGTTTCGGCAGCCTGATCTTCGCCGGAATCAAGATGATGTCGGGCGACTTCGCCCGCGCGGTACCTGGATTGTTCGGTGCGCTGTTCGGCGCCGGAGTCCTCGGCTGGGGCGCTGGCTGGATCGGCTCGCTCACCGGGCAGGGGATGTAAGCAGCCATGACCAAGCGAGGGGAACCGTTACCGATCAATCAGGCTATGAACCGTTCAAGAGTCAAGCTCGGCCTCGAATTGGGAACATGGCTGGTGATTGCCTTTGCTTCGATAACGGTTTTCCTTGTGGGGTTTCGGATGATCGCCGTTTTCGGCTTCCCCATGCTGGCTTTCGGAACCTCGTTCATCGTTCGCAAGCACCCGAAGATGTTCCAACTCTGGGGCCTGGGCCTCAACCAGAAGAGCTACTATGACCCCCGTAAGCAGTGAACACCAGAAACACACGCCGTGGTTCGCCAAGGCCGGCGCCGCGTGCAGCATCGTGCCAATCGCCCGCTTTGTTGGACCTCAAGCCTTCGCTACCAAGAGCGGCGACTACGGTGTGCTGTTCTCGCTTGAAGGTCTGGACACAGAAAGCCTCACGAATGAAGAGTTCCAGTCGCAGCTCCTCACTGTAGAGGGCACGCTGCGCGGTCTTCACGAAGGTTTTTGCCTGTACCAATACGCCCGCGTGATGCAGGGCTTTGATCTTCCTCGACAGAGCAGGTATCCGAGCGCGGTGACCGAGACCTTTGTCCGGGATCGCCATGCCTTTCTGGCCGAGACTGCCGAGTTCCGGCGCATCGACCTGCACTGGTGCTTGGTGCTGGAAGCCCCGAAAGGCAGTCCCTTTCACCGCGCACCGAAAGAAGAGTCTTCCGAGACGTCGCGTCGGCTAACACAACTGCTTAAGGCAGCCACGATCCTTGAAGCCAATCTCGGTAGTTCGCTCGGCCTGAAGCAGCTCGAGAAGGAGCAGGCGTTTCAGTTCTTCAGCTACCTGTTTAACCTGGAGCATTGGGCGGAGCGGGACCACCTTCGCGAGGAAACCGGCGTAGATCGCCAGATCGTCAAGAGTGCGGTCAGCTGGGAGCCGGAGTACCTCAGGGTAGGGAAGCGGTTCGTCCAAGCTTTCTCCCTCAAAACGACGCCTGTTGCATCCCGGCCGGATCTGTTCGCCGAGCTGCTGCAGCTGAACACCGATGCCGTCCTCTGCTCGAGCTGGAGGCCGAAGAGCAGCAACGCGGCACGCAAAGAGATCGAGAAGCAGGAGAAGTTCACCAGCTTTTTCAAGATCGGCGTCATGTCCCGCGTCGTCAGCGCCCAGAACCAGGCCTCGCTCGAGACCTCGGCCGGCGCCAAGGCTGCCAACCTGGTCGTAGATGACCTGAGCGATGCGATTCGCTCACTGGACAAGAAGGCGCAGGGGCTTTACTCCCTCACGCTGCTGGTGGCAGCACACTCCGCCGAGCAGCTCCGTGCCGTTGCGCCCAGCGTTCACCGGGCCTTTGTCAGCGCGCGAGCCCAGGTCATGGAAGAGACGCTCGGGAATCTGTCCGCGTTCTATGCCATCCTTCCGGGCAACTCGAAGTTCCAGGTCTTCTCCATGTGGCTCGGGGAGGAGCACCACGCACGCCTCGCCAGCATCTTCGCCCCCAGCCTTGGGCACTTGACCTCTGAGGATCTTGGCGACGCGGAGTACCTGAACGTGTTCGAGACCCGGACCGGTACACCCTTCTTCCAGGACGCTTATGTCAACGGCGTACGCGTCGGTCTCACCATCGGGCCCACCGGATCAGGCAAGTCCGTTCACTCGAACCTGGCCGTGGCCAGCGAGCAGAAGTACGGCGGATTCACTTACATCTTCGACATCGGCGGCAGCTATGAGTCGGTGGTCGAGCTATACGGCGGCCGAGTGGACCGCGTAGGCAAGGATGGGCCGAGGCTAAACCCGTTCGCGCTGGAACCGACTGAGGCGAACCTCCAGTTCCTCAGTGCGTTCGTCAAGCTCCTGCTCACCAACGGCGGCGCAGAGCTCTCTCCCGAAGACGAGGACGCGGTGTTCAAGTCTGTCCGTGATCTCTACCACTTGCCCGCTGAGCTTCGCCGGCTGGGCCAGCTCTACCTGCCACCACATCTGCAGCGCTTTCTGGGGAAGTGGATCGGCGACGGCCTGTACTCCAAGGTCTTCGACAACGTCACTGACACCCTCTCTCTCGCCCGGGTCCAGTGCTTCGACTTCCAGGGTGTCACCAAACATTACGCAGATCTGGTGGAACCCCTGATGGTCTGGCTTCTGCGCCGCATCGATGACGTCCTCTACGACCCGAAGAACCTCGGCGTCCCGAAGCATGTGGTGATCGAAGAGCTGTTCAGCAATATGAAAAACAAGCAGCTACTCGAATCCGCGTTGTCATCAATTAGAACGGTCCGGAAGAACCTCGGTGGCGTCACCCTGATCGCGCAGTCCGCGATGGACCTCGGTGAGCATGCCGACTCCATCGTGAACTCCTGCACATCGTTCCTGTTCCTGCCTGACGCCACCTTCAACCGGGATCACTACCGCAAGCTATTCAGCCTAACGGATCACCAGGTGGAGTTGCTCGAAAGTCTGCAGCCGCGCGAAGCGCTCTACATCCGCCGTGACGGGATCACCAAAGTTCTGCGCCTGAACCTCGACCCGCGCAGCTATGCCGCTTTCTCCACCAAGCCCAAAGACCGCATCCGCCGCACGCGCCTGATCGACCAGTACGGCCTGGAGGACGGCTTGCAGCGCTTCGCAAACGGCGAGGGGCAATGACCTCGCGCGTTCAGCCTTGGTTTCTTCTCTCCGGCGCCAGAACCACAAACCTCCACACCCCAAAGGACACCAGCCTTGAAATTGACCCTCTGCCCTCTCGTCTTCGGTTATGCGCTGATGGCCACCAGTGCTTTTGGCTTCCCACCTGCAGGCAAGCATCTGCGGCCCAACGCGCCGCGCACCGTGGTGGTCTCAGACACCGAACAGCCCCCGGTCATCCTCACCGGCCAGCTCCAGGCCACGCTGATCGTCCTTCCGGTGGAGGAGAAGGTCGCGACGGTCTTCGGAGGCGACACGGTGAACTGGGTGTTCGACGGCGGCCACGTCGCGAGCCGCTTCATCTCGGTAAAGCCCAAAGCAGCAGGGACCGCGACGGATCTCCACATCGTCTCGGACCACGGCAACGAGTACACCCTGCAGCTCCGCGAGGTCTCCGCCGACGCGGATCCACGCTTCGACTCTAAGGTTCTGATCACGCCCGGCGACCAGGCTGGCAAGGACAAGCTCGCCCGCATGCCGGTCTTCGTTCCAGCCGCGGAGCTCGACCAAGCCAGAGCCGACGCCGCCGCTGCCAAAGCGGCTGAGGCCGCAGAGGTCAAAGCCGAGGAGTCGAAGGCCGAACAGTACCGCAGCCAATATCCCGGCTCGCTGAAGTTCGATTACACATGGGACCGAAAGAAAGGCGATGAGCTGGGCTTGCAGCAGGTCTGGCATGACGACCGCTTCACCTACGTCCGCGGCCAGTTCCAGGAGACGCCGGCGCTGTATGAACTGAAGGACGGCAAGCCGTCCCTGATCAACTTCGACTTCGCGGGCGGTCTCTATACCGTTCCGAAAGAAGTTGCGCATGGCTACCTCGCCATCGGCAAGAAGAAGGTCGAGTTCGACCGCACCGCGGAGGTGAAGTAAGCCATGCCCGACACCACTTCAACGCCCGGCACCGTTCCCGAGCAGCCAGTCTCGTCCGCCCCACTCCGCAAGCGTCTTCCGCTGGTGTGGGTACTCGTGGCCATCGTCGGCCTGATCGGTATCGCGAACCTCGGCAGTCTCGTCGGCGGCAAAGGCAAACAGGCTTCAAAGAGCAATCTCACGACACAGCCGTCAGCCGTTTCTCCGCAGCAACTCAAGAGCTATCAGGCCCAGCAAGCCAACGAAGCCCGTCACGACGCCGAGCTCCGCCAACAGATCCAGCAGCAGGCAGCGCTCACGCAGGGACAGCAGTTCCCCGGCTACGCGGAGTCACAGGTACCAGGACCCGAGGCGGACGATGCCGCGCCAATGACGGCTGCCCAGCGTCAAGCAATCTACGGCGGCAGCCCCAACGCTCCACAGCGCACCTCTGGCGTATCCCAGGCCCACGCTGAGGCCAAGCAGCGCCAGCTCGCCCGCGAGAAGGAGCACCAGGACGCACTGAACTCCGACACCGTAGCGATCGACTTCAGCGCGCAGGGAAGCGCCGGGAAGCGAACCGCCGTCCTCGCCGAGAACCAGCAGGGAACTGGATCCGAAAGCGGCGAAGACACAGCACCTGGACCTTCCGCGTCCGGTCCGCGCCCTGCCCTCCAGCAGGCTTCGGCCGTCGACCGCAGCGACCGCAAGGTGGACCCGGCTGCCAAGGCTGACCCCATGGGCGCCTATCCCTTCGACAGCTATCAGGGCCAGCTTTACCGCGTTTTTGAAGGCACGGTGCTCGAGGGTGTCGTGACCAACTACATCGACGGCGCCTTCGCCGGCCCCATCCTCATCATGCTCACCACGGATTACTACTCCCACGATCATCAGCAGTTGCTCATGCCCCAGGGCACGCGGCTGATCGGTAGCGTCCAGAGCGTAAGCGGCCAGGGCCAACGCAAGCTGATGGTCACCTTTCACCGTGCGGTGTGCCCGGACGGGTTCTCGCTCGACTTCGACAAGTACGTGGGCCTGGACCCGATCGGCACCACCGGCCTCGCCGGCAACGTCAACAACCACTACCTATCCAGCTTCGCCGCCGCGGCTGTGGTCGGTGGAATTGGCGGGCTCGCTCAAATCGGAAACAACGGCTCCATCCTGACGACCGACGCCCAGATCCGCAACGGCGTGAGCCAGCAGACCGCGCAGGAGTCCGAACAGATCCTGAACAAGTTCCTGAACCGCCTGCCCACGATCGCCCTGAAAGAGGGCAGCCGCGCCCGCGTTTATATCAGCCGCGACATCCTCATTCCTTCCTACGCGGAGCATCGCGTAGAGCCCACGCTCTAGCCGTAGAGCGTGTCTGCGCCGAGATCTTCGGTACGTACCCAAACCTGCGAAGGCTACCGCCCGAGCCCTCACCGCAGCGCACTTCCCGGTACAGGAGTCACATGAAGCTGACACCCAAATTGCGCCGCAACCTCATCGTTGGAGGCGTGGCCTTCGGCCTCGTCGCCACCCCGAGCTTCGCCCTGTTCGGCATCGGAGATGTTGTCTTCGACCCGACCAACTATGCGGAGCTCATCACCCAGGCCAGCACGGCCTACAGCCACCTCAAAGCGTTCCAGGCCAACGTCACCCACTTCAGCATGAAGAACCAGTGGACGACTGCCAAGAACCAGCTCGAGCACGTTCCATTCAAGAACGTCTTCGGCGAGACGGCCGGCATGGACACAGCCCTCACAACCAACAACGCACCCGCTGCGGCCGCTGCATGGCAGAACGCCACCGTGCAGATGAACAGCGGTGCAAACACCTACCTCGCGTCGCAGAACCCCGGAAGCGCCAGCCGTTCCCAGCTGGCGATGGTCGAGGCCATGGACGCAAGCTCACCCCAGTGCATGAATGCGGTCGGTTCCTACCGCGCCGCCGTCGCTTCCAACTCGCAAGCCGAGGCCAACCTCCAGAGCCAGCAGATGAACGGCGATAATGACACCAACAGCGAGGTCCAGCAGCTCAACCTCGTCAATGCCGCCCAGGCACAGCAGCTCGTGGAGATGAAGCAGCAAGGCATGCTCCACGCCTGCCTGGCGCAGCAGATGGCTGTCGCCAACATGCAACAGCGCAACGCCGCCGCCGATGACCTCAACACCAAGGGGTTCGTGCAGCAGCAGCACCAAATCAACAGCGCTTACGCCACGGGTGGTTCCGACACCTGGACCACCTACCTCCCGTAATCAGCACCCAGCCCGGCCGTGGAGGCGTCCTCGGCCGGCCGTTTTGAGAGGTTTCCATGCTGAAGGTCATCAACACCAAGCTGCTCATCGCCATCCTTGTCGCCCTCGGGGTGATTGCCGGTGTGCTCGTCCACATCCGCAACGCTAGCGAACGCTCAGCGCAGATTCTGCAGCAACAGCAGGACGCGACGGATGCCGCCCGGAAACATGACGAGGAGACCAAGGAGTTTGTAAGCAAGCAGCACCAGAAGAACAGCGCCTACCCAACCAACGGCTCCGACACGCTCAAGAACTACATTCCCTAAACCCACTCCGGAGACGCCCGCATCATGGTCCTGCATGCCTCAGCACCGCTCGCAGCCCTTCTCTTCCAGTCCGCGGCTGGTACGAACTGGCTTTCCGTCTTTTCGCAAAACCTGACCAAGCTCACGACACAGAACGGCAACGCCCTGAGCAGCTTCGGGATGGCCGAGCTGAGCTTCATCTCGGTCATGATGCTGGTTTCCATGGTGGTGCGCTGGAGCACCGCCACGATGAGCTTCAGCCTGCACCATGAGCCGCTCCGGGCCGGGGACCTGGTGCAATTCATGCTCCGGCTGATCTTCTGCCTGCTCGCGGAGAACTACTGGACCAACCCGCTGCCCGG
>CAZZXY010000083.1:0-20066 GCA_964658105.1 Verrucomicrobia bacterium Tous-C9LFEB | reverse complement strand
CCATGAACCCCGCCACCGTCGCCAGTCCCGGTCTGCCATGGCAGTTGCTGGTAGATCCCTCCGGACAACTCGCGTACGTGTCGGAAGAGGAGACGAACAGTGTCAGCATCTTCAAGATTGGCAGCGACGGCCGGCTGAGTCCTTATAGCTCGGCGGCTACAGGCGCCGTGCCTGGGGGCATCGGGATCGCACGGGTTCAGTAACGCGGGGATCACGCAAATTGCCGAATCCCCGCGATGCCACCTGCGCCCGCATCCAAGCAGCTCTGCAGGTTCTCCGGGGTCACGCCCCCAAGGGCCAGCACCGGAATCGGGTGTGCCAGGCGGCAAGCCTCCCCCAGCAGCGTGAGTCCTGTCCCCTCAACCACCAGTTCTGAGCCGATGCGCTTCTCGAAGACAGGACCAAACAGAAGCAGGTCGGCTCCGCGTTCCCGGGCGGCGCTCACTTCGGCCAGGTTGTGGCAGCTCACGCTCACGGTGCATTGCGGCAGGCCCGCCGCGCGGAAAACCTCGCGGACCTGCGCGGGGCGAAGCTCGCCGGGACCTGCGGGGAGGTGAACGCCGTCGGCGCGCGCCGCCGCTGCGACATCCGGCCTCCCATTGAGCAGCAGCTTCGGACGCCTCCCTTGTGCGCCGCGGACGGCTCCCGCACCCTGGAAGCTCACCATCGCAGCTTCAGCCAGGGCGAGTAACTCCTCCGTAGCCAGCTCTTTTTCACGCAGCTGAACAAAGTCGACGCCGATTGACGCCCAGCGGTGCAGGGCCTCCCCCCATCGCATCCGGCGGTACGCTGGGGCGTCCAATCCCCGGGGCCTAACAGCGTTGCTGAGGTCTGAGATGGCATATCGTGCCATTTGCTGGGGAGCTACCACCATCCTGCTAGACCTCTCCCCCACCGGCATACCGGCCCTGATCGCATTCGGGTCTATGATAGGGAGCGGCACGCCGGAAAGCGCTTTCAGACGACCTTTTGTACGCGTGTCTGCGAAGGCCCGCTCTTAACCCGAGGAGAGTCAACCCACCCCTATGGGCACTGTGTACGACCTTATCGTTATCGGCTCCGGCCCCGCAGGCCAACGCGCCGCCATCTATGGAGCCAAGCATGGCAAACGCGTCGCGCTGGTAGAAATGCGCGAAGTTGTCGGTGGAGCCTGTATTAACACCGGCACCATCCCCTCTAAGACCATGCGGGAAGCCGTTCTGCATCTCTCCGGCTACAACTACAAATCCATCTACGGGATGAACTACCGGGTCAAGGAACGCATCACCATGGCCGACCTGGCCTTCCGCGTTCAGCACGTGATCAAGACCGAGATCGATGTCACCGACGCCCAGCTCTCCCGCAACAACGTGGACATGCTGACCGGGACCGCCAGCTTCGAGGACCCCACTCACATTCGGGTGACCAATACCAAGGGATCAACGGTCTACGAAGGCAAAAACATCATCATCGGCACGGGCACCAAGCCCGCCAGCTCCGCCAAGGTGCCCATTAACGGCACCACCGTCATCAACTCCGACCTGGTCCTGAACCTCGTCAACCTGCCCAAGACGATGATTATCGTCGGCGGCGGCGTCATCGGCGTGGAGTACTGCTGCATGTTTGCGGCGCTGGGCGTCCGCGTCACCCTGATCGAACGGCGGCCCCGGCTGCTGGAGTTCGCCGATCAGGAGATCGTGGAAGCGCTGAGCTACCATCTCCGCGACGCTCGCGTGACCATGCGCCTCAATGAAGAGGTGGAGTCCGTGGAAGCCGTCGACGGCTCCGTAATTGCCCATCTTGAATCCAAGAAGAAGGTGCAGGGCGACGCTCTGCTGTACGCCGTTGGTCGGCAGGGCAATGTCGACGAGTTGAACCTCGGCGCGATCGGCCTTGAAGCCGACAACCGTGGCCGCATCCCGGTCGACAAGGACTTCCGTACGAAGGTCCCCAACGTCTATGCCGTAGGCGATGTCATCGGGTTTCCCTCCCTGGCATCAGTCTCCATGGAGCAGGGCCGCATCGCGGCAGCGCGCTCCCTCGGCGATGAAAGCATCGTCTCCAATCCGAGCTTTTACCCCTACGGCATCTGGACCATCCCGG
Source organism: Verrucomicrobia bacterium Tous-C9LFEB (assembly GCA_964658105.1). Taxonomy (GTDB): domain Bacteria; phylum Acidobacteriota; class Terriglobia; order Terriglobales; family Acidobacteriaceae; genus Granulicella. Next base: position 17,984 of record CAZZXY010000083.1, on the reverse strand, counting down.
AGATCAGCTTCCTTGGCAAAACCGAGGAGCAGCTTACCGAGGAGGACGTGCCGTATGAAGTCGGTGTGGCCTACTACCGCGAGATCGCGCGCGGTCAGATCCGGGGCGACACCACCGGCCGGCTCAAGCTGATCTTCCACCGGGAAACCCACGCGCTGCTCGGCGTGCACATCATCGGCGAAGGTGCCAGTGAACTCGTGCACATCGGTCAGGCCGTCATGGCGCTGGGTGGCAAGCTGGACTACTTTGTGGAAACGGTCTTTAACTACCCGACGCTGGCTGAGTGCTATAAGGTCGCTGCCTTCAACGGGTTAAACCGCCTTTCCAAGTTTGAGTAGCTTCCGGACCACTTCTGAAGACGTCACCTAGCCTATGGCGTGACGTGGGTAGAGCTTTTCCGTTTGACGAAAATAGGGCAGGCAAGCTACCGTCTCTCCACGCTGGCCCTACGGCACGCTGCTCGCGCGCACAGCCGAACTCTTCCCAAAAACAGTCGCCAGGAGGCACCGATGCTCGCTACCGATACGCCCGAGATGACCGAGCAAGCCAAGGCGCATAGCCGCCTAACCGTGGGTGTTGTCGTTTCTGAGCGGCTCTATGCCGGCCAGGTCTCGGATGGGCAGCTCAAGGGCGAAATGCTGATGTTTCCCGAGGGCGCCCTGCCTCGCGACCCCGAAGACGACAACTCCCTCGTGGAATACCACACCGATGCGCTGGTAGCAGCCATCTGCGACATCACCCTGCGTGCCGCCGATGGTGAAAAAAATCACGTGACCGGCGTGGGTGTAGCCCTTCCCGGACTGGTGAAGAACGGCGTCGTTGAGGAAGCACCCAATCTGCCGCAGCTCAAGGGCGCACGCATGGCCGAGGTGCTCACGCAGGCTCTCTCTACGCGCGGCTTAAAGGCAGCCGTGACCATCTCAAACGACGCGGACGCCATTGCCGCCGGTCTGGCCGCATCGCACGGCAAGCTCGACAGCCGTATTCGCGTATGGACGCTGGGCACAGGCATCGGTTGCGGCGTGTACCCCTTCGCCGATGGCGTGTGGGAGGGTGGCCACAGTGTTGTCACCCTGGATGAGCGCGAGAACTACTGCGGTTGCGGCGGCCGAGGGCACCTGGAGGGCATCATGGGCCACCGGGCCATGCGCCTTCGCTTCCTCGACATGGAACCGGAAGAGGTCTTCGAAGCGGCCAATCGTCGCGGGAATCCGGACCCGCGCTGTGTCGAGTTTCGCAACCTGTGGCACCGTGCCCTGGCCGCCGCGACGGCCTCCAGCATCCACGACATGGGTGCCGGGCGCTTCTACTTCACCGGCTACAACGTCCGCTTTCTGGACCTCAAGCTCCTGCGAAACTACCTGCACGAGATGGTGAAGATGAGCCCGTTGCAGAGCTACCAGCTCGACATTGTGCCGGAAGACCAGAGCACCCGCGTTCTGGGCGCCGCCATCGCGGCAGAGCAGGCCGCCAACCGCTGCTAGTCGCTTACTTCTGACACTTCGGGCAGTAGATCGTGGTTCTCCCGCCGACCACGATCTTCTTGAGCGGGCTGCCGCAATCCCTGCAGTCTTCTCCCGCCCGGCCGTACACCTTGTGCTCCTGTTGAAAGAAGCCCCGCACTCCCGTCGCATCCACGTAGTCGGAGACAGATGAGCCGCCGAGTTCGATCGCGCGTGCCAGCACCGCCTGTAAATTGGAGTGCAGGCGGTGGAGTTCAGCCCGGGTAAGACGGCCGGCTGCACGGCGCGGGCGTACCCCGGCGCGAAAGAGCGCCTCATCGGCATAGATGTTGCCCACGCCATGAAGAATGGACTGATTCAGCAGGGCAGCCTTGATGGCGAGTTTCCGCTCCCGAAACAGCACAGCGAATTCATCTGCCGAGATAGTGGTGGGCTCGGCACCGGGCCCCTCGTAACCGCCCTCGCTCCGCACCACGCTCAACCGGCCAAACCGCCGGGCATCGATAAAGCGGAGCTCGCGACCGTCGCTCAGCGTGAGCACCGCGTGGGTGTGGGCGGGCCAGGGAACCTCCCCGGCGGAAACCAGCAGTCGGCCTGTCATGCCCAGATGCACCAGGAACTGCGCCTCTGCTGCCCCGCCTTCGCTGGCGGCTGCCCGGGAGACCAGGTCCAGCACAACCGTCTTGCCTACCCGCCGCACGCGTTCGATCCGCGCACCCGTGAGAGTTTCCGCGATCTCGGCTTCGGTCGACTTGAAGGTCTGTGGTTTGCCGCTTGTCCAGACCTGGTCGATACGCAATCCGGCCACACGCGCGTGGACGCCATTGGCGACGGTTTCTACCTCGGGTAACTCAGGCATCGCCCTTGTTCGATGCCCCTGCCGCCCACCTGCATCCTGCCAGAACGGCTTTCTGAGGAAGTTTGACCCTTTTTTGCGCGCGCTTTCGCCTTTAGGAATAGCGACCCTCAAGCGCCGGAACCGTACCGGCCGGGATGGGCGCGACTCCCTGGAGGTCTTCCTATGCAGCTCTTCACAATGCGCCCTGGTGCCAATCCACTCCCTGTTTTTCAGCCCACCCTGCCCAAGTGGGAAGATCCCACGCTGCCGCGCGATGTCGCGAGCCGCTTTGGCAGGCGTGTGCGCGAGCTGAGGCACGCCCGGGGTATGACGCAGTATGCGGTTTCGGTGCGTTTTGGCATCGACCGGACCTTCATCTCCGACGTGGAACGTGGCCGCAAGGCGGTCTGCCTCCCCACCATGGAGATCTTCGCTCTCGGTTTTGGCGTCAGCCTCTCCGACCTGCTGCGCGGCATTTAGGCCGCCGAACTTCCCAGCCTCGGACGGCTACGGAGCCGGTAAAAGCCGTAGCCGAGCAGATTCAATACCAGCGTCGTCCCCAGAATCTTCAGCGCAAAGCTCCCCGGGCTGGCGACGTCTACAAACGGGTAGGCGTTGAACAGAAGACAGAACACAATGGCCACAACGCCAAGCCCGCACACAAAGGCGACCCAGCGGGGCAGGCGCACCCGTAAGGCCTTCGCGCCGGCAATCGGGATCAGGAACATGGCCAGGTAGGCAAGGGCGTACAGCTCGGAGGAGGTGTCGTTCAGCACGGCAAACGCCTCCGCCGCATGGACGCCAGCCGAGCCCAGCACCAAGAGCCCGGCCACCACCCCCGTCGTCACCAGGATCGAGTTGATCGGTGTCTTATGACGGGGATGCAGGCGGGTGAACCACTCGGGCACGAGGTGGTCCCAGCCGGCCGCCATCGGCAGACGAACGACGCCCGTAAAGATGAAGCTGGCCGCGCCCAGAATGCGGATTTGCAGGAACAGGATCGCGACCTTGCCGATGACAGCCCCATAGCCCCGCTCGCCGAACGCAAGGCTAAGCGCCTGCGGAATCGGCGCCACGTAGTTGATCTTCGTGCCGGGGTGAAGCTCATGAAAGCTGAGCACGGAGGCCGTGCCGAGCACAAACATCAGGAAAATGATCGGCGAGGCAATCAGGACGGAGCGGCCGATGTCGCGGTTCGCGGCGTGTGTCTCGCCGGCCATGATGGCGATGTACTCCAGCCCCGACGCCGCGAAGAGCACCTGGCCGAGCAGGCTCAGCGAGGTCGCGTCGCGGGCGGGAAGGTGAAAGCTGAATGGTGCGTAGTGCAGGTGCTCCCCATGCGCCAGTGCCCAGAGCGGCGCCACGATCAACAGGCAGAACGTCGCCATCATCGCCGCGCTGGACACGTTGTGGATCCATTTGCCCAGTCCCAGCCCGCGGCGGGCGGACCAGGCCAGCAGCAGCAGAAACGCGCCAAGCATCACGGCAACAACCGGCTTGTTCTCGGGCAGCCCTGCGGCGCGCGGTCCCAGCATGTAACTCAACTCGCTCGGGATCTGAAACAGGACGGTCGCGATCACCGCCAGACCGTAGGCCCAGATGTTCCACGCCGTCAGAAAACCCACGGCATCGCCAAAGGCGCGCCGCGCCCACACGTACAAGCCACCCTCCAGCGGCATCTCGCGATTGAGGTAGTACACCGCGACCGCCATCGGGAGATAGAAGAGGCCAAACGCCACCAGCCAGGCGACGAGCTGCGCACGGCCCAGACCTGCCGCAATGCCCACCCATGAGCTGCCAACCACTGTAAGCACCTGTGCGAGAACCAGATCGCGCAGCCGCATCTGCTTCGGCAGGTGATGCGTTTCCGCCGGGTCGGCGGCCTGCGAGCCTGGAAAGGCGGCGGGTTCCGTGGCCATGGGGCTCCTCCTCGCTTCGGGGCTGCTACTGCCGCGGAATGTCGCCAAAGCTCGCCGGTTCCCGGCGATGACGGGTGGCCTGCTCGTAGCCATACGCAAGTTTGAACAGCAGCCCCTCGCTCCAGGGACGTCCCATCAACTGGATTCCTGCCGGCAACGTGCCGTGGGTGAAGCCCATGGGGACCGTGATCGCCGGGAAGCCGCTTTGGGGCGAGAGCACCTGGTTGTTGTCCCCGCCCGGGCTCTTCAGGTCGCCCACTTTACGGGGTGGATTGCTCCAGGTCGGATAGAGCAGCGCATCCACGTGGGCGGTGTCCATAGCAGCTAACAGGGCCTTTCGAAAGGCGATCTTCTGCGGGTCGTGCCAGACATCCTGACACGGTGTGGCGGGGTTGTCCTTGCTCTTGCCGCGATTCAGGGCGTACTCAATGCGCTTCTGAATGGAAGGCAGGTACAGGCCGGAGTCGTAGATCTCCTTGAGCGAGTGATACGGCGCGTCGGGAGCGTGCGCGGCAAGGTAGTGGTTCAGGTCGCCCTGGAAGTCGCCGCAGCCGAGGTCCTTGGTGAGCTTGTCGTAGTTCGGCAGATCGATCGGATCCACGATCACGGCGCCCTGCGCCTTCATGTCGGCTATGGCGCGCTCGGTCAGCGCCTTGATCTCAGGGTCGGTCTTTGGGTCGTCGATATAGCGGCGGAAGACGCCGATACGTGCCCCGCGAAGGCCGTCTTCGACCAGGAACTTTGCATAGTCCGGCTCGATGTGACCAGTAGCCGATGCTGTGAGCGGGTCGGCCGGATCCACACCGGCCACAACGGACAGGATCGCAGCGGCATCGGCGACCGTGCGGGCAAGCGGGCCGCCGATATCCGCCGTCAAAAACAGCGGGACGATGCCGTCACGGCTCGTAAGGCCCAGCGTGGGTCGGATACCCACCAGGTCATTGTGTGAAGCCGGCCCCCGAATCGAGTCGCCGGTATCCGTACCCAGACCGACCTCGGCAAAGCTGGCCGCTACTGCGGCCGCCGTCCCACCCGAGGAACCAGCGGGCACGCGGGTGAGATCGTAGGGGTTCCGCGTAATCCCGGCAATCGAGCTCTCGGTCACAACCGGGCTGAACGCCCATTCGGCCATGTTGCTCTTGAAGAGCACGATGGCACCCGCGTCACGCAGCTTCTTTACCATGAAGGCGTCGTCGGCAGGCACAACGCCCTTCATCGCAAGCGATCCACCCGTGGTCTGCAGCCCGGCCGTGTCGTAGTTGTCCTTCACGGCGACGACGATGCAGTGGAGCGGGCGCAGCTTCTGCGTCTTCTCGAACTCCTGGTCCAGCCGGTCGGCATCGGCGTATCGCGCCGGATTCAGCGTGACCACGGTGTTCAGGCGCGTCGACTGGTCCAGCGCCGCGATGCGGTCCATATAGCCCTGCACAAGTTCGTGGCAGTTCAGAATGCCAGCCTGCAGTGCGGCTTTCGTCTGCGCGATCGTCGCCTCCGGAACGCTGAAGGCGGGTGGCGCGGGGTTGCTCACAATCGCGGAAGGGCGCGCGGAGACGAGGGGCAGAGCGGCCAGGCCGAGGAACAGGCCTCGGAGAGCGAAGGGCATGCGGTGGGCTCCGTGCAGGCGTTAAATGTGGATGCTGGTTCTTACCTTAGCCCAGGTCTCTCCAGAATGGTCACTGACCGTTGACGCCATTTAGGACGGCTGTTACCTTCGGCTTACAACTTTGGGCGATGGAGTTCGCTCTGACGCCTGCGCGCCTACCCGTGCAGTGCTGATGACTCCTACGAGACCGTAGGAGGCCCCTTGCCCAAACTGCCACCCCGCCTGTCTGACTTCGTTTCGCGCTCCTGGCTCCTTACCGAGCTGGTGCGCTGGATCCCGATCGCCACCCTTGTCGGCGTGCTGGCTGGCTCGGCCTCGGCGCTTCTGCTTATCTCGCTGAACCTCGCCACGGCGCTACGGTCGGCCCATCCCTGGCTGATCCTGCTGCTTGCCCCGGCGGGCGGGGCCGTCGGCCTCCTCTATAAGTACTTCGGCGCTTCGGTGGAGGCCGGCAACAACCTCATCCTGGAACAGGTGCATGAGCCGAGGGAGACCATCCCCTTCCGCATGACACCGCTGATCCTGCTCGGAACGTTTCTGACCCATCTCTTTGGCGGATCGGCCGGGCGTGAGGGAACGGCGATCCAGACCGGGGCGTCTCTGGCGGACCAACTGGCGCGACCGCTGCAAATGGGTCCACACGACCGCCGCATCCTGCTCATGGCGGGCGTCAGCGCGGGCTTTGGCTCCGTCTTTGGCACGCCGCTGGCCGGGGCCGTCTTCGGCCTTGAGGTCCTGGCCGTCGGGCGCATCAGCTACGACGCGCTGATCCCGTGCTTCATCGCTTCGTTCGTCGGTGAGCTCGTTACCCATGCCTGGGGGGTGCAACACACGGTCTATCGAGTGACCGACGTTCCGGCAATGAACCCGCAAGGGCTTGTGGTGGCGATGGTGGCAGGCTCGATCTTCGGTCTGGTCGCGATGGGCTTCGCTCGATCGACGCACGTGGTCGCGGCCCTCGCCAGGAGGTGGATCGCTTACGCGCCGCTGCGGCCCGTGGTCGGTGGCCTGCTCCTCACAGCGCTGGCCTTCGGCCTGGGGCTCAGCAGGACATCCAGGTATCTAGGGCTGGGTATACCGACGATCGTGGCGGCGTTTGGGACCAGACTGCCGCCGTATGACTTCGCCGGTAAGCTTGCCTTTACCGCGATCACGCTGGGAACCGGCTTCAAGGGCGGCGAAGTTACGCCTCTCTTCTACATCGGCGCGACGCTGGGCAATGCACTCGCGCGCGTGTTGCCGCTGCCATCTTCCTTGCTGGCGGGGATGGGTTTTGCGGCCGTTTTTGCCGGTGCGGCCAACACACCGGTCGCGTCCACCCTGCTAGCGGTGGAGCTCTTTGGGGCAGAGGCCGGCGCCTATGCCGGCGTGGCCTGCGTCTTCAGCTACCTCTTTTCTGGCGAGACGGGCATCTACCACGCGCAACGAGGTGGCATCGGCAAGCGCATCGGAGGCGTCGGGATGTCTGTGCCCTCTGCGCTTCTTCCCAAGGAAGGGCAGGGTCTGCCACCAGAACCAATCCAGCGTGAACCGGAGCCCTCCCCTGGGGAGCGTGCAGTATAGAATGGGGCATGGGCGCGGGCAGTTCTCCGCCGGCGCACTCCTCTCCCGTAGGAACCGGATCCGCTTTGACACAAGCAAGCAGCAAGCCCCCCGTGAAGACCTCTGCCGTCATCCTTGGAGCCCAGTGGGGCGACGAAGGAAAAGGCAAAATCGTTGACGTGCTGAGCGAAAAGTTCGACATCGTGGCCCGCTACGCCGGCGGCCATAACGCCGGGCACACCGTCATCATCGAGGGCCGAAAGTTTGTGCTGCAACTGATCCCGTGCGGCGTCCTGCGGCCCGGCTGCAAAGGCGTCATCGGCAACGGCGTAGTGCTGGATCCCGCGGCCTTTCTGGGTGAAGTCAAGAAGCTGAAAGAGACAGGCCTGGCAGTGGACGGGCAACTCTTCGTGTCCAACCGCGCCCAGGTCATCCTGCCCTACCACCGCATGATCGAGCTTGCCGCGGAGACCGCCCCCGGTCGGCAGCCCATCGGCACCACACGGCGGGGCATCGGGCCGGCATACGAGGACAAGATCCATCGCAACGGCCTGCGAGTCGTCGACCTCCTGAACTCGTCCTTGCTCCGGACGCACATCAACAACGCCTGCCACGAAAAAAACACCATCGCGCACGCGCTGTTCGGCACGGCCCCGCTGGATCCCAAGCAGATGTACGAGGAATACGCTCGCCTTGCGGAGCAGATCGCTCCCTTTGTTACGGATACCGCCGTGCTGCTGAACAAGGCCATCGACGAGGGCCAGAACGTAATGTTCGAGGGCGCCCAGGGTGCCCTGCTGGACATCGACCACGGAACCTACCCCTTCGTCACCAGCTCGTCTTCCACCTCGGGCGGCGCGGTTACCGGGACAGGGGTGGGACCGACCCGCATCGGCACCGTGATCGGTGTCACCAAGGCCTATGTCACCCGTGTGGGCGAAGGGCCGTTCCCGACAGAAATCTCGGGTAGCTCAGGCGACCTGCTGCGGGCACGCGGACAGGAGTTTGGCGCAGTCACGGGCCGTCCGCGACGCTGCGGCTGGCTGGATCTGCCGCTGCTCCGCTACAGCAATATGATCAACGCCACCGAATGGCTCGTCGTCACCAAACTGGACGTACTGGACGAATGCCCTGAGATCCCGATCTGCACGGGCTACAAGGTCGATGGCGAACTGACGGACATCATCCCCGCGGACGTACGCGGCTTCAAAACCATTGAGCCGGTGTACACCACCCTGCCCGGGTGGCAGACGGATACTCTCGGCGTCACCAACTTCGACGATCTTCCAAAAGCCGCGCAGGAGTACATGCGCTTCATCGAGCGTGAATCAGGCGCGCGTGTCGGCATGATCTCTACCGGACCGGACCGGGCACAAACGATGGTGCAGCCCGGCTTCAACGAGGCGCTCGCTTGATCTCCTTTACGGTGCGCCTGCGATTTCGCCCCGAAGACAGGGAAGACATCGCAGGCATCCTGCGCGAACTGGCTGCCGCGAGCCGGGGGGAGCCGGGCTGCGTCAGCTACGTTCCGCACCTGGTAGAGTCCGAGCCCGACACGGTTCTCATTTACGAGCAGTACCGGGATGAGGCAGCCCGCGAGGTGCACCGCGCTTCGCCACACTTCAAGAAGTGGGCGATTGCAGGCCTTTATCAGCGCATGCTGGACCGCGAGGTAGAGAACCTGATCGCCCTCGCCTAGGGGCCTGCACCAGGGGTGGCTTCGGGTCCCACGATTGTGGCAGGGCATATCTTTGACTGTTTGCGCGAGATGGAGCTAGTATCCGCGCATGAGTCGCTGGGTTTGCCTGATGCGATGCGTCGTTTGCGTGGTGATTTGCGGCCTGGCATGGCCGGCTTGCGCTGAGCGTCACGAGCGCAAACGGACGGAGCGTGCCGAGATCCTCACCCTGGAAGGCCGTTGGCGCCAGGCCCAGCTTGGCGAAGATATCTCTGCGATGGACAAGCTGCTGTCGGACCAGTTTCTGGGCATCACCGCATCCGGCCAGGTGGTCACCAAGCTCCAACAACTGGACCGCATGCGAACTCGGAGCCTCAACATCACCCGCATGGAGCTGGTGGATACCAAGATCAAGATCAGCGGCAACCTGGCCGTTGTCACCTCGCTGGCCAACATCGAAGGCGTCGCTGACGGGTCACCCCTGCACGGTGCGTTCCGCTATACCCGGGTGTACCAGCGGGTACCTGGTGACGGCTGGAAGATCACGAATTTCGAGGCGACTCGTGTGCATCCCCGGGGAGCGGAGCTGTCCCCGCAGGCAAGTTCAGAAGGGCCTTCCGCAGACGGCCCCAACTCCCGTCGAGCATTTCCGGCAAAATTCGTGTTTCCGCAACCACAGTCATAAAGTTCGTATCGCCGGTCCACCGCGGCAGGGCATGGAGGTGGAGGTGCGCGGCGACGCCGGCACCCGCCGACTCCCCCAGGTTCATGCCGAGATTCAATCCATCGGGCGTGTACACCTGTCGCAGGGCCCGCTCTGCCCGTTGCGCAGTGTGCACCAGTTCTGCCGCCGTCCCCGCCGGCAAGGCCGCAAGGCTGCTCTCATGTTGGTACGGAACGACCATGAGATGTCCGCTGTTGTACGGGAAGCCGTTAAGGACCATGAAGCAGGTTTCGCCGCGTTCCAGCAGGTGGATGGCACGTTGCGCCTCTTCGGGGGGCATTCCCACGCTCACCGCCCAATCGGCGGCGGCGATCATGTTGCAGAAGACGCAGTCATGGTCGCCGGGCCAGCCTTCCAGGGACTCGGGAACGCCCTTGCGCGCCCCTTGTTTTCTTTCGCCTGTGATGTAGGCATAGCGCCACGGGGTCCAGAGCCTGTCCATCCAGAGAGTATAGGGCTGCCTCAAGGCAAGCTTTTCTGTAAAGCGCTGCAGCCGTTGAATCTAACTGCGACTTGCACGCGTCTAAAATTTGTGGGCATACGGAAACCTCCGGCCCGACCAACAAATTGCACAATCTGCGGCAGCAAAGGTTTACCGGCGAACATTGACCGGTTTTCCTCAACGCTGCTAAACTTTGACACAGCGCTGTGTGTGGGATTCAGTCGCAGCTGCTCTTGAATGTTTCACCCGACTCCTTCTGACAAGATCGCGTAGTTCGCCAGACGATACACTCTGGGCGAACCCCTTGCCGTCCGCAGCACGCTGCGCAGTCAGACCGGAGCCATACTGAGTCCCGGAGCTTTACCCATGGCCGACTTCGACCACAATTCCGCTATAACCGAGAGCATAGCCCTGAACACAACATTAGAACCGACCACTCCCGAAACCGTAGAATCCACCTCTTCCGAGCTCGGCCACCAGCTCCCAACCCAGATGGACGATCAGATCACCGATCAGCCTGAAGCCATCCACGGCGGGCAAGCACCTGAAAGCCATGCGCTTGCGGCGACCGGTGCTTCCGCATCTTCGACCGAGTTCGATGAGAACTTCGATCCGGATGATTTCGCTGCGGCGCTGGAAAGCTTCGACCGTGAGCAGGCTGCCGAGAAGGATGCGGCTCAGTCGCTGACCTCGGAAGAGACCGTTGTCACTGGCACGATCGTTAAGATCACCGACAAGCATGCCGTCATCGATATCGGGCTGAAGTCCGAAGGTCTGATCCCGTTGGATCAGGTCGTCGATCACAACGGCACGCCCAAGTTCCAGGTCGGCGACACGGTTGAGGTCGTTGTGGAGCGCGAGGAGCAGGAAGGTGGCGGCTATCTCGTCTCGCACGAGAAGGCCCTGCGTCATAAGGTCTGGGACAAGCTCGAAGAGGCTGCGAATTCCAAGACGCCGGTCAAGGGCATTGTGGTCTCCCGCGTCAAGGGCGGCATCACCGTCGACATCGGCATCAAGGCGTTCCTGCCCGGATCGCAGGTTGAAATTCGCCCGGTTCGCAATCTGGATGCCTACATCGGCACCGAGATCGACGTCCGCGTCATCAAGCTGAATAAGAAGCGCGGCAATGTCGTCGTCTCCCGCAAGGAGATCCTCGAGGAAGAGCAGAACGCCAAAAAAGACGTGACGCTCGCCAACCTCGAAGAGGGCGCGGTGTTCACCGGCGTCGTCAAGAACCTGACCGACTACGGCGCATTCGTCGATATGGGCGGCCTCGATGGCCTGCTCCACATCACGGACATGAGCTGGGGACGTCTCACGCACCCCCGCGACCTGGTCGGCGTCGGCGATGAGATCCAGGTCAAGGTCCTTAAGTTTGACAAGGAAAAGCAGCGTGTTTCGCTCGGCTTCAAGCAGCTGACACCTGATCCGTGGCTCGATGCCGTGGAGCGTTACCCGATCGGCGCGCACGTTCGCGGTCGCGTACTCTCGGTCACCGATTACGGTGCATTTGTTGAACTCGAGCAGGGCATCGAAGGCCTGGTTCACGTCTCCGAGATGACCTGGTCCAAGCGGATGAAGCACCCCAGCAAAATGGTCAAGCCCGGCGACGAAGTCGAGGTCATCATCTTGCAGGTCAATCCGAACGACCGGCGCATCTCGCTCGGCATGAAGCAGCTCCAGGACAATCCCTGGGAGGCACTCGAGGACAAGTACCCCACCGGCGCCATCGTCGAGGGTCGCGTCCGCAACCTCACCGACTTCGGCGCCTTCATCGAGATCGAAGACGGCATCGATGGCCTGGTACACGTCTCGAACCTGAGCTGGACCAAGCGCATCAAGCACCCGTCGGAGGTCCTGAAGAAGGGCGAAAAAGTCAAAGCAGTGGTCCTGGGTGTTGAGCCCGAGAACCGCCGCCTGTCGCTGGGCATCAAGCAGCTGCAGCCCGACGTCTGGGATACCTTCTTCGAGAACCACCGCGCAGGCGATGTGGTCCACGGCAAGGTTCTGCGCACCGCGCAGTTCGGTGCCTTCATCGAAATCGCCGAGGGAGTCGAGGGCTTGTGCCACGTCTCCGAGGCAGCTGACGAGAATGGCCGTCCGTTGACCCTGAACGTGGGCGACGAGCACGAGTTCAAGATCGTCAAGATGAGCCCCGAAGAGAAGAAGGTCGGTCTCAGCCTCAAGGCGATTGGCGAAGAAGCCAGCCGCGCCGAGGTCGAGAGCTACAAGGAGTCCTACGCAGGGCAGGGTAAGAGCAAGGGAAGCGGCGGCCAATCCTCCGGCGGCTCCTCCTCTTCCTCCACCACGCTGGGCGACCTCCTCAACTGGAAGCGCAATCAGTAAGTAGCAGAACGGAAACAGAAAGGCCGCCCGTCATGGGTGGCCTTTCTGTTTGCTGCTCCCGTATACCTGTTTCAGCGATTCGTGGTCACATAGAGCGTCATCTCGACCGAAAGCGTAGCTGAAGTGGAGAGGCCCCTGTATTTGGTCGGGGCGGCCTCGGTCGCAAGCAAAACAGCCCATAGGAGCACCTTGCCAACTTCGTTTCGCATCACCCTGACCCTGCTTCTCTCGTGCCTGCCCCGCCTCGCTTACGCCCAATTCAGCCCGGCAACCGAAGCCAAGATCAACGAAGCCGCACAGAAGATCGTTGCCGACACCGGTGTGCCGTCGGCCTCGGTCGGCATCGTGCAGAACGGTCGGATCGTCTACACGCATGCCTTCGGCATGGCGCGGCTGCAGCCCCCATCGCCGGCCACGGCGACCATCGCCTACCCGGTCGGCTCCATCTCCAAGCAGTTCACAGCAACCGCCATCCTGCTGCTCCAACAGGACGGCAAGCTCAAGCTCGACGACCCCGTCTCGAAATTCTTTCCGCAGCTGACCCGCGCGAGTGACATCAAGCTCCGCAACCTGCTCACGCACACCTCCGGCTACCAGGACTACGCGCCGCAGGACTACACCATTCCGCGCTGGAAGCAGCCGGGCGACCCGCTGAAGGTCGTCGAAGAGTTCGCCGGCAAACCGCTGGACTTCGAGCCCGGCACCCAGTGGCAGTACTCCAACACCAACTTCGTTCTCGCCGCGCTCATCGTGCAAAAGGTCAGCGGGGTGCCCTTCGCCGAGTTCATGAAGACCCGGGTGCTACAGCCGGCAGGCCTTGGGAACGTGCTCAACCTCAACACCCAGCAGGGCGAGCTGCAGGTGACCGGCTACATGCGCAACGCGCTTGCACCTCTGCGCCCGGCTGCGATGGAAGCGCCCGGCTGGTATTTCGGCGACGCTGATCTCGCCATGCCCGTAGCCTCGCTCCTCACCTGGGACCTGACCATCCTCAATCAAAGCCTCCTCAGCAAAGCCAGCTACGGCGAATTCGAGACGCCCTTCAAGCTGGCCGACGGGCAGGACAGCCACTACGGCCTCGGTGTCTCCATCCGCACCATCGCCAACCAGAAGGCGATCGAGCACTCGGGCGAGGTCGGCGGCTTCGTCGCGGAGAACCTGCTGCTTCCTGACAGCAAAGTCGCCATCGCCGTCCTCACAAACCAGGAGGCATCCGGCGCCGCCTCGCAGATCGCCCGGGCCCTGCTGCCCATCGTCCTCACGCCGGCAACACAGGACTCTGCCGCAGACACAACTGCCGCCGCAAGCTTCGCCCCCAAACTGACAACCATCCTGACCGGCCTGGTCCAGGGCAAGATCGACCGTAGCCTCTTCACGGCAGACTGCAACGACTATTTCAACCAGGACGCTCTGTCAGACTTCCAGTCAAGCCTCGCTCCCTTAGGCACCGTCAACTCCATCACACTGGAAAGCTCCGCCCTGCGCGGAGGCATGACTTTCGGCGCCTACAAGGCCACCTTCTCAGGAGGCACCAGCATCCGCCTCGCGGTCTACGTCGAGCCAGGTGGCAAGATCGAGCAGCTTCTTGTCGAGGGAAAGGAATAATCAGAAGGCAGCAGCGTTAACACCCTGTTCTTACACGAGCAATACCATCTCCGTGGAATCTTCGGAGGTTACGTGCGTTCGTCCATTTTGGCTTCGGCCATGGCTTTCCTTGTCCTGCTGCCCTGTGCAGCCAAAGCAGATACCTTCTCCTTTACTGCTTCCGGGGGTGGGATCTCCGGATCCGGTGTGCTTACTGCCACCGATAATCTCGATGGCTCCTACACCGTGACCGACATCACCGGCCCGGGAGTCGATGGTTTAATCAAGCCCGGCGACTTCTACTTCAACGACAACCTTCTCTTCCCGGACAACAACCGTCAGCTCAGCGTCGAAGGATTAGCCTTCCGCGAAACCATCGGTGGGGATGTCTACCAGCTGAATTTCTTCTCGACCGTCAGCGATTATCAGCTTGTCGCAGAAGACAGCAATGGTCAGTTCAGCTTCCTGCCGGCCACCTTTCAGGTCACCCCGAACTCCGTGACGCCCGAGCCCTCCAGCCTTCTGCTGCTGGGGACCGGTCTGTTGGGCGCAGGAGCGAACGTGCTGCGGCGGCGCAGGTCGGCCTAACGTCCGTCTGCCCTCCTCCCCAGACCGTAAAAAGGCCCGGCATAGCGCCGGGCCTTTTTCACCGATCGCGGCCCTTATTGGAGATAGCCGGTTCGGGTCTGGGGCACAAAGACTGAGCCCTTAAGATCCGCATCCGAAAAGCCGAAGACGAAGAACTGGTTTGGGTTGGAGTTCGCGACGCCGCCGTAATCCTGCAGGAAATCGTTGTCGTTGGCGACCCACAGCGTGTGCAGCATCGTGCCGGTTGCCGTCTTCACATCGGGACCAAAAGCCAGGCCCTCGATCTTCGCCGGGATCGTGGATGTCGTGAAACCGTTCGCGGTCAGCACGCTGACGACATCCAGAAACAGCGTCTTGGGAACCTCATGCTGTGCCGCGGTCAGGCCGTCCATGTTGCTCGTCTCGGTCGCCCCGTTCAGATCAATTTTGAAGAACTGCTTGTTCTTGGCCTTGCTGCCGTCCCCCAGGCCCTTGCCGTCGCGCTCGTCCACCAGGAACTCGTGGTTGTTGATCGCTACGATGTCGCTGACACCTGAACCTGTGGTCAACCCGTAGGCATACTCTTTCGTCGCCCCCGACGCGATATCGATGCTGACAATCCGGAGCAGGCTGGCCGCGGCTCCACCCTGATTGGCATCCTGGATCAGCGACGCCTGCAGAATGCCCACCAAAGTCTTGCCGTCCGGCGTGATTGCCAGACCTTCCATGCCCTTATTCGCCGTTCGTCCGCTGATGTTCCCGGAGATCTCCGTGTCACCCACCGAACTCAGGTTGCGGACGAAGAACTTGGACGGCAGCGCAAACGTACGTACTCGAACTCCCTTGAAGCGATTGAATTGGTACACATACGGCCCGTACTCATCGGAGATGAAGACGCTCATCCCGTCATTGGAGAGGCGAATGCTTTCAGGATCGAGACGCGCATCGGCCGCGTCACCCGAGCTCTGGTCAGGGTTGAAGTTGTCAGAGCGCCCGGTAAAAAAGTACTGTCCCACGTAATTCTGCTTCGGGGCACCCGGGCCCACGCCCACGCCCGCCCCTGTACCGTACGCGAGCGAAGTCATGCTGGACAGCAGGGTGGTCGCCTCCAGTGTCGGCGTAATCGTAAAGGGCAGGGCTGCACCGGCGCCGCTGGGCTGCAAGTTCATCTTGATCGTGTGGAACCGATTGATATAGCTGTCAGTGTCGTCGATGGCCGAGTCAAATGGCACGGCGTTGGGCCCACGGTCTGGCACGGCCAGAAAGCGGTCACCGGAGACGTAGGCGATGCCGGATCCAAAACCTCCAAGCAGGTTCGCCTTGACCCCGTTCTCCAGGGTGCCCGTCAGACCGGATAGGTCGGCATAGGTGCCGGCGGTGCTGGAGGTCAGCAAACCTTTGGCAACGAGCGTCACCTGTGCGTCAGCATGGATGGAGGCAGCGGTAGCGGCCAGAACGGCGGCCCGGCAGAACAAGAACAGGGAAGGTCTCACGAAGATCTACTCCTTAGAGGTTGCAGTGGGAGGTACGATCACCGAGTCTGCCCTGCCGAGGTAAATGGATTGTGAACAAACATGCGCAAGTGGACTCACGGGCCAGTCGCCCATCCCGGCATTGACGGGTTGCACGGGGCTCGGCTATCCTACCTACTCGCGCAGTTTCGCGCCCGCACCTCCGTGTGTCCGGATGACATCATCCGGTGAACATGCCGAAGGCAGAAGTTTGCGAGCGGACACGAAGCACTGAGGCGAGACGCTCTCCGGCAGCCGTTTCCTAGGCCCCAGTCACTCTGCAATTCCAAGAGACCGAGAGATCTCCGCTCCCCAGCCCGGCATCAGGCAGGCTCTGTGCGCCCCAAACGAAACGTCGGTATCCCCGCGCGCGGCATCGGGCCATGCGCGTTGTTTGCCGCCCATACCCCTCTCCTGAGGGTTAGGCACAATATCTTCGCGCTTCACGCCGGCCACGAAGACGGCAGAGGTAAGGAGTACACATCATGTCGACCGTTATCCCCAGCGGCAAGGACATCCCGCGCAAGTGGTTCGTGCTGGACGCGGATGGTAAGACCCTGGGCCGCCTCGCATCCGAGGCCGCCGCCGTTCTCACAGGCAAGCGCAACCCGCTCTACACGCCCTACATCGATATGGGCGACCACGTCATCGTGGTCAACGCGGAAAAGATCCACGTCACCGGCATGCGCGCCGAGCAAAAGGTCTATCGCCGCTATACCGGCTACCCCGGCGGCCTGCGTGAAGAGAGCTTCATCAAGCTGCTCGCCCGCCGCCCCGAGAAGATCCTCGAAGAGGCCATCAAGGGCATGCTGCCCAAGAGCAAGCTAGGCCGGCAGATGGCCACCAAGCTCAAGGTCTACAAGGGCAAGGACCACCCGCACCACGCACAGCAGCCTGTCGCGATGGAACTCCGCGGCTAGGCAGCTCCGGGGCTTCGAGATCAAGGCACCGATCTCAGGCCCGATTGAAATCAGTTGGTCCGGGCTCTAGGACGGACGTCAGCGGTACAGATGGTGAGGGGCTTAGCCCCGGGCGAAAGCCCCCAAAAGGGATAACGATGGCAGATCTGATTCAGTACTACGGCACCGGGCGGCGCAAGAGCGCCATCGCCCGCGTCTTCCTCCGCCCCGGTTCGGGTGAGTGGAAGGTCAACGGCAAAGGCTTCGAAGAGTACTTCGTCACCCCGGCGCAGCGCGCTGCGGCGAAGCAGCCCTTCGGCATCGCCGATATCAACGAGACCTTTGACGTCTTCACGACCGTCAAGGGCGGTGGCGTCAACGGCCAGGCCGACGCAGTCAAGCTCGGCATCGCCCGCGCGCTCATGGAGTTCAACATCGAACTGCGCAAGACCCTCAAGGCTGCCGGCTTCGTGACGCGCGATTCGCGCGGCAAGGAGCGCAAGAAGTACGGTCAGAAGGGCGCTCGCGCCAGGTTCCAGTTCAGCAAGCGCTAATCGCGCTTGGGGTCTAGGTCGTACGTTCCAGGTTGTAAGTGGCCTTCTCGGTACGTACCTGGAACGTACAACCTAGAACTCTTTGCACCACCCCTCAGCACCGTGCCGAGGGCCCCGCAGTAAATCTCCCAACCCCAGGGATCAATCGTCTGTCGCCAAGGTCGCCGACCGGTCTCACAGACAGCGATGCCCAGATAAGGATTCACCATGGCAAGCATCACAATGAAGGAGCTGCTCGAAGCGGGCGTTCACTTCGGTCATCAGACCAAGCGCTGGAACCCCAAGATGAAGGAATACATCTTCGGCGAGCGCAA
>CAZZXY010000082.1:0-20264 GCA_964658105.1 Verrucomicrobia bacterium Tous-C9LFEB | reverse complement strand
CCACATACCCCCCCTCCCGAGCAACATACAAGGTCCTTCGCCTTTGCCTCTAATCCACCGGCTCTGCCTGACTAAGCTCCCGCTCCACAGCAATCAGATCTTCAGCCACCAACCGATCCGCACGCCGCAGCGCGGGGAAGAACACACTCCAGAGCCCTGTCACGAGCAGGCTGCCCACCCCGCCCAGCACGACAGCCCGTACCGCGCCAAACCAGTGCGCCGTCAGGCCAGACTCATACTCACCAAACTCATTCGAAGCGCCCAGAAATAACCAGTTCACACTCGACACCCGGCCGCGCATCTCGGCCGGTGTCGCCAGCTGCAGAATGCTGGAACGCACCACCACGCTCACCATATCCGTCGCGCCTGTGATCACCAGTGCGATGCAACTGAGCCACAGACTGCGGCTCAGCCCGAACACGATGGTGGCCGCACCAAAACCCGCAACGCATGCCAACATGGTCTTACCCGCGTCCCGCTTGATCGGAAAGACGCTCAGGCTCAGCGAAACCACCAGCGCGCCAAGGCTGGGCATGGCGCGCAATAGGCCCAGCGCATGCGCGCCGCGGTGCAGGATGTCCGAAGCGAAAATGGGCAGCAGGCTCACAGCGCCACCAAGCAGCACGGCAAACAAATCCAGCGAGATCGAACCAAGCAGCAAGCGCGTGCTCATCACGTAGCGCAGACCGGCAAGCATTGTCTGGACCGTGAAGCCTTTTGCCTCCGCCGCGCCTCTCGGCGGGATGACGCTCACCAGCATCAAGAAGACACACAGGGCAATGCACGTGAAGATGTACACCAGCGGTGCGCCCGTCAGGGCATGGAACCTGCCTGTAAGAACGAAGGTGAAGAGCAGGCCTCCCATTAAAGGCCCCATGGCGTTGGAGATCTGAAAAACACTCGCGCCCCACGTCACCGCATTCACAAAGTGCTCTTTGGGCACAAGCGTGGGGATCAGTGCCGAGGCAGCAGGACCGGAAAAGCACCGCCCCAGGCCGATCACGAACAGGATTCCGTAAACAGCCCACACGTTGTGGACTCCGTGCAGCGTGAGCATCAACAACGCCAGGCTCGCGCAGAGCTGCAGCGAATAGCAGGTGAGGATGACATTGCGACGGTCGTGCAGGTCAGCAATATGTCCCGCGGGCAAGGTGAAAAAGATCCCCGGCAGAAACAGGGCCAGCCCCGTGTAGCCCAGCGCCAGGGCGGAATGCGTCAGCTGGTACACCTGCCACGCAACCCCGACGCTCTGAGCCTCCGACCCGACAACACCGGCGAAACGCGCCGCCTGGTAGAGCCGGAAATCTCGATGCTGCCAGGCCACGGTAGCGGTAAGCGAGCGTTGACTGTCTGCGTCTGGCATCCTTCTATGGTCCCACAGCCCTGGCCCGGCGGACATGCAGAGTACAGTGCAGTATGCATCTCAAGGCACTTCGCGCCGAGCTGCCCCCGCTGCTCTCGCTGGCGCTGCCGCTCATCCTGGGTGAGCTGGGCTGGGTAGCCATGTCTGTCGTGGACACGGCCATGCTGGGGCGCACACCCAACTCTGCGTTGGCACTTGCCGCCAGCGCATTGGCGCAGGTGCTCTTCAATACACTCGCCTTTGGGATCGGCGGCGTACTGCTCGCGCTGGATACCCTGATCTCGCAGGCACTCGGCGAAGGCGATCGCCAGGCAGCAAACCACTGGTTTCTGCACGGTCTCGTGATGGCGGTAGCACTTGCCATGCTGCTATCGCTTGCTGTTACCGGCACGCCAGCGCTGCTGCTGCACCTGCCCGTGGATCGCTCTGTCCTGCAGGCTGCGATTCCAGCAATGCGGGGCCTCAACTACGGCGTACTTCCTCTTCTGCTCTACTTCGCTCTACGCAGATACCTGCAGGCCGAGCAACAGGGCAAGATCATCATGGCCGCCCTGGTCTCGGCAAACCTGATCAACGCTGCCGGCGACTGGATCCTGATCTACGGCCACAGCTGGCTGTGGGGATCGCACATGGTCGGTGTCCCGGCCTTCGGTGTGCTCGGCTCTGCCTGGTCCACCAGCGCGGCGCGGTTCTATCTCATGCTGTTCCTCGCGGTGGCGTTGTTTCGGGCCAACCGGCGGCACGGCTATCTCCTGGGAAAGACGAGGCATCGCCTTGGAACAACACACCTCGTTCACATCCTGCGGCTTGGTGCACCGGTAGGCGCCCAGATCTTCGTGGAAGTCGCTATCTTCGCTCTGGCCACGGCCGTCATTGCGACCTTCGGCGCCGTGCCCCTGGCAGCCCACGAGATCGCCCTGCAATGCGCCAGCACCACGTTCATGGTGCCGCTCGCGATTGCCGGCGCTACGAGCGTCCGTGTGGGCCACGCCATCGGTCGCGTACGCGCCGGCAAAGAAGATCACGTTGCCATTGCTGCCGCTGGCTGGTGCGGAATCCTTGCCGGGGCAGGCTTCATGCTGCTGGCCGCAGCTGCGTTCGTCCTCGTGCCTGCAGGAATCAGCAGGCTCTTCACGGCAGATGAAACCATCATCCGGCCTGCCGTGCAGTTGCTGCTGATCGCCGCTGCCTTTCAGTTCTTCGACGGCATCCAGAGCACCGCCACGGGCGCAATGCGCGGCGCTGGACGTACACTCGCACCGTTGCTCATCCAACTCGTCTGCTTCTGGGGAGCGGCGATGCCTTTAGGACTGCTCTTCGCCCTGCATCTGCACGGTGGCGCGCAGGGTATGTGGTGGGGCCTGGCGCTCGGCCTCCTGCCGGCTGCAGTCGGCCTTGTCATCGTCTGGCACCGTACGGGTCAAGACAAGACGCTCGTCCATTCACTCTCCGCACAGGAAGCCCCCGCCGCTTGAGCTACGCGGACTCGCTATGATGAAAGCCGCATGAAGGATCAATCAGCACCCACAGGCACGGAACAACTCGGCACACTGCTGACCGAAACGAGCAATCCAGCCACCGCGCACATGGACCAGTTGCCCACGCTGGAGATGCTGCGCGTCATCAACGATGAAGACGCGGCTGTCACCCTGGCTGTGCGTGAACAGCTGCCGCAGATCGCCATTGCAGTAGACACGGTGGCAGGCCGCTTCGCCGAAGGAGGCAGGCTTTTCTACATCGGTGCAGGCACCAGTGGACGCCTTGGCGTGCTCGATGCAAGTGAGTGCCCACCAACCTTTTCTGTCGACGCCGGTCTCATCCAGGGCCTCATCGCTGGCGGTGACCGTGCGCTCAGGCTCTCCAGCGAACATTCCGAGGACTCACGCGAAGAAGGTGTGCGCGATCTGCAGCGGGCTGGCTTTGCGACACAGGGACGCCCCGACACCCTCGTGGGCATCGCCGCCAGCGGACGCACACCGTATGTGCTCGGTGCGGTTGCTTACGCGCGAACGCTGGGGGCGTTCACGGTCGGTCTGAGTTGCGTACCCGGTTCGGCTCTCTCGCAAGCCGCGGAGCTTGCAATCACACCAGGGACAGGACCCGAAGTTCTCACAGGCTCAACCCGGATGAAGGCCGGCACGGCTACCAAGCTCGTGCTCAATATGCTTTCCACAGGCGTAATGGTCCGCACAGGCGCGACTTTTGGCAATCTCATGGTCAATATTCGACCCACCAACGCGAAGCTTGTGGACCGCGCGGAACGCATCATCGCGGAGGCCACAGGTTGCGACCGTGCCGTCGCCGCACAACGCCTCCGAGAGAGCGGCATGAGCGTCAAGGTCGCCATTGTCATGCAGCGGCTTGATCTGACACGGGAAGCGGCACACGCAAAGCTTGCCGCGGCGGGTGGCGTCCTCAGCCGCGTGCTGAACTAAAAACATCCGCAGGCATCGAAGCGCAAGGGGTGCAACTTGCCACGATGAGTCGTGTTTCAACAAGCAACGGGTGCTGACCGGGCACCTCAGAGTCCAGAAGTAAAGAGAGGCTTCGTATGAGATCCACACGTTGGTTGGTTTCCGCGTTGATGATTGGCATGGCTGCAAGCGCCACTGTGAGTTCCGCGCAATACTATGGGCAACAGCCCGGTCCTCCGCCGCCGCCCCCCGGCTATGGTCAGGGCGGCTGGGATCAGGCGCCACAGGAGTTTCGTGACGCCATGCGCCGCGGCTTCAACGATGGCGTCAACGGTGCGCGCAAGGACTACGAGAACCATCGCCCCCCGAACGTCAACAACCGTGATGAGTTCCGCAACCCCAAGTTCATCGCACCACCGGAACGCCATGACTACCGCCAGGGCTTTCATCGCGGCTACGACGTTGCTGTTCGACACATCTATGGCGGACATCCGAATCCGTACGGCCGGCCTTACTAGGCACACTCGCAGACAACAGTCAGCCAGGTGTCGGCAAGCCGTCATCCTGAGTGCAACGAAGGACCTCCGTTTCTGCCAGTGGCAGCCTCCCTGCCGCAAGCAAATGCCGAGGTCCATCGCATGACGGTATACTCTGCAGCTTGAGCTACAGGTCGGAAACGCTTGCGAAGAGAGGCAGCAAAGCTAGTCGGTGACGAACCCTCAAGCAAAGTTCTAAACACCCATGGCGCCGAGAACATCGTTTCCTACGAGGTTCGCCGTAGCAGAAATACATAGTGCAAGCGTCTCCGCTCAGCCAAACAGGCTTGGCGTTCCAGGTGCCGAAGAGCGCCGCGGCGGCTCAATCCCAAGATGTTGATACGCAAGCTTCGTCGCGATACGGCCACGCGGCGTGCGGTCGATAAAGCCGATCTGGATGAGAAATGGCTCATACACCGCCTCAAGCGCATCCTCTTCCTCCGCCAGCGCCGCTGCCAGCGTGTTCAAGCCCACAGGTCCACCATCGTACTTTTCGATGATCGTGCGCAACAGCCGGCGATCCAGCTCATCAAAGCCGTGCGCATCAATCTCCAGCAGATCCAGCGCTTTCATCGCGACCTCGCGATCGATCGTTCCCCCCGCACGCACCTGCGCATAATCACGCACGCGCCGCAGCAGCCGGTTCGCGATACGCGGTGTGCCGCGCGAGCGCATCGCGATCTCGGCAGCCCCGTCATGGTCGATCTGCACACCCAGTACCTCGGCAGAGCGCTGGACAACGAATCGCAATTCATCCTCGGTGTAAAACTCAAGCCGCAGCAGAATGCCAAAGCGTGAACGCAGCGGCGAGCTCAACAGCCCTGGCCGGGTCGTTGCTCCGACCAGCGTGAACGGATCCAGCTTCACACCATGAATCCGCGCCGAAGGGCCCGTGCCGATCATGATGTCGAGCTTGTAATCCTCCAGCGCCGTATAGAGCTTCTCCTCCATGATCGGCTGCAAGCGGTGGATCTCGTCGATGAACAGCACCTGCCTGTTCTTCACATTGGTAAGAATCGCCGCAACATCGCCCTGCACCTGCAGCGCCGGCGCAGAGGTCTGCTGATACCCAACCTCAAGCTCATTCGCAATAATGGTCGCAAGCGTCGTCTTGCCCAGTCCCGGCGGCCCAAAAAGCAGCACATGATCCAACGCCTCGCCACGAGATTTCGCAGCCTCCAGCGCAATCGCCAGCTGCTCCTTCACCTTGGATTGACCAATAAACTCGTTCAACCGGTGAGGCCGAAGCTTCAGCTCGTACTGGGCATCATCCTCCAGCACGACCGCAGAGACCAGCCGATCGGCATCGCCGCTCACCTCACCTTTACCTGGGAACGATCTACGCGGATTAAAGTCAGAGGCCATAGCTAGGCGATGGTACGGCGAAAATGCAAACCGAAGCAACAACGCTGTGGTCCTCAGCTCCGGGCCATTAGCTCCTGGCCCACTAGCTCCTAGCTCCTAGCTCCTCACTTCATCAACAGCAACACACACCCATGCGCGGGCACACGCTCCACGAACTCATGACCCGCGACGGCCACGCCCCCGCCCCAGACATTGCGCACGGCCCAGTCGCGCCCGCCCAGATCCTTGCCGAAATCAGACAGCTGCTTCGTCAGGTTCATCTCCGTATCGCCCAGATTGAACAGCCCAATCGCCTTCTCGCCGCCGGGCAGATCCGCGCGCCAGGCAACGAGATCCCCATCCTGCAGCACCTGCGAACTGTGCGTCGCCGTCTGATTTACGCGGATCAGATCGGCATTGGTCAGCAGCGCCATCGTCGGCGGATCCAGCAGCGTCAGGTTTGCGCCGAGGATCAGCGGGCTGCGCGCAATCGCCCACAACGTCACCTGCGTTCGCTGCTCTTCCGGCGTCAGCCGTGAGGTTCGCGGCTTGCCATCCCCGGGCGAAGGTTTCAGCTCCCCCATCGGCAGCATATCGGCATCCGGCCAGTTGTTTGGCTTCGCATACGTCTGCCACGCGGCCAGCCGCGCGAACTGCGCCTTCACACTTTGCGGGAACTCGATGGTCTGCTCCGGCGCCTTCTGCCAGCGGTCCCACACATCGTCCGAGATCCGCCACATGTTCGCCAGCGAGCCAACCTCTTCCGCATGCGCAAGCTGCGTCGGTCCCGGCGACAAACTCAGCACCATCGCACGCCCGGACTTGGCAATCGCCCGGTGTATCTGCCGAATCTCACTCACCTTGTACGGGTGGTCGGCAATGCAATCCACCTTGAGATAGTCCACACCCCACCCGGCGTACTGCCGCAGCAGCGAGTCATACCAGGCCTGGCCCGCCGCATCGTCCTTCACACCCCAACTCGTCGGATCCCACGGACACGCATCCGCCGTATCGGCAACATCCTGCGCATGAAAGCTCGAGCCTTCCACAGGCAGATTGCGCTCGACCGCAACCTTGGGTATCCCGCGGATAATGTGGATGCCGAACTTCAGCCCCTGCGCATGCACCCAGTTGCCCAGCGCAACGAAGCTGGTATCTTCAATGCGGGCAGCCAGCAATCCGGGCGAAGCCGCACCCGCCCCGGCCTCCTTGCCCGCCGATGCGAAGCGCGCCGCCACAGGGACATACCGCCCATACCGATCAATGGCATACGTCAGCTTCTCCGGCGTGCCCCGATCCTGCGGATTGAAGAAATACCATCCCTCATCCACCACGGCATACTGCCACCCAAACGGCTTCAGCTTGGTCTTAAGCACATCCACATTCGCGCGAAACTGCGTCTCCGTAACCGTCAGCCCGTACGAGTCCCAGCTGTTCCACCCCATCGGCGGCGTGAGCGCGACATCCGCCGGCTGCTGCGCCCGGAGACGCATCCCCACACCACAAACCAACACCAGCAACAGCAGCCACAGCAGAAGCGCTTTCCTCATGCCGCAGAGCATACCGCACCCGCCCCACAAAGAGCACGACGTGGGGATCAATGGCTGAAGCGCAAACCTGACGGACCCGGATCGCTCCGTATTGCTGGGTGCGCAACGGCGGCACAGCAACACGCTCACAGGATCATGGAAGAGCAAATGCAATCAGCGAGTCGCCCTGCGCAGTACCAAATCCCCCGTGTCCTCCTGCGGCAATCACCACATATTGCTTGCCATCGAGCTCATAGGTCATCGGCGTCGCCTGTGCAGGTACGGGAAGCTGCCCGGTCCAGACTAGCTTTCCCGTCTTCTTGTCAAAGGCCCGGAGAACAGGCTCCCGTACAGCAGCGGCAAACACCAGGCCACCGCGCGTGACCATGGGGCCTCCCAGGTTCAGCGATCCGGTTTCCTCGCCTTTCACCATGGTGCCTAGGGGCCGCTCCCACTCCTTCACGCCTGCGTTCAGGTTCAGCGCGGTCATCTTGCCCCAGGGCATGGGCGTGCACGGTAATCCGTGGCCGTCGGTCAGCGGTGCGCGTTCAACAGCGAATGGCGCCTTGCGTTGAGGGGCGATCTCGGTTCCAAAGTGCTGCCTCTCTGCTGGGCGGACCGCGACAACCATGCCCCAAAAGGCCAATGCAAGCACGGCAACGCCGATGATCCAGCCGGGGTACAGCTTGCGCCGTACCAGGAGTGTCACCACCAGGAGAGAAAGCGAGGCGTACATCCAGTTCTCCCAGGAACGGAGAACCTGATCGACCTCAAACCGCCAACGCGGCACCAGTCTTGTTCGAAAAGCGTGATGGTTCGAGTTCACGTAGAGAATGCCGGTGTCGGGATCAAAGGCAGGCGAACCCCAGTTCACACCGCCCAGACTTCCGGGGTAGAGCAAACTCCCCTTCAGGCTCGGCGGAGTATAGATCCCCTCATCGCGCAATGCTGCGATTTGTGCCGCGCATACAGAGACGTTCGCCAACGTGTGCCCGGCAAGATCCTGCGCGTGCAGCGACAGCGGCGCAAGCGAAGGCAGGCTGGAGAAGGGCTGTGTTGGGCTGGCTGTCTCACCCGCCACATCGCTCTTCGGCACAGCTCTCTCTTCGACCGGATAAATCGGTGCACCCGTCAGCCGGTTCAGCACGAAAGCCATTCCCATCTTGGTGGCAATCGCAATGGCTGGCACACGGTTCTGGTACTCGAAAAGCAAGGGCTGCGCCGCAACGTCGTAATCCCAGAGATCGTGATGGACCACCTGAAAAGCCCAGACCCTCCGCCCGGTTTTCACGTCCAAAGCCACCACGGAGTCCGCGTCCCGGTCATCACCCGGCCGCATTCCACCGTAGAAATCCGGAGACGGGCTTCCCGTGGGCAGAAACACTAGCCCATGTTCTGGGTCGGCGGAGATGATGCTCCAGGTATTACCGCCCCCGGTACGAACCGCCTGCTGCCTCGCCCAGGGCATAGGGTCCCATGTCCACATCAGGCGCCCGGTGCGTACATCGAACCCTCGTACCACTCCTGGCTCAACGTCCACTTCCTGGCCATCCGCAACCGTCGAGCCCACTACGACAACGTCGCCCACCACCGTAGGCGGCGACGTCACGCCATACTCCTCATACGGTTCGGTGGTCTGGGTCGGCAGGCCTTTCTTCAAATCAACTGTGCCTTGTGAACCGAACCCCAGGCACGTCTTGCCCGTGAGCGCATCGAGCCCCAACAATCTCCCATCGAGCGTCGCTGCGAAGATCCGTTCGCTGCACTCTCCGCCTCGCTGCTGCTCCCGCCAGAACGCAACACCGCGTGAGGTGTATACGCCTGCAAGGAAGTCCTTTGGCACTTGAGGGTCATAGCGCCACCTCTCTCGGCCTGACGCAGCGTCAACAGCAAGGATCTGGTTGAAGGGTGTTGCCAGGTATAAAGTTCGATCCTGCAGGATCGGCGTCGCCTCGAACGCCGCCTCTGTTCGGCTGGAGCGCTGTGTTTCCAAGGCTCCCGTGTGGAACTCCCACGCGACATGCAGGCCGGAGATATTCTCTGGTGTGATCTGCGTGGCTGTTGAGTGTCGCTGCCCGCCGGCATCCCCTCCGTAGGCAGACCACGAGGCGCTCTTTGGCCCCGTTTGCGCCGACATGATCCCGCCCAGGAAGAGACACAAGGCCCAGCACAACTCAACTCGTAACCGCACTTCCTCAGTCTAGAACGGCGTCGATCCCACTGCCGCGAACCGGAAAGGAACCACCACGCATCCAAGCCCTGCCGATGCATCGGCCAAGGACTCCTCTCCCCATGCAATACAAGACACTCGGCGACACCGGCCTGCTCGTCTCCACGATCTGCTTTGGCACCATGACCTTTCACGGCGGCGCCGGTTTCTGGAAGGCCGTTGGCCAGGTAAACCAGGAAGGTGCGGATGCCCTCGTGAAGGGCTGCCTCGATGCCGGCGTCAACTTCTTTGACACCGCCGATGTCTACTCCGAAGGCGAGAGCGAAAAGACCCTCGGCCAGTCGCTGAAAAACCTCGGGGTCGCCCGCAAGGACGTAGTAATCGCCACCAAGGTCTTCGGCCGCACCGGCCCCGGCCGCAACGACATCGGCGCCTCCCGCGGCCACATCATGGACGCCGTCGACGCCAGCCTCAAGCGCCTCGGCACCGACCACATCGACCTCTACCAGATCCACGGCAACGACATCATCACGCCCATCGAAGAAACCCTGCGCGCCCTCGACACCCTCGTCCAGCAGGGCAAGGTGCGCTACATCGGCGCTTCCAACTGGGAGGCCTGGAAACTCTCCAAAGCCATCACGATGGCCGAGCTCAAGGGCTATGCCAAATTCGATACCCTGCAGGCCTACTACTCCGTCGCCGGCCGCGATCTCGAGCGCGAGTTCGTGCCCATGTTCAAGCACACCGGCACCGGCCTCCTCGTCTGGAGCCCCCTCGCTGGCGGCCTGCTCAGCGGCAAATTCAGCCGCGAGAACCAGAAGCCCGAAGGCACCCGCCGCTCGGAGTTCGACTTCCCCCTCGTCGACAAGGAGCGCACCTGGCGCATCCTCGACGTCATCCGCCCGGTCGCCGAGGCCCACGGCTGCTCCCCCGCCCGCATCGCGCTGGCTTGGCTGCTCCATCAGCCCGTCGTCACTTCGGTCATTATCGGCGCCAAGCGCCCCGACCAGCTCGACGACAACCTCGCCGCGGTGGACATAAAACTCACCCCCGACGAATTGAAGCAGCTCGACGAGGTCAGCAAGCTGCCGCCCGAGTACCCCGGCTGGATGCTGCCCTTCCAGGGCGCCAGCCGCCTCGACCCCTCCATCGGCCGCCCTACGGCTACAGACAAGTAAACTGACTCCGTTGCGGACCTACCTCTATAAACTCACCTCCGACCGTGGCGGCGCGCCCTGTGCGCCGCCGCCACGCCCTGAAGCTGCGCCCCTGCTCTCACTCGCCATCTGCAAACCCGCCATCCGCCGCACCGCTCAGCCCGGCGACCGCATCCTCGGCCTCACCAGCCGCGTCCTCGAGCAGCGCGACGGCTACCCTCCGCTGGGCATCATCTACGCCGCCACGGTGGGCGCCGTTCTCGACGCCACCGCCTACTACGCACCGGACTCCCCTCACGGGGATAGACCCGACTGCATCTACCGCTACGACCCTGAAACGGGGACGCTCACCCACAGCGGCGAAACCGGTCTCCACGCCGACCCCCGCCACCGTCGCCGCGATCTCGGCCGCGAGGGCGTCTTCGAAAACGGCCGCATCCTGCTCTGCAACAACTTCACCTACATGGGCAGCTCAGCCTTCGTGCTCGATGGGCGCTTCACGCGTCTTCGCGAGATGGCATCCGCCCTGGGACAGGGTCATCGCGTCATCCACGAGGGCAAAGACGCCACGCTGGACAGCGAGCTGAAGGCCCTCTTTCGCGCCGTCAACAAACAGCCCAGCCGCTTCACCCCGTCGATCGTTCATGCGGATGCCTACGATCACCCCGCGCCCAACCCGGCCGACGCGCGCCGTGCCGCCCTGCTCGCCTGCTGAGCCCTCTCGCTGCGCAACGGCTGGCCCCTCTGTACTCTAAGAAGTGACATCGTTGTTTCAAGGGACCTGATCCATGCCGCTCTACGAGTACGAATGCCAAGACTGCCATCGGCGGATCGAAAAGATCCAGAAGTTCTCCGACGGCCCCCTCACCACCTGCCCGCATTGCAGCGGCCGTCTGGAACGCACCCTGACCGCCCCCGCCGTGCAGTTCAAAGGCTCGGGCTGGTACAAGGATCTGTACTCGTCGGCCAAGCCCCCCGCCGCCGGCAACAGCGGCTCCGGCGACAGCGCTTCGGGGACCTCGGGCGGGGAAAAAGGTGCGACCCCGGGCAGCGGCGACAAGCCGGCACCCGCCGCGGCCCCGGCCGCGCCCAGCTCTCCCTCACCCGCGTCGTCCTCAGGCTCTGCGGGCAGCTAACCCCACACCCCCTCCAAACGTCACACCAAAGACCGCGGAGGTATG
Source organism: Verrucomicrobia bacterium Tous-C9LFEB (assembly GCA_964658105.1). Taxonomy (GTDB): domain Bacteria; phylum Acidobacteriota; class Terriglobia; order Terriglobales; family Acidobacteriaceae; genus Granulicella. The sequence continues at coordinate 8,570 of CAZZXY010000082.1, read as the reverse complement.
CCTTCGTGGTTATCGTCCTGCCGCAGGCGTGAGCTATGATGCATCGCATGAAGCTGTCCCGTTCTCTTCGCAAGTTCAGGCACGGAGTCGAAGATACCCTCGACTACGCTGCCGCAGAGAGCCGCATCGTGCTCCGCAATGTAGGCCTCGTCTCCGCTGGAATTACGGTGCTGGCCGTCAGCGTCGTGGTCGGCCGCGAGCTCAGGCAACGTTATAAATTTCAGCGGCGAACGCCCTACGATCTCTACGCCCATGCGGGCGAACGCGGACGACGCCCCTCACTCGAATGCCCGGAGTTCGGCGTTGGAGTCTAGCTCTGCTGGCGAACGCTGACCCACCTCTCTGGCTGCATAGAAGCGGCACCTGCAGATGGGCAGGAAGTGGTGACCCGGAAAGCGTCCTTCTTTCTGCTCCAGACCCGGTTTGAAAACCGTCGTCACACACGTGGCGCCGGGGCGAAGCCAACCCGCCACGGCTGCATCTAACCACCACGGCCTATGGCGACCCAAGCTCCCCCCATCTCCGACGCGACGCTCTTTCCGCTGCTGCAGCGGGTGTCGGATCCGCATGGGGTGGCACACAACAGCCTGTCCGCAACCGAAACCCGTCTGCGCGACAGCCATGGTCGGGCGATCACCGACCTGCGCCTCTCCGTCACCGACCGGTGCAACTTCCGCTGCGTCTATTGCCGCACAGGCAACGGCGGCGAGAGCATGGGCGAACTTGCCCTTGCCGACTACTCACGCATGTTGGAGCTCTTCGTCTCCTTGGGTGTAGAAAAGATCCGGTTCACCGGCGGGGAACCCCTCCTGCGCCGCGGCCTCGTCGACCTGATCCGCGAGACCTCCACGCTCCGCTCGGACCATTCCTCCGATGGCAGACTCGACCTCGCACTGACCACCAACGGCCACCTCCTCGCACCGATGGCGAAGGATCTGAAGGCCGCCGGCCTCACCCGCGTGACCGTCAGCATGGACGCCGTGGACGCCGAAACCTTCGCTCGCATCACGCGCGTTCCTAACAGCTTCGAACGTGTCCGCGACGGCATCCGTGCAGCGCAGGACGTCGGTCTCGGTCCCGTCAAAGTGAATGCGGTGCTCATGCGCGGCTTCAACGAAGACCAGATCGAGTCTTTCGCCGAGTTCTCCCGCAATGAAAACGTCATCGTGCGCTTCATCGAGTTCATGCCCCTGGAAGAAGACCGCGTCTGGAGCCCTGACACCGTCGTTCGCCTGGATGAAATCGTCGATCGCCTCAATCGCGTCCGCCCGCTTGTGCCGCTGCCTGCGAATCAGCTCTCGGAGACGGCTCGCCGCTACACCTTCGACGACGGCCGTGGCGAAATCGGCATCATCGCCCCTGTATCCCATCCCTTTTGCGGCCACTGCAGCCGCATCCGTCTCACCTCGGACGGAAAGGTACGCACCTGCCTCTTCTCCCAAAGCGACCACGACCTTGCCGGCCCTCTTCGCAGCGGGCTCGGTGACGAGGAGCTGAAAGCGCTCATCCGTCGCATCGTGGAGCGAAAAGAGGCAAGGCACCACATCGGCGAGCCAGGCTTCCTCAAACCGTCCCGCAGCATGGTCCAAATCGGCGGCTAACTTGAGCCCGCCAGCGTAAACTCGATCAAATGCAAAGCGACCTGTTGAGTGAGGCGGCTCGTGAGCGCGCTTCCAACGAAGGTGGGTGGAACATGACCCTATTCGTTGCACTGCTGCTCCTATGCGCCTGGGGCGTGCTCGTCAGCCGGCTTCATGACCCGCTCAAATTCTGGAACTTCGGCTACATTCACGACGGCAGCCTGTGCTTTCAGGACCGCTGCGACCCCTACGACGTCCGCTTCCTCAACAATGTTGGGCAGCTCCATGGTGAAGCAGCCCGCTTTGCCCTGAATCCGGAGTACCCGGTCTATCCGCCGAGTACGCTGCTCCTGGCCGTTCCACTGAACCCGTTGGGCTGGCCAGGCTCCGCTCTGGTCTTCTTTGGCCTCAGCCTTCTCGCGTATGGCGCAGCTACCGTCGTCATGGTTCGCTCCGTGCGATCCCGCCCGTGGGTCGCCGGCAGTATCGTGCTCCTCGCTCTGCTCGCCTCGCGTTCGCCGTGGCGGGCGCTGTACTACGGCAACCCCGTGCTGCTATGCACCGGGCTGATGACCGCCGCCTGCGCTCTGCTGCTTTCGGTGCCGCGGCGACATGACTTCGCTGCGACCGTGCTCCTGGCCCTCTCACTCGGCATCAAGCCGCAGTTGGCCGTTGGGGCGGTAGTTTTCCTGCTCTGGCGGCGCGACACCCGGAAGGCAGCTTGGACGGCATCCCTGATCTTCGCGGTGTTCTCCATTCTGGCGACGGCGCTGTATGCCTGGCGGCTGAGCGGCTTTGCATTTCTGAGTACGGAGAGTCGCATCCTGCAGCTGGGTTTTCAGCACGGGCACAGCTCGGACGGGTCGCTACTGAACCCAAACGCCTTCCGTTTTCTGAACCTTGAGCCACTGATGAGTGGTCTCTCCTTCGGTTCGGGGGCAGCAAAGGGCGCGGCGCTGGTCATCACAGCTGCACTGGGTGCGCTGCTCATTTACGTGGGCAGAGGCGGCGCAATGCTTCAAAGGCGCCCCTGGACGATGCTCTCCCTCATCCTTCTCCTCAGTTGCATGCCCATCTACCATCGCGAGTACGATCGCTGCCTGCTGCTGGCACTCGCTCCGGCAGCCATGGAAGCCGAAGATCATCAGTGGCTGCGCTGGCTTGTCCCGGCGGCATCGCTCCTTTGGTTCTGGTCCGAGCCGGTCATTCCTGCGCTCCTGCCCTCCACGCAGGGACTCCCTTTGAACGCGCCTCTTACCGTCATCCTCTTCGGCGTGCTGTTCTGGAGCGTCCGTCACGCCGGGCGTTCTCGCGAGATGGCGGAAGAAGCAGACAGCGTCCGTATCCCTTCCCGGTTAACGCAGTGAATCCTGCATCGGACGAGGGATGCAGCGTCGGGGCAACGCTCAGGCAGGTCTCGTGACGTAGAGGATCTACAACTTTGGTGTTACCTCCGCCGCAACGCTGCGGAACGTACCGCATAGTCACAAGGTTTCCGATTAAATTGGATGAGTGCGCACGTCTCTCTTGACGTGTTGAAACGATTGAGTTCACCGTTATCGAGGTTGTCTCTGCGTGTTCAGGCTTTTGCACCCGCAAGTTCTTCGCGGTGTCGAGGGTAAATCGACGTCCAGCATACGAAAAGTCGTGAAAGCGCCCGCCGCTGAAGAGCTTCGACTTTTCCACGAGGTCGCTCGGGTGCTCACCTCTAACCTCGAGTTAGAGCCCTTGCTTCGAGCCATCCTGGGCAAAATGGAAGAGTACTTCGGACCGGAGCGATGGTCGCTTCTGACCGTCGACGAGGAAAGCGGAGACCTCCAGTACGCCCTTACCACCGGCACCACCGTTGTCGCGAAAGGAACAAGGCTCAAGCACGGCGAAGGCATCGCTGGCTGGGTCGCGCGCACAGGGGAACCGCTCGTCATCCCGGATGTGCGGCTGGATCGTGACTGGTCGCGATTCGCGCGTGAACATCCGGAGATGAAACTACATTCCATCGCCTGTCTACCGCTGCGTCACGGCGGTCGCACGCTGGGTGTGCTGCAGCTTCACAACAGCAAACTGGATCTTCTGCCCGACAGCTCCCTGTCCTTTCTGCGGGTTTTGTGCGATTACGCCGCGATCGCGCTGGGCAACGCTCGCCAGGTCGACCTCGTGCATCGCCTCAGCATCACGGACGACTGCACCGGCCTCTTCAACGCACGCTACCTCTACACCCTGCTGGAGCAGGAGATCACCGCGGCCGTGAAGCCCTCACTCATCCCCTCCACGCCGCATTTCAGCCTCCTTTTCTTCGACCTCGACCGTTTCAAGAGCATCAACGACACCTACGGTCACCTCGTCGGCTCGCGGTTGTTGGCCGAGGCCGGCAGCCTCATCAAGCGCACCCTCGGTCCCCAGCACGCCGCCTTTCGCTACGGTGGCGATGAATTTGTAGCCTTGCTGCGCGGTCTCAACAAGCCCGAAGCAACAATGGTGGCCGCCGCCCTGCGGGAACAGCTGCGCACCACCGAGTTGCTGACCGGGGAAAACCTGCACCTGCGTATCTGCGCCAGCTTTGGCCTGGCCACCTTCCCACAGGATGGCGCCGATCTCCACAGCATCATCCGCGCCGCGGACACAATGATGTACTGCGCCAAGGCCGAAGGTCGTGACTGCCTCGTCGTCGCAAGCGACGATCGCCCCCTGGCCATGCCGCCGGCAAAGCAGTCGCGCCACAACTAGCCTTCCGCAGCACTCCTGTCCTCACCGAAAAGCCCGCGATCTCTGTCCCTGGAACTCGCTTCAGGAAAGCCGGAGGTAGTCGCCTCGTTCCCCCCGCAAGATCTGCGCCAGGATCTCCAGCCCGTCCACGAGCCGCGGTCCCGGCCGTGAAAAGAACGCCGACCCGTCTACCGCATAGACTTGCTGTTGACGCACGGCGCGCAGTTCACCCCATCCCGTTGGAAACGTCATCTGTTCATATTGTTCAACCGTCTCCCGGAGGTGATATCCGCAGGGCATCACCACGATCATGTCAGGATCCGCCTGACTCACCTGCTCCCACGTGAGTCGGACACTCTTCGCTCCCGGTTCGGCCAGCACCGCCTCCCCACCCGCAAGGGCGATCATCTCGGGAATCCAGTGCCCGCCTTGAAAAAACGGCTCCAGCCACTCCAGCGCGAGCACGCGAGGTCGCGGCAACAGCGCTGAAAGCTGGCTCAGCCCCTTCACCCGGTCCCTCAACGCAGAAGCGAGACGCTCGGCCTGCCGCATGGCTCCGGTCACCTCGCCCAGTCGTTCTATGTCGGCGAACACGCCGTCCAGCGTGTGTGCAGAAAGCGACATCAGGGCAGGCCTTGACGGCAGACGGCTCAGGTCGCGTTCCATCGTAGGGCTGTCAATCGCGCACACGCGGCAAAGATCCTGCAGGACGATCAGGTCCGGCGCAAGCGCCTCAAGCAACTCGAGATCGGCGAAGTACAGACTCCGCCCTTGCGCGCCCTCCGCCCGGACAATCGCATCGATCTCCGCAGGCGACAGCCCCGGTGGCAAATGCGAGTGGACGACTTGCGGCTTGAAGCCAGCCTCCGGAGGGTAGTCGCACTCAAACGTCACGGCCACCACGTCCTCCGCGAGCCCAAGCGCGAACAGCATCTCCGTCGCAGACGGCAGAAACGACACGATACGCATGCCTACCGACCCCCGCCCTGCGACTCCGCCTCGTCACCGATCGCCATGCGAGCCCTCACGCTGTACTGCGCTCCCAGCGGACCGAGCGTACTCTCCAGCAGCAGGCATTCCCGCGCGGCCCAACGAATCTCGGAGCCGAACGCAGGCAGCGCAGGCGTACTGATGCGTTGCAACGTACCATGCCCACTCTTTCCCTTGCTCCGCGCCAGCGTGATGTGCGGGCGAAACGGACGGCTCTCCGGCACCACACCGCAATGGCCGCCCTGTTCCAGAACATAGGCATGCAATTTGGCCAGCGATGCGGAGGGTTGAATGGTCGCAAACAGGATTCCCTTCGCGGCAAACTGGCCCAACTCCCCCAGGACAACGTCAGGTGGCGGGCAAGCGATCCTCACCAGTCGGGACTGGAGGCATGCAGCCGTGTCCGGGTCCACATCGCCATAGAACTGCAATGTGATGTGCCATTGCTCAGGCTCGGACCACCGCAACCCATCTTTGGGCGCGCTCAGGCGAAGACGCAGGCTGGTGAGCCGTTCCACGGCGGCGTCAGGCAAAGGCAGGGCCGCGAACAGGCGCATGCTTTCGAGACTACCAGCCGCGGCTCCGTGGGAATGGCCGGTTGCGTCTGGCCCACTTCGACACTTTGGATGGCCAGAGACTTCAGAAGGCGTCAGTGGGGGATCTTCACAGGCCCGGGATGGAAGAAAGTGCCCAGCAGAACGAGATAAGGGCGGTGGAAGAAATCTCCACCGCCCTTACCTGTCTCTCGAAGCTGATTGGAATGGGTCTAGTGACCCGCTTCAACCTGCGGCGTGATGATGCCGATGTTGGTGACATCCGCTGCGTGACCGTAGCCGATCACCTGTGCGATGACCCCGAAATCAAGCTTCGGATCACCCTTCACGAACATGACCTTCTCCTGCCGGATCGCGAAGATCTTCTGCAGCTCGCTGGTCAACTGCTGCCGCGGAAAGGGAGTCTCGTTGATCTTGTAGGAGATCTGTCCACCTGCCGGCGCCACCTGAACCACGATCGTGCGCTGATTCGGTGGTGGATCCGCAGTCTGCTTCTTCGGTGGTTGTGGCACGAGTGCCTCAAGTCCCTTGGGATTATTCGGCACGATGACCATGAAGATGATCAGCAGTACCAGAAGAACATCAATCAATGGCGTTACGTTGATGCTGGCGACTGAACCGCCGCCACCGCCTCCACCCATTCCCATCGTCTACCTCCTCGGGCGTAGCCTAAGCTGCAACCCGGATGTCACATGCCACGCCTGGTGCAAGCGCGCAGCGTTTAGTGGTTCTCGTTTACAGAGTCGGTGAGCATGTTGAGCTGGCTGACACCACCGGTACGCAGACCGTCAATGCCATCCATCACCGCACCGTAATTCGCACGCGTGTCCGCGCGAAAGTAAACGGCCTTGTCGTCACTCGGGTTCGTCTTCTTGGCCTCGAGGTCAGCGACCTTTTGTCCGATCGAGTCCTTCGTGACCTGGTCGCCACCGACGAAATACTTGCCATCGCGAGTCACGGCAACATTGATTGCGTCTTCTTTGTTGGCGTTCTCCATGATCGTGGCCGCCGTTACGACCGGCAGATCAACGTTCACTTTGTTGTTCAACATCGGTGTGACGACCATGAAGATGATCAGCAACACCAGCATCACGTCCACCATCGGGGTGACGTTAATGTCGGAGTTAACCTTCTTCCCTTCGTCGCGTTTATTGATTCCCATATGCTTTGCTCCGTCCGGGCCTGTTTTTCCGGCTTGGCACTTGAGTTAAAAGCCCGCTCTTGCCGCCGGGCGGGAGACATCCGTCTCTGCGCCCGGCGATCTCCGCAGCTTAGCGGTGCGACTGCTTGATGAAGTAATCAACGAGTTCCGACGAGCTGTTGTCCATCTCGACGTCGAACGCCTCAACCTTGTTGGTGAAGTAGTTGAACAGCATCACGGCCGGGATGGCGACGAGCAAACCGAACGCCGTCGTTACGAGGGCTTCCGAGATACCGCCGGCCACGGCGCCGATACCGGTTGCCTTCGAGCTGGCAATCGACTGGAAGGCGTTCAGAATGCCCATCACGGTTCCCAGCAGGCCGATAAACGGTGCGGTGGACCCAATGGTGGCCAGACCGCCGAGACCCTTCTTCAGCTTGGCGTGAACGATCGCCTCAGAACGCTCGAGGGCGCGCTTGGAGCTCTCTACCTGCTCTTCCGTGATGGCTCCGCCCGAACCGAAGGAACGGAACTCGGTCAGACCGGCGGTGACAACCTCGGCAAGGTGCGACTTCTTGGACTTGTCGGCGACCTTGATCGCTTCGTCCAGACGGCCATCCTTGAGCGCGTTGGCCACACGGGGAGCGAACTCGCGCGACTGCTTGCGGGCCGCCGAGAAGTAAATGGCGCGGTCAATGATCACAGCGAGCGACCAGATGGACATGATGAACAGAATGATGACGATGGCCTTGGCAAAGAGACCCATGTGGCCCCACATGTCCATCGGGCTGAAACCAACCGTACCGGCGGGCTCCTGGAAGAACATGGCGAGCGGCGCGGCAGAGACGTGGGCAGACTGTGCGAGATGAGCGAGAATCACGGACGAACTCCTCCTGAAAACAGGGTGCGAGAGGTTACTTTGTAGTACCGGTCGTACCGTATACGGGTACAACGCGAGACGGAGCAACGACAGCGAATGGCTGTCGCGGAAGACTCTGCAGTTTCGAGGATTCACCTCGAAGCGACGAATCGTTGCTGGAGGTGAGACTACCCTGCCCGTTGGTGGTATCCCATCCCACGGGCAGGGAAGCCTTGTACGCGCTTGGCTTAGCCGCCGCTATTCAGGTTGAAGTTCACCGTGATCGTCGTGCTGACCTCGGTAGCCTCGTTGCCCAGCATATACGGCTTGTATTTCCACTGCTTGACCGCATCGATGGCCGCGCCGGTGAGCATGGCCGGACCGCTGACAACGCTGAGGTTTTCGATGTTGCCAGTCTTGGAGATCGTCGCACTGAGCACAACCGAGCCGCTCAGACGCGCCGAACGCGCAATCGCCGGGTACACGGGGTTAGGACCGGAGACCTTGTTACCCGCAATCACACCACCCGAGATACGGACCGGACCCTTGGGCTTGGCAGCAACAACCGCACTGCCAGAGCCTGAACCCGTACCCGTGGGGCTGCCGAACAGCGAGGCTGGGTTTCCAGCAGCGCCACTGTTCAGATCAGCCGAGGCCGATCCTGGAGGCGGTGGCGGGCCGGTGTCCTTCATCATGTTGATGTTTTTGGGGATCTTAGCCGGCGCGCGCAGAGTCTGGTCGAT
>CAZZXY010000081.1:0-20370 GCA_964658105.1 Verrucomicrobia bacterium Tous-C9LFEB | reverse complement strand
CGTGGCAGGGTGAACTTCAATGGCGTCGCAATTCCGGGCGCTACGGTCACGCTTGCGCAAGGTGCGAAAACCTTCAGCGCCGTTACCGACGCCCAGGGCTTCTGCTATTTCTCCGATGTCGCGGAGGGGTCGTGGAAGCTCACGGTGCGGCTGTTTGGCTTCACCCCTCTGGACCAGGAAGTCACTGTCGCCCAGGGCACGCCCCCCGCTACGCTCGCGCTGACGATGCTGCCGCTGGACGAGATGCTGGCGCAGGCAAAGACGGTTCAGACCCTGCCGAGCCAGCCGGCTCCGGAGCTTCAGGCACGCGTTGCGCCGTCCGCCGCCAGGCCGGCTGAAGAGCCTACGCCGGAAGGCCAGCACCGCGCTGAGGACGCCAATGACGGGCTGCTGATCAACGGCAGTCAGAGCAACGCGGCAACGTCCAAGTTCACGCTCGACCCTGCCTTCGGCAACCGACGTTCCGGCAGCAAGGCTCTGTATACCGGGGGACTTGCCGTGCACGAGGAGAATGCTGCACTGGACGCACGTCCGTTCTCCATCACGGGCCTGGACACCCCCAAGGCGCAGTTCAATCTGCTCACGGGTGTGCTGACCCTTGGCGGCCCGCTCAAGATTCCGCACCTGCTGCCGCGTGGTCCCTACTTCAATGTGGCCTACGAGTGGATCCGCGATACGAACCAGACCACGCTCAGCGGGCTTGTGCCTACGGCCGCCGAGCGCGCCGGGGATCTTTCCGGGCTGCTTACACCGCAGGGGCAGCCACTGAGCATCCTCAATCCGGCGACCGGCCAGCCCTTTACCGGGCCTGTTCCCGTGAGTCCGCAGGCCCAGGCCCTTCTAAGCCTCTACCCGCTTCCCAACGTTCAGGGCAACACCAGCTACAACTACCAGACGGCGCTTCTGAACCAGAGCCATGGCGATGCGCTGCAATCCCGGCTGGACAAGTCCATCGGACGGCGTGATCAGCTTTACGGCGCTTTCGCGTTTCAAAGCGTGCGCAGCAACGCGAACAACCTGTTTCAGTTTCTGGACACGACCAATACCCTCGGGATCGACTCCAATGTGCACTGGTCCCACCTGTGGCATCACGAGCTCTACGTGGACCTTGGCTTCGAGTTCAGCCGGTTGCGTACGGAGATCCGTCCCGCCTTTGCCAATCAACAAAATGTCTCGGCCGAAGCCGGCGTCACCGGCAATAGTCAGGATCCTCCGGACTGGGGTCCGCCAACCCTGGCTTTTTCCAGCGGCATCGCCTCGCTGACCGACGGGATCAGCACCTTCAATCGCAACCGCACCGATGGCGTATCCGTTTCGACCACCTGGACGCGTGGACGCCACGGCGTGACCTTTGGCGGCGACTTCCGGCGGCAGGAGTTCAACGTCCTGTCGCAGCAGAATCCCCGCGGGACATTCACCTTCACCGGCGCAGCGACCTCTGGCACGCCAGACAGCACCAGCCCTACGCAGACCACGGGCTCCGACCTGGCGGATTTCCTGATCGGGACTCCGGATACCAGCGCGATCGCGTTCGGCAACGCGGACAAGTATTTCCGCGGATCCGTCTACGACCTTTTCGCGACGGATGACTGGCGCGTTCGCCCCGAGCTCACAGTGAATGCGGGTGTTCGGTGGGAGTATGGCGCGCCGCTGACCGAGCTGTACGACCGGCTTGTCAACCTGGACGTCGCAAACGGCTTCACTGCGGTGAGCCCCGTGCTGGCCTCCAGTCCCACGGGCCCGCTCACCGGGATGGCCTATCCGACCTCGCTCGTGCAACCGGACAAGGTTGGCATCGAGCCCCGCATCGGCGTCTCCTGGCGACCGATCCCCGCTTCGACGCTTGTGGTGCGCGGAGGCTACGGGATCTACCGCGACACATCGATCTATCTCACGAGCGCGCAGCAGATGGCGCAGCAGTCGCCGCTCTCCAAGAGCCTGAGCATGCAAAACAGTGCGGCCTGTCCCTTGACGCTTGCGAACGGGTTCTACGCTTGTGGCACGACGACGCCCGATCCCTTTAGCGTCGACCCGAACCTGCGTGTGGGCTACGCGCAGACCTGGCAGCTTTCCGCGCAGCGCGATCTGCCTGGCGCCCTTGTGGCCATCGCAACCTACCTTGGCGTGAAAGGGACACATGGCGAGCAGGAGTTCCTTCCCAACACCTATCCCATCGGTGCCGAGAGCCCGACGCCGGCGAGTCCGACAGGCTTTGTGTACCGCACCTCGGGCGGCAACTCGACCCGGCAGGCAGGCTCCTTGCAACTCCGCCGCCGCCTGCGCAGCGGCTTCACGGCGACGATGCAGTACACCTACTCCAAGTCGATCGACAATGACTCCGAGCTCGGTGGCCAAGGGCACGTCACCTCGTCTGCAATGGGAGAGACCCCGCCGACCTCCTCGCCGACGATCGCGCAGAACTGGCTGGATCTGCGTGCGGAGCGTGGCCTGTCCACCTTTGACCAGCGCCATCTGCTCAGTCTCAACGTGCAGTACTCCAGCGGCGTCGGCCTGCATGTTGGAACGCTGTTCAACGGCTGGCGAGGCCGCTTGCTGAAAGATTGGACGATCGTGAACCAGTTGGACGTGGGAAGCGGAAGGCCGGAGACGCCGATCTACCTGGCGGCTGTACCCGGCACAGGTGTGACGGGCAGCATACGGCCGAACCTGACCGGCGCACCGATCTATGGCCACACGGGCGGCTACTTCCTGAACTCCGCAGCCTACACGGCACCGCTCCCGGGGCAGTGGGGCGATGCGGGCCGCGACTCGATCACCGGCCCCGGTCAGCTTACGCTCAACACCTCCTTCGCGCGGACGATCCTGCTGCGCGATCCGATGAACCTCGATGTGCGGGTTGATTCCAATAACGTACTGAATCACGTTGTGTTCACCACGTGGAACAGCACGATCAACAGTTCCACCTTCGGCCTGCCCACCTCCGCGAACACCATGCGCACATTGCAAACCACGCTGCGGTTGAGGTTCTGAACGATGCGCCTTCTCAGTCTTCTGCTTCTGCTGACCTCCCTGGGCGCTCTTGCGCAGCAGATTGGAACGAATACGACACAGGGCAAGGCGGATACCTACACGCTGCAGGTGAAGTCGCAACTCGTAGTGGAAACGGTTGTCGTTAAGGATAAGAAAGGCAGCCCAATCGATGGCCTGACCGCGAAAGACTTCACGCTGACCGAGGACGGTGTACCCCAAAAAATCCGCTACTGCGAGCAGCAGACTCTTCCAGTCGATGCGACGCCGCTTCCCGCTGCCAAGAGTGACGACGAACAGATCAAGATCTATAAGCGGCTTGCACCCACGCAGCTAAGCACGGGGAGCAACGGCCAGGGTCAGTTCAAAGATCGGCGTTTGCTGGCCTTCTACTTCGACATGAGCGCCATGCGTCCCGAGGACCAGCAGCGTGCCCTGTTTGCCGCGGAAAAGTTCATCCGCACGCAGATGACGCCCGTCGATCTGATCGCGATTCTGCGTTACGGGGGAGGGGCGGTCGACGTGCTCCAGGACTTCACGGCCGATCGCAACAAGCTGCTCAGCATCCTGCAGACGCTCGTGGTCGGCGAAGGTCAGGGCTCCGCCGAGAGCGTGGATGATGCTTCCAGTGCGGACAGGGGTGCAGCGTTTGGGCAGGACTCGAGCGAGTTCAACATCTTCAACACCGACCGCCAGCTCTCGGCTCTGCAGACCGCCGCGAGGATGCTGGGGTCGCTGAATGAGAAGAAGTCGCTGCTGTACTTCGCCAGCGGCCTGCGCCTGAACGGCATCGATAATCAGGCGCAGCTGCGGGCCACTGTGGACGCTGCCATTCGCTCGGGGGTGTCCTTCTGGCCCATCGATGCGCGCGGCTTGGTGGCCTCTGCACCGATCGGCGATGCGACGCAAGGCTCGCCGGGTAATGAGGGTATGTACTCTGGGAAAGCGGCGCAAACGATGAGCGACGCCTTCGAGCGTTCGCAGGACACACTGTTTTCGCTGGCCGGCGACACCGGCGGCAAGGCACTCTTCGACAACAACGACCTCACGCAGGGTATCCGCAACGCGCAGCACGCGATCACCAACTACTACGTGCTCGAGTACTACACGACCAACATCGCGCAGAACGGCCATTTTCGTCATGTCAAGGTCACGGTGAATGACAACGAGACAGCCAGTCTGAACTACCGGGAGGGCTACTACGCCGAGAAGGAGTTCACACACTTCACGGCGGCCGATAAAGAGCGTCAGCTCGAAGATGCGTTGATGCTGGGTGATCCAATCACCGAGCTGACGGTTGCGATGGAGATCGACTACTTTCAATTGAATCGCGCGGAGTATTTCGTTCCCGTCATCGTAAAGATCCCGGGCCGCGAACTTGCCTTGGCAAAACGCGGTGGCGCGGAGCATACCCTGATCGATTTCGTGTGCGAGATCAAGGACGATGCTGGTGGCGTCACAGTTACCAACCTGCGCGACAACGTGAACATCAAGCTCACCGATGCCACAGCCGCCGATCTGGCCAAGCGTCCCATCGAGTACGACACAGGCTTCACGCTGCTACCCGGCAGGTACACCATCAAGTTCCTTGCGCGGGATGATGAGACCGGCCGCATCGGTACATTCCAGACGCGGTTTGTGATCCCGAACCTGAGCAAGCTCGCGCAGGATACAACCACGAAACGCCTCGCCATTAGCTCTGTTGTTCTGGGAAGCCAACGCGTGGAGCAGAAGGACGCGCTCTACGACGCCGAGAAGACGAAGGACAAGGTCAAGAACGCAGCCGCAAATCCATTGATCCAGGGCGGCAGCAAGCTGATCCCCAGCGTGACACGCGTCTTCCGTACCGATCGCCAGCTTTTCGTCTATCTGCAGGCGTATGAAGGCGCGACCACAGCCCCTACGCCGCTGGTGGCGTATGTCAATCTGTATCGCGACGGCAGGCAGGCCTTTGCGACGACACCCATCGCGATCAAGCCCGAAGGGAACAACCGTCTCGGCATGGTGCCAATCAGCTTTCAGATTGGGCTTGGTCAGCTTACCTCGGGTGAATACAGCTGTCAGATCAGCGTGCTCGACCCGGCGGGACAGAAGGTGGCGTTCTGGTCGGGCCCTATCGTCTTATTGCAGTGAGGAGAAGTCGATGACATCGCACGAGGGATGCCTATGGCAATGATTCATGCAGTGCGCTGCAGTCTCGTTCTCGGTCTCCTGTCTTCCTTCGCGTCGGTTGGGGCGCAAAGCGCTGGAGGTAAGACTGACGCGACCCCACCGACGATCCCAACCTACGACGTGGCCACAATCAAGCCCAACACCAAGGGCGGCTACAACTCCAGTGTCTGGACACAGGATGCTTCGCTGAAGACGGAAAATGTGCTGCTCAGGGATCTTCTGCAGACCGCCTTCGGTGTCCGTCGCAGCCAGATTATTGGCCTTCCACCCTGGACGGAAAGCATCCGTTACGACATCAACGCCAAGATCGTCGAGCCAGACATGGCCGCGCTCAAGAAGTTGAGTGTCGACCAGCGCCGCGCCATGCTGCGGGCGTTCTACGAGGAGCGCTTCGGCTTGAAGTGGCATTACGAAACCAAGGTGATGTCCGCTTATGAACTGGTCGTCGGTAAGGACGGTCCCAAATTCAAACCGGCAGCGGGAGGAGCCGACGATAGCGACACAAGCATGAACAACACGGACCTCACCGCAACCAACATCTCGATGTCGAGCTTTACGGACATCCTCTCCCAGGAGGTCGAGCGTCCCGTCGTCGACAGAACCGGCCTGGCAGGCAAGTTTGATTTGAAGCTCAAGTGGACGCGAGAGAGCAACGCCGGGAAGGAGCAGACCGGCGAGGACGCCGATGCGCCCCCTCCGCTCTTTACGGCTCTGCAGGAGCAGCTCGGCCTGAAGCTGCAGCCCGGCAAGGATCCCGTCCAGACCTTGGTAATCGACGGACTGACGCAACCTGCAGAGAACTGACCCTCCAGGATGTTTGCTGCGCCGTGAGGCATTGCCCTGACCGCATCGCCTGATTGCCACATTCCGCGGCTTGGGAGATACTTCGGTAGGTTCACTTTCGTTGTTTCGGCGAGCGAAGGGTGGAGCGCCTCTCAGGAAGTCTCCCTGGCATACGTCAGGAGCGGGCCCGGAGGAGTAGGTAGTACGCCAGCAGATGGGCCTCTACAGGTGCATCGATAGGCGGGAGTAGTTCAGTGGCAGAACGTCAGCTTCCCAAGCTGAATGTCGCCGGTTCGATCCCGGTCTCCCGCTCCAATCCCCATCATGACCGCTTCGCGGGACCTTCGTTCATCGCGGCTTGCTGCGAGCAAAGAAACAGGCCGCACCGAAGTGCAGCCTGTCACCAGCTTCGTCGGATCTACTTTCGGATCTGTGCGGTCTGCGTGGCCTTGCCCTGGCTGGGAAGCTTGTGCTCTTCAAGCGCCAGGGCTTCCGGCATATACGTCAGCGCCTTCTGCACCTGAGGATCCCACTGCGCACGGACTTTCATCCCTTCCGTCTGGCCGAACTGCGATGTCAGCAGGTCCGCTTTAATGGAGGTCTTGATCCAGTCCAGGTTGTCGTTGAAGTCCTTGTCGGCGATCTCGATCTTCTGCTCGCGCACAAAGCCTTTGAACTCATTCAGGAGCGCGTCATCCACGGTCAGGTCTTTCGTGACCGTGTGCGTCGCGAGGTAGTGCTTGGTGAAGTCCGAGAACTCGTAGTGCTGCAGCAGCGTGTCTTCGGTGCGGTTGTCCTTGATCTCCGCAATCTTCTCGTCAGGGGTGATGCCACCGCCACCGTAGACGATACGACCGGAATCCGTCAGCTTCACCTCTTTATTGGTGTTGTTCGCCGGGGCAGCGTCGTTGCGCACGTAGTAGTAGTCGTACAGCGAAACGCCGTTGTAGTTGCGCTGAATCAAGCGCCCTGACGGGGTGTAGTAGTGATACGTCGTCAGCGCGAGACCAGTGTTCTCGGAGATCGGGAACACCGTCTGCACCAGACCCTTGCCAAAGGTGGTCTCCCCTACGATCAGGGCGCGATCATGGTCCTGCAGGGCACCGGAGACGATCTCGGCAGCCGAAGCAGTGTTGCGATTCACCAGGACCACAACGGGGTATTTGGCATCGGATCCCTTCGGCGCGCGGTAAAGCTGGTCCTGGAAAGCCCGGCCGTGCTGCGAGACCACAATCTGGCCCTTCTGTAGAAACTTGTCGGAAACCTCCACGGCCTCGTTGAGCAGACCGCCCGGATTGCCTCGCAGGTCAATCAGGAGCCCCTGAAGATTGGGGCCGAACTTGTCGAGCGCGTCCTGCAACTCGCGAGAGGTCGTCTCCATGAAGCCGGAGATGTGCACGTAGCCGACCCCGGGTTTGACCATAAAGGAGAGATCAACAGAGGGACGGCTCACCTCATCGCGGACCAGGTCAAAGGTGAGCGGCTTGGGTGCACCCTCGCGGCCCATCGTGACCGTGACGTGGGTCCCGCGCGGGCCTTTCAGCAGCGCGGCCACTGCAGCGGAATCCATGTTGTCCGTCGCCTTGCCGTCCACGGACAGAATGACGTCTCCCGGGCGAATGCCGGCCTTGTAGCTCGGAGTGCCTTCAAAGGGCGTGAGCACCAGGATCTTGTTGTTGCGGGGCTGAATGGACATGCCGACGCCGTAGTAATGGCCGGACTGGTCCTCGCGCATCTGCGCATAAGCCTTTGGATCGTAAAAATTGGAGTGCGGGTCGAGCACGTGAAGCATGCCCGGGATGGCCCCGTCGTAGATGGCCTTATCTGTTTTGTCCGTGTTGAGCTTATCGGCATAGTTGGCCTCGACAAGCGCATACACGTCCGTGAACGAGTGCATGGAATCCCGCAGGCTGGACTCGTCAGAGGCGGACTGGGCCGCCACCTTGTTGCCGATAACGGAACCGGCGACGCCGCAGACAGCGAGAAAAACGGAGGCCGAAAACAGGGCGCGGCGTGTTGGGGAGACCATCGGTAGGGGAGACCTCGGCGGGCCGGCTTCTGGAGACACCGCGGCCCTGGTGAGTTGGACGGAGTATAGCACCGGG
Source organism: Verrucomicrobia bacterium Tous-C9LFEB (assembly GCA_964658105.1). Lineage (GTDB taxonomy): Bacteria > Acidobacteriota > Terriglobia > Terriglobales > Acidobacteriaceae > Granulicella. Next base: position 12,322 of record CAZZXY010000081.1, on the reverse strand, counting down.
GGAAAGCCGCCGGCATGGCCTGTTCGCGGCGTTACTCATGGGCGACGCGGTAGGGATTGGATGCGTAGAATAAGGCCACGGATGACAGCCACGCTTAGGGGCGGTCTAACTGGCGTGAGTGAACGGGAAACGGGCACTCCGACTTTGCAACATATGAGTAACGGGATGAGGCGAATGAGCTTAGGACGGCGCACGGGCGCTCTGGTTTTTGTGGCGGCCACAGCGGCCGGTTGGGGAACGATGCCGGGGACGGCGCAGACCACGGCTGCTCAACCAGGGGGCGCACAGCGACCCAATTTCACACTGCCGAGCGGCGGGTTCAATACGCCCCAGGTGCCGGAACTCCCCCCTGCCAAGCCGATCACCACGAACGGCATGGTGGTGGAAGACGTCATTGCGCGCGTGAACGACCAGGTGATCACGCGGACGGAGTACGAGCGCTCGCAACAGGGCCTTGTGCAGGAAGCCAAACAGGACAACTGGTCGCCTTCGGAGCTGGCCGACAAGCAGCACACGCTGCTGCGCGACATGATCGATCAGCAGTTACTGCTGTCGAAGGGCAAGGAACTCGGCATTACGGGCGATGCCGAGGTCACCCGTCAACTGGACGAGATTCGCAAGCGGGCCAACCTGCCTGATATGGAGGCGCTGGAGAAAGCCGCCACCCAACAGGGCGTCTCTTACGAGGACTTCAAGCAGAACATTCGCAATCAGGTGATTACGCAACAGGTCGTGCGCGACGAGGTCGGACGCCACCTGAACATCACCCCCAGCCAGGAACAGACGTACTACCAGCAGCACCAGAAGGATTTCGAGCAGCCGGAACAGCTGCATCTGAGCGAGATCCTGGTCTTGACGCCCGAAAACGCCACGGATGCGCAGACTGCTGACGCGCAGACCAAGGCCGACGCGGCAGAAGTCAAGCTGAAGAGCGGAGCCAACTTCGCCGACGTAGCAAAGAGCCTGTCCGGCGGACCCACGGCTTCGGCGGGCGGCGATTTGGGAGATTTCAAGAGGGGCATGCTGGGTGATGTGCTGGAGAAGGCGACCTTCGATCTGCCCGTCAACGGGTACACGGCGCCGATCCGGACCCGTCAGGGCTTTGTCATCCTGAAAGTCGACAGCCACCAGAATGCAGGCACGCCGCCACTGACGGCAGTGGAGAACCAGGTGCAGGAAGGGCTCTACATGAGCGAACTGCAGCCGGCGCTTCGCACCTACCTGACGAAGGCAAGGCAGGACGCTTATGTCGAGATAAAACCGGGCTTCCTGGACGTGGGATCGGGTGGGGCCGACAGCCGCACAAGCTTTACGACCTACACGCCGCCACCGGTGAAGAAGAAGGTCATCAAGAAGCAACGCGCTGAGCAGGAGAAGGCCGAAAAAGCGGAGCGTGAGTTGGCCGCGGCCCGCGAAAAGGTGGCCGCCAAGCAACAGGCGAAAGCCGCTGCCCAGGGCGGGGCCCCCGCCGGTGGCGCGCGCAATGTGAGCTACAAGCCTAAGAAGGTCAAGCGCGAAAAGGTCCGCTACGGGCAGGCGCCTACCAACGCGTTGCCCAACGGGTCGACGGAGACAACGGCGGTGGTGCCTTCCCTTGGCGCCGCGGCAGAGGGAAAGACGGACGCAACAGCGGGCCAGGCCCCCGGAGCCGCGATTGCAGGTCCGACGGAGTCGGTGACCAGCATCTCCACCGGCACAGGAGCCGACGCGCCGAATCCGCTTGAAGCGCAGGCGGATACCAGCGATCACAAAACGCGCTTCTCCTCCCGTCAGACCTTCACTGATGAAAAGAAAGCCGAAACCAAGCTGGCCAAGGCCGAAGTCAAATCGACCAAGCGCCCGATCAAGGCTACGGCGACCGAGAGCACGGAAGAGAAGGTGCAGGCCGCTCCACTCGGGCTGAAGGACACCTCCGCTCCGGCCAAGAAGCCAAAGGCGCCTAAACGTCCGAAGGATCAGCCTAAGGAAAGATTGCAGGAAAAGGCGAAGCCCGCCGCGCCGACAACTCCGGAGGTGGATCCCACGGTGAATCCCTCGCTGGGCACCTCCGCCACCGGAAACTCGACGCGTCCGGCCTCGGGAACCTCGGATCAAACCACGGTGCCTCCTGCCAGTGCAGCGCCCGCGAGTGCGCCACCCCAGGGTCAGCCGATCCCGGCTGTTACCGGGACGCAGCCGAACGCGCCAACAACAACGGTGCCACAGCCGCAGTAAGGCAAGGGTGTAGGCCCGTCTCAGGAGGGCCCGCATCCCGGATGGGAAACGATGAAGAGCTTCTTTGTCGCGGACGCGCCGCGCTTTGAAAATGAACAGGTCACCAGCTACTTCAGCCTGGCTTCGCTGAGTGTCCGCGAGAAGAAGGGTGGAGGTGGGCAGTACCTCGTCCTCTTGCTGGGCGACAAGACTGGCCAGCTGGAAGCCCGGATGTGGGAGGAGTTCGCCGACGCCGTGAGCAGCTGCAGTGAGGGCTGCTACGTCAAGGTGCAGGGGCAGATCTCCCGCTACAACGGCAAATTTCAGATCACCTTGAGCCGCATGCGTCCTGCCGGGGAGGACGAGGTCGAGCAGGCTGACTTCGTGCCCGCCTCGAAGTTCGACGTGGGTGAGATGGATCGTGAGCTCCGCGGCTACATCGGGGCGTTCCGCAACGAATGGCTGCGGCGTCTCGTACTCCGCTTCCTTGATGATCCGCAGATTGGCCCGGCTTTCCGCACCGCTCCCGCTGCCAAGCGGCTGCACCATGCATGGCTGGGTGGACTGCTGGAGCACGTGCTGCATCTGGTACGCGTGTGCCGGGCATTGCTGCCGTTCTATCCCGAGGTCGATCCGGATCTTCTGGTTGCCGGGGCCATCCTCCATGACATCGGCAAGGTGCGCGAGCTGAGCTGGCGCAACACCTTCGAATACAGCCTGGAAGGGCAGTTGATCGGTCACATCTCGATCGCGCAGCGCATGCTCGGAGAGCAGATCGCCCACTTGAACGCGGAAGGGCGAGGTTCTAATGGCAGCTCCGGTGAGAGTTTCCCGGAACCCTTGCGGTTGCTGCTGGAGCATATGCTGCTGGCGCATCACGGCAAGTTGGAGTTCGGGTCGCCAAAGCTCCCGATGACACCGGAAGCCCTGCTGCTGAGTGCGCTGGATGACCTTGAGGCGAAGTTCCAGACGGTGCGGGGCGAATTTGCCTCGGCCCTGGCTTCTGGTCGGGGTACTGAACAGCCCACCGAGTGGGTTCGATCCATGGAGCGAAACCTGTTCGACTCGGGGCGATACCTCAGGGAGCTGGACGTAGAGACGACCGCGCCCGATGAAGCCGCTTCCTCGACACCCGACGAGCTACCGGCGGCCGAAGAGATGCCAGCCTTTACGTTGCGCCTCATCGAGTGATGGGAAGCAGGACATCCGCGCTCGCACGCCCGTGCACCATGAAACGGGCCTTGGGAAGGCCAGCCATCCTCGTATAATCGAGTGCTTATGCTCAGGTTTTCTACAGCCGGCGAGAGCCATGGCGAGGCCCTGGTTGCGCTCGTAAGCGGTCTTCCCGCGGGCGTGCCTTTCGATCAGGCGTTTCTGGATCACGAGCTCTGGCGCCGGCAACAGGGCTACGGGCGCGGCGGCCGTATGCGGATCGAACAGGATCGCGCCCACGTCCTCTCCGGGGTGCGGCACGGCAGGACGATCGGTTCGCCCGTCGCCATGACGCTCGAAAACCGCGACTGGAAGAACTGGGAAGAGCTGCTCCCCGTCGGTGCGGGTGACCCCACGAAGCACAAGGCAGTCGCGAGCCCCCGTCCGGGACATGCGGATCTGTCCGGCGCGCTCAAATACGACTTCCCGGATGCGCGCTACGTGCTGGAACGGGCAAGTGCTCGTGAGTCGGCGGCCCGCGTCGCCTGCGGTGCCTTTGCCAAGATGCTGCTGCGCGAACTGGGCATCGAGGTGGCCAGTCACGTTACCCGTGTGGGCACGGCCGAGCTCGAGCGGGACGTGACCTGGTCGGAAATCGCCTCAATCAGCGAACGGGATGAAGTTTTGCTGGCCTGTGCCGATAAGGAAACCGAGGGCCGCATGAAGGCCGAGGTGGACAAGGCGCTCCGGACAGGCGATACGGTGGGCGGTGTCTTTGAGGTGGTGGTGCATGGGCTTCCACCGGGTGTCGGCACGCACGTGAACTGGGACGAGCGGCTGGATGGTCTTCTGGCGCAGGCGCTGATGAGCCTGCAGGCGGTTAAAGCTGTGGAACTGGGACGCGGTGTCACCGCGGCGAGCTCACAAGGCTCGGCTGTGCACGACGCCATCAGCTACGCGGGTCTGGACGGCGAAGGGGAAACGGACGCTGCGCGGGCTGCCGGCTTCACGCGCTTCACGCGCGAGCGCAACAATGCCGGCGGCGTGGAAGGTGGTATGTCAAACGGCGAGGATGTGGTCGTGCGCGGGTACCTGAAGCCGATCTCCACGCTGCGTCGGCCGCTCGGATCGGTCTCGTTTGCTACCCGCGAGGACACCAAAGCATCGTATGAACGGTCGGATGTGTGTGTGGTGCCGGCAGCCGGAGTCGCGGGTGAAGCGATGGTCTCGCTCACGGTGGCGCGGTTGATTTTGGAAAAGTTCGGCGGGGACTCGTTGCGAGAGCTGCAGCGGAACTTCGACGGGTATCGGCAGCAAATCAAAGCGTTTTGAAGGTGAGTATGGCGGAGAGTGCAGTAGCGAGCCCCCGGCGGATCTACGAGGTCGTAAAGTTCCCGGAGTCCGTTCTTATGCGCAGGACGGAGCCGGTAACGGTCTTCGATGAGGCGCTGCGGGAGTTCGTGGAGGACATGTTCGAGAGCATGTACGCGGCGCAGGGCATCGGGCTCGCGGCCCCACAGATAGGCGTTGCGAAACAGATCACAACCATCGACACCAGCTTCAAGAAGGACCCCAAAGCAAGGATTGTGCTGATCAACCCGATCATCATCGAGCGGCAGGGGACCCAGTACGAGGAAGAGGGCTGCCTGAGCCTGCCGGAGATCCACGAGAAGGTGAAGCGGGCGGCCACCGTGACCGTGCGTGCGCAGGATGCGACCGGGCAGTGGTTCGAAAAAGGCGGCGACGAGCTGCTGGCGCGCGCCTTCCAGCATGAAATCGACCACTTGCATGGCGTGCTGTTCATCGACCACCTGAGCCGTCTGAAACGCGACCTTGTGCTTCGCCGCATCCGCAAGCTGCAGAAGCTTGGCGAATGGTAGGCGGCGCGCAGTGAAACTGGTCTTCTGCGGGACCCCGAAGTTTGCCGTGCCGACGCTCGAAGCGGTCCTGGCGGCGGGGCATGACGTGGCTCTGGTGCTGACCCAGCCCGATCGACCAGCCGGGCGCAGGATGGAGCTCCAGGCGCCTCCGGTCAAGCGCTTCGCTCTCGAACGAAGCCTCCCCGTTCTGCAGCCTGAGCGCATCAAGCGAAACGACGAGCTGCGGGCAGAGCTTGAAGCCATCGCACCGGATGCAATCCTCGTCGTCGCGTACGGGCGCATCATCCCGGACTGGATGCTCGCCCTGCCGAAGTTCGGCAACCTGAACCTGCACGGATCTCTCTTGCCGAAGTATCGCGGAGCTGCCCCGATCCAGTGGGCTGTGGCCAACGGAGAGCATGAAACTGGCGTCACCACCATGCGCCTGGACGCCGGCCTGGACACAGGCGACGTGCTGCTGGAACGACCCGTACCGATCGGGCCGGAGACGATGGGTGCGGAACTTTTTCCCCTACTGGCCGACGTGGGATCCCAGCTCATGATCGAAACGCTGGCGGGGTTGGCGGCCGGAACAATGGTTGCTAGCCAGCAGGATCATGCGGGCGCGACGCTTGCGCCGATTCTCACGCGAGAAGACGGCAGGATGCGCCTCGAGGAGCGAACAGCGCAGCAGGCCTTTGACCGGTGGCGGGGTTTTTACCCATGGCCCGGCGCCTACGCGGAATTTCGCGGGAAAAGGTTTCTAGTTCACCGAATGCACGTGGGTTCCCCCGTAGCTGGCCTGGAGCCGTGCGAACTGCAGCTTGCAGGAGACGTATTGCTGGTAGGAGCGGCGGCGGGTTCCGCGCTTGCGCTGGAAGAGGTGCAGATGGAAGGCAAAGCGCGATTGTCGGGGCGGGCGTTTGCAAAGGGATTTCAGCTGAAGGTGGGTGAGCGACTTGGCTGAGCAGCGCAGGCCGAACAAGAACCCGCCGCGGCAAAAGCAAAACGTCGCGCCGGCGCAGGCTAAGCCGCAAGCGAAGCTTGTAAGCCCGGCACGCGCTGCAACGTTCGACATCCTGGAGCGCGTAGCAGCAACGTCGGCCCATAGTGACGACCTGCTGCACGGACCGGGGCTCGCGGGGCTCTCGCAGGCTGACCGCGACCTGACCACAGCCCTGGTGCTGGGTGTGCTTCGCTGGCAGATCGCGCTCGATGCACGCATTCGTCCGCTGCTCAGCCGACCCGAGGCCATGCTGGCCGAAGCTGTCGCCATTGCCCTGCGCATGGGTGCCTTTCAGCTGCTGCACATGGAACGCATCCCCGCCCATGCAGCCCTGAATGAGAGCGTGGAGCTGGTTCGTGCAGCGGGTCACGAGCATGCGGCGGGCATGGTGAACGCGGTATTGCGCAAGCTGGTCGGCGCGCCGGCTCCCCGCAAGCCGCTGGTCGAGTCCACCGCATTCGTGGCAGAACGGCTGGGCCACCCCGCTTGGCTGGTGGAGCGTTGGGTGAAGCAGTATGGGCGTTCTGCCGCAGAGGCCATCTGCGGCTTCGATCAGCAGGAACCTGGATCCGGGAGCATCTTCGTATCACGGGAAGAGGACGCGGGTCTGCCTACGATGGACGCAGGATCACGTCTGGTCGCCGAGTTGACGGCGGCAGTCGGAGCGGGCGCTCGCCGCGTCTGGGACTGCTGTGCTGCACCGGGTGGAAAGACGTTGGTGCTGGCCACGCGCTTACCCGCAGCCGAGGTGCTTGCGACCGACACGAGTCCGGTGCGATTGAAACGTTTGGCCCAACGCATCGCACGCGAATTGCCCGATGGTGAGCTTCGGCTCGAACAGGAAGACGCAGCCGCTCTGCCTGCAGCCTATGGAGAATTTGATCTGATCCTGTGCGACGTGCCCTGCAGCGGGACAGGCACGCTGGCGCGCAATCCGGAGATTCGCCACAGGCTGCGCGCTGAGGATTTTGGTCGTCAATCAGAACGCCAACGACGCATCCTGCGCGGCGCCTTGCAGAGACTCGCGCCCGGGGGACGGCTGGTGTACTCCACCTGCTCGCTCGAGGGGGAGGAGTGCGAAGCCGTTGTGGACGAGGTGTGTCGCGAGCCCGGCGTCAAGAAGTTGAGTGTCTCGAATGCACTGGAAGCGCTCCATCAGGCTGAACGACTACAGCCAGATGAGGCGTCGCGCCAGAGCTGGGTGCGCCAGGGATCGCTGCGAACGCTGCCTGGTGTTGCCTTTGATGGCGACGGTTTTTACGCAGCAGTGATTGAGCGCGTGTAGCGAAGAGCGCCCGGAACTCCAAAGCGTCATCCTGAGCAACGCGAAGGACCTCTGTATTGGCTTCGGGCAGCAACGCCGCTACGGGAAGGATGCCTAGGTACTTCGCTCCGCTCAGGATGACGGGTGGAGCGAAAGCCGCAGGTTCTACCCCGGCAAGCCGTTGCTCTAAGGCTGGGCCGGCGTCGCGGTCGTTCCGCTCGGCACCACGACCTGCGTGCTCTGTGGGGCGGGTGCACTTTGCCGATTGAAGTAGAGCCGAATGGTCGCGCCGCGGCCGCCGCGGTGGCCCGCTTCAGGAGACTGCGACAGCACGGGGCCTGCGGGTGTTACCGGGGCTGGGGGAGCAACGGGAGCTGCGTCAGTCTGGCCGGGAGTCGCCGGGGCAAGGGCAGTTGTAGCGTCCGGACTGGGCGCGGCGGGCATGCCGCCGATGGTCGCGACGCGCAACCCAAGCGCAATGGCCGCATGGTTGGCATTGGTGAAACTCATGCCGACAAACGATGGCATGACGAACGACGTGGAGGCGTCTTCGGCCTGTGAGCTAAGCAGCAGATTGACGCGGGGCTGATCCACGCCGGCATTCGGTGGAGGCGTTTGGGCCAGAACCATGTCGGAGTCTCCGGGAGCATCCAGATGGGCCTGGGTGCCCAGATCCAGCTGGTTGCGCCGTAGCTCCATGGTGGCCTGCCGAACCGGTTGGCTCACCACGTCCGGGATGGTGACCTGCTGCGGTCCCAGGCTCTCGGTCACACGCACCTGCCAGCCCTTGCGCACCTCGGAGCCGGGCGCGGGTGCCTGCGACAGAATGCGGCCTGCCGGGACGGTTGTGGAATAGAACTTGTTCTGGATGTTGAGGTCGAGGCCGGCATGGAGCGCGGCGTCCGATGCCTCCGAAACCGTGAGGCCTGAAAGATTCGGGATGGAGACCTCACCGGCGTGCAGGGCCAGGCGAAGCGTGATGCCGGCGGCCAGGGCCATGACGACAAACATGGCGAGTGCGCCAAAGACGATGCGGAGGGTACGCAACATGCGTCCTCAGAATACAGGCCCGGCTTTCTGGAGCTTTGGGGAAGACGGGCGCTAGCGACGGTTGTCTGTCGCCGGTTCAGGGTGAATGAGCACGCGGGAGACGTTGGGATGGTTGAGGCGGAACTCGCTTTCCAGGTCGGTGATGACCTCGTGCACCCGCGACATCGGAAGATCGTCGGCCAGGGTGCAGTGGCAGTTCACCTGGATGGCGAGGGCAGCCCCGCCGTGCCCGCGAGTCACCGTAATCTCATGCACGTCCAGGATTTCAGGGAAGAAGCGAGCGGTATCTCTGAGCTGTAGCTCCAGATTCGCCGTGGTGCCGACCTCGGCACTCGGCGCGATCGTTTCCCCTTCGCTTTCGATGTGGGTGAGCAGGGTGGCGATCCCGGGTACCTCGCGACGGATCTGCGTCTCCAGGCGTGTCACGACATCGTGCGCGTCGCGCAGCGACATTGTTTCCGGTACCTCGAGGTGCTGCTCGACCGCCAGATGGCCCTCACGGTCCTGCACGCTGACGTCGTGAACGGAGAGGTTGGATTGCGCAGCTACAGCTCGGATGCGTTCGAAGATGCTCTCGCTGAGGCTTGCGATAGGCACTGTGTGGATTACAACATCCGCGCCGGGCAGGGCACGCTGGACTGTCTCTGTGGCTTTGAACGTGACCTGTTCGGCCCGCTGAAAGGTGAGATTCCTGGGAAGCGACAACGAGAGATCCACAAAGTAATCCGAGCCGGAACGGCGTACGCGGATCCGTTCGGCTTTCAGAATGTCGGGGATAGCTTGCAGTTCATGCACGAGCTCGTTGCGGATCTGGGTGCGCACCTCGGGGGGAGTGGCGTCCAGTAGGGAGTTCAGGGTCTGCCGGGCGAGCTGTGCGGCCACCCCGAGGATGATCACGGTCACCAGCAGGGCAGCCACAGCGTCCGCCATCTGCAGTGCCGGGATGCCGAAACGCTGGCCGGCATAGCTGGCCAGCAAGCCGACCAGCACCGCGGAGGCTGACCAGATGTCAGTGCTGAAGTGGGCCGCGTCGGCAGCCAGTGCTTCGCTGCGCTGTTCGCGGGCCACACGGCGCAGGGTACGCGAGCGGGTGACGTCGACGGCGATGGAGAGTAGCAAGACCAGGAATGGCCAGATGGAAAAGTGCAGCGCGAGACTGGAGTGGTGCAGGATGCGTCGTATGGCTTCCCAGGCGACCCAAAGCGCGGAGGCAGCCATCAGCAGGATTTCGACGCTGGCCGAAACGTTCTCGAGCTTGCCGTGGCCGTAGTTGTGCTCCTCATCCGCCGGCCGGTCGGAGACCCGAACGGTGAACAGGGTCAGTGTGGCCCCGAGGAGGTCGATGCCCGAGTGGGCAGCCTCGCTGAGCATGCCCAGGGAACCCGTAAGAAGGCCGGTGACGAGTTTGAGGAGCGTGATGCCGAAGGCGGCGAGCACGGAACTCAGCGCGGCTGCAGACTTCGCTGCGCTGCGCTCAGAGTGATCGTGCATCGTGCTTAGTGCTGGCATCGCCCTTCGAGATTACATGGAGCCGGTGCGGCTGTTGCCATCATGTTTGCGAGCGCGGTAGAGACCGGCGGCATGGAGGAGATAGCCGTCCCAGTGGGCATCCTCGAAGCCCGCCTCCGCCAGCATCCCGAGCATCTGGGGAGGGCGGGGGAAGCGTTGTACGGAGGCCGGGAGGTAACGGTACGCCTCGGGCTGCCCGGAGATCCACCCGCCGACCAAGGGCAGGATGCGGTGGAAGTACGCGTTGTAGATCAGGGCATTGAGGCCGGTGGGCTGATTGGCCTCCAGGATGCCGATCTCGCCGCCAGGACGGAGCACACGGGCGATCTCACGGAGACCCTCCGCGTAGTTGGACAGATTACGGAAGCCAAAGGCGGCAGTGACGAGGTCGAGGCTCCCATCCGGGAAGGGGAGGTGCATGGCGTCGCCCTCGGTCCAGCGGACATCGGTTCCGGGGTACTTGCGATGCGCCCGGGCGAGCATCTCGGAGCTGAAGTCCAGGCCGACGAGGGGTTCGGCGTTCTTCGGCCGGACAGCCAGCAGAGCGGCTGTTTGGTCGCCGGTGCCGCAGCAGATGTCGAGGATGCGGGCTTTGGGGCGTGCAAGGACCCCGGCGAAGGCGCGGGCGGTCCGGCGCCACCAGAGGCGGTCCAGGCCGAAGGAGAGAAGGTGATTCAGCTTGTCGTACGAGGGCGCGATCGCGTTGAAGAGCGATTGGACGTTGCCGGCCGCTGCGGTTTCGGTGGTTTCACCGGTGGGGCGGGCCCCGGGGTTGATCGCGGGGCCGGTCATAGGGTGGCGGCTTCCTGGCAGATGCTTCGCGCGGCGGCCATCAACTCGGCCTCTGTGACGTCGCGAACGACGGTCGCGTCGCCGATGCCGACCGGGAGCACGAAGGAGCGGGAGCCGCTGCGGTTCTTCTTGTCCCTGGCGGTCAGAGCAACGAGCTGCTCAGGATCTGCGTGGAAGGGCCTGAGTGGGCCGTAGGCGCGGATGAGCGCGCCGATGCGGGCAGCTTCGGAGGGGCTGACCGTGGCGCGCCGCTCGGCGATGTCGGTGGCGGCGAGCATGCCCCAGGCTACGGCTTCGCCGTGAAGGAGCCGGGTGTAGTTCGTTGCGGCTTCGATGGCGTGGCCGAGGGTGTGGCCGAGGTTGAGGATCATGCGGATGTCGCCCTCGCGTTCATCGGCTTCCACGACCTCAGCCTTGATGCGGACACAGGCGGCGACGACGTGGGCGAGTGCCTCGGGATTGCCATTGAGGATCGCAGCCTGCTCTCGCTCGAGGTAGTCAAAGAGGTCGGCGTCGCGGATGATGGCCGACTTGACAGCCTCCTGCAGGCCGGCGCGGAGTTGGGCGGGGGGCAGGGTGCCGAGGGTGGCGATGTCGGCGTAGACCGCGAGCGGGTGGTGGAAGGCACCGACGAGGTTCTTGCCGGCTGCGAGGTTGGCGCCCGTCTTGCCACCGCCGGAGCTATCGACCTGGGCGAGCAGTGTGGTGGGCACGCCCACGTAGCGGATGCCGCGCATGTAGATGGCGGCGAGGAAGCCGGTGAGGTCCCCGATTACGCCACCGCCGAGGGCCAGGAGGAGGCTGTCACGGTCCGCGCCGTGCCCGGACAGCTCTTCGGCGAGGCGTTCGACGGTCGGGAGCCGCTTGTGCTCCTCGCCTGCGGGGACGTGGAGCACAGCGGGGCGGTGCCGAAAGCCGGCTAGCAATGGTTCGCCCCAGAGCGCCTCGAGTTCGGGCGAGGTGACGACAAAGGTGCGGAGCTTGCCGGAGCTCAGGCGGCCGTCGAGGAGCGCGTCGAGCCGCTGGCCAATCTGCGGCAGGAGATCGGTGCCGATCTCCACGTTGTAGACGGCGGACGTTGTCCGGACCGGGATGACGTCTGCGGCGAGTTGGCTGGCTTGGCTCATGAGCTTTCGGTTCGGGGGGGATACCCCACCCCCCCCCTTTTTTTGCGCAAGATCTTGGAAACGTTGAAGTTAGTGGTGGATCAACGTGATTTGGTGTTTAGCCTGGGGTGCTTGGATCTCCTTGCTTTATTGTAGGCGCGGGACGGGATAAAACACGCAACGGGACGGTTTGGAGGCTGCGTGCTGTTTGAGTACAGGGTTTTTTTGCTGCGCAGACGGCACGACCGTCTGCGCCGGTCGACGAGTTCGTCGCTGGCGACGGGGCGTGCGTGAAAAGGGAGTGGAGGCAGGGAGGTGGGAAAAAGCAGATCCCTTGCGGGATGACAACTAAGAAAGGCAAAAGCAGATCCCTTGCGGGATGACCACTAAA
>CAZZXY010000080.1:0-20987 GCA_964658105.1 Verrucomicrobia bacterium Tous-C9LFEB | reverse complement strand
CAACCCACAACCCACAACCTGCACCCACAACCCTCACCGCCCCATCGACCACCGCAACCCACCCAGGACAAGCCTCGGCGCGGCCAACGTAAGAATCGGCGTTCGCCCCGCATCAATCGTCCGGTTCAGCAGGTTCTGCGCCCCCGCGTACACGCTGAGGCCGCGCCAGAGATCCCGGTCTGCCGACAGGTCGAATCGTGCGTACGGATGCAGCAGAAATTGGTTTGCCGAGTCGTCATACGTCCGCCCCGTATAGCTGACGATCAGGTGCAGGTTCGCCACCGCCGGCCGGTCGTAGTTCACCGTGGCCGTCGCCATGTTCCGTGGCACCTCCGGAATCCATTTGCCCAACAAATTCGTCTGCAGCGCAGACCCCGTATTGAACGCCGTGACCGTAGCCACGGCCAGCTGATAGCCGGCTTCCGCATCCAGCCCGCGCCAGCTTCGGGTGGCCCCTTCCAGGCTTAGCCCCCGGCTCCGGATCTGCCCCAGATTTTGTCGCTGCAGTGTCTGCGCCGTCGCGTTCTGGCTCAGGACCACCGTGGATACCGGCCGGTTTACCTCCGTCCAGAAGTAGCTCGCTCGCAATCGCCCGATCTCGTGCCCCCCAGACTTCAGATCGGCAAATTCGCCCCCGAACTCGAAGCCTGTCGCTCTTTCGGCCAGCAGTGAAGCGTTGGCCAGGGTCGTCTGCTGGCCGACCTGCCCTGTCCGGTACAGCTCATTCAGCGTCGGCCCGCGAAAGGCCCGGAACGCGTTCGCCGTCAGCGCCAGTCCGCCCGGCAGCTGCCGCACGACGCCCAGGTGTGGACTCGCCACCAGCTCGTCCACCTCCGGCTCGTTCACCACGGCGGTTGATGCCGTCGAGGTCCCCCGCCCATCGAAGGTCCGAAAGCTGTCCACCCGCACCGACCCCGCGGCGGACCATCCCCGCGCCTGCCAGATCCCCTCCGCATAGCCCCCGAACTCGCGCTGATGCGCACTGATACGCGCTGTAGAGGTCACCGTCCCCTTGCTGACGGGGCTCTCCGCATCCGTCGCCCGGATATCCCGCAGGTCCAATCCCAGACCGCCGGTCGCCCCATGCCCAAACGCCCGTGACCCCGTCACCGAGAAGCCGAACTCATTCGTCGGCACATACTGCAACCGGGTCAGCGTCTCGCTGTTCCGGTTCGCCGCGACCGACGAAAAGCTCTGACGGTAGGTCTCGCGGTCGCCAAAAACCCGCAGCGCGGCATGGTTGGCTCCCGCATCCAGGTCCCCGCCGCCGGTGTATCGCCACAGCCGCGTGCCGTTGGTCTGGATCGGTGTCCCGTTCTGGCGCACCTCGTTCAACACATTGCCCCGAAGAAACATCGTCCCTCGAGGACCTGCCGCCCCGGAGGCCGATCCATTGTTCGCGCCACCTGCCCCAAACCAGCGCCGCAGCTCCACGCGTCCACTCTCCTGCGCCACATCGGACGGCACATCCACCTGGCCTCGCAGCGGAGGCGCTGTCGTCACATAGCCGCCTGTATCCAGCCCACTGCCCGCCAGCAAAAGCCCGCCGTATCGCCCCGCCGTGGTCACCAGCAGATCACCCGCGCCCGAGTTTTCCGTGGCTCCCAGCGCATCGGCCGCCACGCGAACCCGCTGCCCTGCCTCCGGGACCACCGGCTCTACGGCAATCACGCCACCGATCGCGCTTGATCCATACAGATCCGCCGACCCGCCCCGCACCAGGGCCACATTCGCAATGGCCAGCGTTGGGATCTCGTCCCAGTGAATCCATCCGCCAAACGGATCGTTCAGGGGCACTTCATCGCTCTCCACCAGGGTTCGGCTCGCCGCGGTGGAGCCCAACCCCCGCAGGCTGACGCCCTCCGTCGTCGGGTTCGCCGTCCACGAGCTTGTCCGCCGAAACAGCTGAAAACCCGCCGCCTGGTGCAGCCGGTCATCCAGCGAGAGCCCAGGTGCCGCGAGCATCTGCTCCTCGCTGAGCACGGTCACACTGGTCGCCTCGTCGGTGACGCCGACCAGACCCCGCGCAGCCGTCACCGTCACACTCTGCTGCACCACGGGCGCTTGCATGGTCACAGAAAGCCGCTCGCCTGGCTGCGGTTCGGTCACGGTAGCCGGTGTAAATCCATCACGCGACGCGCTCAGCACGCCACGGGCATAGCCTCCCGCCGCCACGTCCACGGCCGCACACCCATCCGGGCCCGAAACGGCTCGCCCCGCATCGCTCCCCGCCGCTCCCCGGGAGATCGTTGCTCCCACGACCGGACGCCCGTGCGCATCCTGCACGCATACCGTGGCCGGCGACTGCGCACGCACGGCGCCGCAACCCGCCCCAAACATCAGAATCCATCTCGAAACCTGCACCCCTCTAGGCTCTCACGCAGACCGGCGAGTTCCTCGGGGACCTCACCGACGCACCGCCGGCCTGGCCACCGCACAGTGCGCCAAAGGCTATGCAACGCCCGGGCCACGGGGAGGCGTCCTCCTTCGGTGAGGTGCCATCGTGCCAAAAGATAAGTCTGCAAAAGCGGGCAAGGGTCTCGCCAATCCTGTGAAGCTGAAGCCGTTTCAGAACAAGTCCAAAGAGAGCACCAGCGGCACCGCGAAGCCCGGCGAGGAACTTCTGCAGGTCGTCATCGAAACCCCCCGCGGCAGTCGCAATAAGTACAGCTTTGACGAGAAGCAGCACATCTTTCTGCTCAAAGCCGCGCTGCCGGCCGGCATGGTCTTCCCGTATGACTTCGGCTTTGTGCCCCGGACGCTTGGCGAGGATGGCGACCCGCTCGATGTGCTCGTCCTCATGGACGAGCCCTGTTTTCCTGGCTGCGCCCTGCTCGTCCGCCTCATCGGTGTCATGGAAGCCGAACAGACCCAGAATGGCAAAACCGTGCGGAACGACCGCCTTCTCGCCGTCGCCGACACAGCCCATATCTACAGTTCGTTCAATGACGTCGACGATCTACCCGAGCAGATTCGCTCGGAGATCTCCGATTTCTTTTCCAACTACAACAAGCTGCAGGGCAAGCAATCCAAAACCCTGGCCTGGAAAGGACCGAACAAAGCCCGCAAGTTGATCGAGGAAGGCATGCACGAGGCGCAGAAACAGGAAGCCCAGCCCTGAGAGGCTGAGCTTCCCGCCGCACGCGCGGTTAGGTTCAGGCGAGATACTCGTCTTCGCTGACCTGCTCCATCCACTCCACGACCTTGCCATCCAGCTTCTCCTGGATCGCAATGTGGGTCATGGCCACGGTCGGGGACGCGCCATGCCAATGCTTCTCGCCGGGTGAGAACCAGACAACATCCCCCGGCCGAATCTCCTCGATGGGTCCGCCCTGCCGCTGCACCCTGCCCAGTCCAGCCACCACAATCAGGGTCTGCCCAAGGGGATGGGTATGCCACGCTGTCCGTGCTCCCGGCTCAAACGTCACGCTGGCCCCTGCTCCCCGTGCGGGGTCAGGCGCCTGAAAGAGCGGATCGATGCGGACCGTACCCGTAAACCAGTCCGCGGGTCCCTTGCTCGAGGGCTGCGATCCAAGCTTCTTGATTTCCATCCTGTGTTCCTCCCGAGGTGAACTGGTCTGCTGATTGGATCGCTCCAGTCAGGCTCCCATGCCTGGCCCTATTCAGAACCACTGCTTCTCTTGGATGTGCGTTCTGCAATGGGGTACCCCTCCAGTTCGGCGGCAGAGGAAGCGCTGCCAATTCCCTGTCCGACAGAAAAGTCGATGGATCCGGTCCATCAACTTGCCTGCAATTCCACCGCGAGTTGGTATCCTTAAAGGAACCTTCCTGGTACCCAAGGCCGCTCCCGCGGTGCGGAAGAATCTGCTTCGAAAACACAGAACGGCGCTTGGGGCTTGCCGAGGGTGTGACCTGATCCACGCCTAAGTTCAATGTTCCGAAGATTTTAGATCAATGTGCCGGGGGGGGTCCCCTCGATCGTCAGGCCTGCTGCGCGGCTTCGATCGCCGACCCGACGCGCAAGACAGTCGACTCGTCGAAGTGCTTGCCCAGGATCTGCACACCGATCGGCAGGCCCTCCGATGTGGATCCCGCAGGCACGCTCATCCCCGGTATACCCGCCAGCGATGCCGCCACCGAGTAGATATCTTCGAGATACATCTGCAGCGGGTCATCCGTCTTCTCGCCGAAACGGAACGCCGGCGAAGGCGTCACCGGGCACACCAGGGCATCGACCTGCGCAAATGCGTGGAGGAAATCCTGCGTCAGCAGCGTCCGGACCTGCTGGCCCTTGCGATAGTAGGCGTCGTAGTACCCCGCCGAGAGCACATAGGTGCCCAGCAGGATGCGCCGCTTCACCTCGGACCCGAAGCCCTCATCGCGCGTCCGCCGGTACATCGCGGAGAGCGTGTTGGCCTCGGCGGCGCGCAAGCCGAACCGCACGCCATCCATGCGCGACAGGTTGGAGCTCGCCTCCGCCGTCGCGATCACGTAGTAGGTCGGCACCGCGTACTTCGTGTGCGGCAGCGAGACCGGCTGAACGGTGCATCCGGCTGCGCGCAGGCTGTCCAGAGCCTTCTCGACCGCAGCCCGGATCTCCGGGTCGAGCCCCTCGCCGAAGTACTCCTCCGGCACGCCGATCCGCAGTCCCTCGACACCCTTCCGGAGCTCCGCCGAGTAGCTCGGCACTGGCGCATCGGAGGCCGTGGCGTCCATCGGGTCCGGCCCGGCCAGGACCTCCATCATCACGGCCGCATCCGCCACCGACCGCGTCAGGGGCCCCACCCGGTCCAGCGACGACCCAAAGGCGATCAACCCATACCGCGACACGCGTCCATAGGTCGGCAGCACACCCACCACACCGCAGAATGCCGCTGGCTGCCGGATAGAGCCACCCGTATCCGTGCCCAGCGACGCCACACACAAACCCGCTGCCACTGCTGCCGCGGAGCCACCCGACGACCCCCCCGGCACCCGGTCCAACGCCCGCGGATTCCGCACAGGTTTGTAGGCCGAGTTCTCGTTCGAGGAGCCCATCGCGAACTCATCGCAGTTCAATTTGCCCAGCATCACGGCACCGGCGGCTTCCAGCTTCGCTACGACCGTTGCATCGTAGGGCGGATGCCATCCAGCCAGGATCTTTGACCCGGAGGTGGTTTCCACACCCGCCGTCGCCAGAACGTCCTTGATGCCCACCGGCACACCGGCCAGCGCCCCCAGGGGCTTACCCGCGCGCACGTCGGCATCCACCCGCTCCGCCTGGGCAAAGGCGCGCTCCCGGCTCAGCGCGAGGTAGCAGCCCAGATCACCGTCCTGGGCCGCGATGCGCTCGTAGTGCGCCTCCGCCAGCTCAGCGGCTGTGGTGCGCCCCTCCGCCACCGCTGCACGCGCATCAGGGAGGGACAACGTTTGGAGGGCACTTGGTGCTTGGGTCATTCGATCAGTCATCCTCGCAACAGTTCAAGCCTGCTTCTCCACGGGTGGAGACAGCCGCTATCGCTCAATTACCTTCGGCACTTTGAAGAAGCGCCCGTCTGTTTCGGGGGCCTCGGCCATCACGAGACCACGGTCCACCGAGGCCCGGATCTGGTCTCTGCGCAGCGTCTCTCCGCCTTCGGCCGGTGCCAGGCCAAGGGCCTCCGCGACCTGCGCCATGGGTGCGACCGATTCCGTGTCGAGCTCACTGAGCTGTTCGATGTAGCCCAGAACGGCGTCGAGGTCGCGCGCCATGCGAGGCAGCTCCTCGGCCGTGAGCTCCAGGTTGGCCAGGGTCGCTACATGATGAACTTCGTCGAGCGAGACGCGCGTTCTCTCTGGGCTTTCCGTCATGCGGGTCTCCTCCGTCCATTCAAGGGCCTAGCTTCGTTGCCTTGCGTCTCTGTTTCTGGCTGGCCGCGCGCGTCGCTGGGCGACGGTCGATGCCCCCGGCCCGGGGTCGTGCCAGCCTGCTGAAAGTGTAACCCTGCCAGCGGCACGCCAGCGACCCGCTGGAGGTCGTGCTGGACGAGGTCGCGCATACCAAGCAGTGAACCGAGCCACTCCGGGCCATCCACGAGCAGGTGCAGCGTTCCGTGTCGATCCAGGCTGGCGACCTCACAATGAGCGGCCAGGGCCGTGCCGCAGACCAGGGGCAACGCTGCAGCCAGCCGGTCTTCCTCAGGCAATCTGCGCAGGCTACGCGCAAGGGAACCGCGGATGACCTCACGCATGCGCTGCATCAGTTCACTTCCTGTAGAAAGCGATCTGCCTGCCTGCCCTCGGCCCGCTCGACACTGCCCGTCGCTCTGAGCAGCACCTGGCAGGCGTTCTCAACAGCATCAACGGTGGTCCGCTCCATGCAGTCCTCCGGGTTTCCATCGAAATTGAAGCCCAGGTGCAGAAAGCCGCACCCCTCGCCCGGCGCTTCCACCCCGAGCGCGCGAGGTCCGATCGGCCCCCAGCGCCCGTTGCGGTTCGGCCCGTTGACCGCCACAACGCGGGCGCCAGCGATTGCGGCAAGATGCATCACCCCGGTATTCACGGAGACGACCAGCCGGCAGTGCAGGAGTACCTGCGCCAGGGTACGGAAGCCATCCGGGCTTACAAAGGCCTCCGCCCGCAGCCCCGCCGCCCGCAGCTTCGCAACAAACGGCTCGATGCGAGGCAGGTCGGAGGGAGCGCCGGTCACCACGAACAGCGTTTGGGGAGTTGCCAGGCGCCCGGCGAGCGTGATCCAGCGATCCTGCGACCACTCCCGCAAATACGCTCGCTGTCCACTGGCCCAGGGGTGCAATGCAATCACGTCCGGCTCATCCGCAAACGGGGGGCGAGGCACCCGGGATGTCTCGATGACAGGAGGGTGCACCCTGCCCCAGGAGACGGGTAGCCCAGCACCGAGGAGCAGAGCGCGAAAGTTTTCCGTCTCGTGGCGATCGTCGCGGTGCTCCACGACCCGGTCGTACCCGCGGCTGCGCCGCTGCCCGGCCGTGCGGAACCCCACGGTGTACCGCGCACCGGAGAGCATGGTGTAGACCGCGGTCAGACGCTGCCAGCTGGTGAAATCGAGCAGGAGGTCGAAGCGTTCCCGTCGCAACTTGCGGACTGTGGCCCGGAAGCGCGTAAGGTCAACCAGCAAACGCTCGTCTGCACCGGGGATGATCTCTGCCGCAGCGAAATTGTGCGGCATACAGATGTGAACGATGTGGGCAGTGGGCAGAGCCGCCCGGAGGTCTCCAAGGGCAGCGGAAAATAACAGGGTGTCCCCCAGGGCGGGAGAACACATTACCCCGACCCTGCCCGGGAGATCGTCCAGTGGAGGGCGGCGCCTGCGGAAGCTCGCGAGCAGGTTGAGCGCGGGCGTCCCGACCCAAAGGTCGAGCCAGCGGTTTTTCTTGCTGCCGCGCTTCATGGATACAGTATCGCCGAACCTGAAGTGTCCCGGTTGCGGTCTACTAGTAGGCTCCGTCCTGATTGGCGACGGAGGAGAGGGTCCGGCAGAGGATCTTAACGTCGCCGGTCAGACTCCAGTGACGGGCGTAGTGACGATCCAGCTGGACACGTTCGGGGTAGCTGAGTTGGCTGCGTCCCGAAACCTGCCAGAGACCTGTAACGCCGGGCTTCACCATGCAGTAGTCGGCGAAGTACTCCCCGTATTTTTCCACCTCAGCGGCGACGATTGGCCGCGGACCTACAAGGCTCATGCTGCCCGTGACCACATTCCAGAGCTGCGGCAGCTCATCGAGGCTGGTCCGGCGCAAAAATTCGCCGACCTGGGTCACCCGGGGATCCTGCTTCAGTTTGTGCGTTTTGCGCCATTCAGCGCGAGCTTCAGGATTGGCGGCGAGGTAGGTTTCGAGGACCTCTGAGGAGTTCACACACATGGTGCGGAACTTCCACATCGAGAAAAAGCGCCCGTGTCCGCGAATGCGGCGATGGGAAAAGAAGATAGGGCCGGGTGAGGTCGCGCGAATCGCAAGAGCGATTGCGGCGATCAGACACAGAAGCGCCGGCAGACAGAGGACCACAAGGAGCAGGTCCAACATCCGTTTGTAGACCCGGTACCGAAACAAACCCTCAGGACCAACCTGCACAGAACCTGCGGTGCGGGCGTGGAATCCGGCTACGGTGGAGTCACTAGCGAGATAGATCCGTTGAGATACTGCTTCAGCTTCGTTTGAATCCCATTGCTCAACCATGCCGGAACGAAGGTCTCCTCGTCTTCCGCAACGGCTCAGCGGGAAGACGGATGTTCGGGGTGGAGCCGGCAGAAGATGGCTCGCTACCGTTGCTCTGGGAGCATCTTTCCCCTTTTTCGTCCAGGGGTGCAGTCCCGCAGTCAGGGTCGCTCGGAAAGTGCAGCAAACTGATTGATCTTGCCTTCATTCTAACGGTTTTCGGGGAAAGACGCCCGACTTCCTGCGCCGTCGTCTCGTAAACATCAACAGGCCCTCCTCCGCTCGTCATCCTCCACTTCATCGGCACGTGAACAGGAATCTTTAGGTCTTTTGTCTTTTTTCGATGCGACCGACGGCGTCCGGGCTGTTTAGCGCGCTTTTCGGTGGAGTTTCAAGGCGCGAAAAATCAGCTTCGGTACAGAGATCAGCTGTTCTCAGCCAGCCAGTCTTCCACCTCAGCCAGGCGGTTCGCGACCGAGTATCGGCCGTGGCAGGGTCCCGGCTCCGTGCCGGTGAGCAGGAATGCCTGACGCAGGCCGGCGGCGTTGGCCGCCGCGATATCGGTACACCGGTCCCCCACCAGGATGGAACGTGCGAGGTCGAGTCCTAGATCGCGAGCGCCGCGGAGCAGCATGCCCGGGCCGGGCTTACGGTCCTCGTGCTCACGGCGCCACGGGCCGACACCGTGTTCGGGGTGATAAGGGCAGTGATACACCGCGTCGAGGACAACGTTTTCACGACGAAATTCGGCACGCATCCAGTCCATGAGGTCGTCAAACTGCTCCGTGCTGTACAGGCCGCGAGCAATGCCCGACTGGTTGGTCACAACGACGAGCCGATAGCCCAGGGCGCTTGCCCGTCGACATAACGGGAAGATGCCGTCGACCCAGCGCACGTCCGCACTGCGGTGCAAGAAGCCGACCTCGTGGTTGATCACCCCGTCACGATCGAGGAACAATGCCGGTGTGTTTGCGGTGTTCATAAGGTGCGAGCGCTCCCGATCTGCACAAAGGGGGATGGTTCGGGAGCCAGGACGCGGGGCGGAAGCTCACGATTGTCCAAACGGGCCTGGAGAAGGGCTCGGATCTGGGCCATGACCATCGCTGGCGTGACCTGGGCCATACACCCGTTGTGAGGACAGGGAGCGTAGTCGCGTCCGTCGTAGCAGGGCCGGCAGGCAAAGCCCTCACCGCCCCAGAGTGCGACGGTGTTGCTTCTGCGGGGGAGACGGCCATGGGGATCGGTCGGTCCGAAGATCGTGACGATTGCCGTGGACGTGACGCCGGCCAGGTGCAGGGGTCCGGTGTCATGCGTGACCGTGACGGCTGCCGAATGCAACAGGCCGAGTGTTTCAACCAGGCTCAGATGGCCGATGTGGTCCGCAAACGCCTCTGAGTCGAACCGGGCTGCCAGGGGCGTGAAGTGGGAAGACGCCCAGCCATCGTCGGGGCCGCCGGCGAGAACCACCTCGCAGCCTTCCCCGAGAAGCTGTGCGGCGAGTGCGACATAAGCTTCGATGGGCCAGCGACGCAGGGCATCATCCCGCAGCACGTTGCGAGCGCCGGCCGGCACCAGCACCACACGGGGACGGCCGGGCTTTGGCGCCGTGCGGGGCGCCGGGAGCGCAGGAGGGGGCACAGGGGCGAGTTGACGGGCGACCTCGACGTCCGGGCGTCCGCACAGGATGCGGGCGTATTCGTCTGTGTGGTGCCGACCGGGTAAGAGGGCCACGTGGCGATCTGTGCGGGACAGGCTGAGCCTGCGTTTTGCAGGAACAAAGGAGGTTAACCACGTGTAGCGGTGGTCATAGTACAGGGTCGCCAGCGTGTCATAGGCACCATGGAGGCGCACTTGACGGCGCAGCGTTCGCCAGAGCTGAAACCAGGTTTTGAGGCGCGCGGTGTGCGTTCCGCGCAGGAGACTGGGTTCATCCACTGCGATGACATGGATCCACGGATACAGGCGTAGCACGGGGGCGATGGCCTCGCTTGCGACCCAGTCGATCGCGAAGCCGGAGGCATGCAGCTCCCCGGCGGCCGGGATGGCCATGAGGACGTCTCCGATCGCGCCGAATTTGACCACGAGCGCCCGCCTGGGCGGATCCGTCACGGAGGGATTCCTCATTGAGTGCCGTCATCGCCGGGTTCCGGTGACCAGCGAGGATCGCGCAAAAAGACTGCCTGATGCCGAAGAACACTGATATGAGCAAGGTAGCGCATCAGGAGTTCATAGCGATGTGGCCCAAGGATTCGGAGGAGCCAACGAAGGAGCCGGTGTACCGCTTTGACGCGCCGGTCTCCGCCCGTGAATTCATGCCAGGTTGTCTTCGCCGGCGTGACCGACCCTTTGACCAGACCCTGGGCGCGGGCAAACTGCGCGAAAGCGTTGCCGGTGTGGAAAGGGTCTGACGGGTCACCAGTTTGCGACGTGAACCGGGCCTCGTGGGCGGCAAAGAGCCTGCGCGCGAGCCGGGTCACCGTCGTGCCGTCCGAAAAGCGGTCGAAGCCGTAGGGCAGATTCTGAGCGGCGTGGTCACCATGTGCCAGGAGCGCTGCCTTGTAGGCGGCGAAAATCTCTCGCAGGTCGGGTCGTGTCAGCAAAGTGAAGCGGTCCGTGTTGCGGGAAAGCAGGTCCGGCTCTGACGGCGACAGACCGGAGAAATGAAAGAAGCGTAGCGGGACGGCGGCCCGGTCCGGGGTCAGTACGTCGTAGCCGTTCCCTGTCTGGATCAGCGTCCGTTCATGGAGGTTCCAGTAGGCCATATTGAGGCCGGCATCCCGCGAGATCACTACCCGCTCGAACAGCCCCGGGGCGAGATTCATCCATTTCTGATCCACGAACAGGCCAGTGCGACCCTCGCTGAAGCCGAGCTTCAGGCAGCGGTCTTCCCACCAGTCGAGCAGCCGCCAGCTCTCGTCGGTGTTCCCGACGCCGATGAAGCCCAGGTTGTATGTGCCGTTATATAGCAGGTCCTGCTCGGAGGGCGATTTGCCGTCCGCAACGGGGGCCGTCATGTGCGGGGTTACCACGGCAGTAGCGCCGTGGCCGAGGGCCTCGAAGACGGGATCAAGGGCCCGGTACACAAAGATGTCCGGGTCCAGGTAGATCAGCGATTCCAGCTCCCTGGTCCGTAGCAGGTGCTTCAGAAACGTCGGTTTGACGTTTGTATTCAGCTCCAGGATGTCGTATTTCATGGCTGCGGCACGCAGGTCGGGAACGCCGATCTCGCCCAGCATGACGGGCGTGAAGCTCGGATCGACGCCCAAAGGAGCAGGATCGGTGAGATCGGCAACGATGAGCACGTAGAAACGCTGATCCGGGTGCTGCGCGACGTAAGAGCCGGCGAGGGTCGTTGCGAAGTGGAGGTAATTTGGCGAGACGATGGTACAGCCGGCTCGCATCAGGTGCGGGCCGCCGGGGTGAGATTCAGCACGGCGCTAGTCTATCAAGTCCGGCGATTCAGGCCCTTATATGGAGCGCCAGGTCCTGGACGGGGCGTCCCACGTGCGCACGGGCCGTGCAGGGGCGCCGACCGCGATCGTCCGGGGAGGAATGACGCTGTTTACGACGGCGTTCGCGCCGATGACGCACCCGTCGCCGATACAGGCTCCCGGTAGAACCACAACGCCGTCGCCCAGCCAGACGTTGTCGCCGATAAGGACGGGCGCCGGGGAGAAGAGCGGACGGGATGCGGGCGGGAGTGCTGGATCGCTCGCCTCGGCGCTATCGTCGTAGCGGCCATGCAGGTGGTCGGTGATGATGGAGTGACTACCGCTTAGGAGATGAGCCCCGATCGTAATGCGGCTGAGGCAGGCGATATGGACGTTGTCCGAGAGTCGCGCGTGAGGTCCGATGGTCAGTTGCGGATGGAACTGCTGGCCGGCGAAGGTGAGCACGGACTCCAGCCATAGCGCATCGCCGGCGTTGAAGTCCGGACCGATCTGCATATGACTCAGCCCCAGGAGGCGCGGAGCACGCCCTGTCCGAAAGCCGGGCGCCCCGAGACGCCGGGCAGTGACACGATCGCGGAGACGACGCCTGAAGCCGGTCCCGACCCGGGAGATCAGTTGCGGCCAGCCGTTGGCGCGCGCGAAGCTGCGGGCGTCGGTCATGCGGTCCGCCGTGCGTTGTTCAGCGGGATCCCAGGGCTGGCCTTGGCCAGGGTGTTCACGAGGAAGCGCCCGCCAACCTGGTCGGGACGCGGCGCCGGAGCCGCTTTTGCCGGAAGTCGCTGATGTACTGCCAGGGCTTCAGGAGGGGCGTATTCTTCGACAGAATCATGGGACGATCCCCCGGCCAGCCGTACAGATAGACGGCATAGACGAACCAGTAGAACGCCATGACAGGGATGAAGTCGAGTGCTCCGTCCGTGGCTGCCATGAGGGTGTAGATGATGAGCCCTTTCAGGGCGGCGCGTTGTAACGGCGAGCGCACCACCTTTGGATCAGCGAACAGGATCAGGATGGGGCTGAACATGATCAGCGTGAAGGCGATCAGGCCCGAGATGCCCCAGTATTGCGCCGCAGAGGCGTAAAGCACTTCACCGAAGCCGTACAGGCCGGTTTGCGGAAGGAAGCTGGTGCGCTGGGCGGCATAAACCTGGTTGATCCGCTGCCCGCCCGTGACGTCGAGAAGGAACTGCAAACCGCCACCCTGGTAGCTGATGAACAGAACAGAGAACATGCTGAAGCCGACGACCAGGCCGATGGCGATGAATCGACGCCGGGCTGCCCCAAGATAGACGACCGGAAACGTTTCGATCTGTCGCACAAGCACCAGTGACAGTGAGAGCACCTCGTTGAAGATGATCCCGACCCAGACCGAGCGCGACAGGGTTAGAAAGAGAGCCACCTTGACGGTTGCCCGACGGATCCGTGACGACTCCAGCTTGTCGAAAAGGGGCAACAACAACAACGTCGCAACCCCGTAGAGGTTGCCGTTGTTATACGTAGAGATCAGTTTGAAGAAGATGCCCCGGGCGATGTTTTTTGTGTTCTCAAGCTCACCGTAGTCGGAAGCGTTCACCGTGATGTATGGCACCTCGATGAAACGGTGCGCAACGGGATGGAGAAAGAAAAGGAAGATGCCCCAGGCTGCGGCGTAGAAGATGCAGGCGCAGAACCAGCGAGCCAGCTGCTGACCGTCGAGGCGTGGGAAAAACGGACCGTAGACGAGCAGAAAGATCCAGGGCAGAGCGGCCAGGCCCACGAAGGTGCTGAAGGCAAAGGGCGGGTTGGAGATGCCATAGAACTTTTCCGCGTACCAGGAAAGCATCTGGAACGGAACCAGCATGGCCACGACGAGCAGAACCCGGCGAGGGAAGCGCAGGGGGAACTGGAGAAAGCGCACCATGAACGCGGGCGGCGTGATGATCCCGAGCAAAAGGTAGCCCCACGTGAGCGGAAGGGGCCCAAGCCGGAAGCCCCCTTTTGGGAAGAGGACGAGGAATACCACGAGGAGCAACGCGCCGAACATGGCGAAGGGTGACCGGGCGCGGGTCCACCCCCTGTGCGGTCTACGGACGACTCCGCTAAAAGGCACCGCGTAGCCGCCTGAACATCGCACGGTACGCCGGCGTGCCGAGAATCCGCCACAGCAGCAACTTCAGGATGACCGCCACGAAGGCCGCCAGGAGCCCACCGCCGAGGGCGGCGTACTGGTATGGCTCGCGAGGGGGCCAGGCGCGGAACTCGGGTGGGATTGCGGGATCGATGATCTCGAAGGCTGCGTGCGAGAACTCGGCATCGAGGCGGGCGGCGCCATATTGGCCGTTGAGCGAGGTAACGCGTGCGGCGTGACCCTGCACTTCGCGCTGTGCACGCTGCAGATCAAGGGCGGCCGTGGGGATCTTGGACGCGGCGATCGGCGCGCCAACCCCGTTGCTTCCCAGTCCGTTCTGCTGCCTCTGTTTCTGCCCCTGCAAAGCAGCAATCTGGGCCTTCAGACGAACCACGTCCGGGTTGCTCTCGCTCTCACTCTGCATCAGGGTTGAGAGCTGCACCTGCAGGTTGACGATCTGTCCCTGAAGTCCCGCGATGTTGCTGATGCCCACCGCTGCCTGGGTTTCGGGAGCGACTTCCCCGGTCCTGATCTGATGGGCAGCGAACTGGTCCTCGGCTTTATCGAGCGCCACCTGCTCTTCAACGAGCTGACGGTCAAAAAACTTGCGAGTGACAGCCGATTGCGATTGGGCCATCTTGTCACTGAGGTCCTGCAGTGCTTCAAGGTAAGCATTCGCGATACTGGCGGCTTTCCCCGCATCGCGATCCCGCACGCCCAGGGCGATGATGGAATCAGGTCCCTGCGAGATATACGTTACGCTGCCAAGGATGCCGCGGGTGATGTCCCAGCTCGATGTCTGGTAATACCTCATCAGATCGGCGCGCCTGATGACGTTGTCTTCGACGCTGCGGCTCCGCAGCAGGCCGATGTACAGGTTGCCGGGGCCGCTTGCCTGAAAAATCGAGGTCAGGCTGGCTACCTCGGTATTGCCGCCCTTGGGAAGAAAGGTGGCAAAGGCCACATAGGCAGGCTTCAAGGTATGGACGTAGTACAGGCCGGACGCCGCCACCAGCACGAAGGTGATTAGGGCCAGCTTCCATTCGGCCAGCATACGCACAACAATTTCGACAAGGTCGACCCCGCGTTCGCCCGTTTCCGGGTCCGTACGGTTCAGGTCTTCCAGAACGTCGGGTTCGTTCACCATTGCAGTACAGAGGTCCTTTCCCTCAGTATACGAACGGCCAGGCGCCGGCGGCCGGGCTTCACTACGGACGCGAGATCAGGTAAAGCGTCGCAGCGCTGTAGCCGAAGCTGCTGACGATCCCTGCCAGGTCCACCACACGCTGGAAGATCGCACGACGATCCAGGATGGGTGGAACCACAATCGTGTCGCCGGGGAAGACCGGGGCTTTCTTCACGTTGGTGTACTGCTCGCTTACGACGGAGCCGTCCGCGCGGAGAATAAAGGCGCGCTTCTTGTCGGCCTGGCGGTCGGGCCCGCCGGCACGGTGCAGGTAATCCACCATGCTGCGTCCAGGATTGAAGACAAAGGCGTTCGCGTTGTAGACCTGTCCCTCAACGTTCACCGAGGAGGGTACCCGGGGCACGATAAAGCGGTCGCCGTCTTCGAGTTGAAGATCCGGGACGCTCTCCAGCCCGAGGCTGTTCGGCTTGAGGTCCAGCACGATGCGGCCGATGGGCTGAATCTGGCGCAAGCGCGAGACGGCTGTTCGCGCATCCGCGGCTGAGGCGCCAGCGGCGACCTGATCGGCAGAGGAGATGGCCCTGGCAGTATTGTTGGCCGTCACCGCCGAGATCTGCGCGTCCAGCGTGTCGGCGTACTCGCGGAGACGTTGTGTTTGTACGCGGCGTACCGAATCCCGCGTGAACTCGGAGGCATACAGGTAGGCCTCCGGGGTAAACCCACCAGCTCGCGCAAGGAGGCTGCGCAACGTCTCCCCTGGATGCACGCTGTAGACGCCGGGAGCCTGGAACTCACCTTCAAGGCGGACAAACCGTGTCTGCTGGGAGATGGGGACGCGGATGTCCGCTGTGGAGAACACGGTGACGACATCCCCCGGCTCCAGTTCGAAGTTCTGCGAGCCGTCACCCTCCAGAACAAGGCGGCCGATGTTGAAGGGGATCAGCGACGTTTTCAGGTCCTTGGTGCTGAGCCGCTCGATGACGGCATAGCTCCAGTCGATGTCGGGTGCGCTGAGGATGACGTCGTTTTGTGCGGCGAACGTGGTGTTGGTTCCGGTGAGCGCCGAGCTGACGGTGGTACCCGCCTGCGTCACGGTGCGCGAGCCGGTGTTGGGACTGGTGCCAGCCCCGGTGCCTGTGGCAGCTACGTTGCCGTTGCTGGCATTGGTCGCATTGGTGTTGGCGTTGTTGCCGTTTGAGTTGGTGTCCGTCCCATTTGCCGAGGTCGTCGGGGCTAACTGATTGTCCAGGGCCCGCTGTTCGGCCGTGCCATTCAGCTGCAGGGCGCCTTTGCCTTGCTGCGCCGATTGCCCAGCGGGTGTGTAGTCCAGCACGGACTGCCCGAGCTGGTTGCGCTTGCTCCAGTAGTTACGGGTGATCAGCGCGGCTTTGTCCGGAAAGAGGTCGCTGAGATGCATGCCATTGCGCCAGGTGTAGCGGCCAGGGTTGGCCACGTTGCCTCGCAGGGTGACAGCGTTCCGGAAGCGCTCGACGATGGAGGAGATCGTCAGGATGTCGCCATTGCGGAGAACCTGGGATCCGTTTGTGGACAGATTGATGTCTTCCACGCTGCGCATGGAGTGCTCGTAGATGCGTTCCAGGCGCGCATAACTGGTGGAAGCAACAGCCGTTACGCCTCCGGCAAGCTGAATGGCGTCGCTGATGCTGGCATCGCCCTTCAGCTCGTAAATAGCCGGCGTGTTCACGCTGCCTGCGACGGCAATCTGCGGCCCGGTGAACGGAATGAAGATGACATCGCCTGAAGCCAGGCGGATGTCGTTGGTCTTGTCACCATGCAGCAGCAGATCGTAGAGATCAAAGTGAACGATCGTTTTGCCGTCGCGCCTCACCTGAATATCGCGCAGCGAACCGTCGTTGGCGGGTCCACCCGAGGCAAATACCGCGTTCAGCAACGTGCTGAGGGAGCTGATGGAGTAGGTTCCGGGGCGGCGGGCCTGCCCCACGACAAAGACCTGGATGGAACGCAGGGATCCCAAGTTCGCCGTCAGGGTGAAGCCACGATAGAGGTGGGAGAACTGCCGGGTCAGGAACTCTGACAGTTGCCCGAAGGGAACACCGGCCACGTGAACCGGCGGAAGTCCGGGCACGTTGAGAGCGCCCGTACGGTCCACGGTCAGGTTGTACTGCAGGTTGACCTGCCCTACGGTCTGAATGTTCACCGTATCGCCGGGCCCGAGCACGTAGTTTGCATCGACAGGCAGATCGTTCACCGGGGCAAAGGTCGTCGGGACACCATTAAAAAGCGAGGCGCCGAAGATGGGCAGGATGCGGTCCATCGAGGTGGCGACCAGTTGCTGAAACTGTGTAGGAGCCTCTGCGACCGTGGAACCTTCCACGCCCCCGGTGCGCTGCGCTGTGGGATTTGCCGCTGCGCTGGCGCTGCTTTGGGCCGTACCGGAGGTTGCAGTTGCCGCGGTCGGAGCCGCCGAGGGAACGGGGGCGGGAGCGGCGACCTGTGGAGCAGCGGCAGGAGCCGCCGCCGCCGGAGCGGCCGCGGCCTGCGCAAACCCTTCTACCGAGGGAGCCAAGACGCAAAGAGCCAGCAGCGCCCCTGCAAACGGGGAGCGCAGAATGGGAAAAACAAGCCTCGGGATGGTTCGATTCACGCCTGGAAAGTCCTGCTGCGACCCGTCGTACACATGGCTACATCTGGGTCGGGGAAGCGGTTTCAGTGTACCTTATCCCCGCTCACCAAGCCGCTGCCCTATGCCTCGGAAGCGTCAGGAGGGACGGATGTTACCGGCCGCGCCATTTGGTGTAGAGCGCGGCACCGGCCGCTCCCACGAGACCCAGTAAGGCGGTGGGACACTCGGGCGAGTGGATGCACCCGGTTTGTGCGCCGGCGCATGCCGGCAGCAAAAGAAGAAGCCCGGGAATGCCGTATCGGAGGACTCGCCGCATGTGTTGTGGTTCTCCTAAGCAGATGACGGTGGCGTGATCATACCACTCAGAGGACGGGGCTTCCGCCCGGCAGAGGGGCTTTCGCCTGCAGGCGGCGCCGGAGGTCGGCCGTGACCTCGCGATGGCACGGCAGGCATAGCGTGCGCAGGTTCTCCAGGTCGCACTGGCCGCCACCCTCGGCCACCGGCAGGATGTGGTCGGCGTCCCAGAGTGAACGCCTGGCGCGCACGGAAGCGAGACCCCACATCTCCAACATCTCTGACCGCACGCGGCCGCGGCTTCGCCTGAGCAGGTTCCAGGCAGCTACGGTGTCGGTCGTGCACAGGGCACAGATCCCGCGGTCACGTGCAAAGACCAGGTCGCGGACGTACCCCGGATCGGAGCGGAGTCGCCACTGGTGCACGCAGAACGGAGAGCAGAAGGTGCGGCGGCGCGGCGCCAGAATCTCCAGATGACACCAGCGACAGAGCGGCCGGCCACCCGGGCCGAGCCGAGGCACACTGCTTTTCGGGACCCGTCCGGCTTCGGGCAGGGTTCGCGCCGGTCGACTTAGCCCCATTCCTGGAGCATACCCAGCGGAGGCCGGCCGCCAAAGACCTTATGATCAGGAACGGAGAGAACATGGCCCGCACGGAATCAACGATGGTACAGCTTGGAACGCCCGCACCCGCCTTTGAACTGGTGGACGTCCTCACCGGGCGTGCCATGGGTCGCGACGATGTGTTTGCGCTGAGCTGGGACGACGCCGCGAGCGATGCGGTGAATACGGCCACCCATGGCGGACCGCAGCGAAAGCATGGCCTTCTGGTGATGTTTGTATGCGTGCACTGCCCTTACGTGAAGCACGTGGAAGAGGAGCTTGGCCGTCTGGGTCGGGACTACTTTGGGGAGAACGGCGAGGGCCCAATCGCCATTGCGGCCATCCAGTCCAACGACATCACCGCCTACCCGGAGGATGGTCCGGAAGGCATGCTTGAACAGGCCCGGCGGCTCCGCTGGACCTTTCCATACCTGCTGGACGACACACAGGAGATCGCCCGCAGCTACGGCGCGGCATGCACGCCGGACTTTTTTCTATTCGATGGTGAGATGCGACTGGTCTACCGTGGACAGCTCGATGCGAGCCGTCCGCGACGAGGCGAGTCCGGCAACGACGAGCCTGTGACGGGCAAGGACCTGCGCGCCGCAATGGATGCCGTGATTGCGGGGAAACGCCCGGACCCCAACCAGCGCGGTTCGATCGGTTGCAACATCAAATGGCGAGAGATAGGGAGCTGAGGTTCAGCCCGTCGCTAAAGGATGTGTGATCAGCTGAGACACCCACAGCGTCCCCGGCCGACAAGGATGTCGACCGGGCGTGTTTGGAAGGCTCCTGTGTTTAGGAACGCGTCTGGGCGTCAGAGCCGTGCTGCTTCACCATTTTGTTATAGATACCGAGCAGCAGGAACGGTGCGACCCACTGGCCGACAAAGAGGGCCTCATGCTTCTTTCCTGCCAGTTGGAAGGAGACGGAGCCCAGAATGGAAGCGATTGCCAAGCCAAGATAGGCACTCGAGGGGAGCTGCGAGGTGTACTGCTCGATCGAAGCGGTGAACTGATCTTCCTGGGCCTGCCCAGCCGTTACGCGGTAGTCTGACATCTTCTGATCTCTCTCCGGCCAGTTGCCGTGCTCAGGGAGATGCCTTTGGAGATAGATAGGTCGTCTCGCATTCATGCTATTTCGAACGGTGACAACGACCTAGGGTGCATTTTTCATGGGGCTGTGGTTCCGGTTCCACCCGTTCCGCACGACCGATTCCGTACGCGTTGACTTTCGTTGCGCCCCGGCATACCGTAGCCAGAGATGAAGCAGTCGCACCACCATCCGGAGCACCACCACCACGCGCATGGCGTGACGGCGGCTGGCTCCGATGCGGAAGTTTGAAGTAAACGCATCCTAGGATCAACGGCCCGCCGACGCGAACACCGCGAGCGGGCTTTTTGCTGCGCGACAGCCGCAGTTCTGGAGAGGAATATGACGCAGATCAAGGAGTCAGTCACGATCGACTTTGCCAAGGCAGGCGGCATGGTGGCCGGCATTGTGCAGGACGCACGCACCGCCGAGGTATTGATGCTTGGATTTCTGAATGAAGATAGTTGGGCAAAGACCCTTGAGACGGGCTTTGTCACCTTCTGGAGCCGTACGCGCGGCAAGCTGTGGATGAAGGGCGAGACCAGCGGCAACCGCCTGCGCATTGTGAGCGCGGCGACGGACTGCGACAACGATGCCCTGCTGTTCCGCGTGGAGGTAGAAGGCGACGGCCTGGTCTGCCACGAAGGCACGGTGAGCTGCTTTACCAAATCGCTCACAACGGAGGCTCGCGCTTAAGATGGCCAACAAACTCAAGCTGGGGATTCCGAAGGGCAGCCTGCAGGATGCCACGATTGCCCTGTTCGCGCAGGCTGGATGGAACATCTACGCCAGCGGTCGCAGCTACTTCCCTTCCATCAATGACGCGGAGATCGAGTGCATGCTGGTGCGCGCGCAGGAGATGGCGCGCTATGTAGAGCATGGAGCACTGGACGCAGGCCTGACCGGCAATGACTGGGTCTTAGAAAACGAAAGCGATGTCGAGCGCGTTACCTCGCTGACGTACTCCAAACAGAGCCGCGTACCCGTGAAGTGGGTCCTGGCTGTGCCCGAAGATTCGCCCTACAATCGGCCCGAAGACCTGGCTGGCAAGGTCATTGCCACGGAACTGGTGGAGTACACGAAGCGTTACTTCGCCGGGAAGAATATCCCGGTGAAGGTCGAGTTTAGCTGGGGAGCGACCGAGGTCAAGCCCCCCATGCTCGCGGACGCCATTGTGGAAGTCACCGAGACGGGCAGCAGCCTGCGCGCGAACCGGCTGCGGATCATTGAAACGCTGATGGAGAGCGAGACGCAGCTGATCGCAAACAAGAGTGCCTGGTCAGACGCGTGGAAGCGCGAGAAGATTGAGACGCTGAGCCTGATGCTGAAGGGTGCGATGGCTGCGCAGACGCAGGTCGGCCTGATGCTGAACGTCCCCAAGGCTGCGCTGGATGAGGTTCTGGGCGTTTTGCCGGCCCTAAACTCGCCCACGGTGAATCACCTGCGCGACGAGAACTGGATGGCGGTGAATACGATTCTGGATCAGAGTGTCGTCCGCGATGTCATCCCCAAGCTGAAGGCAGCCGGCGGCACGGGCATCGTGGAGTATCCGCTGAGCAAAGTCGTTCTGTAAC
>CAZZXY010000079.1:0-21032 GCA_964658105.1 Verrucomicrobia bacterium Tous-C9LFEB | reverse complement strand
GACGTCTCCGACCAGGCTATGAAGGCCCGCCGCGACCATGAATCGGCGCAGCGCGAGGCTATTGGCAAGATGAAGCAGTTCGCCGCCTGGTTCACCCACGGCGTCCCCAACGGCGCGCACCTCCGCCGCGCCATCTTCGAAGCCAAGCGGGCGGACGACGTCATGGCCGAGGTAGAGGCCTTCTTCGAGAACCGCATCGCGTCCGGAACCCAGGCCGCAGAGACAGATCTCTCCGAAGAATCCCTCGTGACGGCTCCCGCTGCGTGGGGCTAAGGGCCGAAGCGCCTCGACTTCACCACTTTGTCGTCCCGTAGGGATCTGCTTTTTGCTCTGTCTGCCACCTTGGCCTCGTCACACAGGGCCAGGTTCCCTCACTCTGACCAGTCAGCAGCTTGGACCCACTGACGAAAGCTCGCATCTTAGTAAGTGAGTAGCTGCCGAAAGTACGTGTTCCGGCGAGCACTCGCATTCCCGCAACACCCGCACGCCATCTTGTACGGCTGTCGCACTCAGACCGAGGAACACCACATGCTGCGACCGGCAGACTTCAGCAAACCGCACAAAACCACCAACGTGACGCCGTACCAGATGATCGCCAGCCCCGCTGATCTACCCGAGCGCGGCTCGTCCAACGGCGGCGTCTTCCACCGCGGACAGATCGTCTGGATCCAGGAATCTCCCGCACCTATCGCGGTTCCCAACACCGCCATCGGCTTCGTCGATGGCCTTGGACACGTCCTCATCGATCCGCGCGTGCTCCGCATTGCCGAGAACACGCAGAACTAGTTCACCCTACGTTCCGCAGAACGTTGCGCGTACGTATTCGTGAGGGGAGGCCGGAGCAGCGAACCGCTGCAGATCCGGCCTCTCTTCATAAGGGCGAGAAACGACGGCCAAAAGCTCCTCGAACGGACCGAAATCCCCGTGCAGGATCGCCGCCTGTAAAGCCGCTTCGACCTGGTGATTGCGCGGGATGTACGCGGGATTCACCCCCCGCATCGTTGCAGCACTGTCCGCAACCGTACGACCCTCGTCCGAGATACGTTTCCTCCACTGCCCAGCCCATGTGTCATAGGCCGCGGGGTCGCTAAACAGGGAGCGCACTGCCTCATCCCCCTCCGGCCCGGCAGCCGCATCGCAAAGCCGCCGGAAGAACAGCGTGAAATCCACACGGTTGGCCGTCATACGCTCCAGCAGGTCAGAAATTAGCGCGCGGTCGCCCTCGCGCTGCTCTGCCAGTCCCAGCTTGTGCCGGAAAGCCGTCTCATAGGCAAGCTCGAACTGAGGACCAAAGCCGGCCAGGGCTTCATTTGCAGAGGTGAGTGCAGCCTCCTCGCTGCCCTCCTCGCCCCCCAGTACCGGGAGCAGCGCCTCAGCCAGGCGCATCAGGTTCCATGACATGGCTCCAGGCTGGCTTCCATAGGCGTAGCGGCCCGCGCGATCGATCGAGCTGAACACAGTCTCGGTGTCGTAGGCCTCCATGAAGGCGCATGGACCGTAGTCGATCGTCTCGCCCGAGATCGACGTGTTATCCGTATTCAGCACGCCGTGGATGAACCCGATCGACATCCACTGGGCGACCAACGAGGCTTGGCTTCCAATCACGCCCTCCAGGAACGCGCGATAGGGCTTTCTCGCATGGGATGCCTCGGGGTAATGCCGCGCGATCGCATAGTCGGCCAGCGTCCGAACACCTTCCGCATCGCCGCGCGCCGCAAAGAACTGGAACGTGCCTACGCGCAGGTGGCTGGAGGCCACACGCGTAAAGACAGCCCCCGGCAAAGCCGTCTCGCGCAGAACCATTTCTCCCGTTGTCACTGCGGCAAGCGCTCGCGTGGTGGGCACGCCCAACGCAGCCATCGCCTCGCTCACCAGGTACTCGCGCAGTACCGGACCCAGCACGGCGCGCCCATCACCACCACGCGAAAAAGGTGTCCGCCCGGCCCCCTTCAGCTGAATGTCGTATCGGTTCCCGTTGCGTGCGATGACCTCACCCAGCAGGATCGCGCGGCCATCGCCGAGTTGCGGCACAAAATGGCCAAACTGGTGCCCGGCATAGGCCTGTGACAGCGGCGCGGACCCCTCGGCCACCCGATTGCCGGCAAGTACCTCGACACCCTCGGGGCTGGCAAGCGCGTCAGGATCCAGCCCCAACTCCCGCGCCAAACCCACGTTCAACTTGACGAGGCGGGGTGCGGCCACCGGCGTGGGCCGAAGCCGGGCATAGAAACGCTCCGGCAAACGCACGTAGCTGTTCTCAAAGGCAATCTTCACGCCACGCACGGTGCCAGCATCTGGCGTTGCGGGCAAAACGTCTGCGGAAGGATTCAGGGAAGTCATCGCTCATTGGATGTCGCGCGCCAGCCATCGCTCCAAAGGTGCGCCACCTCTCCGGAGCCGTGCACTCTCCACGATCCCCGGAGTGCATCGAGGCCGCCCCTCTACTGCGCAAGCGGAATGTGCAAATCCTTCGCGATGCGTACCTCACGCGTCAGGGACAGCTTCTCCGAGCTGTCGCCTACACGGATGTCATACTTCCCGGCTGGGACATGCCAGTCCGTTCCCTTCTCGTCGAAGTAGGCGAAGTCACGCGGCTTCAGCTCGACGGTCACAACGCGGCTCTCGCCTGGTTTCAGCTCTACCCTCTCAAACCCCTTGAGTTCCTTTTCCGCGCGTTCCACTGCTTCGGTCTTTGGGAACACGTAGACCTGGGCCACCGTGGCACCGGCGGTCGCGCCCGTGTTCTTCACCGTAAAGGTCACGGCTTCCTTCCCCGGTGCAGTCGACGTTACGTCCAGCCCCGAGTACGCAAAGGTCGTATAGGACATGCCAAACCCAAACGGGAACAGCGGCTTGCGCCGGAGATGGTCATACCCGCGATATCCCACAAAGATGCCATCGCGATACGGGATTTTGCCGGTCCCCGGTTCCGGGTAGTAGCTCGTGTAACTCGGGTTGTCGGCCAGCTTCGTCTCCCACGAGATGGGCAGATGGCCCGAAGGGCTCGCATCCCCGAAGAGGAGCGATGCCACGGCCGTACCGCCATCCTCACCCGGGTACCACGCATGCAGGATCGCTCCCACCTCGTTCTTCCACGGGGTGATATCGACGCTGCCTCCAGCGTTCAGCACCACGACGGTCTTCTTGCCCAGCTTGGCGATCTCCTGGATCAGTTCATTCTGCCCCAGCGGCAGCTCCCATCCACGATCGCCGCCCTCCGTCTCCGAGCTGTTGTTGAATCCCACCGACAGCACGATGGCATCGGCCTTGCGCGCGACTTCCAGCGTCTCCGGATCCACCAGTGCGCTCACTGGCGCAATGCCGACAAGCAGCGCAAACCGCAGACCTCCGGTACGCCCTGCGCCGAGCAATTCCAGCACAACCTTATGCATGCCCGCCGCCATCGGCAGGTGCACCTGGTTCAGAATCTGCTTCGGGATGACCGCGTTGTCGAAGACAACCTTGTCATCCACACGCATCCGAAAGGGCCGCTCTGTTTGAACAAAAGCCAGATACTCGCCCGCCGTCTCAGCCTTGTAGAACCCCGTGTAGCGATAGGAGGTCAGCTTCTGGTCATAGACCGACGTGCTTAGCGTCGAGTGCAGCGCCAGGGCCTCCTGCTCCTCCGGCTCACGACGGGTCGTGCCGATCATCGTCATCGCCGTTTCCACTGTCGTCTCGCTTGGCGTGCCATGCAGCAATCCATTGCCAAACGTCTCATGCGTTACGCCATCATGGGTGCCCTCGGCATCCGTGGTGAAATGCGTGAGCCGTGCCAGCTGCGGTCCGGTATACAGCCCGCGCGAGTACAGCACGTCCGCCTTGCCTGCCAGCCGGTTTGACAACCCTACGAGCAGGCTGGTCGGCGCGAAGCTCACAACCTCCCCGCTGCCTCCGCCCGTTGTCTGGGTCAAGGCCGCATTTGGCCCAATCAGCGCCAACCGCTTGATCTCACCTTCATGGAGCGGCAGGGTGTCCTTCCGGTTGGTCAGCAACACGGATCCCTCGAGCACTGCCCTTCGCGATACGGCTTTGCCCTCCAGGTTGTAACGCGGCACTGCGGGGTCAAATTGTGGCCGGTCCAGCCACCCGAAGGCGATTGCAACCCGCAGAATGCGTCGCACCTTGTCATCCAGCGTAGCCATGGACACAGCACCGCTATCCAGCGCGGCGTGCACCCTTGCACGGTTGAAATACAGCGAAAACGGCATCTCGAGATCCAGCCCGCCGTTGAAGGCTGCCACCGTGTCGTACATCGCGTTCCAGTCCGACATGATGACGCCCGGAAAGCCCCACTCTCCCTTCGCAACTTCGACATTGAGCCGGCGATTCTGCGTCATGTGTTCACCGTTGGTCAGGTTGTAGGCGTCCATGATCGCGCCCACGTGCCCCTCCTTCACGGCTGCCTCAAACGCCGGCTCATAGATCTCCCGCAGCGCCCGCTCGCCAATCTCCGAATCGGTCGTGTGTCGTCCGAATTCGGAGTTGTTGCCCAGGTAATGCTTCACCGTCGCCGACACCCCCACGGACTGCACGCCGCGGATGTAGCCCACCGTCATCGCGCTCGCCAGAAACGGGTCCTCGCCAAAGTATTCGAAGTTGCGCCCATTCATCGGGGCACGGTAGATGTTCACACCCGGCCCCAGCAGGAAGTTTGCCCCGCGTGACCGCGAATCCCGCCCCAGCTGCACGCCGATGTCATACGCAAGACTGCGGTCCCAGGACGCCGCCATGCCGATGCCGCCTGCGTAGGCGATCGTTGGAGCTGGAATATGCGCCCCCACCGGCCCGTCCGCCATCTGGAACACCGGAATGCCCAGACGCTCCACACCGTGCATGCGAAACGGGTTCTTGCCGCCGATCAGATCGATCTTCTCGTCAGGTGTCATTTGCGCCAGCAAACCGTCCACGCGCTTTTCGACCTGTGCATCAGGTTCTTGCCGCAAGGGCACTGCCTGTTCACTCGCCAGCTGCGCAACTCCGGTTGCGCAAAGTGCTGCCACAAACACACCCAAAAGCACGATCTGTCTCACGTTCATTTCACCTTCAGTTCAATACGCATCACACGGGCGATCACGCTTCAGAACGGCACGAGTGCACTAGGACTTCATCCATCCCTGAAGATCGTGTGCAATCTTCTCAATCTCGGCCGCTTTGCGCATCATGTCTAACGACAGCTGGTCCTGCGGTGAATGATCGATGTCGGCCTTGAGCTCATTGGAAAGCTTCACCAGCTTCTCCGCATCCGTAACGACGCGCCGATGCCGTTCAGCCATGCGCATCTGTTCCACCTTCGACGTCGCTGCTGAATTGCCGTGCTGCGGCATGGGATCAAGACCCGCGGGGGAATGAATGTACTCCGGTCCACCCTGGTTGACTCCACTCGTCTGGCCAAGTCCCGTAAGTGATACGCACAGCAACCAGCCCGTGAGAACGAGGCTTAGAGGAGTCACAAACCGTATCGTGCTTCGTAGGGGCAAAGCTACTCGTTCACGCACTCCACTCCACATACCCAACCTCCGAAGCTCGCTCAAGTCTCGTTGCCGATTGCTTTCGCTATCCTGAACGGATTCACGCAGGCCTAGATCATCAGCCTGCGATCACTCGTTCAGCAAGAGAAATAGGCGTTCAGATCAGCTTCATCGTCTCGGGGTCCCAACGAACGACGCTTCCCCGCTCGACGCTGAGATTGCTGAGCAACGCGGCGCCTGCCGCACGGAACCCAAAGGTTGCGTCTTCGACAACAGGGTGACGGTCGCGGACAGCCGCGAAGAAATTATGGAAGTGGTCATAGCTATCGGAGTAGCCCTTCGGTGCAGCGAAGGTCTCCGTCTCTCGCGGGGGTGAACCTCCCGGATGCTGAACGGGGTACTTCTTCCGGTACTGTTCCGTGGTCTGCTTCTGCATCGCTTCCGCAAAAGTGGAAACGGTATACCCGGGCTCGCTCGCCAATGGCGTGCGCGTGACAGTCACGGTTCCCTTGCTCCCGTTGATCTCCATCAACCCCTCTGAGCCCGTGAACAGAAAGCCTTCACTCTCTTCGCCACCGTCCACGAAGTTGACATGAAGACTCAGGTTAAAACCTTCCGGGTAGTCGAAGAGCGCGAGCAGAACATCATCGACATCGCGGCCATCCTTCCAGAAGCGCAGTCCTCCAGTCGCCATGGCGCGTGTCGGACCCTCGGCACCGGTGATGAAGTGCGTGCCGCTGAACAGATGCACAAACAGGTCGCCGGCCACACCGGAGCCGTAGTCCTTCCACTTGCGCCACTGGAAGAAGCGCTCGGCCGAGAAAGACCTCTTTGGCGCGGAGCCGAGAAAGCGGGGCCAGTCGCAGGTCTCCGCCGAGGCATCCAGCGGAATGGTGTAGTTCCACGCGCCAGTGGAAGAGTTCCGATCCCAGTGCGCCGTCACCATATTCAGCTTGCCGATGGCGCCGGCAGCCAGTAGCTCCTTGGCTTTGGCATAGAGGATGGAGCTCACCCGCTGGCTCCCTACCTGCAGGATCCGGTTCGTGGAACGCGTGGCCTCGATAATCTCCGGTCCGTCCGAAAAAAGATGAATCATCGGCTTTTCGAGATAAACATCTTTGCCCGCGCGCAGGGCATCCACTGCGGCTTGCTTGTGCCAGTGATCGGGAGTCGCAAGGATGACAGCATCCACATCCTTGCGGCCCAGGATCTCGCGGTAGTCGCGCGTGGTGAAAACATCACTGCCCCACAACTCCTTCGCGTGCGTCAACCGGCCGTCGTAACAGTCTGCTACGGCAACCAGCTTGACGCCGGGGACCTCCAACGCCACACGCGTGTCGCCCTGCCCCTGACTGCCCGCACCGATGAGCGCGATCTGGATGTTGTCATTCGCGGAACGTGGCCCGGACGCTGGCGTCTGAGCCACTAAAGGGTGAACCCACCTGGGTGTAGCCAGAAGGGCAGCTGTTTGAAGACCGGAACGAAGGAAGGCTCTGCGATGGCTCATGGTCAAGCTCTGGTTCACTTTCTTGCCCACCCTGGTTGATTGTGGTTGCGCTACCACGGTAGGGGAAGAACGAGAAACCTGTCCAGGGTTCATGCCCGGTGTGCGCAACATCGCTCACCAGACTCTCTCAGGGGCTGTACCCCAGCCCACGAACAACGGGCTTCTAGGATTTGAAACACGTGAGGAGATCGGCGTTGATCTGGTTCGGATGGGTGGTGGGCATGCCATGCGGGTACCCCGGATAGAAGTTGGTCTTTGAATTCCGCAGCAGCTTGGCTGACAGCGGGCCTGCATCGGCGAAGGGAACAATCTGGTCGTTCTCACCGTGCATCACCAGCGTCCGCACATCAATGCTCTTCAGGTCTTCTGTGAAGTCCGTCTCAGACAGTGCCTTGATGCAGTCATATTGCGCCTTGATGCCGCGCATCATGCCCTGCCGCCACAGTAATCGCGGATGCCTTGGGAAACAACTGCCCCGGGCCGGTTGTATCCGTAGAAAGGGAGCGTGATGTCCTGGTAGAACTGCAGGAGCCTCGGTGGCAAGCTGGCGATGGCAAGCACACGGGGCTCTGGAACCGAGCTGCAGATCTGCATCGTGGGACACAAGGCCTATGCAAGGGTTTGCAACGTCGTCCCATAAGCGCTCGCTGATTCTGCATTCCCCGGCGGGGAAGAAGTCTGCGGAAAGGCCGTAATACGCAGCTTGGCCGCAGCATAGGGGATCAAGGTCAACGTAGCCTCTTCCTCCGTACTCACAACCGGGCTCATCGGCAGCGCGCCTGCGACACCGTCTTCAGACCGCCAGGAGAGCAGCCGACGGCCACGGACCTGGATCTCTACCGCCGCTGCCTCCTGCGAGAACGGCCGAGCCGGTACGGGACGCTCCCTCACCGCCAGACCCCCAGCGCTCTGCTCATCCAGGTGCAGCGCGTAATTCCAGGAACGCGTTGGAAACACCTGCCAGTCTGCCGTCAAACCTCGGTCGCGCAGTTTGACCCAGCTCTCACCCGGACTGAGAGAGAACACCAGCGGCCCACGCTCGACCGCAACGGATCCATGCCACCAGCGCGACACCCGCGGCTGCATCGGCAGCACCATCTCGAGAACGTCTCCCGGAGACCATGTGCGATCCAGACGAAGGAAGGTGCCCGGGGATGTTGCCGCGTCCACAGCCGCTCCGTTGATGTGGACGCTGGCGTTCTGCGCCCAGCCCGGAATGCGCACTGAAAGCAGAAAGTGGATCGCTTTCT
The DNA here is from genome assembly GCA_964658105.1 of Verrucomicrobia bacterium Tous-C9LFEB. Classification (GTDB taxonomy): domain Bacteria; phylum Acidobacteriota; class Terriglobia; order Terriglobales; family Acidobacteriaceae; genus Granulicella. The sequence goes on along the minus strand of CAZZXY010000079.1, from coordinate 12,804 downwards.
CAGGCGTGACGGTGATCCGAACAGCGTTCCGGAAGGGATAGTCGGTCTGCTCAAGCAGATGAACAGCTGTACCGTGGACGGTGGTCTTCACCTCACAAGGAGAGTAAAGCGCCTTGACGAGACCGCCCTCCGGCGAACGCATCCAAAGGCTCGCCGTAAACTTGGGCCAACCCTGGTGGAAGTTCGCGGTGCAGCAACCGAAGTGCGGCTCCAGGCCGTAGAGGTTCGACTCCGGACCGTTCGTCGTCCAGGGCTTTGAGTTCAGGCCGGATTGCACCTGGTTGGGCTGCTGATCGTACTGGTGCGCCCACATATCATCGGTAAAGGTACCCGGAAGTGCATTGAACGCGATCTTCTCAATGCGATCGGCGATGTGCGGGTCACCAAAAGTCGCCAGCGCCACCTCCATGGAAAACATCGTCTCCACCACCGTGCAGAGCTCGGTGCCATGACTCGGATCCAGACCCCCCAGGTGCTCGTCGCACGAGAACATGCCGTTGGGCATGCCGTGGTAGGTATCCAAAGCCTGCACCTGGCGATCGTAGTTGGCCCTCTCGGCAGAATCGCCCGTAAGTCGGAACTGAATGGCTGCGGTCTTGATCGCCTGACCGTTGTTCACGCCGTGCGCTTGCATGGCGAGCGTTTCGCGGGCAAAGCCATGGCCGTTGTCCTGCAGCACCGTGCGTGTCACAGGCTCGGTCAAGGTGAACGGGTTGAAAGAGCCGGTCCAGTCGAAACCTTGCTTCTGAAGCAGAGCGCACAACTGCAGGAGCTTAGAGTCCTTTGTGCGCCCGTAGAGCCATTGCACAACCATGACCTCGTCCTGCCACCGGAACTTGCCCCAGCTTACGAGCGGACGCGCAGGCATCTCCGCCAGTTGGAAATGGAAGTAGCGGGTCAGGACGTCGATTACGCGCCCATCATGGCTCACCTCGTAGTACTGGGCCAACGCCTTGACCATCACCATGCGCGGCCACCAGTCGTTGTTCGTGTGGGGGCCGATCATTCCGTTGGGGGCCTGGTGCGTCAGCGTCCACTCGACAAAGCGCAGTGCCTTGGCCTTCAGCACGTCGTCATCCAGCAGGTACGCCAGAGGCAGCAGGCCATCCAGAAAGTATGGCCCTCGTTCCCAGCTCTCCCCTGTGCCGCCCAGCCATCCGTTATTGCTCCCCACGTCGGGCCAGAACTCATCGAGATGCCCACCCAGACCATCCGCTTGAATCCGTAGCTGGCGAAGCAGCCACCCGGAGGGACGCACCTCCCCAAGGGGCAGCGGCTGGAAGGCAGGCGCCGCCAGCGCTCGAGGAGCAGTGGATTCCGCTTCGCGGAACAGAGCCCGCGCTAACGGTGTCGGCCATGCGACGCCGGCGACCGCACCCGCCGTGGCTTTCAGGAGATCTCGCCTGGAGGTCATCACATCACCTTTCTCGTCCCTCTATGGCACCTATAAGACAACAACGCGCCCGCGCTGTCACTCCGCTGTTCTCACGAGGCTGGGTTCGCGCAGCCGCCAGCCCCAGCCAAGTAACCAGACCATGAACACCAGTTCAATGACGAAGACGACTTGCAGGAATCCCAGCGTTGCTTGAGGGAAGAGGTAGATGCTGAGTTGGTCCACGACCCAGGCCCATCCATCAAGAAACAACAGCCAGCCCAGCCAATGTGGCAGATAGGTCGACCGCGCCATCAGCCAGCCCGTCACCACCAGGTGCAAACCGAACAGGATGAGCGCAATACCCCAGGCAGATCGGAACGCACCCAGCAGGAGCACCGCCTGTACCGGCAGATCCGCTGCGCCGATGTGTCGGGAGTAATCGGGAATGGCCACCAGCCTGTAGAGGACACCCAGATGCGAGATCGCGCTCAGCCAGATCGCTGCATACATCAACTGCAGGGACGATCCCAGCAGAGCCAGGGAACGGTTCACGGGTGAAAGCATGACGTACAGCCCCCACGCAATCACCACGTCGCCAAGCGCACTGAAAACATACGACAGGATAGCTGCAGAAAACAGGTGCGGGTGCGCTGTTATGTTCGCCACAGTCTGAGCCGGGTTTGCAGACACTAGGTGCGGCATCGCATACATTTCGGCGAAGGTCACCGGATTCAGCAGATACGCCAGGCCGGTCATGAGAGCCGCCTGCCGCACGCTCAGTTGCTCCACGAGACTTCCTGATTCGGCGTGCCGCATCGTACCTCCCGCAGAAACATATCTGCATGGAACATGGCCTGGATCGGTTGATTCACGGCCTAGTACGAGTCGCAGGAGGAGCGAGTTCCGTCAAAGGGCCCTTCACGTGGTTGAAAGGACAGTCGCAGTTGGTCACAAGGCGAGAACCACGCCACAGGAAGGGGTCTTCGACTGAAAACAGAGGGGAACACCTCGCCGGGGAGGCATGGAAGAAGCATCCTTACTTACTGCAATGCCTTTCCATGGAGATCATTCCATCCCTGAGCCGATCATCGAAAGTAGCCGGGCGTCCGTAGCGGGCGACCCCCTGCTCCGCTTCATCCATGCCACAAAGGAATACACGACAGAGGGAGCGCATGTGCGCGCCCTGAGCGACCTCACGCTCGATGTCGCTGCGGGGAGCTTCATCGCATTGGTGGGTCGAAGTGGATGCGGCAAATCGACCCTGCTGAATCTGGCCGGGGCCATGGACTTCCCCAGCGGCGGCGAGGTTCTGCTGGACGGCGTTGCGACGGCACGGTTGAACGACGCGGAACTGACGCGGCTTCGACGCGAAAAGGTAGGGTTCATCTTTCAATCCTTCCAGCTGATCCATACGCTGAGCGTGGCCGAGAACGTGGAGCTGCCCCTGCTGCTGGCACGTGGAGGACGGCCACGGCCACGCGCGCTCGAGCAGCTGGAGGCCGTCGGCCTTCGCGAGCTTGCGGGACGCATGCCGCATCAGCTCTCCGGTGGGCAGATGCAGCGCGTTGCCATCGCACGGGCGTTGGTAGCCGGTCCACGTCTCGTCCTCGCAGATGAACCGACAGGCAATCTGGACACTGCCAATGGCAACTCGATCCTTGAACTTTTGCGAACCATCTGTCGCGAACGTCAGACCACGGTCCTGATGGCGACACACAGTGCCGAGGCCGCCGCCTTTGCTGACACCGTCGTTTACCTGCGCGACGGGCAGATCGAAGGGATCGTGCAGAACTGATATGGGATCTGCCGCCCTGCTGTTTCGCCTGATTCTTCGGCCCATGTTGCGCGAACGAGGTCGCTCGCTGCTGATCCTTGCGGCAGTTGCGCTGGGCGTCGCCGTGGTGCTGGCCATTGACCTTGCGAGCGGTGCCGCCACCGGGTCGTTTCGATCGTCCATGGAGACGCTCTCGGGCGATAACGATCTGGAGATCACGGCGACTGGCGGCGTCCCAGAGAAGGTCGTAGGTCAACTTGCCACCCTGCCCTACGATCTCCGTGTAAGCACACGCATCGAGGACCACGCGTCCCTCGGCGAAGCCGGTCAGACAGTGCCCCTCATTGGCATCGATCTCATCGCGGAGGCCAACAACGCACCGGAAGATCGGGTCGAAAAGGATGGGGATTGGAGCAGTCTGCAGCACATCACCGACACGGACGCCGTATGGCTCACGCGCGGCCTTGGGAAAAAGGTTGGCGACCATGTGTCGCTGCTGATCAACGACAGCAGCAGGGACTACGTCGTGCGTGGGCTCATTCCAGACGCTGCACGATTGGGCACAGACGCGGTAGTCATGGACATCGGGGCCGCGCAAATCGCTACGGGTAAGGGCGCGCACGTCGATCGCATCCTGATCAAGCTGCCTCCGCACGCCGATCTTGAAGAGTGGGAGGGCAAACTGCGTGGGGCACTGCCCGAGGGTATCCAGCTCCAGCCGCAGGGTAGCCAGACCGCGGCCAACCGCAAGATGCTTGGGGCCTTTCGCTGGAACCTGCGCGTTCTGAGTTACATCGCGGTACTTGTCGGCGCTTTCCTGATCTACAACACGATCTCGGTTTCAGTGGTGCGCCGACGCGTGCAGATCGGCACGGTGCGGGCGCTTGGAGCAAGTCGAAATGCCGTGCTGTTCGCCTTTCTGACCGAAGCAGCAATCTTCGGAACCATCGGCTCACTGCTGGCATTGCCGCTGGGGCGCTTAATGGCAAGCGGTGCGGTGCGGTTGTTATCCACAACCGTTGATGCCCTCTACATCTCCAGCCGCCCCGGCGTGATGACGTTAACCGCTGCCTCACTTGCGCTGGCATTCCTGGTGGGCATTGGCGTTACGCTGGCTTCCGCGCTCAGCCCGGCGCTCGAGGCATCACGCGTTCCTCCAACCGAAGCTATGGCACGTGGCGCCCGGGAGTACGCGGTCCGCGTGGAACGCAAACGGGATGTCGTAGCGGCCGCTATCTTGGCAGCACTGGCAGCAGCCGCGGCGCAGGCGCCCGCAATTGCGGGCAAGCCGCTGTTCGGCTATCTCGCGGCAGTGCTGCTGATAGCTGCCTGTGCACTGGCTGTGCCCACACTGGCCTATGGCGTCTTGTCCGCCACGTCGAACCTGCTGCAACGCCTGGGCGGCGTAGAGGCACTGCTTGCCTCGCGAAGCCTGACTGGCTCGCTGCGCAGAACATCGGTCCTCGTCTGTGCGCTCGCAACCGCCATCGCCATGATGACCTCCGTGGCCATCATGGTGGGCAGCTTCCGGAAGACAGTGATCAGCTGGATGGACACACAGCTGCCCGCTGACCTCTACCTCCGGCCAGCGGGCAATCCTTCCGCGGATCGCCATCCGACCATCGCACCGGAGTTCGCTCAGCAGCTGACAACGCTTCCGGGGATCGCCTATGTGAGCCGATTCCGCGCCTACGAAATCGGGTACGAAGGCTTGCCCATGACAGTCGCCTCCGTTGAGACGGACATCCCCCGCTACGACCAGACATCCGGCTTCGTCTCCGGCAGGGCACCTGAAGCTGTACTGAAGGAACTCGCCGAGCCGGGCACAGCCATGGTGAGCGAGCCTTTCACGATGAAACATCACGTCAAAGCCGGCGATACGCTGACACTGCCTCTGGGATCGCAGATGGTGCGGCTGCGCATCGTCGATGTCTTCTTCGACTACGCGAACGAGCGCGGCTATGTGATCCTCTCGAGGGAAAACATGCTCTCGTACCTGCATGACCCTGCGGCATCCAATCTCGCCGTATATCTAAAGCCCGGTGCGGATCTTGAGGCAGTTCGCGGCGAGATCGAACGAGCAGCCGCGCATCGCGACATTCTGACCTTCTCCAATGGGCAGCTGCGTCATGAGGCCATTCGGATCTTCGATCAGACCTTTGCCATCACCTATGCGCTCGAGGCCATCTCGGTGCTGGTGGCCGTCATGGGCATCGCTGGCGCGCTGATGTCCATCGTCTTCGATCGACGGCGTGAGTTCGGTTTGCTCCAGTACCTGGGCGCGGCCTCGCAACAGATCCGCAGCATGATCCTCGTGGAGGCGGGACTGATTGGCATCCTGTCCAACATCGCCGGCCTCGTGCTCGGCATAGCGCTGTCCCTGATTCTTGTCTTCGTCATCAACAAGCAGTCCTTCGGCTGGACCATTCGCTTTCACTGGCCCATCAGCGTGTTACTGGGCGCGCTGAGTGTCGTCTACGCGGCCACGGTGCTGGCGGGGCTTTATCCAGCACGGGTAGCACAAAGGCTCAACCCGATCGAGGTGATCCATGAAGACTAGGCTCCTGGGCATCCTGCTCACTCTTCTGTCTTTCACCCTCTCTGCGCAGCAGTATGTGCCTGCACTCCCGGGGTACCACTACGAGTTCCCGCGCGACCACTTCAGTCATCCCGACTACAGGACGGAATGGTGGTACTACACGGGCAATCTGCGCGCGAAAGATGGGCACCGCTTTGGCTTCGAGCTGACCTTCTTTCGGCAGGGCGTTTCACGCGCAGTCAGCCCTTCGCCCTGGAACATGCAGGACCTCTACATGGCGCATGTCGCGCTGAGCGATGTGAGCGGCGGTCACTACTACGCAGCCGAACGACTCAACCGCGCCGGGCCCGGCATAGCGGGCGTCGATGCCGCTTCCGGGAAGGTTTGGAATGGCAATTGGCAGACAAACATTGGCGCGAATGCACACAGCCTGCGTGGTGAGGGGACGAACTTTTCCTTCGCTCTGACCGTCACGCCGGGCAAGCAGCCGGTCATCCAGGGCACAGACGGCGTCAGCCAGAAGGCTGCCGGCGTGGGGCACGCGTCGCACTACATCTCCTTCACGCGCATGGCATCTGCGGGCACGGTCGAGTTGAACGGAATGCAATACAAAGTCGACGGCGATGCGTGGATGGATCACGAGTTCTTTACCGAACCCATGAACGGCGACGAGATTGGATGGGATTGGCTCAGCGTCCAACTGGGGGACAACACCGAGCTCATGCTCTATCGGTTACGCCACAAGGACGGAAGCGTCGACCCTTTCTCCTCGGGCACCTACGTCAACAGCCAGGGGGAACCGCTCCACCTCACGCTGCGCGACTTCAGCATGTCGCAGACAGGCGCCACCTATACCAGCCAGAAGACCGGCGGGACGTATCCGGTCGCATGGTCGGTCACCATCCCCGCGCTGAACCTGCAAATCGGGATCACCACGCCGCTCAAAAGCCAGGAGTTCGTCAGCCGCTTCGGCCCCAGCTACTGGGAAGGCGCCATCGACGTCACCGGCACCCGCGAGGGCAAGGCCGTGCGTGGGACGGGCTACCTTGAAATGACCGGGTACTCCGCTACCGGCGGAGCGCTCTTCGCTACAACGCCCAGGTAGTGAGCACCCCAGAATCGTTGGTCAGAGTCTGGACGAGTGGCGGAGGGAGAGGGATTCGAACCCCCGTTGCCCGTTAAGGCAAAGCGGTTTTCAAGACCGCCTGTTTCAACCACTCACACATCCCTCCGCGGGCCGTGTGTGTTGCTTCGGTTCGTTCCAGCCTATCAGCACACCCGCGGGTGACGAGCGACCGCGGCTGTCGGCGAATCTTTTCAGTAGGTTCGGCCCCCGACGGACGATATAATCCGGCCCACACCGGAGAGCCCGCTATGACGGTAGAACCCAAAGCGTCGCACGTCTCCGATCCCTCCATCACAGCGCTGCTCACCCAGCTGAGTGCCGGCCACCGCGAGGCCGAAGCTCTGCTGATTCCGCACGTCTACAACGAGCTTCGGCGGCTGGCTTCGGCCTATATGCGACGCGAACGCGCCGACCACACACTGCAGCCAACCGCGCTGGTGCACGAGGCCTACGCGCATCTCGTCGATCACCCAAACGCGCACTGGCAGAGCCGCGCGCACTTTCTCGCCACCGCCGCGCAGATCATGCGTCACATCCTCGTTGACCACGCCCGCGCACGGCAGGCCGGCAAACGCGGCGGCGTTCAACATCAGATCACGCTGGATGAGGCGCTGCTGCCCTCCGCCGACCGCACCGTGGACATCCTTTTCATCCACCAGGCCCTGGAGCGGCTCAGCACCTTTGATCCTCGCCAGGGTCGCGTCGTGGAACTCCACTTCTTCGGCGGCCTCACGTTCGAGGAAATCGCCCATGTCCTCGGCATCTCCGAACGCACGGTGAAGCGCGAATGGAGCATGGCTCGCGCATGGCTTCGCACGGAGCTCTCGGAGCGGTCGTGACGCCTGAGCTCTGGCAGCGGTTGAAGCCTCTCTACAACGCCGCCCTCGATCTGCCCCAGGCGGAGCGCAACGACTTCGTCCAGCAGATGTGTGGGTCTGACCCGGAGTGCGCAGCGGAACTGCACGACCTGCTGGCTGCGGAGGAAGGCTCGGACTACGCCTTTGCCTCGCCGCTGGGCAGTATGCCGCTGCTGCTGTCCCTACGCCCGGTCATCCTGCCTGCGGACACTGTGCTGGGGGGACGTTTCCGCATCGTGCGCCATATTGGCTCGGGCGGTATGGGCGATGTCTACGAAGCCCTCGACGAGCAGATGGAGGGCAGCCGCATCGCGCTCAAAACCATCCGGCCCTCCATCGCGGCCAATGCCGCAGCGCTTGCCCGCTTCAAAGACGAGGTCCGGCTGGCCCGCAGGGTGAGCGGCCCGAATGTCTGCCGCATCCACGAGCTGTACCTCACCAACCCGGCGGAGCAGGCGCATGGGGTGGCGTTCCTGACCATGGAACTCCTGGAAGGTGTCACCCTCCACGATCGCATCGGCGGTGCCAGCGCCCTTTCCCTGGAGTACATCGAAGGGATCTTTGAACAGCTCTGCAAAGGGATCTGTTGCATCCACGAGGCCGGGGTCGTGCACCAGGACCTCAAACCGCGCAACGTCATGCTGGTGCCGCAGAGCGACGGGGAGCGCGTCGTCGTCACCGACTTCGGTCTGGCTCGCACTGCGGTTCCCGCCACGGGTCAATCGCACACCGGGGTAGGCGAACCTTTCCTTGTAGCCGGCACACCGAGCTACATGGCGCCCGAACAGTTCGAAGGCCGCGAGGTCGGCCCGGCCACCGACGTCTATGCCCTGGGCCTGATTCTCTACGAGATGGCAACCGGCCTTCAGCCCTTTGCCGCACACACGCCGCTCGCCGCCGCGATCCGCCGCAGTAAGGCGCCGACGCATGCCTCGGACGTACGCGCCGGGCTGCCCCGGGTGTGGGACGACGTCATCACACGCTGCCTTGAGTACGATCCCGAACAGCGCTTCCGGACTGCGGAGGAGGTCGTCTCCTCTCTCAAGCACCACGGCAAAGTCATCTTTCGCCTCGGGCAGGGCCGTCGCCTTGTGATCCCCAGGACAGCCCTGTTCGCCGCAGCCATCACCCTTCTGCTCTGCCTGGGCGCGGGTCTTTGGCTTGTGCTGGGCCGCCCGCGCCACCCGGTACTCGCGCCGGATGCGGCACGCTATTACTCCCTCGGCATGACGGCCTTGCGGGAAGGCTCGTACATGAAAGCTACGCGTCTCCTGGCCATGGTCACAAAGCGCGACCCAACCTACGCCCTCGCGCACGCCGCACTCGCTGACGCCTGGACGGAACTCGACTTCACCGGCGCCGCCCAGCGCGAGATGCTGCTCGCCGCCGCACCCGAAGGGCAGCGCGGCCTCAACGAAATGGAGCGCCGCTACATCGACGCCGTTCGCACCACGCTTACCCGCGACTACTCCGCCGCCGCCCAGGACTACGAAGCCATTCTTAAGAAGCTGCCAGACGAAAACAAAGCCCAGGGCTACGTAGACCTCGGCCGTATCTACGAAAAAGCCGGCCGCGTCGGGGAAACAGTCGACAGTTACGAGACGGCCGCAAAGCTCAACCCGGACGACCCTGCCCCTTTTCTGCATCTCGGCATCCTGAAGAGCCGTCTACGCGACCCTGACGGGGCCACGAAGGCCTTTGATCAGGCCGAGTCGCTCTACAACGCAGAAAGCAATCTTGAGGGCTTGGCCGAAGTTGCCTACCAACGGGGCTACGGGGCCAATGTGGCAGCAGATTCAGCCGCAGCTACGCACTTCCTTGAACAGTCTCTGGCCATCGCCCGCCAGATCCCCAGCGTCCAGCTCGAGGTTCGTAGTCTCTCGCAGCTCAGCAGCGTGGCCTACAACGACAGCAAGGACGACAAGGCCATCCTCCTGGCCAACCAGGTGATCAGCACAGCCCGTGCAAACGGCCTGGAGTACTGGATGACGGACGGCCTGATGCGACTTGGCAACACGTACCTCGACAAGGGAGACTTCGCGGACGCCAACACATACCTGGAGGAGGCGTTACGCCGGTCTCAGGAAAGCGATCACCCGAGGCTTGAGGCAGCGACGATGCTCACGCTGGCGAGCCTGCGTGATCAGGAACAGCATTGGGATCAGGCCATCCCACTTGCCCGCAGTGCCTTGAAATACTTTCAGGATTACGGCTTCTTGGCCTCCGCGGACCAGGCCCTGACATTGATTGCTCGCGGAGAACGCAGCAAGGGTGAGTTCGAGGCGGCGCTGAAAGCGGGCAACACCCTCCTGGCCAACGCCGATCAGTCTCACAGCGAAGCCTCCGTTCTCCTGGCGGAAGAGCTGGTAGGAAGCATCCTCCTACGGCAGGAGCGATACCCCGAGGCTCTTGACCACTACAGGCGCGCAACAGAATTGGCAGACACCCTGAAGCAGAACGACGCGTACCCACGCACACTTTCGGCTCTGCTGCTGTCGCGTTTGGGTCGGCGCGCGGAGGCAGAGGCGCAGCTTGCAGAGATCCCTGCTGAACTTAAAGAGAGGTTTGATATCGGTTCGGGCATGGCTGCGGTCGTTGCCGAAATGCAGTTGAATTTCCGTGAGGAACAAGCCGCATGGAACACGGTGCAGGCTGCCTGGGCGAAGTTTCCCACCTTACGCACCAGCACCCAGGTAAGTGGCAGCTCCCTTTTGAGAACAGCCGTTCTGGCGCAAACGCAACTCGGTCCGTCCGAAAAGGGCCGGCAACTCGCCGCCCAGCTTGCTGCCTCTTCCAACGACGAAGCAGAAGCTTGGCAGGGCGCACAGTCGGACCTTGTGCAGGCTCAGTTTGAGCTTCGCTCCAACCACTTTGCGAGTGCAAAATCACATGCCGAAACAGCAGAAGCCTTTTTCGCCGAAAAAGGCATGCTGGAATCCGACGCACTCAGCCTGCTGGCCGAAGCGGAAGCAGCACAGGGCTTGGGAGATCAAACGGGGACGGGGGTATACAGCAAAAAGTCAGTTGACATTTTTCATCAGATCGCCCAGAGTTGGGGCGTTCCCGTCTTTCGTTTGTACCTGACCCGTCCCGACCGCCAACAAACGATCCGTACGCTCGGGAAATTGCGTGCAGCAAGTGGAGATACCCTTGATGAGCTCCCTCAATAGAACGGCAAGCTCTCCCACCCTGACGGGCTTGGGCCTGGTTCCTTCACGCATGCGTACCGCTGGCACCCTCGCCGTTCTACGGGTTGCGGCCTTGGTATTTTCCGCAGCTATAGTTCTGTCTCTGGCCCTGCCGGCCTTCGCGCAGGGCGACACCCCCATCAAGGTTCGCGGCGGTGCGACAACCTTCTTCTCTGAACAGCCTTGGCTCCCCTTTAAGGGGAGAGGTGATGCACAGAAACAAGCGCAACAAGAAGTTCTCCGCAAGAAGAAGCCGACCTATTGCTCCGCGATCAAGCCCGGCGATCTCGGCTTTCTCGAGCTGGAAAACTTCTTTCCCGTAACTATCCAGGATTTCCGAAGACGCCCAGTGACGGAGATCTCCGTCCCGCTTACGACGCAAACATGGCGCATCGAAATCTTCGGTCATCATGAGCGGGAGACCGCAGACGCTCTGCAGCTTAGCAAAGATGGTATCGCTCTCCAAGCCTCCCCACGGGGTTGCGGGGATCAGCCGGATTCGCCCAGTGTTCGCATCTCGCCTCTCGGCAACGCAAGCTTCTACCCGGGCCCGGACCTCATCCCCGCCGGCCGCTACAGCAGTAATAAACGGTTCCTCTCCAAGTGCTCCTCGCTTGGGCGGGATCGTTGCGAGCGGATTGCTGAGATCCACGTCTTCGACGAGAGCCCCACGAAGCCAAGAATCTATAAGTGCCCGGACGGCGAGTGCACCATCTACATCGGCAAGCCTGAAGAAAAGGGAGACCGCCCTCGCCCCTACTCCTCTGCGAAGTGACGACCTCGCAGCTCGGTCCGACGGTGACCCCGGTCACCACGCGATAGACTAGACGGGAGTTTGGCCGCCCCCACCGGCACGCCCCAACACTGCCGATGCCGCGAGCCTCCAAGTCCATCCACCAACCAGGCAATCAAATCCAGGGCAATGGCGAGAACGCAGCGGAGCCAGTTTCCCTGTCCACCGCGGCTGACACCGGTCCGACGGGCGAGCAACTCTCCGTAGTGGCCGCGCCCGGCGTCCTTCGCCGCCTCGCCGACACCCTCGGCATTGACCGCGCCGTCGCCTTCACCGTTCTCGCCCGTGCCTGGTCGTCGCTCGCCGGCATCGGCACACTCGTCTTCATCGCCCGCTTTCTCACCCCCGCCGAGCAGGGCTTCTACTACACCTTCTACTCGCTCGTCGCCCTCCAGATAGTCTTTGAACTCGGCTTCTCCGTCGTCATCCTCCAGGCCGCCTCGCACGAGGCCGCCCACCTCGACCTCGCCCCCGACGGCCGCATCACCGGCCCCGCGCAGCCGCATGGCCGACTCGCCAACGTTCTCCAGAAATCCGTCCGCTGGTACACCATAGGCTCCGTACTGATGGCCGTCTCACTGGTACCGGTCGGCCTCGCCTTCTTCCATCACGCCGACCAGGGCCCGGGCGCCGTCGCCACCGTGCACTACGTCCTGCCCTGGCTCCTGGTCGTCTTCGCCTCCAGCTGCACCTTCCAGGTCGACCCCCTGTTCTCCTTCCTCGAAGGCTGCGGCTACGTCCCGGAAGTCGCCCGCACACGCCTCCGCCAATCGGTGGCCGGCACTGTCCTGGGCTGGAGCGCGTTTCTCCTACATGGCGGCCTCTATGCGCCCGGATGCTTCATCCTCGGTCAGGCGCTTGCAGGAGGCTGGTTTATCGCCTCGAAACGCGGCTTACTGCTGCCTTTATTGCGTCACCGATCAGGCGAGTTCCGTATCGACTGGCGCCGCGAAGTCTGGCCCTTTCAGTGGCGCATCGCGGTCTCCTGGCTCGCCGGCTATGTCACCTCCCAACTCTTCAACCCCATCCTCATGAACGCCCGGGGCCCGGTCGAAGCCGGCCAGATGGGCATGAGCCTGAGTGTCTGCGGCACTTTAAGTTCCATGGCCGTCGCCTGGATGAACACCAAGGCCGCCCCCTTCGGCCGCATGA
>CAZZXY010000078.1:0-21218 GCA_964658105.1 Verrucomicrobia bacterium Tous-C9LFEB | reverse complement strand
CACAAAAAGCAGGCCTTCTTTGTGCTCCAGCACTTCTACACGAGCCTTGCCGCAGACAGGTCGCGATAGATCACAAGGAGCGTACCCTGCGCCACGCGGAGGAGCGCAACCCCATCAGCACTGCCCGCGCCTACTGTCAGCGCCCCTGTGAGTGAGCGGCTACAGCATCTGGTTGTTTGCCGTTTCGATGCTTGCGTCCTTTGCGGCGCGGCTCAGGTGCACGCGCACATCCTTCGCTCTGCGCAACGCAAAGGCTGCCGGGGTCGTAGGTGCGGTTACCGCGACAAAGTCCGCGCGCTCCACATCAACCAACACAAAGCCGGGCCGCGCATCGGGTGACATGGGAGCGATCTCCACATGGCTCATCTCCAAGTTGCGCACGTGCCGTAGAAAAAATCCCTGCGAGGGCATGGGACCGAAGACCCCAGGATCCGGATACTTGTCGGCAAGCTCCGGTGGAACCAACTCCGCCTGTTTCGCCGCGCCTCCCCCTTTGTGCTGCATGAGGAAGTTGCTGATCTTCACATCTTCAATTGAACTTCCCGGAATCCCCGAAAGAATGCAGCCTACCGCCGAATCGGAGTTATACGAAACGACGTTCGACACCAGCACACGGCGAAGCGTTCCCACCGTTGTGCTCTCCTTGGGGCCACGCAGACGTGCACCCAACCGGAAAAAGAGCGGGCCGTAGACGAGGTCGCGCATCGTGATGTTCGAGATAGAGATGTCTTCGCATTGTGCGCCGTCCTCGCTCTCCAGCGAAAGGCTGCTGCAGCCGTTAAAGACACAGTTACTGATCGCAATATTCTTGAAGCCGCCGTTCGACTCTGTGCCGCACTTGATGCGACCCGTTCGATAGGTATTCTCTCCGGGAGCAAAGACCCTGCGCGTGCCGTCCAGCAAAGTCCCAAGTTCATAGCACCCCGAAACCGTGCACCCCGTGATCGTGACGTTCTGCGTCGCGCGGGCGTAGCCCAGGGCAAAACTCGATTTCGGGCAAATGCCGTCGTCCCACGGAGAGTTCACAGTGCAATTGGAGACGTGGACGTTCTGGCAGCAGTCGAGGTCCATCCCGTCGCGATCGGTGTCAATCGTGAGATTGTCGATGGTCAGGTTGTCCACCCCGGTCAGCAGCAGGCCGAACCAGCCCCCTTTGAGAATGCTGAAGTCCCGGAAGATCACATTGCGGCAATTCTTCAGCGCGATTGCCTTGTTACCCACACCGGGTTGCGTCGTGTTGTAAAGCGGGTATCCGCCGCGCTTCTCATCCTTTACCCAGCCCCCGAAAGACAGGCCCTTGCCATAGATCAGGCCCGGTCCGCTAATGCCGGTGTTGTGCAGATCCTCGCCCCAGATCAGCGAGTTGTGCCAGTGATTATGGCCGTAATCCTGGTATGCGTCGTAGCTATTCTTGGGCTCCGCCAAGTCATACACACCGCCCAGTTCACCCGTCGTTTGACCCGGCAGAGGCGACGCCGCAGCCTGGATCACCGCGCCCTGCGAGAGAAACAGGTGAACGTTGCTCTTCAGCCGGATCGAGAAGCAAAGGTACGTTCCGCCCGGAAAAATCACCGTCCCACCACCGGCCGCGGCCGCGGCCTGGATCGCCGCGTTCACCCCCGCGGTGTCGAGCTGCTTGCCCGTGCCACTGGCGCCAAAGGACCGGACATCGAAAAATAACGGGGACGCCCAACCCTGCGTCGACTGCGCGTCGGCGCTCCAGTGGGGAAGGGCGGCCAGGACCAGGGGAGACGTTTTCAGGAGATCGCGACGCTTCAAGGGTTTCACCCTAAGACTCTAACGTGACCCGTGTGGCTTGGGTCCAGCTGGGTCGGCGTTTGCTCCACATCGGTTCATCAAATGGAGTTTCTGTTCTCGCCACGCCCATCCATCAACGCTCTGCAGCAGAGCCTGCGACTAGGCTCCGTAGGCGCGCATGAATACGTTGAGAGCGTCCCGAATCCTGCCCTCAACCTCTTTGGGCGAGGGTGTGGAAGCCAGGCCCAACAGAACGCGACGGAAAGCTTCTCCAAGCGCCATGTGAATCAGGTGTTCTGCAGCGACATAGGGATCGACGCTGCGCAACTGCCCCTCCGCCATCTTCTGATTGAAATACACGCCCAGAAGTTCGTGAGCTCTCTGCGGCCCTGCACGGTCAAAGATGTCTGCGAGTTCTGGGAATCGTGCCGATTCCGCGTGAAGAACACGAACCAGTTTGATGGCCTTCTCTGCATACAGCATCTCGGATAGCTCTTTGATGAAAAGGTACAAAGCGTTCTCGATCGGCACGTCAGCCTGGAGTGCGTCTACGAAACCTTTGAACATCGTTGCGTTCAGACGCAGAACGATAGCTTCGAACAACTTCTCCTTATTGCCGAAATGGTTATAGAACGTGAGCTTTGAAGCTTTCGCGCGAGCTGCTATCTCATCGACACTCGTAGCGGCAAAGCCTTTCTCCAAGAAGACCTCGGTTGCTGCATTCAGCAATCGCTCATTGAGTAGGTCCTCTCTAGGAAGAGCCGCACCTGCCTTTCTGGTTGCCAAATTCGCACCTCCTTCTGAGGATGACACGAACTTGTTCACAGCCTTGCCCTCGCCAGAATTAGTACGATACGGTACAGTATTATACAGGAGAGCGACGTGAGCAACCTACTGTGGGTACCAAAACATAACCCGTGGCTCATTGCCATCACGGTCAGCATGGCTACCTTCATGGAGGTACTCGACTCCTCCGTGGCCAATGTCTCCCTGCCCCATATCGCCGGATCCTTCGGGGCCAGCCAAGATGAGTCCACCTGGGTGCTGACCTGCTACCTGATCTCGAACGCGGTCGTCCTCCCGATCGCCGCCTACATGTCCACCCTGCTCGGCCGCAAGCGCTTCTACATGACCTGCGTCTTGCTCTTCGGTATCAGCTCGTTCCTTTGCGGCATTGCCCCCACGCTCCCTCTCCTGCTCTTCTTTCGCGTGCTGCAGGGTGCTGGGGGCGGTGGCCTGGGCCCATCCGAACAGGCAATCCTGGCCGACACCTTTCCGCCGGAAAAACGCGGTCAGGCCTTCGCGCTTTATGGACTGGCCGTGGTCTTGGCCCCTACGTTGGGACCTACCATTGGCGGCTGGATTACGGACAACTTCGACTGGCGCTGGATCTTCTTCATCAACCTGCCCATCGTTGCACTCTCCCTTTTTCTTACGCACCATCTGGTCGAAGACCCGCCGGCCATCCAGCAGGAGGTAAAGGAGGCCAAGAGCGGCAACTTTCGCGTCGATTACCTCGGCTTCGGACTCCTTGCTCTGGCGTTCGGAAGTCTCGAAGTCGTCCTAGATAAGGGCCAACAGGACGATTGGTTCGGCTCCAGTTTCATCGTCACTTTCATGGTCATCTTCGCTGTCTGCCTGATCGCGGTGGTGTTCTGGGAGCTGCATCTTGCCAAGACTAAGGAACGTCCCATCCTCGATCTTTATCTCTTCAAGAACCGCACGTTTTGCGTGTCCGTGCTTCTCATGTTTGTTCTCGGATCGGCACTCTACGGCATAAATACCCTGCTGCCCCAACTCCTGCAGAACCTCATGGGGTACTCCGCCGAACAGGCAGGGTTGACGTTGTCTACCGGTGGTCTTGCCACTCTGCTCGCTATGCCAATCGTGGGCATTGCGGTTGGCAAGATGGACGCCCGCAAATTGATCGCGCTAGGCTACGTCGTAACTGCTGCCGGCCTCATCTACATGAGCGGACTCGATCTGCAGATGAGCATGGGCTACGCGGCCAAGCTCCGCTTTTTCCAGTGCGCCGGCCTCGGACTGCTATTCGTTCCCATCTCCACCATGTCCTACGTCGGAAGCCCTGCTTCCAAGAACAACGACGTAGCGGGCATGACAAACCTGGCTCGAAATGTCGGCGGCTCCTGCGGAACGGCTCTGTTTACCACCATGCTCCTCCGTCACCAGCAATCTCACCAGGATGTGCTCGTCAAGCACGCCGTCAACAGCAACATCTTCTTCCGCAATCAACTCAACACGCTGACCCAGCAGCACGGCTACACCCAGGCACTGGCCCAGATATATCAACGCTTCCAGCAACAGGCCAGCTTGCTCTCTTATCTCGACATCATCTCCTTCTTCGCGCTCGCTTGTGTGTGCATGATTCCCGTCGCTTTTCTGATGAAAAAGCCCGCCAACGGCGGCGAAGTAGTCATGCATTGAGAGGACTTCCATGATGCAGCGTTCCTTTATTCGATCCCATCTCTTCGCCGGCTTCGTGACCCTCTGTCTCCCTGTCATCGGCCACGCCCAGAATGCTTCCGCTTCCGGGCAGTCACCACAGGCGCAGCAGGTGCCGCTCTCCGGCCGCACACAGGGTGGCGCTTCCGTTTCGGCCCAGCAAACCGCTGCAGCAGGTTCAAGCTCCAGCGTGGATACGATCAACACGACTGTCCAGGTAGGGGGGGCATACGCCGGCAGCGTGGCGGCGGTTCCGCTGGGCGATGGTCCCATTCCTTTGACTTTTCCCGAAGCTCTGGATCGCGGCCTGCATTACAACCTCGGCTCGCTCGACTCGGCCGCGTCAGTGAGACAGGTTCGTGCGCAGCGACTGAGCGCTCTGAGTCAACTCCTGCCAAATATCTACGCGACGCTCTCGGAGACGGGAGCCAAGACCGACCTGCAAACCCTCGGCCTGAGCAGCGGAACCTTCGGCGGCAGCGTCCCTCTCCCCGAAACCGTCGGGCCGTACCACTACTACAGCGCGCAGGCGAACCTGTCGGAACAGCTGAGCATTACAGGTTTTCAGAACCTCCGTTCCGCCGAGAGTCTCAGCGCGGCGGCTCTTCTGAGTGCACGGGATACCCGCGAGTTGGTCATTCTCGCCGTGGGTGGTTGCTATCTCCGAGTACTCGCAACCCAAGCGCTGGTGGCTTCCCAGCAGGAACAGGTGCACTATTCGGAGGCTTCCTACAACCAGGCGAAAGCACAATTTCAGGCCGGTACAAAAGCGGAGATCGACGCCAGTCGGAGCTTGGTCGAACTGCAGAGTCAGCAGCAGCGGCTGAGCTCCCAGAGGGTACAGCTTCTGAAGGATCAAATGGCGCTCGCTCGCCTCCTCGGTCTTCCTCTTCAGAGACCATTGCTGCTTGCCGAGACCTTGCCGGCAAACGTCTCCGACCTGCCGGAGCCAGAACAGGCGCTCAAACAAGGCTTCGAGCACCGCGCGGATCTCCAGGCCGCAGGTCTGCAGCTCAAGGCAGCGCGGCAGTCATTAAGGGCCTCGCGCGCCGAGTATCTGCCCTCCCTGAGCGTCAACGGTTCTTATGGCGTCGAAGGCGTCAACCCCAACAAGGGCGCCAACGTCTTCCAGGCCACCGCAACCGTGAACGTTCCTATCTGGTCAGGCGGACGCACGAAGTCACAGGTGCACCAGGCGGAGGCCGCCGTCGGGCAGCGTACGGCGGAGTTGGACGATCAGAAGGGCGCCATCGAAAACGACATCCGGACGGCCATTCTCGATCTGCAGGTTTGCGCGCTGCAGGTTGAGGTCGCGGACAGCAATCGCCGGCTTGCGCTCAAGACCCTCAAGCAGTCTCAGGATCGCTTTGCAGCGGGGGTTACCACTTCCGTGGAGGTTGTCCAGTCGCAGGAAAGCCTGGCGTCCGCCGAACTGGATTACGTTAACAGCCTTTTTTCACTGAACGTTGGACGCATCAAGTACGCTCGCGCGATCGGCTCGGCCGAACAAACGATTCCGAACCTCCTCAAGTAGGTCCCGACTGCCAGCCCAGAAAGGGAGACACCATGCCGGTACAAACCGAAGCCAGACAGGACGAACAACACGACCAGGGGACATCCAAGGCCTCCTCGCAACCCGAGTCCAACCAGGAGAAGAACCCGGTCGATCCAGCGAAGCGTCGCCGCAACTTCGCCATTGGGGGTGTAATTGCCCTCTTGCTGATCCTCGTATGTGTCGTCTGGTGGATCCACTCCGGCACCTATGAATCAACCGACGATGCTCAGGTCGACGCCCACCTGAACCCGGTCGCTGCTCGGGTGCAAGGAACTGTCTCCGCTGTATATGTCGAAGACAATCAGACTGTGCAGGCAGGACAACCGCTTGTCGATCTCGATACCAGGGATGCCGAGGTCTCGCTCGCGCAGGCTCAGGCGAACTACGATCAGGCCGTCGCCCAGATGGAGGCCGAAGATCCGAATGTCCTGATCACCCGAACGACAAACGCCAGTGATCTGTCTTCTCAGCAGGCTCAAGTGATCAATGCTGAGGCCTCGCTCGGGGCTGCCCAGAGTGACTACGAGACGGCTATCGCCAAGGTGCGGCAGGCGGAAGCTAACAACGAGAAGAGCAAAAACGATCTGGCCCGTTATCAACAGCTTCTCGACAAGCGAGAGATCGCCCAGTCCGATTACGATCAGTATCTTGCGAACGCCCGCTCGCAGCAGGCAACCGTAAACGCGGCTGCTGCCAGTGCAGACTCCGCAGCTAAGACGATCGACCAGCGCAAAGCACAGCTGACTGAGCAGCAGACGAAATTACGTCAGACGGCAAGCAATGCTCCACGCCAGGTAGAAATCAGGAAAGCTGATCTAGCGACTCGCCAAGCGAGCGTCGAATCGAGCAAGGCCCAACTAGAACAGGCGAAGCTCAACGTTGCTTACTGCCATGTGATCTCGCCGGTTTCCGGCATTGTCATGCAGCGAAGTGCAGAGCTGGGCCAGCGAATCGCTGCGGGAGCGCAGCTCCTGATCGTGGCTCAGGTGGATGCACCATGGATCACTGCAAACTTCAAAGAAACGCAGCTCCGTAAAATGCATGTGGGCCAGCGGGTCACGGTGAAAGTGGACGCCCTCAATCGTTCCTTCAACGGAGGTGTAGAAAGCCTCTCGGCCGCCACCGGTGATCGAGCGAGCGTCCTACCCGCCGAAAACGCGACCGGGAACTACGTAAAGGTCATTCAGCGTCTTCCTGTGCGGATTGGTCTGAACCCCGGACAGGACGGGCTGGAGAAGGTGCGCCCCGGAATGTCGGTCGAGCCCACAGTGCATTTCTAGAGCCCGACACTCGCTCCCCACCAACATGAGCGACATGAGCGCGGTCACACGTCCTTTAGATTGGGAGCCTCCTCGCGCATGGTGAAGCGCGCGGAGTTTTACGCCCGGTTGAGAGAGTCTGGCGGGTTGAGCTTGGCATCCACGATGAAGTCCGTCGTCCAGGTCGTGAAAATACAGCCATTCTGCATCTTTCCCGAGGAGATCGGGATCGGGAATGGGCCCACACTCATGCAGGCAGATCGCCTTCTTACCGCCTATGAAAGATTTCACTCCGGAGTAAAGCGCAGCCAGATCCCCGTGATCTTTCGCATAGATATCGGGGCCGGCAATATCAAACTAAGCCGCACCGGGGTACCAGTCCGCCCTGGGCTCGCCAGAAAGAGCCCCCACTCAAACGAGGTATTCAGGCTTCTTCTAGTGGTGAATAGTCGTACGTGTGAATGTAGAAATCCTTGAAGGCTGTCGGACCGTGCTTACCCCACCGAAACCAAGGCCCGGTAAATTGTTCAGGGGACGCCATAGCACCGGGATGTCGCTATCACGCATGACGGTGAGTTGGTCGGCAACACCGGCTAGGTCGCGATTCAGGGCTGCACTCTGTACAGTGCCGGGGCGCAGGGCCGCAGGCAGATCAAAGTATTTCTTGGAGTTCTCGTAACCCGATCCGATTCAGGCGCGCCCCAATGCCAGCAGATCGTAGGAATCCGCCTTCTTCCAGGTACCAATGCGCGGCACGATCGTTCACAAAAGTCCATCATTTCCGGATTGATATAGTCCAGGCCGAGAATGGCTGGCTGCTCACCTGTGATGCGTTGAAGATAGTCCAACTCGGAGCGGGGTCCGCTCCAGGCTGATACCTGCTGACCCGTCAGCGTCTTGTGGCAATACATGCTCCACAGATAGGCGTAGAGCTTGCGGGTACGCAGGCTGGCGCGGAGATTACTCAAGCTTCGTTTATGGTGAAGGTGCCATCCAAAGATGGACCGTCCGCGGGAAGCGACAGGGCGGACGCGACGGTGCCAGCGAGAAACGAGCGGCGAGGCGGGACCAGCAACAAAGGCGTCCTCCGTTGAGGGCACAGCACAGAACGCATGGGCCGTCCTGTCGGGCTTAGATTCACACGCTCTTCGAGTATTCTCAAGCTTTTTCTTTGGAGCCCAGGGCTGTCTTCCTCATCCAGAGGAAGACTTAACTTCGGTGCTGGGCCGCTTCGGCCAGTGGAGGTCGGGGCTCTTCGTCGGCTCGCATGGGTGCGCCGGCCAACGCGGACGCATCGCCTTTGTGTCCAGATCGGAACCTATCCAAGGCTGGAATCCAAGACTCTTGAATCACCATCGAGTGAGACCTTGGGTCGAGAAATCCAGTAATCGGTCGCGGAGCCTTCACGGACTGTATTCCGTCCCTCTCGCTTCGCATCGTAGAGAGCGGCATCCGCTGCTCCGACAAGGCTATAGGGATCCGGTTGAGTCTGAGGGAATGTGGTCGTGACTCCGCAAGAGATCGTAGCCTTGAACCCGTGCAGCCTCGGATCGCCCGCACGGACTAGCGGCAGGCCAGCAAGTTCCACGAGTCCCCGAAGCCGTTCGGCAACGATGCACGCCAAGTGCGGG
The DNA here is from genome assembly GCA_964658105.1 of Verrucomicrobia bacterium Tous-C9LFEB. Classification (GTDB taxonomy): domain Bacteria; phylum Acidobacteriota; class Terriglobia; order Terriglobales; family Acidobacteriaceae; genus Granulicella. Next base: position 12,552 of record CAZZXY010000078.1, on the reverse strand, counting down.
GAGGATCATGACGAATCTCTCGCCTCCAAACCGCGCGATGAAATCGTCTTCGCCGCGCAGTGCCTCTGCCTCCGTCAATCAAGCCCAGAGACATCTCAAAGGAGACCAAACGCTCACCTTCGCAGGTCTCACCAGTTGCTCTCCCCTCCTGCGGCGTTCCGCTTCGAAGTCTCTCAATCGCCTTGTCTCCCGAGTCTGTTGACGGCGTCGCTGAACGCCCTCAACCGAAGCTGGATCGACACCTTCACCAAACTCGATGGGTGAGTACTGTCGCGGAGTCCTCCCCTGTCCAGTGTAGGAGCAGATGGCGTGATCGGTTCTTCCACAAAGGCTGCAGAGAGCCTGTTCACATCTTCGCCTTTTTGTTCTTCCTATGATGTTGCGATGAGGTACATGAAGCGAGCCGAAGCGCGAGAGATAGCACGCCACCAGCAAGCGGAGCCGCGCCGGATCTACGTGAGGTTCTTTGTCCGCGGCGCCGGCGAGTGGGTTCTGGCTTTTCTGGAGACAGATGCCAGGACACCGATCGGCCGAAGGTACAGCTTCGGATCGGCCGACAAGGTCCGCGAACTTATCGGCAGGACACCCACAAGGCTTTAGAACGAAGATCGCGAAGCCCTCGCGAGCATGGCATCGCGAAAGGACGCGGTGGCTTACGGCTCGGTGTGATGAAAGAACAATGGGCAAAGCTGGACGGCAGCGATGAATGTCAGAGCGGGGTCGCAGATGAGGACGACGTATATGAGTAATAACGATCAATCCTGGCCCGCACTGCAGCACGTCCAAATCGACAAGGGGCCGGAAGTCCGGCACACCTCCGGTCCCGGCATTTAGCACTAGTGAATCCTTGGATGTCTTCAGTTCATCGCAAGACGATGTAACCGGGGACGCTTGGATAGGTGACACATTTGCCGGAGGGGATTCTGAACTGACTCCCAATTCTGCCCTGCTCAGCAGTGTAGCCGGGCGGCAAGACAGCCTCCACGCCGTCATCGACGACCGTGATGCCGTGATCGCCATCGTTACGCACGCCGAAGAACCCGATGGTGTCTTGCTTTCGTTTCGCGGGGAGGCAGGTACCAGGTCTTATCGGTTTCATGGTTGTGGGTTTGGCGAGTGATCCTGCCTGGGCGAGCATACCCGGGCGAATCGCGTCCAATCTGGAGAAAACCTCTGTATTGGACATCGTTCGTCCTACAGGAAACTCGCTCTGCATCTTTCGCGCAAGATCCTGACCTTTGACGAAATAGACTGCCAGCCTAACGGTTTCGACCTGCAACCAATCGTAGTTGTCGAACCCTACTCCGTCGTAGATCAGATCCATGTCCTCGAACGAGGTGTAGCGCTGCGGAGCGATGGTGCGCGACTCGAGGGTAGCGGCGACGAGTTCCGGTCGCGTGGCAAGAGCATAGGCGCTGGCGAGCATGGTCGCGGAGAACTCCTGCATAAACAGATCCGGCCCTTCCAGGTGGAGAGCGCGTTGATACAGGTGGCCGGTTTCATGGAAGGAGATGAAAGCCAGCTTCTTGTCTAAATCTATATGACTGTTCTGACCGGGGAAGCTCGCGAAGGAATCAGGCATAAAGATCACGTTTCCCTGCTCAGGGAAAGCTTCCGCCATCGGATAAGCCGCGAGTTTTCCAACTCGATCCCAGTCGACTCGATTCAGGACAGCTAATGTCGCGGGCACCGAAACCCGAAGCTGCTGGCGATACCAATCGGCACAATGCGTGATCTCTGCCTGATCCCGGAGTGCCAAAGCTTTGAGTCCTTCTGAATAATAGACGGGAACGGTTCCTTCGAGGCGTGGAAGTCCCAGGGCCGTCAAACGGTTCAAAGCATTCGGAGCTGGCGTTGTTTTAGCCCTGCCCGTTGGGGACTATAGGAAGGTTGGTAGAAACGTGCAGACGAGGGACATGTTCCTGACGAAGAACCGTGCTGTCGAAGTGCGAAACATGCCCCATCATCGACCGAGCAGCCAAGTAAGTCACGGTTTAAGAGATTCCAAGCACACGCCGGCCGTAGGTCTTGGCGAGCCGCAAATCTGGGAGTTGACCCTCGACGGAACCAACGATGGTCTGCCGCGTCCGATCCGCCTCGGACAACAGCTAGGTAGCGCTTCCAGGCTTTAGCCTCCACAGCCCAGGCACTAACTTTCGCTCTTTCGTGATTAAACTTGGCTCGGAGATCCTACTTTGGCCTTTGCACCCAGTCGTCGCTCTGTTCTTCTCGGCGGCGCCTCCGCACTGCTCTCCCTCTCGGCGGACGCGTCCATCTTCCCTTGGCACTGGCACAAGCACCGGCTCAGCAACGCGCAGGCCAGCCCTCGTGCGCAAGAGCTTTACTCCTACCTGTGGAACATCTACGGCCACAAGACCCTCACCGGCCAACAGCTGGCTCCCAGAACCGGCCCAAGTGGCGAGCTGGAGTACCTGCAGCGCATCACTGGCAAACAGCCCGCCATCGTAGGCCTGGACTACATCCACCCGGACGAGTGGACGTTCGTTAATGACTTCGCTACGCACTGGTACACCGAAGAAGGCGGCATCACCACCATCTGCTGGCACTGGGGAGCACCCGACATCGGTACGGGTTACGACAATTCCAAGAAGGACTTTGACTTGCCCGCGGCCCTGCGTGAGGGCACACCGCAGCATGACGCGCTCATGCGCGACCTTGCCGACGTTGCCGACCAGCTCGCCATCCTGCGCGATCGCGACGTTCCCATTCTCTGGCGGCCGCTCCATGAGTTCACCGGCTCGTGGTTCTGGTGGGGCAAACACGGGCCTTCTGCCTTCAAAGATCTCTGGAGCCTCATGTATGAGTACTTCACATCAGACCGCGGCCTGAACAATCTGATATGGGTAGCTGGCTTCTCCGGCGAACCCAGCCCGGAGTGGTACCCCGGGGCGCAATATGTCGACATCGCCGGCCCCGACACCTACGTCGAGGACCACAACAATCTCGCTCCGCTCTTCTCCGAAGTCCATGGCATCGTCGGCGATACCAAACCGATCTGCCTGCATGAGTGCGGCCCGATCCCAGATCCGGACCTGCTGGGGCACGCCGCTCCGTGGCTCTACTTCATGACCTGGCATACCAGCTTCATCATTGACAACCAACTTAACCAGCCCGATTTTCTGAACCGCGTCTATCACTCCAGGCGCTTCATCACTCTCGACGAACTGCCCAACCTGAAGGAGACCTAGACTTCATTCCTTAAGGCGGCAGATTCGGACGGGCAGCCCAATGGCCCCTTAATGAGAAAGAGCCACGTTATGATCAGGGTGCCTTCTAGAATCACGCTTGTCTTACTCCCTTCGTTCTCTATGTTTCTGGTCCCCCATGCAGCAGCAGGAACAGCCTCAGCTCAAGAGGATCATAGAAGCAGCCCACCGGCCCCACTTAGCCTGCCTCATCCCAGAACAGCCGCGAACCAGCCCTATGCGCCACAAGCCCTTCTTCCTGGCGGATTCGTGATTCCCCTGTACCAGGCCAATTCCGCGCGACTGAATGAAAGCGGGTAAATGAGGCTGAGCGCTACGCAATGAGCCAAGCGGACCCGGGCCGTAGTGAGAAATGTGGTGAATATCCATAACACCTCCATCGAAGTGCATACGGTTGAGGGAGGGTCAAACACGGGAGCCGCGGTGATCTTGATTGCGGGTGGCGGTCATTGAACCCGGAATACGGGTTCTGAAGCCGCAGACTTCGTCGCCTTCTTCGCAACTTTATGGCGTAAATACGATCATCTTGCGCAATCGTTGCGCAGCAATGGCTATAACGTGCAGACTTATGCAGTTGTCGACACCGAACAGGCTGTCCAACTCGTTCGCGCGTATGCTCGCGAGTTTCGCCTTGATCCGAAAAAGATCGGCGTTATGGGATTCTCCGCTGGAGGCGAGCTGGCTTCGGCGGCTGCGGCCCTCTATCCCTAGGTCGATAAAAATCCTCAGGGCGCGGCAGAAGTACAGTCAGGCAATTCTGCGCGTCCCGACTTTGTAGCGCTTGTCTACTCGGGACCACACCGTTTGCGCCTGACCGCAAGCGGCCTCAGATCCCAAGCGACATGCCGCCGTCTTTGGCTGTCCATCAGGTGACCTCTTCGCGCTACATGCTTGCCGCGGTACAGAGGATAGTATGAGCTTGGGTCTATTCGGGATGTGTTACCACGCCACACCGGAGCGCTCTGCATGGAGCCCTTATCAAATCGCATGATTATTGCTGTATTGGTACTTGGGGCGTTCTCTCCACGGAAGGCACCTATGCTCATGACGTCACCGGTGTCGTGCCCACCCTGACGTATCCCAGTCACATCACACTCGTCACGGGTTTCGCACCCTCGCCTCACGGGATCTTCGGAACTCCGTTGGTTGGTATTGGTATGCAGAGGATCAGAAGGCGCTCACGTTATGGCAGGCGGTATATGGGAAGGAATCGTCGCCGTGCGCGTCCATCGGCTACTCAGTGTTGAGCCAAACGCCTGGATCGCAACCTGCCAGGGTACTGGCGGGCCAGCACACCGGACGCCTTCATTTATCTTGCTCACTTCCACGTCCACTCAGTCTGCAGCAGGAACTTGAGTCTGCGGATAAACCATGGGTCGACGGCGACACGACAACGATTGAAGACGACGGGATTCCGTACCCGGTTTGCCATCATTTTGATCGATCGGCACCTTCCGGTGTTATGACCCTGCTCCTAATTGCGTTGGACAAGACGGAGCACCTGACCTCCCCCTTCCACGCTGACCGCAACCACACGTTCGAAGCGACCAATACGACGGTCCGTCTCGTTCGCGATGCGAATCTCACCACCGCTGCACGGACGACGTTGATGCCCGTCTTCGATTGGAGTTGACGGCAGCAGAGTCCAGCATTGCGGCGGTACGTCGTAAGCTTCAGCTTGCAGGCGCTTACGAGATTACTCTCTCCGCATCGCCCCAAGACTCAGGTCTTGGCGGACGATCCCACCAGGTCCGGACAGTCTTAGCGCATACTCCCGAACACCCTCGCTCGCCCGATGATTGAAGCTGTACCGCGGCCCTAGTGAATCAGCCCGCCGCCGCCATCATCCCTGAAAAGCAGCAACATCGGGCCCTCCTGCTTCGGGGGCTATCGTGCTGGGCTCGAATTCGCGCTAGACAGGAGCGCGCCTCCGTTCCGATAGCACGAAAGTGTTATGGAGGGAGTTCAAAGGGGTCATCTACTCTCTTCGCGTAATCCCGAGCTGAGATGAGAGGGGGGTTAAATGGTAGGCGGGCCTCGTCAACATCTTCCTTCGCTAGAAGGAATTCGTGCATATGCTTTCTTGCTGGTATTTGCTGTCCACTTTAGTGGAACAAGTTGGAACCTGCAGCACAGGCCATTTGCTGCATACCCATGGCTCTTATTGCAGCAGCTATCCTTTGTTGCTGTTCCTATCTTCTTTGCTCTTTCCGGCTACTTGATAACCGGCATTCTCGTAGATACTAGAGACAAACTAGGGTTCCTCAGAGTTTTTTATCTCAGGCGCGCTATTCGCATTTTCCCGTTGTATTACATCACCCTATTCACAATCTTCATGTTTCTCCACTTACATGCCGTACACTTGGAACTACACCACGCGCTGTTCTTGGTGTATCTGCAGAATCTTTGGCCTGGCGTAACAATCTATCGCCTCAGCCCCAGAATATATATCGCCCATCTCTGGTCGCTGGCCGTAGAAGAGCAGTTCTACGCGCTCTGGCCGTTGATCATTTGGCTATTCGCAGACCGGCGTAGTTTGCTCAGGTTTTCTTACGCCGTTATCGGCTTAGCGTTCCTAGCCCGAGTCTGGGCCGCCTTTGCACATATTGATCCAGGTACAAGCTACCAAAACACGCTTTTTCGATCTGACGCTATTATGCTCGGGGCGATTCTCGCGCTGCACGAGCGCGGCCCGATGAAGGACTTCGCCAAGATTTCACGTTCCGCGAAGTACGTGGTGCTGTGCGTTCCTTGCTTCCTCGTAGTGCGTGCTCTGCTGGTTGGACAGGCCCTCCCCTACGATGCCTTTGGCCTCATCGTCGTAACGCCGCTGCTTGCTTTGGTCGGTACCGCGATCGTCGTTCTCGCGCTCACTCCTGGGAATCTCATCCATAGCGCGAGTACCAAGCAATGGGCCGTCGATCTTGGCAAGCTCAGCTATGGCTTGTATGTCATTCACCAACTTCTCGCGCCCTACTTCTTGGAAGCGATTGTTCCAAAGTTTGTAGGTATTCTCGGCAACGTGATGGGTCAATTGGCTGGCATGACCGTAGCATTCGCAATCGTGTATGCGATCAGCCGCCTCGCGTTTGTCGTGATCGAGAAACCTGCAATGAGCTTGAAGGCTCGGATCCGGTATGGAAGCGAGCTTGAGAAGTCGTGCGCGGTCCCGCCAGCGTCTCACAAGACTTTGTTTGCGACGTTCAACTCTGGTTAGCAGCGGGAGGCGGGGAGAGCTCAGCATGGACGCGTCCTAACAGCGTCCGACCGGCTCTTCCATAAACAATACATGCGGACCCAGGTTAATCTTTGTTGTTCGCACATGCCCTTGAGTTTACGAGGCCTGACCGCGACTAAGATCTAAGGTTTTTTCACCCCAGAGCGGTTAAGAAAGGAACCTATGGAACGTTTCTCGACGGAGCAAGGCGACACTTCATGGATACGGGCGTATTACCCCGCTTTCAATGGTCTTCGTGGTATAGCCATTCTTGGCGTTTTTATCTGTCACTATGCCACCTTTCTTCCAAACTCGGGCTTTGTTCACTGGTGCTGGATCGGCGTTGATCTGTTCTTCGTTTTGTCGGGCTTTCTTATCACCGGAATCTTGCATGATTCGGTCCGATCGAAAACCTTCTACAGAACCTTCTACGAGCGACGTGCTCTACGCATTCTTCCCCTCTACTACGGTGTCTTGTGTGCCATCTACCTTTCAACCTGGATTGGGCATAACGTCAGCGTGCATGGGACCTTTTCGCTCAACCTGGTTTATCTGGAAAATCTAGCGCTTCCTTTTCTGAATTGGGATACTCAGAACCCAACTGTCGTGCGTTTTCTATATCACCCAGCACATACTATGCTGGAGCTGAAGGTGGGCGTGTTCTGGACTCTATGCGTCGAAGAGCAGTTCTACCTGATATGGCCACTCGTTGTCAGGCATTTCGGTTCACGGGAACGCTTGATGCGATTTTGCTCGGTCGCCATCTTAGCGGTGCTGGTCACACGCGTGCTGCTCTTTTTTGTTCTGCCGGCCAATCTGCTCGTGAAAGGCTTGCTCTATACCTCCACCTACACACGCTGTGATGAGCTTCTCATGGGAGCATGGTGTGCGCTCTGGTTGAGAGGTGTCCGACTCAGCAGATCCAAGCTACGCCGTCTTTGTTATGCCGTCCTCCTGCCTTCACTAGGGCTATTTGTCGTGGGTGTGACCCTGGTGCAAGGTGGCGATGTGGATCATGTCACCAACGCATTTGTCAGCACTGCCGGGTTCACCCTTATAGGGCTTATGGCGAGCTCCGTTCTGCTCCTCAGTCTGGACATCACGCACCCTTTTGCTCGCATCGCTTGCTTGCGGCCTCTCCAAGCCCTCGGCGAGGTAAGCTACGGTGTCTACATTTTCCATATGCTGCCACTTCCCTTCTACATCTACTTTCTCAAACACACAGTGAGCGTTAGTTTGTTCGGAACACTCGGTCTGTTCATCTGTTTCCTGGTAGTTTATGCTACCGCGCGGATCAGCTTGCACCTCCTCGAAGAACCCATCATGCGACTCAAGTATCCCCGCAAGCCTCCGACACAGATGCCTCAAAGACGGATGATCCGTTCATCCGCCGCCTGAGTAGTGCGGCGCCCTCCAATCAGTTCGGGGCAGAAGTCGAACTGCGTTGGACAGGTCAGCAGGTAAATCTCACAGAGTGAGGAGGATGGTGGAATCGAGCTGAACCACCAGCAGCTGGCAAAGCCGCTGGTTGGAATCATCGGGTTACTATGCAGTCGCTCGGCATCAATCAAAGCCGGCGCTGTCGTGGAAGTTCGTCTTTCACAAGGTCGACACCGTGGGCTGACCGGAAGCAACTAGACATCTGAGCTGCCATCCATGGCGGCTGATCCACAAGATCTTGCAGCGGGAGTGGCTTGCATGCTCATTCGGGGTGTAGTGGTAGAGATCACGAGTCCACTGCTCGTCTGAATATGCAACGCGGTTGGGTGGTGCTGATGAGTCGCCATCGGATGCTTGTGAGCTCGCGCCCCGCACCATGCGTTCGGTCTGCTGGCCGAGGAAGGTGCAGATCTCAACTTGTGGCCACTATCAGATGCCGCAAGGCCCTGCATGCCTCATTCTAATCGGGGACCAACAACAGCCGAACACTTACGACGCTACCGTTCGGCCCTTTAGCCTGATCCGTCCCGATAAAGAGTAGTCTGCCGTTCAACCCGTATAGTTCTGCTCGGACGTACGCTCCGCGCTTGGGCACATGATGCGGCCAAACCCCCTCTTTTAGGAGACCATCTGGACCACGAGTGCTGAACGTAAAGCTTTCGCTCATTAGAGGACGGTACCAGCCCAACGCCGTCTAAGTCGCTTCCGACTTGGTGGAAGGCAGCACCCTTATGGGTGAGGCTTACACATTTCCTGTCGGGCCCCATCCCTGGGCGTTTCTCGGACGTAATCACCGGGCGAGGCCTGAGGATTTGCCAACTTGGCCCGCTTGGAGATGCGGAGTCCATCACCGGGGAGCTCACAATACGCTAAGCGGTTTTTCGCGAATGGCAGCACGGAAGCGACGCTGAACATTTGTCCAGCCCGGGGCTGGACTGCTACTGCCATCGACCAAGGAGTTGGGCTGCTCCCGAAGGCCTACATGTCGCAAGCTCGACGAGCCTCCTGCCTTGAGGATCAGGCCTTCCCTCGGAGCGAGAAGCTAGTATCTCTTCGTTTCAGCTGTTTCGATCAGATTCGTGGCGAAGATCAGCTGCATCACAGGTACGTGTCGACTTTTGTGAATACTTCAGGTCAAAGAGGATCGAAGACTTTTGTGGGATTCGATGGGCTTCAGATAGGGAAGAAAATGAGGCTGCGATGGCTTTCGCGACGGCGCCATTTTGAGCAGAGAAGAACCCATCCAGACGACCATTCGGCGCCTCTCAGGTCTGCGGTATCTCTGGCCCTCGTTCTCTCCGTCCTTAGAGCGGAAGTTTGCATTTGAGGCAGATGCCTTTCAGGCCAGGCGGCAGTGGCTCGAGGGCCTTGTTGCGATCGCCCTCTACGTAGCATTCGCCATCGCTCGCGAAGCTACATCCTCGGATTGGACGAAGCACGAGCAGACGCTTCGGTTCGGCATGGTCCTGCCCCTTGTGTTGGCAGTGAATGCAAGCATGTTGCTTCGCACGGGACTTCGCCTTCGCGAAACGGGCATCGTCATAGCGTCCTGTGTTGCAGGTTCCGCCGAAGTTCTCCTGTTTGGGACTCACGAGGTAAACCACGACGTAGGCGCGCAACTGGCCATTGTTGCCGTCCTAGTCTTCACGAACAGCGTGATGAGGGTCAGACTGCCTTTCGCGACGATTGTGTTTGGTTGGGGACTCTGCGCAGAGTGGTTCCTACTTCGGCACAGTCCTGGAGACAAGCTCCACATTCACGCACTCTCATCCGTGATGGCACTGTCCATTGGAGTGCTGACCTTAACTGCGAACTACGGACAGGACCGGGAGGCCCGCCTGGCCTTTTTGAAGTGGGCGGAGAAGCAGGAACTCGTCGGAACCCTAGCTCAGTCCAATGAGCAGCTCGCTGCCGCTGCACTTACAGACAGTCTGACCGGTCTAGCGAACCGGTCCGCCATGGATGCCTATCTTGCGAAGGTCTGGTCGGAGCCGAAATGCAAGGAGCTACCCTGTTCGGTGATCATGGTCGACATCGATCATTTCAAGAGTCTCAACGACCGCTATGGCCACCTTTACGGAGACAGGGTTCTAAAGCGCGTTGCTCATCTCCTCGCCGAGGCCCTGCGTGGAGAGAACGATTTCATCGCTCGGTTCGGAGGTGAGGAGTTCGTCGTGATCCTGCCTCAGACCCCTGCTCATTTGGCTTGCATCGTTGCGGAACGGCTTCGGGGCTTAGTGGAAATGGCGGGTTTGCCACCCACGCGTGCCGGTGATCCAAGTCTGCAGGGGCTGCGAGCAACGATCTCCTGCGGAGTCGCCACAACCTTGCCGAGTCATCATACGGATCCGTACGTTCTCATCGGGGCGGCAGACGAGGCTCTCTACTGCGCAAAGCGAGATGGCCGTAATATAGTTCGCGGTACAACGGGCGCGGAGGATCTCACGTCCGCCGTTTCCACTATCGTCAATGACGTGTTGGATCAACGTGCAGAGAGGCGATGAGCCAACTTCGGCTTTCTTCACGCATACCTAGGGGAATAAGGCTGAACAGAATGAATTGCGACCGAAGCCAAGGTTTGTTCCTCCCCGGCAACCGACCGTGACTCTGAGGTTGTAGCCCCTGCCCAGAGTTCCACAGGTTTACCTGTTTTCATCTCTCCAGAGGCTTACAGAACGGTACGCCTCCCGCTTCCACCCACCCCATCATGCACAATTCTGCGCGAAGTTCGTTCGCGGCTTCGGCACTCTGATGATCTCAGGTGAGAATTTCATTTACGGCGGAGATGCTCCCATCTTCAAGAGTTCTCCCCAGAAGACGGACAGTAGTTTGCGCAAGAGCCAGGCGCCTAGCGACCGGGTGCCGCACGACTGCAGTTGCTTCTATTCGTCGACGTCCAAAGACGTTGACGCAGCTTCGATGTTCCCTGCCCTCTTCCACATCTCAGCGACTAGCTCTCGAAGATTCTCTACCGCCGCTGGAGAGGATTCATAACGAGCATCAATGTCTTGCTGCTTGAGCCCGGTTTGGAGACCGATTGAAAGAGCTGGTGCGGAGCCAGCGTCAATCGACTGCATAGATCTTCAAGTGCATGAGATCCCTTGCGCCTTTGAGCTCGACCTCCACGCCCGCTACGAGTAGGTCCGGCTTCACAGCGTCACCAACCGCTAGCTCGCGGAAGAGCTGGTCACGCTTTCCCGCGCACCGACTTCCCACTGCGTCTCTTGGCGAACTGTTCGCGGTCGCCGGGACACAGCGACGGCAGCGCACTTACTTGTGATTTCGTGACGATTCAATGACGCGATCGGTGCGGACCTTGCGTAAAAATATGTATTTGTGTCGAGTAACGGTCTGCCGAAGCAATCCAGAATTTTTAATTCCGCCTTTGCACATTTCTGTTCGTGTCCAGATAACGACGGCCTCTGAGTATACGTGGAGGATCGTAAATACTACATTCGTGGCTGTTGAACTTGACGATGGCAGCAACATCTAACCCATCCTGCGTGCTGCTTCAGGCGCGACTGACGGGCACTAGGTGAATGTGGCGGTCTGGCTTGCGATTGCTTGCCCGCTAACTTGAGATTCGCCAAAGATTGTGGAGAGCCGCTTTGCACCACCCATCCTGTGCATTGTCCAAGAGCTTTGAAGGATAGCTTTCTTTCGAAAGGCGCCTTTCGATTCTTTTTGAGACTATTGAGGAAGAGGCTTGAACTAGTCGCGCGATTCGAGTGCTTACCGCGATCTTCTGCGATGCTGCCACATCCGAGTACGGTTTGATCAAACCTCATGCAACGTTGGTTGTAGCCCCTATGTCTTGTTCCTGACCTTCATCGCTTACGCCAGCTCGGTAGTTTTGCTCCTGCGCTTGGCGCCTTTAGGGGAGTAGAGCATGAAGCGAGTAACTCGCCGTTTACATTTAACTCTTGTGTCTGGTCGGGCTGCTAGCACGCCATTGCAGCCCGACGCATACGTTCGCTGGTCTAGGAAGTCGGGAAAAGCCGCTCAAGGCTTGCCCATGCTTCTGAGCTGCGTCATCTTTTTGCTTGTACTTGCCGCATTGAGTGGATGCGGGGCAGGCGGCTACGTCGGAACCGGGATCGCCAGCTTGTCTGCCGCTAGCCTGACCATTGACGCCGGCCAAAGCATCACGGTAAGCGCGACTGCCGGACAAGGCACAACGGTGGCCTGGAGTGTCGCCGGGATTGGCTGCTCCGGTGCGCTCTGCGGCTCGCTTTCCTCCGCAGTAGGAGCTTCCACAACCTACAACGCCCCGTCCATCTTAAGCGCCCCCATGAAGGTGACGCTCCAGGCAGCCATCAACGGCACATCGAGCAGAAAGAACGTCGCGGTCACGGTAAACCCCGCGCCAACAATCAGCAATCCTCCGCCCGCGGGTACAGTGGGCCTTGCGTACGACACAACGTTTACCGTCAGCGGGGGAACCACGCCCGTGAAGCTGAGCCTGCTTTCTGGCTCGCTTCCGGCTGGACTTACGCTCGACAGCGTGACCGGCATCGTGAGCGGCACGCCGACCGCGTCCGGTACCTTCACCATCGTTCTTCAAGCGACCGACGCAAGTGATGTCCCTGATACGGTGACTGCAACCGAGCAGTTCGTCATCTCGACCGGGAACACGGGCGGCACAGGCACTGGCACAGGAACAGGAAC
>CAZZXY010000077.1:0-21334 GCA_964658105.1 Verrucomicrobia bacterium Tous-C9LFEB | reverse complement strand
GATCTGCTTTTGTCATTCCCCAAACGGGGAACCTGCTTTTTGCCTCCCCACCCCGCAGAGATCCCCTTTTTGCATCCAACCCTCCCGAGAGAGACCCGCATGCCAGACACCCCGACCTTTGTAGTCAATGACCGCCGCAAGTTCACCTCGGAAGGCGAACTCCGCCACGATCTCCCCGCCGAAGAGGCGAAAAGCCCATCCCCAACCACCGGCGAAAGCTCCGGCGGGCCACAACTCGTCTCCGAAACGCCCGCCGCCGCGACCACCGAGCTAGCGGATCTCCCCGAGTCCGGCGCCATCGGCAATCTCTACCCGGATCAAACAGCTCCAGCCGATGTAGACGACGTTGCCACCTCTTCCGCAGGTGACTCTCTCGACACGGAGACCTTCCCAGAAGACAGTTCACTGCCGCCCGGCCCCACAGCGGAGCAGTCCTCTGAAGCCGCCCGCGCGTACGAGGCCACCGTCGAGCGCCTCGATCTCGCCATGCGCTCCGCCAACCCCGGCGGCGAACACATGCCGCCCATGTCCTTCGACCGCCTCGTCCAGTCGCTCTACACTCAGGCCCTCATGCTTTTGGGCGGTGGCGCAGAACCCGGCGAAACACCCCGCGTCGACATCCTAGGCGCCCGGCAGACCATCGACATGCTCTCTGTCATGGGATCCAAGACCTCCGGTAATCTCTCGCCGGCCGAGGACCAGCTCCTGCAATCCGCCCTCTTCGACCTTCACATGGGCTTTCTCGAGATCACCCAGGCCCTCGCCCGCCAGGCAGCCCAACGGCAACCCGCCCCTGGGACTGGAGCCGGTATGCCACCCATGGGTGCCGGTCCACGCATCGTCCGCTGAGAAGGCAGCTCCACTATGGAGCTGCTCATGCCAAAGGAAGACAGGATCGTCAACCAGCCATAACCGCCAACCCCGACCTGCGATATGTGGTCAGCTTCGTCGAGCGCCACCCAAACCGTCATCTCAACCGGAGCTGACATCGTCAGCGCCGTGGAGAGACCCCTGTATTTTGCCCGGTCAGACCCCCACATCGTCCTCTCGACCGAGGCAGACCGCAGCAAAGAGATCCTGCAATTGACCGTGATGAACTCCGCCGCTCCCCCTATTGCGTGCAATTAACCTCCGCACACGTACACTTTCTCTACACGACCTCAAACCACCTCATCCCCTGTTGACTCAGTAGTAATCAGGGCGGAAGTGCTTTGTTGGCAAGATCTTGCATCAAAACGTAGGGGGAGGGGAAGACCGGTCAGTCCCGCAATGCAAGCCACACTCACATTCCTGGGCACCGGCACCTCCATGGCTGTCCCTACCCTCGGTTGCCCGTGCGCCGTCTGTACTGACGCGCGCCGGCCGGGCTCACCGAACCGCCGGACCCGCCCCTCCGTCCTCCTCACCTACGGCGAAAATCCGGTATCCAACCAGCCCTACAACGTCCTCATCGACACCGGTCCCGACTTCCACGCCCAGGCCACGCGCATGGGCATCTCTCACGTCGATGCCGTGCTCTACACCCACGGCCACGCCGACCACATCCTCGGCATGGACGACCTCCGCCCCCTGTCCTTCGGCCACGCGCAGGCATTGCCCCTCTTTGCCGACGAAGAGACCGCGCAGACCATCGAGCGCGTCTTCGAGTACACCTTCCGCAAGGACAACCGCTACCCCACCAGCGCCCGCGTCGTCCTCCACCGCATCCCGGAGGAACCCGGCGACGCCATCGAGCTCTTCGGCGCTCAGTTCATCCACGTCCCCGTCATCCACGGGCCTACCACGATCGTCGGCTACCGTTTCGGCACCGCCGCCTACCTCACCGACCTCAACGACATCCCGGATACCAGCCTGGCCCTTCTCGAGGACCTCGACATCCTCATCCTCGATGCCCTGCGCCGCCAGCCCCACCCCAGCCACGCCCACGTAGAAAAATCCATCGAGCTCGTGAACCGCATCGCGCCCAGACGCGCCTTCTTCACCCACATCAGTCACGATCTCGACCACCTGACCACCAACGCCATCCTGCCCGCCCCCATCCAGCTGGCCTACGACGGCCAACAACTGGTCTTCGACATCGCCTGATGCAGATCGCTCTCTCCCTGGAAGAACTCGCCGCCCTCCCCGGAGCCGATCGGCCATCGGTCGTCACCATCGGGAACTTCGATGGGGTGCACACGGGCCATCAGACCGTGATCGCCGCGGTACGCGCCCGCGCGCTGGCGCAGAAGGCGCGCTCCGTGGTGGTCACCTTTGACCCGCACCCTGCCCAGGTTCTGCAAAACGATGCACGGACCGCTCTCATTACCCCGCTGCCCCGCAAGCTGGAGCTCCTCGGGCAGACCGGCGTTGACGTCGCGCTCGTCCTTCCGTTCAACGACGCGCTTCGCACACTCACGGCACGGGAGTTTGCGCAGCGCATCCTCTGCGAGGCTCTGCACACCCTGGAAATCCACGAGGGAGAAACCTTTCGCTTCGGTCACCGCGCAGAAGCGGACATTGCCGGCCTGACGGCACTCGGGCAGGAGCTCTGCTTCAAGGTGCAGGCGTATAAGCCCATCCTGCGCTGCGGTGCTCCCGTCTCCTCGAGCCGCATTCGGACGCTCATTGCGACAGGCGACCTCGGGACCGCGCGCAGGCTTCTGGGCCGGCCCTTCTCGCTGGACAGCACACCCGCCTCTGGACGAGGGTACGGAACGCGCTACGCCGTCCCAACGATCAACCTGTTAACCCCTGACGAACTCCTGCCCGCGCACGGCGTCTACATCACGGCATTGCGCATCGGAGATGGCCCGGACACCCGCACCTTCCAGGGCGTGACGAACGCGGGCAACCGACCGACCTTCGGCGCAGATTCCTACGCCATCGAAACACATCTTTTTGACTTCTCACCAGTAGATCTGACCGAGCAAACGCCACTTCGACTGACGTTTCTGCATCGCCTGCGCGAGGAGCGTCGCTTTGCGACACCCGGGGATCTCAAAGCCCAGATCGGCAAGGATGTGCAACGCGCGACGCGCTTCTTCCATCTCTGCCACGTCACAAATGTATCGATGAAGTAAGCCCGCTCGGATGCGGGTCGGTCATCGGGGCTTGACCAGACAGCGGCAGAACAGGGTCTGCTTACGCGAGGGCCAGGTTCATGTTCCGCAGGGCTTCGTCGATCTCGCCTGTGTTCTTGAAGCCAACGGTCGCACAGTCAATCCCGGCATTCCGGAAGGCAAACCGCATCGCCGCCTGCCGGTCGCTCTGCTGCGTGAACTTGCCCGCGCCGGAGAGCTTCATGCCAATCACGCCCATGCCGTCAGCCTTCACCTGGTGGACGTGCTGCACGACTTCGGTCACGTGATCCGGGTAGTCGTTATCCGCATACGTTGGCCCGTCCATCCGGGTGCCGTTGTGGTTCATGCGGATCATCGCCACCTCGAGCCAGTTGTTCCCGGGCATCTGGCGTAGCGCAGGCAGACCATGCACTGAAGCGCCCCGGGCCTTGACCAGCTTCTTCGACTGCGCCTCCTGGATGCCGTCCTGCCAGCGCGCCGTCTCGCTCACCCAGTCCGCCGTGTGCTGCCAGTGCAGCAGCATGATGTCGAAGTAGTCCGTCTGCGAGGTGCGACGCATGGCATCGAAGCGCTTGGCCGGGTCGGCTCCCTGGTCGGTAGTAACCTTCGTCATCAGCTGATAGCTGTCCCGCGGAAATGGCTTCAGTGCCTCACCCAGCATGGCGGGCGTCACGTACGCCTCCGCCGTTTCGAAGAAGCGAATGCCGTGATCGTAGGCGTAGTGCACCAGCCGCGAAAACTCCTGCTGCCCCAGCGCGGCCTGCACCGTCCCGTTATCTGACCCTGTGCCAAACGCAAGCCGGCTGACCTTGATCCCCGACTTGCCGAGGGTCACTGTATCCGTAGCAGAGCGGGCTGCAGCGTGGAGCGGCAGGCCGCCCATGCCGGCCAACGTGCCGGCAGCCACCGACGTCTTCAGAAACTCGCGACGTGATACAGGACTCATTCGGAACCTCTTGGGCCGCAGGCGAACCGGCTTGTTGCGCCATGCTATCACCACGTGACGGGCTTCGTATCTCGCCAGTGGCCTATTGCGGGACAGGAACCGTGGTCGGCCTTGGCGGCCGCTGTGTTGTCGGTGAACCGGGGTTTGCCCGTGCGGCGGGAGCAGCCGTTCCATTGCCCGCCGCCCGTGAGCCGGTGACGGAGGGCGCGGCTGCACTCGGTTTGCGCGGTGCCTGCAACGGCAAGACGGCGGACGGACTCAGCGATTGCGGTGAAATGGAAACCGGGGCAGGAACGCTCGCCTTGGGTGCCGCATCCTCCGGTGTTGCATCCGGAATCAACGGTGTCGCCGCAGGCTCGGCGTCGCTCTTCCCGGAATTGTCATCGCTGTCATCATTATCCGGCTGGTCTGGCCTGGCCACGGGGTTTGCCGCCACCTCGAGCTGACGCTTTGGCGCGTTCGCACGCGTAAACTGCTCGTTTGGCCGATCAGCCAGTGCGGCCTTCATGAATTGTGTCCAGATCGGCAGGGCCGCGCGGGCACCTGTTTCCTTCTCACCCAACGACTGTCGTGTGTCATACCCGACCCACGTCCCGCAAGTGATCGACGGCGAAAAACCCAGAAACCACGCATCCGTAAAGTTGTTGGTTGTACCCGTCTTGCCGCCCAGCGCGTGGTGCAACTCCGAAGCTGTTGCTGCCGTTCCGTGCTGCACTACCGCCTGCAGCAGGATCATCATCTTCCTTGCGATCTCGAGCGAGATCACCTCACGCACCGGCGATGCGCTTACGTCGATCGGCGTTCCGTCCGCCTGCGTCACGCGCTTGATGTAGTGCGGCGTCACCCGTATGCCATCGTTCGGGAACACGGCGTATGAGGCTACCTGTTCGGCCAACGTCAGGTCGGCCGCACCAATGGCAACCGGGAGAAAGCTGGGCATCGGGCTCGTGACGCCAAAACGCCGGGCGACCTCGATCACCTTCTTAATGCCTACTTTGTCTGCGATCCGCAGCGCGGGAATATTGCGCGACTGTGCAAATGCATCAATCATCGTCATCGTGCCCGCAAACCCTGCCTCGTAGTCGTGCGGTGTGTAGGGGCCGCTTGCCGTGTAGAACGTGGTCGCTGCATCAGAGATGGCGTCGTAGGGCTTCGATCCTGCCTCAAACGCAGCCGTGTAGTCATAGATCTTGAACGACGAGCCAACCTGCCGCAAAGATTGCGTCGCCCGATTGAACTGCGACAGCGCAAAATCCCGGCCGCCAATCATGGCAAGCACTTCACCCGTCCCATTATCGACAGCCATCAGAGACGACTGCGCTCCCGAGTCCTGTTCCAGCGCAAGCCGCAGTTGCCCCGTGTCGGATCCGCCAAGCACATGAACGTACACAACGTCGCCGGCGCTAGCCAGGTCCGTCGCTTTGTACTTCTGCGTCCAGGCCCAGTCCGGCGGGGTCATCGTCGCCCGTATCTGTCCAATGCGCACCGTCAGCTTGGTCGGTGACACCTGCGTCACCAGGGCATGGACATAGCTTCCATCCGTGACGGCCTGATTCCAGTCCGGATGCTTATAGGTCGCCGGATCGTAGGCGGTGCTCGTGATGGTTGGCAGTTTGGCCTTCCAGCCGTGTCGCCGTTCGTAGGCCGCCAGCCCGTCCAGACTCGCCTTTTCGGCAGCGTGCTGCATATCTAGGTCCAGCGTGGTGTACACCTTCAGCCCTGCGCCATGAACCTGGTCCACACCATATTCGTGTTCCAGCTGCCGCCGCACTTCCTCGACAAAATAGGGAGCCTCGGTGTTCGGGGGTGTCGCCAGGTGCAGTACCAGCGGCGTAGCCTCTGCCGCATCGGCCGTTGCGGCGCTGATCTTTCCGTCGCGCTCCAGCTCCTCGAGCACAAGATTGCGTCGCTTCAGCGCCCGTGCAGGAAATCTCACTGGCGAGTAATACTCCGGACCCTTCGGCAGCGCGGCCAAAAGCGCTGCCTCCGGCAGGGTCAACTGCCGCAGATGCTTGGAAAAGTAATACTCCGAACCCGCCTCGAACCCATACGTTCCGCGTCCCAGGTAGATTTGGTTCGCGTACAGCCCGAAGATCTGGTCCTTCGTAAAATGCCGTTCAATCTGCAGGGTGAGGAAGATCTCCTGCAGTTTGCGCCCGTAGGTTTTCTCTGAAGAAAGAAACAGGTTGCGCGCCAGCTGCATCGTCAGAGTGGAGGCGCCCTGCGCCTTTCCGTGCGATCGATAATCCTCGTAAGCGGCGGCCAGAACGCGAACAAAGTTTACGCCGCCGTTCTGGAAGAAGTTCTTGTCCTCAATCGAAAGGATTGCCTCCCGAAGAACGGGTGGGATCTCGGAGTACGGCACGACCACACGTCGCTCCGAAGCAAACGATCCGAAGACCTTTCCATGAACGTCATAGAGTTCGGTCGTTGTGCTCGGCCGGTAGTGCTCCAGCTCGGTCATCTGCGGCAGGTTGATGGCGTACATCAACAGCAAGCCCACCATGACCCCGAAGACCGCGGAGGTGCTCAGCAGAAGTAAGAAGGCTGCTCGTCGCGTAACGCGGCCTGAGGACGGCGTCTCGGAGTCCGCGAAAGGAAACCGCAGCATCGCACCCCAGACCGGGGAGCGCGGCCCGGTTTTGATGCGCAGCACCACGCCTTTCTTCGACTTCGGTTCCCGCTGCAGAAGGCTTGGCACAGCTTTTTACCCTACCATGCGGCCGTCCCGTGCCACCCGTGGCTCAGGCCGCTTTGCCTTTCAAGATCTCCAGCGCCTTGTTCAACTGATCGTCGGTCTGCACACTGGACTTCCGTGGCTGCGGAGCGGCGCTCGTCTCATCACCACTGTCCTGTTCATCCACAGCGGAAGCCACGACCACAGTGGGCGTTACACCCTCATCCTCATAGGCTTTTCCCGCGGGCGAAGCATACTTGGCGATTGAAAGAATGACGGCACTACCGTCCGGGAGTTCAAACGTCTTCTGCTGCGCCCCCTCACCAAAGGTCTTCTCTCCGATGACGTCGCCCCGCTTGTTATCTTCAATGGCTGCGGCCACCAACTCGGCAGCTCCCGCCGTGCCATGATTCACCAGCACCACCAGGGGCGCACTGGGGTCGATCGTCTTTGCGGCATCGGCAGCAAAGGTCTGCTTCTCGACCTTCTGACCCTGCAGTGTCGCGATGGTTCCCGATTTCAGGAACAGATTCGCCAGTCGCACACCCTCGGCCATATCGCCAGCCGACACGTCGCGCAGATCCAGCACGACTTTCCGGTCTGTTCCCTTCTCTGCGGACTTCAACTTGGCTTCAATTGCATCGACATGGGCTTTGTCCAGCACTGCCGGACGCAGATCCACAATGGAACCGTTCTCAAAGACAGTATCCCCGGCCGCCGGTGCAGGGATCATCGCCCGTGTCAGGGTCAGCTTGTCCGGAGCCGCTTTACGTGGCCGCACGACGGCAATTGTTAGCTCGCTTCCGGCAGTTCCCTCGAGCAACTTTTGGATAATCGCCAACGAAAGATCGCGTGTGTCCTGCGGTCCAATTGCCTGGATGATGTCGCCGTCATTCAAGCCGGCCTTGTCCGCCGGGCTGTTTGGGACCACCGAAACGATCACGGCATACCCGTAGCGCTTGGAAACATCGATCCCCACCTGCGCTTTGCCGCCCCGGTCCGTCTTGTACAGCTTGTAGTCCGCCGGGCTCAGATAGCTGGAATCAGCATCCAGGGATTCAAGCAATCCGCGCAGGGCGCCGGCTGTCACCGCAGGCATATTCGGGTCTTCCACATAGTCCGTCTGGATATGTTGAAGTACCTCGCTGTACACATTCATCTGCCTGTAGGCGCCCTCCTGCTGTTCACTCCCAGCCGCGCTCACGTTGTGCGCGTTGACGCCAAGGAAAATGCACAGGATGAGGGCCACCGAGAGGGACAGGAGGGAGAGCTTCAAAACTTTGGGCATGCGGTCTGTTCACTCCAGGGACAACGTCGTGCAGGCTTTAGACGTTGCCCGGTACCGGAATGATACGCCGAGGCGCACAAGAGGCGAAAGGGTACTTTGGTGGCGGTGAGTGGAATCGAACCACTGACCTACGGGTTATGAGTCCGTCGCTCTAACCATCTGAGCTACACCGCCGGTCAGGCCAGGGGATTGCAGCAGGATCGCGTGTCAGGCACGCACACCGGCTCCCATCGCACAAGGCGCAGACCTCATCATAAGGTTGTGTCCTATCGAGGTCAATCGTGCACGCTCACCCAACCTCTTCCAACAGCGTCGACAGCCGGCGAGCGAAGCGCGCCATCCCGTCCTGTGTGGTTGTTTTCCTGGCCTCCGTCGCAACACCCGCCAACGCCATGGCCGCAGCCTGCCAACCCACCGACTCCGTCTTTCTCTGCAGGTTGCGATCTGTATTAACCTTTCTCGACACTGCCGCCGTTCTGCTCGGCATCCTTCTAATCCTTGCTGTCCTGGCCGCCGTTTGGGCCTATCGGCGGAAACCCCGTAAGCTCACTCCGGATGACATCACTCCCGACACCAAGTAACCCTGCTGGCCCACCCAACTCCCGGGTGGTTGGCATCATTCCGGCGCGCCTCCAATCGCAGCGCCTTCCCCGCAAATTGTTGCGCGAAGTCGCCGGTAGACCGCTGCTGGCCTGGACCTACGAGGCCGCCTGCGCCTGCACGCAGCTGGACCAGATCGTTGTCGCGGTGGACTCGCCCGAAATCGCCGCCCTGTGCCAAAGCAAAGGCTGGCCCTGGCAGATGACCTCGCCCAACCTGCCCAGTGGCACGGATCGTCTTGCCGAACTCTCCGGCAGTCTCCTCGCCGAGATCTACGTCAATATCCAGGGGGACGAACCCCTGATCACGCCGGCCCACATCGCCGCGCTGTTGACGCCCTTCGCGAACCCCGCCGTGGATGCCTCAACGCTGAAAGTGCCCTGCACGCCAGACGAAATCGGCAATCCGAACGCCGTCAAAGTCGTCACAGCCCACGACGGCCGCGCCCTGTACTTCAGCCGCGCGGCCATCCCCTTCGACCGGGATGGGACGGGACAGGCCCGTCACTTCAAGCACCTCGGCCTTTACGCCTACCGCTACGCCGCGCTGCAGCGCTTTGCGGCGCTCCCCCCGGGCACACTGGAGCAGATCGAAAAGCTCGAGCAGCTACGACTCCTCGAGAACGGCCTGGCGATGTACGTGACCGAAATTGCCCAGGCCACGGTCGGTGTCGATACCGAAGACGATCTATGTCAGGTGGCAGCCATCCTGGAGCAGCGCCGACACAGCTCCGGCTAGAAGCTGATGCGCAGGAAGCTATCCACCGACTCCGCCCGCACACTCTCCAGGGTCGGGGCTACAAAGCGCGCACCGGCTCCCAGCAGCTGCTCCCTCGGATGCGTTCCCTCCACGCCGAGTACCGTGCAGCCTGCGGCCACACCGGCGCGCACGCCGCTCGGCGCATCCTCCACTACCAGGCAGTCAGCTGCCTGCGCATGGATGAGCTCAGCCCCGCGCCGATACGGTTCCGGGTCGGGTTTTCCCCGCTCGACCATATCGCCGCTGATGATGAGTTCCGGAATCGGCAACTCTGCCGCCTGCAAACGCCCAATCAGGAGCCTCCGCGTCGCCGAGGTGACAATGGCCCAGCGATCCGCCGGCAGGCTTGCCAGCAACTCCCGCGCCCCCGGAAGAACCTTCAGGTCAGCGACGTCATCGATTTCCATGTCCTCGATCAGCCGGAGTCCCGCCACGGCGTCGATACCTGGCACGAGCTGCCGCATGATGTCGATCGCACGGACGCCGTGAGGAACCTCATAGCTCTCGGCATTCGGAACACCGTAGTGCGCTGCCCAGCGCCGCCAGCAGCGGTTCACGCTCTCAATCGAACTCACCAGGACGCCGTCCATGTCGAACAGGACGCCTCTCACCTCAACCACCAAGGGCTCGTCTCAACCTTCTTCGCCGGCCATCACAAAGGCCCGCGCAGCTTCCAGTATCGCCTCGACGCTCCCGCTGTCGCAGCTCTCGCAGTAAACACGTAACAACGGCTCCGTCCCGCTCGCTCGCAGCAGAAGCCACGTCTCGGCGGCATTGGGCCTGGAAGCACACGCCGGCTCCTCCAGGAAAAACTTGATCCCGTCCAGGGTCTCGACACGGAGAACTTTGCGACCCGCGAACTCACTCAGCCCGGACCCAGCACGTCGGATGGCCGACTGCTTCAGTGCGTCCGTGATGTGCATGTCGATGCGCCCATACTGGTGCTCGCCGTACTCGTCCTGCAACGCCGCCACAAGCTGGCCCAGCGTCTTCCCCTCGTCCGACATCACCTGGGCCAGCAGCAGGCTGTTCAGCAGCCCGTCCCGCTCCGGCAGATGTCGGCTCAGACCGACGCCACCTGACTCCTCGCCACCAATGAGGATGTCCTCTTCCAGCATCAGGTCACAGACGTACTTGAAACCGATACCGTGCTCATGCAGCCTGCGCCCGTGCTTGGCCGCGATTCGATCCAGCATCTTGGTGGTATTGAACGCACGCGTCACATCCCCTGGCCAGCCCTTGCGCTTCAGCAGCCACTGCAACAGAATCGAAAAGATCTTGTGCGCGTCGACCACATCCCCGTGCTCGTCCACGGCGCCGATGCGGTCCGCATCGCCATCTGTCACCAGGCCCGCGCTGCAGTGTTCCTCTACCACCTTTCGCTGCGTGAGAGCGATGTGCGGCAGAATCGGTTCCGGATTGATGCCCGGGAACGCCGGATTCACCTCGCTCCGGATTGCCACGAATGGGATCCCTGCCCGCTCAAAGATCCCCGCAACGTAGCCCTGCCCAGCGCCATACATGCAGTCGATCAGAAAGCGGAACCCCGATGCCTTGATCGCAGGCAGGTCAACAAAGCTTTCGATGGCGGCGAGGTACGGCGGCGTAAAGTCCACCTCCTCGATCTTCGCGGGCGTGCTCGCCGACGGCAACGGCCTGCCCAGCTCCCTTTCGATCTCCGCAATAATCGAGGGCTTTCCCGACCCACCGTAGCTGGCCTTGTACTTGACCCCGTTCCACTCCGCCGGGTTGTGACTCGAGGTGATCATGACACCGCCCACCGCACCGCGGCCACGCACCGCGAACGACAGCTCCGGTGTCGGCGTTACTTTATTCGCCAGCGCCACCGGAATTCCCGCGCCGGCCAGTACCTCCGCCACCACATGCGCAAAGGAACGCGATCCAAAACGCGTGTCGTAGCCGACGCATACACCTCGCTGCGGGTCTGGCTGCGCCAGCACATAGTGCGCAATCGCTCTCGCCGCCACGCGTACGTTGTCATAGGTGAAGTCGTCGGCGATGATGCCCCGCCAGCCATCCGTACCGAACTTCACCACCGTTTTCGTCGCCGCGGTCACGTTTCCCCCGGCTGCCCCACTCGTCGCACTCATCAAATAAGGTCTTCCCGTCCTGCCTTGCGCAGCTCTGCCACGACCCGTCCCACGTCCTGCGAGCCGTCCCGCGTGGTGATCAGCAGCGCATCCTCGGTCTCCACCACCACAAGGTCCCTCACACCCACGAGCGCTACCGCCTTCTTGGGTGAATACACATAGCAGCCCGTCGACGTGATCTCGACACCATGCGGAGCCTCAATCACATTGACCTGCTGGGGGTCGTTCACATCCGCCATGTGCTCATACAGCGCCGCCCACGACCCCAGATCGTTCCAGGCGAAGTCCGCCGGCAGGCAGTACAGCTGCGACTGCGTCTCGCCCTTCGCCGATCGCGGCTCCAGCACCGCATAGTCAATGGAGATCGACTCGCACAAGGGGTACAGCTCCGCAAAGCGCTGCTCAAACGCCGGCGTCCCCCAGGCGTCCGCAATCCTGGTAAGCAGTGCCGCCATATCCGGCTTGTGCTCCCGCAACGCGCTGGCCAGCGTCCCCGCGCTCCAAAGAAAAATGCCGCTGTTCCATGCGTAATTTCCGGAGCGCACAAACGCGCGCGCATGCTGGCTGTCCGGTTTCTCCGTGAACCGCCGCACCCTTCGCACCGAAATACACTCGGTATCGACCTGCACGGGCTTTGAAGCCGCACCCAGCTCGATATAGCCGTAGCCCGTCTCGGGACGGGTGGGTGGCACGCCCAGAACCACCATCTTGGGCCCGCTGGCGGCCAGCTGGGCTCCCGCCTGCAGCACCAGTCGGAAGCGTGCCTCGTCACCTATGGTGTGGTCGGAAGGAAATACACACAGCACCGTTTCGGGCCGTGTCCGCTCCAGCAGAAACGCCACCAGCGCACATGCCGGCGCGGTGTTCCGCGCCTCGGGTTCCAGCAACAGCCGACTCTTCAGTACCGTCGGCAGCTGCTCGGTGATGATTTGCGCCAGCAGATCGTTCGTAATCACCCAGACATCTTCGGCCGACACCATTTCGCCCAGGCGCGCCACCGTACTCTGGATCATCGTGCCTTCGCCGTCCAGTTGCAGCACCTGCTTGGCACGCGCTCGCCGGCTTCGCGGCCAGAAGCGTGTGCCGCTGCCCCCGGCAAGGATGATGGCCGCAATCTGCGGTGAGGATGATGGCTTGTCGAGTGACATGTTCCTTATCCTAGCCGGTTGTGCGTGGGCGCGCATGGTCACAGTGGTAACTCGTTGGGCCGTTGAACGTACCGTATTGCGACAGCCGCGGCGCGCCTAGCGCAGTCCCGTCAGGTAGGTCCGCAGCCGTTCCACGCCCTTGTCAATCACATCCGGGGACACTGCGTACGACAGCCGGATGTGCGCCTCGGTCCCAAACGCCTCGCCAGGCACGGTCACCACATGCGCCTCGGTCAGCAGCTTCGAGGCAAGATCCGAAGCCGATCTTACCCTGCCCTTGCCGAGGAAGCTCTTCACGTTCGGGTACACATAAAACGCACCTTGTGGCACCGTGCACGTCAGCCCGGGGATCGTCTTGAAGCCTTCCAGCACGCGGTCCCGCAGCTTGATGTAGTCCGCCCGCATCGCGCGCACACAGTCCTGCGACCCCGTCACTGCCGCAATCGAGGCCTGCTGCACCATGCTCGCCGCATTCGACGTCGACTGCGACTGCAGCTTGCTCATCGCCGCAATGATCGGCTTCGGCCCCAGCGCAAAGCCCGCACGCCAGCCCGTCATCGCGTACGTCTTTGAAAGCGACCCCAGGATGATCATGTGCTCCTTGCAGTCCCCCAGTGCGCCCGCGGAAAACGGCTCGCCCTGGAACGTCAGGTAGACATAGCACTCATCCAGCAACACAAAAATGCCGCGCTTCGCAGCCAGCCGCACAATGGCTTCCACATCCTCGCGGCCCAGCACCGCCCCGGACGGGTTCGATGGCGTATTTAAGATGATCGCCTTGGTCTTGTCCGTGATTGCCGCCTCAATCATCGCCGCCGTTACACGGAAGTTCTCTCGCTCGTCCGTTTCCACAAACACCGGCACGCCGCCGGCATACTGCACGATGTCCTTGTAGCTCACCCAGTACGGCACCGGCACAATGACCTCGTCGCCGTGGTCGATCAGCACCTCTACCACATTGAAGATCGCCAGCTTGCCGCCCGTCGTAAAGACGCACTCGTCGGCCGCATAGTCCGACCCGAAATCCTCACGGTGGCGATCGGCAATCGCCTGCCGGATCTGCGGCACACCCGCCACCGCCGTGTAGCGCGTGAAATTGTTCTCGATGGCCTTGATCGCCGCGTCCTTGATGTGCTGCGGCGTGGCGAAGTGCGGTTCGCCGGCGCCAAAGTCTGCCAGGTCGATCCCCGAGGCCTTCATCTTCAGCGCCTCGGCCGTTATGGCCATCGTGGCCGACACTTCAATCCGGTTGATCCGGTCCGACAACACCTTCGTCGCGACAGCTGTGCTCATGCCTAACAGTCTACGAGAAGTCGGGAGACTTCACTCCGCCAAAGCCACCGGGTTCTCTGAATCCTGCATCAGCTTTTCCCGCGCCTTCTCCAGCAGCCGTGCGTTCACATTCGGCGGCACCAGCGTACTGACATCCCCGCCCAGCCTGGCCACGCCCTTGATCAGCCGCGAACTCACAAACGTGTACTTTTCCGCAGGAATCAGAAACAGCGTCTCGATATCCGGCGCCAGCTTGCGATTCATCAGCGCCATCTGCAGCTCATACTCGTAGTCCGACACAGCCCGGATCCCGCGCAGGACCGCCTGCGCACCCCGCGACCGCGCGAAGTCCACCAGCAGGCCGTCGAACTCAGTCACCGTCACATTGCTGTAGCCGCTGGTCGCCTCAAGCAGCATCGCCTGGCGCTCCTCCACCGTGAACAGCGCCTCGGGCTTCGTCGAATTCCGCAGCACCGCGATCACCAGCTCATCCGCGATCTTGGCGCCTCGCGCGATCAGATCAAGGTGCCCATTCGTCAGCGGATCAAAGGTGCCGGGGTAGATCACTGTCAGCTCAGACATAGCGCCTCCAGCATACCCCGCCGTCGCGGCAGGCGAAGCACGGGATCCGCATCGCCTACCCTTTCGCGTAGTGACTCAAATCACTGGTATGGATCGCCGAGGCGTCGGTCAGCGTGCGCAAGGTATACGCCGCGCAGTCCCGAAACGTGGCGACACTAAACCTGCTTTCCGACCGCTTCAGGACCCCCTTCGAAGGCCCGTCCGAGCCGATGCCCGCGCGATGCACCATCCACTCGATGTCCTGGGCTTCCTCCGCCAGATACGCCATCACTGCCTCGTTGTCCCGATGCTGACCGTCGAAGCCGCGTGCCAGTGTGTGCCGGATCGTCCACAGTACGGGCGACAGATGCCCTTTGTACGGTGTGCTCAGACCGCCAGCCTGGTACAGGAAACGCTTCACGCCCTGCCGTCGCATGGCCGGGATCAGCTTCTTCACGAAGGCGGTGTTGATCATGGCATCCCGTTGCAGCTCCACGTCTCCAAGCATCGAGACCACATAGTCCACCCCACCCACCAGCTCATCCAGGTCGGCTACTTCCGTGATGGACCCCTGCTGTACCTCGAGCTTCGGGTCCACAGCGGCCAGCTTCGCGGGATTTCTCACAAGGGCCCTGACCCTGTGGCCCTCTTGCAGAGCCAGTGAAAGGAAATGTTTCCCCGTGCCGCCCGTAGCGCCAAATACCAGAAACGTTGACGATTGCTGCATGGTCTCCTTCTTTCGCACCCGCCCACTTCGTCCGCATGGAGCCGCAAACGACTGCGAGCCCCATCCACTTTGGAGTCTGCCCGGAAGTGTTGCCTACAGACGGGCCATTCCTGCACAGTATAAGCGGAGACCTTCTCCGGATCGCTATGTATACCCAGGCTCGCATCGCCGCCCGTGCTTCACTCCTGGCCTTCCCCCTCATGGCACAGCGGCACAACCGGTTGACTCCCGCGCATGCAAGTTCAGGCGTGATCCAGCCTGGCAGCGGACCGCTTCTGAAACGCTGTTTCACGCTCGGAATGCACCGCAGTTCGGCATCTCAGGATGCAGCGCGTGACGCACCAGATCGATCACGCGAGTTCCTGTCTTTGGCGAGGAGAGTCATGCGTCTAGTAATCATCGGAGCGACCGGTCGCACGGGGCAGCAGGTAACAGAACAGGCACTCAGGAGAGGACACAGCGTCACCGCTGTTGTGCGAAGCCGTTCTCTTACCGAGCAGAAAGGCCTCGACATGGTCATTGCCGATCCCTGCAAGGCGGAGGAACTCGCGTCAGCCATGGCGGAGGGGGACGCGGTCATCTCCTGCCTGGGTCAACGGGCCGGCGGGAACCCATGGCTGGTCAGGGATGCTGCGGCGGCGACTGTCAATGCCATGCAGTCAGGTGGGGTGAAACGCTTCGTTATCGTCTCCGGCGCCTTGCTCTACCCCACGCTGAATCCCGTCGCTCTGCTGCTGAAGCGCATGATGGCGAGCAAGCTGGCCGACGGTCGCGCCGCAGAGGACACCATCACCCGGTCGGACACAGACTGGACCATTGCGCGCCCTCCGCGTCTGCGGAAAGGAACCGCAACCAAGGGATACAGAATCGAGACCGGTACGAAACCAGCGTTGACGTGGAATTTACAATTCCGCGATCTGGCAGCCTGTCTCCTTGATCTTAGCGAGAGCACCAGCCACCTCCGCGAGATCGTCGGCGTGGCGTCACTGTAAGTCAACCCGATGCGACCACTGGAGACCTGATCCGGCTCACTTTCGCGTAGCCGAACGCGCAGGTCAGCCGGTGAAATGCGTGTCCTGACGGTCGATCGCCGCTTTGGAGCTCTTCGATGAAACATGATGAAATGCACAGGTAGTCCGCCTCAGTGGGCCACCTGGGATTGCAGTCGATTCAACAAGCTTTTCCCGAAAACAGGATCTAACTCTGACGAGTGAAGAGCGGCTGCGTACTCGGTCTGTGCTGCTGCCTTATCACCAGACGCGGCGAAGGTGTCACCGAGAAGCGCGTGCACCTCTGGATTGTTCGGATCGAGCTTTTCTGCGGTACGCGCTTCGCGCAGAAGGCCAGGGCTGTCGTGCTGCGCCGCGAGATCCTGGGCGGCGTGGAGATGTTCCAGAGCAGCGGCCGGTCCGAGATTGAACTGTCCGTTGTAGACGTACACTCCGCGGTCGATTACGGCAGCCGGTTGCATGGAGGCGAACCTGGCGTAGGGATTGCTCTTGCCCGGAATGTCGGCGCCGGCAAGCACGCCATCGCTGATCAGAAGCGTGCCCGCGATGTTCGGGTCGTTCCCGAAGCGCATCGTCTCGAGTCCTGTCCAAAGGGCCGAGCCTGTCGGCAACACATGGCAATGGATGCCGTAGTCCTTGAAGTCAACAGGACCCTGGGCGAAGTAGGCGAAGTAGCACGGCTGGGACGGATGCGTCTCCAGATATTGCCTGACAGCTTTCAACTGCTGGCCCCAGTCCACGTTGGAATCGGACAGGTAGAGATGTGTCTTGGAGGGCCCACCCCAGGCCTCATTCGCGTATGCCAGGAGACCCGGTCTTGCCGCAAGAGTCGTGATGGCTTGCCAGAGCAGAAGAGCCGCAAATCCATAGATGTATTTTGGATTCCTGGAGACCAGCCAGGCTGCGCAGCCCGCAATAAGTATGTAGAGCATTGGGAACATGGGGAGCAGGTGCCTGTACCCAATCCCGAGGTCGGAGGACGATGAAAGCACGAAGAGAAAGGCCGGGGGGATCCCCAGGAAGAGGACCTCGCGGCGCATGCGCCATTCGCCGCGAAGCGCAACAATGACCGTAACGGCGAGCAGGATCAAGAACGGAATCGTGCTCTTGATGACGAGGGCCGCAGGAAAATACCAGTGCGTCGCGCCTGCGTAGTCCCTTCCGAAGAAGTAGCTTGGCAGATCGCCGGCCGAGATCTTTGTGTCTGCGAGGCCGTACAGGTAGGCCTCAGGCAGAAGGTGAAGCCTGCTCACTGTCAGCATGACGGAACGAGTCAGCGGCGAAGTGAGCTTCTGGAGATAGTCGGTCGTTGTTGGATTGAGGGCGAGCGGCGCGGGACGAGCGGCGTAGCGAAAGTGATAGATCGCCCAAACCCAACCGACCCCGATAAGCGACGCGACGGCAATCGTGATGGCCATTTGCCGGGCCGAGGCAGACGCGAGGCTGCGGCTTTCGCGCTTCGCTGGCCAGAGATCGAGCACGGCAATGAGGCAAAGCAAAGGGAGGATAAAGACGCCGGTGAACTTCGCCGTCATG
The DNA here is from genome assembly GCA_964658105.1 of Verrucomicrobia bacterium Tous-C9LFEB. Lineage (GTDB taxonomy): Bacteria > Acidobacteriota > Terriglobia > Terriglobales > Acidobacteriaceae > Granulicella. The sequence continues at coordinate 3,637 of CAZZXY010000077.1, read as the reverse complement.
GTCAGGCCTACCGCGACCCCGACGACGATCATGCGGGGAACGGAAGGCAGTTTCACGTACCGGTAGAACGCGTAAAGCGCGGCCAACATGGTGAGTGAAGCACCGATGTCTGTTGTCACGAAGGCGCCATGGGCGAGGAAGTTTGGATCGAAGCAGAACAACAGCAAGGCGAACAGGGCGGCGCCGCCGCCGAACATCTCGTTGGCGCAGAGGAAGAGCGTGGTAGCGAGCAGGACCGTGAGCAGCGACGCCATGATGCGTGCGGGGATCAGTGTTCGATCGATGCCGTTTGCGGCGAGAAACCGCTGCCCTAGAACGAAGCCTTCCTTTTTGAACGGATCGCCTGTATATGCCGGCTGCTTGATATCTCTATGCAGGAGCGGGATCGCGTCCCACATCTTGATCAGCGGCGGCACCTCCGGGTTATAGCCGAAGTCTCCGTGGTGCCATGAAATCCAGCCTGAATAGAGGTGTTGTGACTCATCCCAACTCACTGAATCTGTCTTCGCAGTGTGTACGGACGCCGCGAACAGGCAGAGGATCGCCAGAGCGCTGAGAAGACCTGTGATCCATGGCGCAGGGGATCGAAATGCGCTCTGAGAGGTGGGATTCATTGCCATGTGCTCCGCAGACCTGAAGGTAGGACGCGCCGATTGTAGGGGCTGCCGTTGAAACCTCTCGATACTAGCAAGGCCGCTCAAGGAGAAGGAAACTGAAAACAGCTTAGCCCCGATGACGGCTGATCGCTCTGACCTCCGCCGAAAGGAAAGTGTTTTGGGGATACCTGACGACAGACGCGGTTCCCGGCAGGAACCAGCCCGCGACCCCGCGCTTCCGGGGTCCCGATGCAGATCGTCATGGAATCAGGCTTGTTGGCGTATTGCGCCGTGAGTCTGGCCGCGAGTGCCGAGCGAACTCAATACGACTCAGCTCTCGCGCGGCAAGTAGTACCCCTGCACATACTCCCGCACGCCATCTTCCACGCTTGTAAACGGCTTCGTGTAGCCCGCTGCGCGCAGCTTCTCTACCTTGCTTTCGGTGAAGTACTGGTACTTGCCCCGGAGTACCTCGGGCATCTCGATGAACTCGATGTTCACGTGCTTGCCCATCGCCCCAAACACCGGCGTCACCAGGTCCACCCACGTCCGCGCCTCGCCGGTGCCGCAGTTGAACAGGCCACCCGGCGCCTCAGGCTCCCCCAGGGCAAAATGCAGGGTCACATCCACCGCGTCCTTCACGTAGATAAAGTCCCGCATCTGCTCGCCGTCGCGGTACTCCGGCCTATGGCTCTTGAACAGCTCCACCTGCCCTGTGCAACGGATCTGGTCATAGCTCTTGGAGACCACGCTCCGCATGTCGCCCTTATGGTCCTCATAAGGGCCATACACGTTGAAGTACTTCAGGCCGACGATGTTGCCTCCGTCCCCGTTCTCGAACAGGTCGTGCTTCAACGCCCACAGATCAAACATCTGCTTCGAGTAGCCGTACATATTCAGTGGCTTCAAAGTCGGCGTCACCTCGTCGCTGTCGTCGTAGCCCTGCGCTCCGTCGCCGTAGGTTGCTGCGCTGGAGGCATAGACGAAGCGCACGCCATTGCTCAGCGCCCAGTTACACAGCACCCGTGTGTACTGGTAGTTGTTCCGCAGCAAATAGTCCGCATCCCGCTCGGTCGTGGCGCTGCACGCACCCAGGTGAATGCAGCCCGTCGCCTCCGCAAACGCGCCATCCTCCAGCAAACCTAGGAACTCTTCCGGCGAGACGATGTCCTCATAGCGCAGCCCAACGAGGTTCTTCCACTTCTCGTCTTTGCCGAGCTCGTCCACAAGGATCAGCTCATCGAGGCCACGCCGGTTCAACTCCGCCACCACATTGCGCCCGATAAACCCGGCCGCCCCCGTCACAATCAACGGTCTCGCCATCTGCACTCCACCTCAGCTTTACTTCTTCCGCCATGCTACCTTCGCGGGCTCCATCACGCGTCAGCAACGCACTCGACAACGCGCGAACGCGGCGCTGCAAAGAGACTTCCATCAGTTTGCTTGTTCATTCACGGATCTGGCCAGGCTGGAAGTAGCTGGTTCAGACCACGAGCTGCAGACAGGCGACTTAGATGAGGAGTCCGCCCCGGGGGGGGGGTACCCCCTCCTACCTTCCTCGACCTACGCCTGCGGCTTCGGCACAAAGAGCACGAACGGCTTTGCCGCCTCAGCCCAGTTCGCCAACATCCCTGCGGTGAGTTCGCTGCCCGTAAGGCGCACGTGCTCCTCCAGCAGCTCGCGCAGGGCTGCCTGCTCTTCAGGGGCACACGCTTCGAACGGCTTCGCTTCCAGAAACTCCGCATGGTATCGCTGCTGCCCGAGCACGTCACCGTCCTCGTCGAGCACCCACGCCAGCCCCCCGGTCATCCCAGCGCCAAAGTTCACGCCGATCCCACCGAGAATCACGACCTCACCACCGGTCATGTATTCGCAGCCGTGATCGCCGATACCCTCCACCACCGTTACCGCACCCGAGTTGCGCACCGCAAACCGCTCACCTGCACGTCCTGCGGCAAACAGCCGTCCAGCCGTCGCGCCATACAGCGCCACGTTGCCCAGGATGACGTGCTGGTGGCTCGCATGCGCCGCCCGTCCAACCGGCTGCATCACGACCGTACCCCCGCTCAGACCCTTGGCGACGAAGTCGTTAGCCTGCCCTTTGAGCTCCAGCGTGACACCCTTGTTCAGGAAGGCCCCGAACGACTGCCCTGCGATGCCCTCGAACCGGAAGGTGATGTCCGCGTCCTCGACCTCACCGCGAACCCTCGCCGCGGCCAGTTCGCCCGAGATCTCGGCACCAATGGCCCGATGCGCATTGGAGATCCTGGCCTCTGCCTGGAAAGGCTCCCCACGGCGCGCCGCAGCCAGCGCCGGCTCGGTCCACGGCGCATCCAGCCGCTCGTCCTCACCGGGCCGATCATTGCGCGCGCCCATCCAGCGCCGCGCCCCCACACCCACCTTCGCCAGCATTGGCTGCAGGTTCAAACCGCCGTCCGCACGCACCTGCTCCAGCAGATCTACGCGTCCTGTCGCTGCCTCCAGGGACGGGAGACCAAACTTCGCCAGCAGTCGCTGCAGATCCGCACTGAGTTCGCGGAAGAGCGTCACAATGTGTTCCGGCTTGCCGCGGAACTTCGCCCGCAGCTCCGGCCGCTGTGTGGCAATACCCGTAGGACAGGTGTTCAGGTGGCACTGCCGCGCCATGTCGCAGCCAATGGCCACCAGCACGGCCGTACCGAAGGCGAACTCATCCGCGCCCAGCAGCGCCGCAATCAGCACATCGCGCGCGGTCGCAAGGCCACCGTCGGCCCGCACGCGCACGCGGTCACGCATGTCGTTTGCACGCAAAGCCTGCTGCGTCTCCGCCAGCCCCAGTTCCCACGGCGAGCCCGCGTACTTGATGCTCGAAAGGGCTGCCGCACCGGTACCGCCCGTGTTTCCGGCGATTACTACGTAATCCGCATAAGCTTTCGCCACCCCCGCGGCCACGGTACCGACGCCGAAGCTGGAAACCAGCTTCACACCGATCGCCGCCCGCGGATTGACCCGCTTCAGGTCATAGATCAGCTGCGCCAGGTCCTCGATCGAGTAGATGTCAT
>CAZZXY010000076.1:0-21534 GCA_964658105.1 Verrucomicrobia bacterium Tous-C9LFEB | reverse complement strand
TTCTTACTCGAGAACTTCCGTTCTTGGAGCGAACGTACTCACTCGCTAGTAAACAGCGCTTAAGCTGAGAGCAGCGTTGCGTCTTTGCTTGCAGTTAGCGGACCTCACCTGGTTGCGTTGGGTTCGTCGTTCCCGGAGTCGTAGTGGAGGGTGCCGGTAGAACGATTCCCGCCGGCTGGGCGGGCATGACGTCGGCTGGCGCGTTGGGGTATTTCCATACAGCGGCGTACATGCTCACGAAGCCCATGACGCAGAGCGCGGCGCCGAGGCCGCCCCAGGCGTAGCCGCTCTTCCGCCGAGCCTTCACGCCCGGCGTGATGCCCCACTTGGCGCAGAAGAGCCAGCCGCCGTAGCTGAAATGCCAGCAGGTGGCGATCATGGCAATAGCGTAGATGGCGAACATCCAGGGATTGGAGAGCTCGTGCTGGACCTTGGCGAAGGCCGCGCCGGGGTGCTCCGGGAGCGAGACGCCCGAGAATCGCTGCCGCCAGACGTGCTGGATGATGTACGCGAGCGCGATGAGGCCGCTGATGCGCTGGGCGTAGTAGGCCCAGTTGCCGGCCCACGGATAGACGTTCACGTTCGAGCGGCCGCGCAGCCAGATGAAGACGCCATAGCCTGCGTGATAGGCGAGCGGAATGAAGATAAAGGCCCACTCCAGGATGCGGACGAGCGGAAGGCCGTTGAGAAACTTGACCTGCTGCGCGTAGGCGAGCGGCCCATTCCACATCTCAAAATTGGAAATGATGTGCTCGATCAGGAAGGCGCCGATCGGGATGATGCCGGTGAGCGAATGGAGTTTGCGCCAGAAAAAGCTGTGGCCTTCGCCGGCACGCAGGGGCTGCACGCCGCGGCGCTTGCCGTTCGCGGACTGAGCGTTATCGGGCGGCGCTATTGGGGCAGCTGCGGCCATCGGGGAGACTCCTTGGAAGCTGCGGCGCTGGGCCACGTAGGCGTGGTCTGGCGAGGCAATCTGATTCTTCCATTGTGAAATTTAGTGCGTCAAGGCAACCGAGGAGTCATTGGACGGTAATCGGGATGTTTGTGCGAAATCTTGATTGCCCTTCAGAAAACGTGGGGGTATGCGGGCACACGGGACTGCGGCGGAACGGCCTCAGACCTCACAGCGTATCGACGAACTCGTGGAACAGATGCATGAGCAGCGCGGCGGTCGGGTGCCAGTTGCCATCAATAGCCGCAAGCGCGGCGTCCGCATAGCCCGCACCGGGGCGGGGACGGAGGCGCATGAAAGGCGGCAGGCTGTAGCGCATAGCCAGCGCATTCACCCAGAGACGGGCGACCCGGCCGTTTCCATTGGCGAACGGATGGATGCGCATCCACTCGGCGTGCGTCCAGGCACAGAGGTCCAGCACTGCCCCAAGCTGATCGGTGTCCGGCAGCTGTCCCCGGGGAATGGATGCGTCCAGTTCGGCGACCAGCGGCGCCAGCTTCGCTTCAAAGCGTTCCAGTTCCGAACGCACGTCGGGCGCGGGCACGCCGAAGCGGTCCAGCATGCTGACCTCGATGTCCTCAAGGCCGGGCTCACCGCGAAAGGCACCCACAAAGCTCGGATCCGGGGCCGTGAGCTCGTGCATCATCTCGCGCTGCCACTGCTTGGCCGTGAAGGCGGTGAGCGGCTCGCGCATCCTTGCCGCGCGCGCGATATCGGTGAAGATCCGGGTAAGATTCGCGCCGAGCTCGGGACTGTTGGCGTCCCAGTCAGGCACGCAGAAGCTCGTGAATCCTGGTCTGTACGGGGCCTGTCAAGGTTTCGGTGCCGCTCTGACCGCCCCGAATCACCGTTTCTGTGAGCGGATCGCCGGCAACCGCTTCCATCTCGCCGTAGCTGGCGATCGCGCTGCGGAACTCCGGGTCCCGCTCTCGGTACGCGCGCAGAAGCTCCAGACTCTCGGCCAGGCTGCGTTCTTTTTTGCCGGAACGCGCCAGGTAAAGTCGGACAGCCTCGTTCAGCAGCTGATTCATCGGCCGGCCTTCGATCTTGCTCAGGCTTTCCAATGCCAGGCGTTCTTCAGCCGGAATTCGAAGTGTGAACGCAGAACGCACCATGAGATCAGATTAGGCTTTGCCATGGGTGATGGCAATCCCGCCTTTTGGTATCACCTTCGGGTTACGGCCGGAGATCTCCGGAGGACCGGCATTGAGACAGCAGATCGCGGAAGGCTCCGCCGCGATGGCTGACAGCCCATTTCTCGTGCGAAAGCAGCTCGGCAAGTGTGAGCCCGCGGCTGCGCAGAAGGAAGAGAGGGTCATAGCCGAAGCCGTTGCCCCCACGAGTTGCGTCAATGATCTCGCCCTCGACGGTGCCTTCGGCGCGCAGAAGAATCTGTCCGTCGCAGGCCAGGGCGAGGGTACAGACAAAGCGAGCCCCGCGGTTGACCCTGCCTCCACTGGCGCGTTCAAGTTCGTGCATGAGGGACAGCAGGCAGGCGTTGTTGCGTTCGTCTTTTGACAGGCCGGAAGACGCAGCGAAGTTGAGCGTGTCCGCAAAGCGTGCAGACAGCACCCCTGGCCGCGCGCCGAGCGCGTCGACCTCCAGGCCGGAGTCGTCCGCAAACACGAGCAAACCGGGCGCAAGCCGCGAGTAAGCCCGGGCTTTCAGATCGGCGTTACCGGCGAAGGTGGGCGCGTCTTCCATCGGCTCAGGCATGCTGGCGAGCCCGGGCAGGGCCGCCACCTCGATGGACTCGAGGCGCGCAGCATCGGCGAACTCGCGGAGCTTGCCGGGATTGGTTGTAGCGGCGAACAGGGTCATAGGCTTGGTGGCTGAGCGCGTGTTTTTGTTGCCCGCGGCGGTGTCGAAAAGCAGATCCCTTACGGGATGACAACGAGGGGGGCAGGGAATGCGCCGATTATTTCGCGATGCTCTGCACAATTCCTTTGGCACGAAGGCCGGCTTCGATCTCGGCGAAGTAGTCCTTCACCTCGCCGCCCTTGCCGGTGTGGTCCTTGATCCACCGAATGTAGCGGCCAATCCCTTCCTCGATGGTGACGGATGGCTCATAGCCGAGGGTGCGGGCGCGGGATATGTCGGAGATCAGCGAGCGGATCTCGCCGGGGCGGAACTCGCCGCGTGCGAGCGGTTCAATCTTGACCCCGAGTTGGTCGGCGATGATGCGGGCCAGATCGCCCACGCCCGTTGCGCGGCCAGAGCCGACGTTGACGGGCAGGCCGTCTAGCTTGTCGCTCTCCATGGCGAGAAGGTTGGCGCGGGCGATGTCCTCAACGAAGCAGAGGTCGCGCGTCTGGCCGCCATCCTCGTACATCACGGGCGCCTGGTTGTTCAGCAGCCGCGTGCAGAAAATGGCGATGACACCGGTGTAGGGGTTGGTCAGCGATTGCCGTGGACCGTACGTACAGCTGTAGCGCAGCGCGACGGTGGGGATGCCGGTCTGCTTGCCCCACAGCAGCACGAGCTTTTCCTGGTCGACCTTGGTGAGCGCATAGACTGTCTCGCCGCCGCCCGGAGTGTTTTCGGGCGTGGGGATGGAGGTCGTCGGCTTGCCGCAGACGGGGCAATGCACGCTGAAGTCGCCGCTGCGCAGCTGCTCGGCCGGGCGGAGCAGCGGCACGACATGACCATGCTCAGGGCAGAGCGCCGCGCCTTCCGAATAGACGGCCTGCGAACTCGCCACGACGACCTTCTTCACCGGGAGCTTGTCGTCGCGGATGATCTCCAGCATCTGCGCGGTGCCGAAGCTGTTGACGAGGACATACTTGGCCATCTCCGGCATGTAGCCGCCGTAGGCCGCCTCGTGGAAAACGACGTCGATGTCCTGCAGCGCGGCGCGGATCGTGGCCGCGTCCTGTACCTCACCCTGCACGAACTCGGCCTGCGGGTTCACCCACTCTGGCTTGCCGTGCTTATGGGTGTTGGGCTCGAGGTTGTCGAGGATGCGAACGGTGTAGCCGTTGCGGATCAGCAGGTCGACGATGTGGGAGCCGATGAGGCCTGCGCCTCCGGTGACGAGGGCGCGCTTTGCGTTCGAGATCATCAGGGGTCATGGTAAAGGATCGATGCCGTCGTCGGTTGTCCGGATTTCGGTCACGGAGGCGTCGTCGTTCGGCGATACAGAATTCTGTTCGGTCCGGGCGACGCGCGCTTATAGTCGCGGCGTAGCGCATGGCGTGCAGGCCAGGAGGCACAACGTGAAATGTTTGCGAGGCAGAACGGTCTTGGTCGCCGTGCTTTTGACCGCGTGTTCACTGGCAGGCTGCAGGGTTTCGCAGGATGCGGTCGCGGCCTCCGAGCAGATGACCGCCACGGCTGCTGAACTGGAGCGCTTCTATGGAGGCTTGATCGCCGCGGAGACGGACAGCATTGCGCTCCTGGAGGTGGACAGCGCTGTCTCTGGCATTTCGTTCAACGACGCCGACCGCAAACTTCCCGAGGACACGCGTGCCGAACTATTGAAGCGCAAGGCCATGGCGGACTCCCTGGCAGCCCTTGCCTCGTCCATGCAGGCGCTCACTGGATCCACGGCTGCGGCGGATGTGCAAGCCTCCGCTACGGCGTTGGGTGATGCCCTTGTGGATGCGAAGGCGCTGCCGGCGGGCTCCCCCATCCCCGACAGTCTGGGCAAAGCAGGGCGTCTGTTGATCCTGCTTGCCCAGCAGCACGAAGAGAAGAAAGCAGCAAAGGCGATGGACGGAACACTAGCCGCCGTTGCGGAGCTCTTCGCGAAGGAGAAGCCGGCTTATGACTCGATCGCCCGCTTTCACCTGCGGCAGGCCGCGGTTGTGGCGAAGGACCTGGCGACAGCCAATGGCGTCGACATGACGCCCATGCTGACACCGGCCTTGAGGCCGTTCGATCTGGTGCCGGTACCGGCTTCGCCCCAACTCCAGGGCAGTCTGCGCCAGCTGGCGCTGAGTCGTCTGGAGCCAAGGTGGAGGCTGGCACCAGCCGTGAGATGGAAGCGTCCGCGGCGATGCTGGCTGCGCTCGAGGAGATGAGCGCCCGCGTGCACACGCTTGCCACCGGCCACCCCATGGCGGCGCGGAGCGATCCTTTCAGCTTGCATACGGTGGAAGAGTGGCTCGATGTCCTGAACTAACGAGGAGGATGCGATGAACGATGCGTTGAAGGCACTGGAAGATCAATACTTCACGGTACGGGGCAGCTTGTCCTCGTTGATGAAGCAAGGGGCGACGCAGGACGAGCTCAACCAGTTGCGGACATTGATCGTGACGAGCCGGAACAACTATTGGATGGCCATCAATAAGGTGCTCCACGATGACGACCCGGATGTCGCGAAGCTCACCTCCCAGATGAACAGCGAACAGCTTACTTTGCAGGCCAGTATCGATCATCTCGGGGAGGTGGCGAAAATCCTGAACGTGATTACAAAGGCGGTGAATATCGGGACACAGCTTGCGGCCAAAGCGATCGCGTTTTGAGCGATCTTTCGTTCCAGGATTCTCAGGCGCGAAGCAGCCTGTGTAGCGCTATGAAGCAATGGGTACCTGAAGACCGTAACCGATGGTTACCGTCAGGTCAGCACGGGGACGAAGGTTGGATGGAACCTACCGGGTGCCGCTTCTTACGATGCCCTTATGCGGCTTTTCACGCGTTTTCTCCTGCTCGGTGTCGTCGTCACAACGGCCCATGCGCAATGGGAGATCCAGCAGTCCCATACAACGGCTGACCTTCGCGGCATCCACGCGGTCTCGGAGCAGATCGCCTGGGCGAGCGGGGCGGGCGGCACGGTTCTGCGCACCACGGATGGCGGCCAGTCGTGGCAGACATGCGCTGTCCCGCCGGACGCAAACCGTCTCGACTTTCGCGGGATCCAGGCCTTCAACGCGAACACGGCTGTGGTGATGTCCAACGGTCTCGGCGAGCTCTCCCGGCTGTACAAGACCACCGACGGCTGCAAGTCGTGGGAACTTGTTTTCATGAACCCTCATCCCGAAGGCACGCTGGATTCCATGCAGTTTCAGTACAAGCCCCTGCCCCCGCCGCAGAAGGGCTACTTTGCGCGTGGCGTGCTTGTAGGTCATCCGGTGGGCGGCGAGTTTGCGATCTACACATCAAAGGACCATGGGGGCACCTGGCAGGCCTTGCCTGAGGATGAGAGCTTTTCCCCGGGACCCGCGGCCGTGGCGAGGGCAGGGGAGCATCTCTTTCCCGAAAGCAACAGTGTGCTGACGGCGACCGCGGACGAGGACAGCTTCGCCTTTGTTACGGGAGGTGAAGGCGGTGCGCGCTTGCTCTACCCAGATGTTCATCATGAAGACTTTGACTTTGTGAGCGTGAAGTACACCTTTGCCGAGATCAAGTTGCCGATGCCTTCCGGCGTGACCTCGGGAGCCATCTCGGTTGCGGCACGCCGTATCTCACCGGACCGGGTCGACCTCATGGTGGTCGGGGGCGACTCGGCAAACGAGCGGGTGGGAACGGCGGTGTTCGTCAAGCATGGAGGGCCGACGCTGAACGTGAAAAAGCTCGTTGTGGGCCGGGCGTCGGCGGCGGAGCAACCACCGAGCGGCTATCGCAGCGCGGTGGCGTACAACGCCGTTGCGAACAGCTGGATCGCCGTGGGGCCGAACGGCACTGATACTTCTACGGACGACGGTCGCAGCTGGACCCGGATGCGCCCTGCAGGGACGGATATGGCAGATGCGGACCGAAACTGGCACGCCCTCTCCCTGCCCTTCGTGGTGGGCCCGAATGGAAGGATCGGCAGGCTGCATGAGAGCATCGGCGCGCCGATGGCGACGGGTAAGTGACGTCAAAGCAAGCGAAGCGAGAGGAACTGACAATCTGAGTAGGCGTGCCGATCCCTGCGCTCTCCCTGGACCTGCGTTAGCATCTGAAAAGAGAAGCAAGGGAAGAGAAACAAGGAGACGTGATGCTGTTTCAGGATTCAAAGGACGAGTCGGCAATTGGATTGGCGCTGGTGGGACTGGGCATCGTGGTCATGGCGGCGATTCTTGGCAACATAACCGGCAACGTACAGCCGACGGCCCCATACGAGGAGTCCCACCCGGATGTCTCCTCGCCGTATCTGCATGAGCAGGTTGACCAGGGGCAGACGCACCCGGGCACCTCCTCGACGTACCCGCAGCCGGCGAACAAGTAGGCGTTAGCGGGGCGCCACGGCCAAAGCGATCGGTGGCGGTGCGAAGCGCAGCCGCTTCTTCGGCCTGATGACCTGGACACTGCGGATGACGAAGTAGAGCAGAACGGTCGTGTTGAGGACCAGTCCAGTGCTGAGCAGGATGAGGGTGAGGGTGATCTCCAACGTCTGCATCGCGCCATACTGTCAGCGTGAACGAACGAAAGGCAATGGTTCTCTAGTCACCGCTTCGTGAAACTGATGGGGATGACCTGACCGACTTGGGTCAGACCGCCTGGAGGATTTCTTCCTCCAGGCTTTGCTTTTCGTACAGGTCGGCGTAGTACCCACCGCGGGCGACGAGTTCGTCATGGGTGCCAAGTTCGGCAATGTGACCCTCGACAAGGACGGCGATGCGATCGGCATTGCGCGCGGTGCTGGCGCGGTGGGCAATGAGCAGCGTGGTGCGGCCCTGCATCGCTACGCGTAGCCCGGCAAGAATCTGTTCCTCGGTGTAGGTGTCGACGGACGCCAGAGCGTCGTCCAGGACCAGGATGCGCGGCTCGCGGAGCAGGGCGCGGGCAATGGCCGAGCGCTGCTTCTGGCCCCCGGACAGCGTCAGGCCTCGTTCACCAACGACTGTTCCGAAGCCATGGGGAAACTCAAGGATTTCCTTGCCGATGTGCGCGGTCTGCGCGGCGCCGAGCACTTGATCGTAGGTGGCCTCGGGGCTGCCAAAGGCGATGTTGTCGTGCAGCGTGGTGGAGAAGAGGAAGGTCTCCTGTGGGACGAAGCCGATGGCCGCGCGCAGGTCGCTCAAACGGTACTCGCGGATGGGGCGGCCATCGATGAGGACCTCGCCGGCGGGTGCGTCGTAGAGCCGCGGGATCAGCGAAACCAGGGTCGACTTGCCGCTGCCGGTGGGACCGACAATGGCAAGCGACGTGCCGGCAGGAATATGGAGCGAGATGTTGTGTAGTACCTCGGGACCGGTCTCGTAGCCGAAGGTCAGGTGGCGAAACTCGACGTCGCCGTGGCGAACCAATCTCTCGATGGTTCCGTCTGTGTCGACGCCTTCAGTTAAAGGGGTGATGCCGCTGTCATCGATGGCGGGCTCTTCTTTGAGCAGCGCATCGATGCGCACGACCGAGGCGGTTCCGCGCTGGATCAGGTTGACGACCCAGCCGATGGCGATCATGGGCCAGGTGAGCTGGACCATAAACACGTTGTAGCTGGTGAACTGGCCGACGGTGAGGCGATGCTGGACGACCTCGCGGCCGCCGACAAGCAGCGTCAGCATAAGCGAAACGCCCAGCACGAGCTCCAGCGTGGGCCAGAGCATGGCCATCAGGCGGGCGAGCAGAAGGCTGCGGCGGATGTACTCGCGGTTGGATGTCTCGAAGGCGGCGACCTGGGCGTCTTCCTGGGCGAAGGCGCGGATAAGGCGGGCGCCGGAGAAGTTCTCCTCCGCTTGTGCCGAGATGTCGGAGAACATGGCCTGGATGCGCTCGAAGCGTGTGTGGATGCGCGCGCCGAAATACTGCACGAGCACCGAGGCGAAGGGCAGTGGAAGGAAGGCAAACATCGTGAGGCGCGGGCTCATGCGCAGCATGAACGGCAGCGCCGCCGCGGTGAACACGACCGTGTTGGCCGAATACATGATGGCGGGGCCAAGCAGCTGGCGGACGGCGCTCAGGTCGTTGGTGGAGCGCGCCATAATGTCGCCGGTGCGGTTGCGGTGGAAGAAGGAGGGTGGCTGCCTTTCGAGGTGGGTGAAGAGGTCGTTGCGGAGGTCGAACTCGATCTCACGCGAAGCCCCGATGATGATCTGGCGGCTGTAGTAGAGGCAGACCGCGGAGATTGCGGCGACGCCAAAGAGCTCCAGCGCGTGGTGCCAGACCTGGGCGGCATGGATGTCCCGGCGCATGTCGTCCACGGCGGAGCCGACGAGCAGCGGGATGGTGGCCTTGGCGCAGTTGTAGATCAGCAGAGCCAGTCCGCCCCAGGCGAACTGCCGCCAGTAGCGGCGCAGGTAGGGAAAGAGCGGGCGTAGGCGATCAAGCATGGGCTGCTGAGTTCGATTCTGTACAGGCGGTGAAGGCTTCAGGTTTCGGTGATCTGACGGCAAGTGCCCCGCCCGAGGGCGGGGCACCGTTGATCCGTCCATTTGGAGCCTTTTAGGGCTGAGGAGCCGCCGGGGGCGTGCTGGCCGGGGGTGTGGTGGGCGCGCCCGGCGCCGGAGGCGTAGAGGGCGTGCTGCCTGGGGTCGCAGGCGTCGAGCCGGGTGCACCGGGCGGCGGCGTGGGCGGTGTCGGCGGCTTGTCGCTCTGGGCGATCAGCTCCATGTCGAAGACGAGCATAGACTTGGCGGGGATCTTGGGGGGCTGGCCACCGGCGCCGTAGGCGAACTGGTAGGGGATGTACAGGCGGCGCTTGCCGCCCATGCGCATGCCCTCGAAGCCGAGGTCCCAGCCGGCGATGACGCGATGGGCGCCGTAGGGAAAGGTGAAGCCGGCCTTGGTCTCTTCATGATCGTAGGAGCTGTCGAACTTGGTGCCGTCGGTCAGGTAGCCGGTGTACTTCACGGTGTAGTACTGCTGCGGTTTGGCGAGCTCGCCGACGCCGGGCGCGATCTCGGCATAGGCGAGGGAGATGACGATCGGCAGCTCGGAGAAGAGGGTGGTCTGGAAGCGTGCGGCGACCGGATCGATGTAGTCGAGGCGGTCAGAGACGGTAAACATCGTCTTCGGGCAACCAGCGGTGGCCGGGAGTGCCGGAATTTTGTCTGAGATGGGCGGCAGCGTGGCGCAGGCCGGCGTGGCCGGCTTGGGGGCTGTGTGCGTCGCTGCCGTGCTGCGGTGGGCCGTGCCTGCCCCTGCCGCGCGGTGCGTGGTGGGGGTGGTGGTCTGCGCGGAGGCCAGGGAGCCGGTGAGGGCCAGGGTGGTCAGGAGGAGGAGGAGGAGGGACGAGCGATCCATGTCCTCTTTAGTGTATGCGACGGGCCTGTACCCCTCCCCCTGTTTTCAGGCAAGATCTTCGCAACAAAGGACTTAGATCCGGATCAAGGTGCCGTCGTACCCCAAACGTGGGAGAGGCGCGAAGATCGGAGCAACGTCGCCCGCACCTGTTCCATTGTAGGGAGAAGGGCCGGAATTACAGGCAACGCCTATCCTTTTTTTTGTGAGAGCAGCCTATCCGGAGCGTACGAACGCATGTCATTAAGGCTTGATGGACACGGAATCCGACACCAGACCGTACTTTTCCATGCGGTAGATCAGCGTCCGGCGACTGATGTCCAGGTAGCGGGCTGCATGGGTCTGGTTGCCGTCGAAGCGGGCCAGCGCGCGGCTGATCAGATCGCGTTCGACCTCCTCCAGACTGATGCCCTCTTCGGGCATATCAAGCCACACCGGACCCGCGGCCGGCGGAGTGCTGCACAGCTCTTCGGGCAGGTCGTCCTCGGTGATGAGGTTGCCCTGGGCCAACACGAGCAGGCGTTCCAGAACATTTTCCAGCTGGCGTACATTGCCCGGCCAGCGGAATGCGATGAGGCGTCCCACCACGGCGGGCGACAGCCGTACGTCCCGGAGCCCATGCCGTTCCCGAGCGCGCGTAAACAGGGCGTCCAGCAGCTCCGGGATGTCTTCGCGCCTCTCCCTGAGTGGCGGGATGCGCAGCGGCACCACCGCGAGTCGGTAGTAGAGATCTTCGCGAAAGGTGCCGTCCTCCACCATGGCCTGGAGATTGCGGTTCGTCGCGGCGACGATGCGGACATCCACCCGCAACGGGCTGACCGTACCGAGTTTGGGCAGCTCCCCTTCCTGCAGCACGCGCAGAAGCTTCACCTGCGCTTCCAGCGGAAGCTCGCCGAGCTCATCCAGAAACAACGTTCCGCCGTCCGCGGCTTCGATGCGTCCCTGCTTGTCCGTCAGCGCACCGGTGAATGCGCCGCGCACGTAGCCGAAGAGCTCGGACTCGACCAGCTCCTTCGGAATGGCGCCGCAGTTGATGGCCACGAAGGCCTTGTTACGCCGCCGGCTGTTGTGGTGGATCGCGCGTGCGATCAGTTCCTTGCCGGTACCCGTCTCGCCCTGGATCAGCACGGACGTGTTGTGCTGCGAGACGCGCGCGGCCTGGTCGAGCATGCGAAGAAAGGTCTTCGACCGACCCACGATGCCTTCGAAGCCGTAGCGCTGGTCCAGCGCCGAGCGCAGGGTGCGCACCTCTTCGAGCAGATTCTGCCGTTCCAGCGCGCGGCCGACCACGAGCAGCAGAGCGTCGAAGTCCAGGGGTTTGGTCACATAGTCATAGGCGCCCAGCTTCATCGCGGCGACGGCTGTTTCCACCGTTCCGAAGGCGGTAATCAGGATCACCGTAGTCTGCAGTTCCTCCCTGGCAATGCGTTCCAGCAGGTCCAGCCCGCTTGTCGGCATATTCAGGTCGGTAATGACAAGGGCCGGGGCTTCTCCCTGTACCAGGGCGTAAGCCTTTTCGCCGTCGGAGGCAAGCGTGACCTCGTAGCCGGCTTCTTCCAGCTGGATCTTCATGATGCGACGCAGGCTGCTGTCATCGTCCACGACCAGGATCCGCTGTGTATTGGGGGACATGCCCCTTGCCGCGCTCACAGGGCAGCCTCCCGTTCCATCAGCGCCAGGTCGGTCGTGGCCTGGAAGGGCAGTTCCAGCCGGCATGTGCTGCCGTGACCTCGACCGTCGCTTTGGCAGGTCAGCGATCCCCCGTGCTGTGCCACGATGTTGGCCGCAATGGCGAGTCCGAGTCCCGTGCCGTGCTCCTTGGTGGTGAAGAATGGGTCAAAGATGCGATCCAGGTCCTCCGGCGCAATGCCCCCACCGTTGTCCGTCACCTCCAGGACCAGGCGATTGCCTGAGACGACACTTCGCAGCCAGACCTGGCCCTGCGCGTCGGTCGCCTGCATGGCGTTGAGCAGCAGATTGAGGAGCACCTGTTGAATCTGCTCCGGATCGCACTGCACCTCCAGGGTCCCGACCTCCGGGCTCGTCTGAAGAATGATCTGGCGATCGTGGGTGGCATGGTGGGCCAGAGCGGCGGCTGAGCTCACCAGGGTTCCGGCCTCGATCCATTGCAGTCGCGGCAGGCGGGGTCGCGCGAAGTTGAGAAAGTTGGTCAGGAGCTTGTTCAGCCGCCGCGACTCGGTCGTCAGGATCTCCAGACACTCTGCGCGGCTCGCAGCGGGAGCCACACCGCGCGCCAGGATGCCGGTCGCTCCACTGATGCTGGCCAGAGGGTTGCGTATTTCATGGGCGAGGCTGGCGGCGAGTCTGCCGGCGGCGGTGAGCCGCTCGGTCTTGCGCAGATGCTCCACGTTTGCCCGAAGCTCGGTATGGAGGCGTTCCAGCTCGAGCCGGGTCGCCTCAACGCGCCTTCGCTGCGTGCGCTCGCGATCCGCCAGCACCCCGGCGATGATGCCCGCCGCGCCAAAAATCGTCAGCTCCACGATCTGGTCCTGCGCATCCAGCGGCGCGATGAACCAGTGCCGGTGGATGGAGGGCGTCTGCAGTACGGTGGCTAGCAGCAGGGCCTTGAGAGCGCCGCGCCACCCAAGCAGCAGCCCCGCCAGCATGAAGGGTAGGATATTCAGGTGGTGGAGGATGTTGTGCAGCACCTCCGCATGCGGCGGAGCGATCCACGTGAAGACAGCCAGGATCGTGACCAGCAGGGCGATCACGGGAGCCTGCACCCGCGGCGCAAGCACGCTGACTCGCAGGGACGCCATCGGTCGATTGTCCCACGGGCGGCTGCCGTTGGCCGGGAAAGACGGTGCGCGCGGGATGCTCGGGGCCGCCAGGAGAGTTTGCCGCAGGTGGAGCTCAGGGACAGTCACGATGGTGTTTAGAGCAATTGGACAGCCATACCCATTCACCGGCCTCTGACGGCCTACAGGCAGGCCAACAGGCGGATTTCGAGTGTGCCGGGGGCGCCCTGCGCTGTCCCAAATGGGACAGGGGCGCTCGTCGCGCTGTCCCACACGGAGCAGTCCTTCACGGTAAGGGGCAGGATTTTCGGCGAAATCGCTGCGAAACCGGTTTGGCCACACGATTGCCTTTAGTCCCGGCGTGAAGCGTTTTCTTGTGTGCAGCTTTTCCGCTCTGCTTCTGCTTGCGTCCCGTGCGGGTGCCCAGATGCTTGAGGCAGATCCCCCTTTGCCGCCGGACGCGGGACAGACGGCGACGGACGCGGTTCCACCGCAGTCGCCGCGGCAGGTGGTAACGCTTCCCGATGTCGTTGCGCTGGCAGAACGCAACAGCCCTCGGCTTCGCGGGGCCTCGGCTTCGGTCAGCCAAGCGGTTGCGAATACCGCGACAGCCCGCGCTTACACCAATCCCAGCGTCGAGGTGCTTGAGGGGGAACAGTACGCCCGATCCGTAGCGACGCCCGGTGTTCCCGGTCTGCTGCAGCACTATGCCGTGTACCAGGGCGTCGAAGTGCCCCGCGAGCGGCGTACGCGGATCCGCACGGCTGAATTAAGTACGCAGGCCAGCCGTTTCGGGCAGCTCGGCCTCGCCTTGTCGGTTGTTGCTGAAGCCAAGCACGCTTTCTATGGCGTGCTGCGCCGCCGTGAAGAGGTCGATCACGCGCGGGAGAACCTCAACCTGGTTCAGGAGCTGCGGCGCCGTGTGCAGGTGCAGGTGGATGTGGGCGAGCAGGGCCGCCTGGAGCTGACCCGCGCGGAAGCCGAGCTGGCGCGCGCCCGGTTCGCGGTGCGGGGCGCGCAGCTGGAGCTGGCCAATGCCATCGCGCAACTGCGCATCTCGATTGCCGCCCCCGCAGATGCGGCCCTGGACCCACAGGGCACGCTGGAGGCCCGCGTCACTCTGCCATCGCTTGCCACGCTGCGTGCAGCGGTTCTGAGCACGCATCCGTCGCTGCGGGAATCGCAGACGAATATCGAGGCCGCGCATGCCAATCTCGACCACGAGCGGGCGCTGCGCCTTCCACAGCCGAACCTGTTTGCCGAGTATGAGAACCAGCCCGACCTTCGCTTCTGGCGAGCCGGGGTCACGGTGCCCATCCCGCTGTGGGATCGCCGGCGCGGGCATATCGAAGGCGCCCGCGCCGGTGTCGTTCAGCAGAATGCCCTGCTCGACCAGCGGCGCCTGGAGCTGATTTCCGCGACCGAACGCGCGTATGAGGCGTACCAGCTGGCCGACCAGCAGACCCAGTCGCTTGAATCCGGCGAACTCCATGCAGCGGAAAGTGCTGTCACTGCCGCGCAGGCTGCGTACCGCTTCGGTGAGCGCGGGATTGTGGAGGTGCTGGATGCGCAGCGCGTGCTGCAGAGCGTGCGTGACGACCTTCTGGGCGCGCAGTTTGCCCGTCAGTTTGCCCTTGTGGACCTTGAAGAACTTGGCGCCGTCGCGCCTGGAGGAAGACCGTAATGCTGTCATTTCCTGTGATGTCTCGATGGGGTGCCCCGTCCCGGGTGCGGTGGGTGCGTGGATGCGGTGCGGTGCTGCTGGGCACGCTGTGGATGATGTCCATGGGGGGCTGCCACGCCAAGCCCGCTGAGACGCCGGTGGCTGAGCAGAGCGATCCCAACGAAGTGACGGTCACACCGGGTATCGCTGAGAACCTCAAGGTCGGCGAAGCGGAGATGCACGGCATCAGCGGTGAGCTCGAGGTGCCCGCGCGGGTGGAGACCGATGTGCGCCGGGTCGCTCGTGTGGGCTCGCCGGTGTCTGGCCGCATCCTTCGTCTGCAGGCCTTTGAGGGGCAGACCGTGCGCGCCGGCAGTGTGCTGGCGCTGCTGCATAGCAACGACCTATCGACCGCGCAGCTCGCGCTGGTGAAGGCGCATTCGCAGCAGGCGCTGCATGCCGCCGCTACCGGCCGGGCAGAACAGCTGGTTGCAGCCGATGTGATTGGCCGCGCCGAACTGGAAAGGCGCCGTGCTGAGCAACTGCAGGCCGATGCCGAAGCCGCGTCGTATCGCACGGAGCTTCGCGGGCTGGGGATGGGAGAGACGCAGATCCGGCAGCTTGAATCGACCAGCAAGCTCAATGCGGAATATCCCATGATTGCGCCGCGGTCCGGGATGGTGCTGGAACGCAAGGTGGCGATCGGGCAGGTGTTGCAGCCCGCCGATCTTGCGTTCACGATCGCGGACCTATCCACTGTGTGGATCACGGCGGATGTGCCTGAGCAGGAAGCCGGGGCATTGCACCAGGGTATGGCCGTGACGGTGCACGTGCCGGCACTGCATGCGGCACAGCTGACAGGCAGGCTGTCGTTTGTGGCGCCAATTGTGGATCCGGCAACCCGCACGGTGCAGGTGCGCATGGACATGGACAACAGCATGGGGCAATTGAAGCCCGATGAACTGGCGACCATGACGTTTACCGGGGAGCCCGAACAGAAGCTCACCATCCCCAGTACCGCGGTGGTGCGCGAGGATAACAAGGACTACATTTTTGCGCAGACCGGCCCCGGCCGCTTTCGCCTGCGCGAGGTCACGCTGGGCGTGGAGGAGGACGATCGTCGCGTGGTGCAGAGCGGCGTACGGCCGGGCGAGCGCATTGTGCTCGATGGCGCCTTTCACCTCAACAACCAGCGCAAACAGAACGCGATCAAGGGGGGCGCATAGTGCTGCAATCCCTGGTTGCTTCCGCTCTCCGCCAACGCCTGATCCTTGTGGTCGTTGCGCTCATGCTTGTCGGTTTTGGCATTCATGCCGCGAGCCAGCTTTCGGTGGATGCCTTTCCCGATGTTGCCAATGTGCAGGTGCAGATTGCTGCCGAGGCTTCCGGCAAGAGCCCCGAAGAGGTGGAGCGCTTTGTCACCATCCCCATCGAGATCGCCATGACCGGTCTGCCGGGGATGACGGACATGCGTTCGCTGAACAAGCCGGGGCTTGCGCTGATTACGCTGGTGTTCTCCGATGGCAGTGATCTGTATCGCGAACGGCAGATGATCTCCGAGCGGCTTGCCGAGTTACGCGACCGCATGCCTGAGGGCGTCACGCCGGTGCTCGGGCCGATCACCAATGCCCTGGGTGAGGTGTATCAGTACACGCTGGAAGCACCGGGGGAAGCAAAGCGCAAACAGCCGCTTACGCGTGAAGAACTGATTGAACGGCGCACGCTGCAGGACTGGGTGGTGCGTCCGCTGCTGCGCTCCATCTCCGGCGTGGCGGAGATCAACTCGACCGGTGGCTTTGTGAAGCAGTACGAAACGCTGGTCGATCCGCAGAAGCTGCACTACTACAATCTCACCATTGCCGATGTGCAGCGTGCCCTGGCGCGCAACAATGCCAATGCCGGTGGTGGCATCCTGCCCCAGCATGCCGAGCAGTACCTGATCCGCTCTGTGGGCCTGGTGCAGAACCTGGACGACATCCGCAACATCGTGCTGAAAGAGTCCACGGGGACACCGGTCTACATCCGGGATGTGGCCGAGGTGCGCATCGGCACGGAGGTGCGGTACGGCGCCATGATCAAGAACGGCTACACGGAGGCTGTGGGCGGTGTGGTGCTCATGACCAGCGGTGGCAATGCCAAGGAGATCGTGAGCCGCGTCAAGGAGCGCGTTGCGACGATCAACAGCAAGCACATGGTTCCGGGCGGGCTCGAGATCGCGCCATATTATGACCGTTCGCAGCTTGTGGATGCGGCCATCCACACGGTCACCGAGGTGTTGGGCGAAGGCGTGATCCTTGTCGTCGTCGTCCTGTTTCTGTTTCTTGGCGATCTGCGCTCCAGCCTCATTGTGAGCGCCAACCTTGTCCTCACGCCGCTGCTCACGTTTCTGGTGATGAACAAGGTAGGGCTGTCGGCGAATCTTATGTCGCTGGGCGGCCTGGCGATTGCCATCGGGCTGATGGTTGATGGCTCCGTGGTGGTGGTCGAGAATGTCTTTGCCAAGCTAAGCCATGCACGGCACACGGGCCATGCCGCGGAGACGGCCGCGGACAAGATCAGGGTCGTGCTGGAGGCGGTGGGCGAAGTAGCCACACCGACACTGTTCGGGGTTGCCATCATCATCCTTGTCTTCGTGCCGCTGATGACGCTGGAGGGTATGGAAGGCAAGATGTTCGCGCCGCTCGCGTACACAATCGCGATCGCACTGGCCATCTCGCTCATCCTGTCGCTGACGCTGTCGCCCGTGCTGTCCTCCTACCTTCTGCAGGGCGGCTCGGAGGAGGACACCTTTCTTGTCCGCTGGCTGCGCAGGCCCTATGACTTCCTGCTGGGGTGGGCGCTCTGCCATCGCAAGTCCAGCATTGCGATCGTTGTTGGCATGTTTGCTCTTGCGCTGTCCTTGTTTCCGTTCCTTGGCACGTCGTTCATCCCGGAGATGCAGGAGGGCACGCTGTCCCCGAACGCCGATCGCGTGCCGAACATCTCCCTGCCGGAGTCGCTCCGGATGGAGATGGCGATGCAGCACTCGATGATGGGCGTGCGCGGTGTCACCAACGTCGTGTCGCGCGTCGGACGCGGGGAATCGCCCGCCGATCCTGCAGGCCCGAATGAGGCCGATGTGCTGGCTTCGCTGACGCCCTTCGATGAACGACCCAAAGGTGTGACGCAGGAGAGTATTGCCGAGCAGATGCGCGAGCGGCTCACCACCATCCCGGGCATCAACCTCGTGATGTCGCAGCCCATCAGCGACCGTGTGGATGAGATGGTGTCGGGCGTGCGCGCCGATGTTGCCGTGATGCTTTACGGCGACGATCTGGATGTTCTGGTCAGCAAGGCAGATGAAATTGCCAAGGTAGCCAGCGGCCTGCAGGGCACGCAGGACACACGCGTGGACCGGGTGGGCGGCCAGCAATACCTGACCGTGGGCATCGATCGGCAAGCCATTGCGCGCTACGGTTTGAACGCTGCGGACATCAACGACACGATCGAAGCCGCTGTTGCCGGCAAAGAAGCCACGCAGGTCTATGAAGGCGAGCGTCGCTTTGCTTCCGTCGTGCGCCTGCCGGAGACCCTGCGGGACAGTGTGGAAGATGTGCGCGAGCTGCAGATCAGCTCACCGGACGGCCCGCGTGTGCCGCTCAAAGAACTTGCCAGTGTCAAGGTGGTGGAAGGGCCTGCGCTGATTAACCGCAGTATGGGCAAGCGCCGCATCGTGGTCGGCGTCAACGTGCAGAACCGCGATCTTGGCGGCTATGTGAAGGAGTTACAAAGCAAGGTGGATTCGCAGGTCAAGCTGCCCGAAGGCTACTCCCTGGAGTGGGGCGGACAGTTCCACAATATGGAGCGGGCACTTCATCACCTGATGATTATTGTGCCAATCACGATCGCGGCAATCTTCTTTCTTCTGTTCATCCTGTTTCATTCAGTGCGGTTTGCCATGCTCATCATCACGGTGCTGCCCCTGGCATCCATCGGTGGTGTGCTGGGTCTGTTTGTGACGGGCGAGTACCTTTCGGTGCCGGCGTCCGTGGGATTTATTGCGCTCTGGGGCATCGCCGTGTTGAACGGGGTGGTGCTGGTTTCTTATATCCGCAAGCTGCGCCAGGAGGGCATGGCGCAGGACGAGGCCGTGCTTGAAGGCACTCGTCTTCGCTTTCGGCCGGTGATGATGACGGCCACCGTAGCCGCGCTTGGCCTTGTGCCGTTTCTGTTCGCCCATGGACCTGGGTCGGAGATTCAGCGTCCGCTCGCGATCGTGGTCATCGGCGGGCTGCTCAGTTCCACCGCACTGACGCTGCTGCTTGTGCCCGTGCTTTACAACTTCTTTGAAGGCCAGGGGGAGGCCGAGAGCGAGCGGCACGGCGCACGGCACAGCCGTACGCTTCTGTCGGAGGAAGCGGGGCAGAGCGTCACTGCTTGACGGCAGGAGAGAGCGAGCGTCCGGCACGAGCAGCAAGGTTGGACGCTACGGCCGAGCAGATGAGGTTGCGGAAGGCGACCTCGTTGAGGATGTCTCCTTCCCGGAGGTCGATCGCGCGCCGGACGTTGCCTTCCAGGCTGGCGTTGAAGAGCTTCTCCGGGTCTTCGACGGAGGCGCCCCGGGCAAAGGTGAGCTTCACCGCCTGCTTGTAGGCTTCGCCCGTGCAGACGATGCCGCCGTGAGACCAGACGGGAACGCCGGGGGACGTGGGCCTCTCCCACTTCCACTCTTCCTGGATTTCGGGGTCGGCGTCGTGGATGAGCTGGCGGACGTGGGCGAGCGTTTCTCCTCGCCAGTCAGCAAGCTCTGCGATTCGCTGGGTGATTTTGGCGGATGCGGTCTCAGGACTTGCAGGGCTCATCGGCTGCCTCGTGTCTCGCTCGCGGTGCGGTACTGGACTCAGCGGGCTGTGTCCGCGCCCCCTGAGTATACGTAGGTGCACTTGGGTAGGGGTCTTCCTGTAGAGCATGGGTTGTTCGAAGGAATACTGAGATCCTTCGCTGCGGTCAGGATGACGTTCTTTGGGGACTGAGGTCCTTCGCTGCGCTCAGGATGACGTTGTTTAGGGACTGAGGTCCTTCGCTGCGCTCAGGATGACGTTCTTTGGGTATTGATGGGGAAGTGAGAGTTGGGGAGTTAGGTACGTGGACCTGGGGTGAGAGGGGCAGCAACAGAAACGCCGTTTGCTCCCTTTTGGGGAAGAAACGGCGTTTTCTGTTTGTTTGTCTTGTTCCTGTGTTTGTTGTCTTGTTCCTGGGTGAGCGTTACTGGACGGCGGAGCAGGAGGAGCTGTCGCTCACGGAGGTGAGCTTCAGGTTCTGTGCGGCGAGGGCGCGGAAATAGCACTTGAGGGTGCTGTCCTTGCTCCCGAAGTTGGAAGTGGCTTTGTTGTTGTCGTGGCTGAGAAGAGCGAATGCGGGGCTGTAATGGAGCGTGTCGGTGGTCTCGACATTCTCATGCGTGACGGCCGGCGGGGTGGATGTTCCATTCAGCGCGGTCTGGAGGTAGTCGGACTTGCCCTGATGGACGTAGGTGGTCTGGTAGTAGCCGCCATCGTTGTTGTCGTTATTGGCAAAGCGGAAGTCGACTACCAGCGGGTAGCTGATCGTGTGCGTGGACTGGGTTGTGCCCGTGGGCGAGGTGACCGTGGTGACCTCCTGCTGATCCGTCTGCTGATTGATGTTCTGCTGGTCGACGGTCGGACCGACGTTCACGGTCTGCTGATTCTTGAAGCTGTTTGTGGCGGTGATCTTGGTATCGGTACGCCCGGCTGCCGTGACGACGTAGCCGGAGATCTGCCAGGCACGGAAGCTCTGGACGTTGACCGGACCGGACAGGGTGCCGTCAGCGGCGGTACCGGTGTAGGCCTCGACGGAGGGGCTGGGTTCCGCAGCGAGCGTATTGCCAGTCAGGCCACCCGTTACGTAGCGCGTGTGCGGGTCGGTGTAGAGCAGCAGCGTGGAGGCTTCGGAGAAGCCACTGCCGGCGTTGAAGACGCCCACGGCGACAGTGTGCGGGTTGCCGTCGGAGAGGACACCGGCAAAGGGTGTGAGGTCGACGCGGTACGGCTTGAGATTGAGAGTTTCAACGCCGGTGATGGGCTCCCACAGATAGGGGTCGATGCCGCCGGTGTAGATCCACGGGTAGACCGGGGCGACGCCGGCGGGGGTGCCGTCGATGGTGACCTCGGTCTCACGGAAGGCCGTGTTGCCGCAGGTCTCAGCAGCGCCTGCGATGTTTGTGGGCACGCAGGTGTACCAGAACTCGTCACTGGACTGCGACTGCGAGATGACGTCGAGGTAGGCGCGGGTGATGTTGCGCGGAAGGCGCGGGAATTTGGCGCTTTGCTTGTCGGCAAAGGTGTTCAGGAAGCTGGTCTGGTTATCCGTGGCGAGGCCTAGAACGGAGGACGGGACGACAGGGGCGGGATTGGCTGCGTTGGACGGGTAGAAGAGCAGGGTGGCCGTGCCGTAGATGCCGCCGTTGTAGGTCTCGTTATAGATGTTGCCGAGAAAGGCGCCGCCGGTCTGGGGCTGGGTGAAGAGGGCGCTGTAGTCGGTGAGGTCACGCTCGACGTGCCAGGAGGGCGAGAGTGCGGTGCGGGGTTCGGCGGTGGTGCCGAAGAAGATGTTGGTGTTTGCGATAAAGATGGTGCCGGTGCGGTCGTACTGGCGTCCGGCGGTGACCGTAAAATCCGCGGTCAGGACGACTTTGGCCCAGGGGCCGGCGCAGCCAGGGGCCGGGGTGAAGGCGAGCGGGTGCAGTGAGTAGTCGTTGAAGGCCATGTTCGAGAAG
Organism: Verrucomicrobia bacterium Tous-C9LFEB; assembly: GCA_964658105.1. Taxonomy (GTDB): domain Bacteria; phylum Acidobacteriota; class Terriglobia; order Terriglobales; family Acidobacteriaceae; genus Granulicella. The sequence goes on along the minus strand of CAZZXY010000076.1, from coordinate 283 downwards.
AGCGTGACCGCGCAGGGCGTTGTGCTCGGGCGGGGCACATTGGCCTCGGCGGAGACGGGGTTGGAGGAGCCGACCTGCGGCACGGCTGGAGCCGGGACAACCTGGGCGGACAGGGCAAGAGGAAGTGCAAAGGCGGCGACGAGCGCGGCGCACGAACGACGGTGCTTCGGGACGGACATGGGGCTCCTGCGTGGTACTTGGGTGAGGTGTGAAGAGGATACCCGAGTAACGTTACGCAGAGCCATGGGGAGTTTGGGTGGTTGGCGGGGGTGATTGAGAAGGG
>CAZZXY010000075.1:12604-21861 GCA_964658105.1 Verrucomicrobia bacterium Tous-C9LFEB | reverse complement strand
GGTGCGCGGGCGGAACGGACGGTCACCCGACGGGCGTGCACCGAAGGGGCGCTTCGGACGGTCGTCAAAGCGTTTGGGGCCTCGACTTCCCTCGCGACTGCCTCCGCCGCCAAACGGGCGTGGTGGCCGGCTTGCGCCATCGGCCGCGGGACGTTCGCTCCCACCTTCGCGAGGTGGACGGCTCGCGCGCTCTTCATCCCAGGGTCGGGCGAAGGAACCGCCCTCGCCCTGGGGACGGCGCGGTACGTAGCCGCTGCCTGCGTTGTCGCGCGGGGCGGCGCCTCCGCCTGCCCGTGGACCAAGGGAACGGCGTTCGCTGCCCCCGCGGTCGTCGCGTGGACCCCGCGAGAACCCGGGTCGCGCAGGGCGATCCGTTTTGCTGCGGAAGGGGCCGCCGGGTTTGGGTCGGCCCAAAGGCTTGCCCCGGAGATTTCTGTCTGCGGCACCCACGCCCCCCGTAGCGCCAAAGCTCTGAATGCGCTCGCGCGGAGCCTCGTCGCCCGAGGCATCCTCCCCGGGCTCGGAAATAGTTGTTTCCTCCGCTTCCCCAGATTCCGCCTCCGCTTCAGCTTCGACGGGGGCAAACTCAGCAAAGTCGGGCAGGGATTCCGGCAGATAAAGGACGGCCTTGCCGTTGACGACACCTTCGCCAAGCTGGCGTCCGGCTACCAGGCCATGCAGCACATCCCGTACGCGCGAACGCGCCGTGAGAGGCGACAGGAAGCCGGCGATCTCTTCTTCACTCGCGACATAGACCTGGGTGAGATAGAGCGAGACGAGCGCGCTGAGCGCCGTGGGCTGCCCGGCGTTGGCACCCGCCTTGACCGCCTTGACAAAGCGCGTGGAGGTCAGCTCCCACTTCGTGTCACCTTCTCCCTGCTGCAGCACGGGGAGGACGCGAAGCATTTGCCACAGCTCCGCGAGGGCGCGCCCAACGGCGGATTCATTGACCTCGCGGCCGGCCTCGGAGACGATCTCCGCGACGGTGAGACCGCCCTTTTCGGCGAGCACCTCATAAACACGAAGGCCCAGCGGCGTGACCTTGACCGAGCCGGAGGTTTCGGGTGGACGTTTCCATCCCTTGTCGCCCCGCAGCGTGAAGATAAAGGGAAAAGCCTGTGCGGAGACGAGGAAATCCGGGAGGTCGCCGGGGCCGCCCAGCAGGTTCAGCGGCAGGGCCGAGCCTTCGCCGACCAGACGCGCGACCAGCGTGCGGGCGATCTGCATCTCCTCGAGCGTGGTGGTCGCCTTGGCTGTCCCGAGCGTGGCTTCGACCAGGGAAGGGGCGGGTGCGCCGAGGCTTCCGCCGCGCGGGGCAAACAGCAGCAGACCGTGTTCGTTCAGCCAGTCGCGAGCCGCTTCAAGCGTCAGCAACGCTTCGCCGGTCTGGTGCCACGCCCGTGCACGGGCTGCCGCGATTTGCGGCTCTTGTAAATCAGGTGTTGTCGCCAAAACTGCCTTCTCTCTGCGCTCGGCGAGTGTGATCCTCGCGGGCGGGGGCCGGACACGCGATGGTACCGCGTGTTTCATGGGAAATTGGATGCGGGTGCTGGCCTGGAAGGGCTTGCTATTCGCTTGGATGGCGGAACGTCGTTCAGATTCGCTGAAAGGCCCGCTGAATATCTTTTAAAGAATACCGCAGTGCGATGGGACGGCCGTGCGGGCAGCTGGTGGGGTGCTCCGTTTTGCCCAGTTCGGCGAGCAGCCACTCGATCTTGGCGGGCTCCAGGGGCGTGTTGATCTTGATGGCGGCGTGACAGGCGATCGAGGCGGCAATGCGGGTGCGGCGTGCCTCTGCGTTTTCGACCTGCTGCTCCCGTTCGGCGACAGCGAGCACCTCTTCCAGCATGCGCTCCAGCTCCCTGCCTTCCAGGCCGACCGGCGTGGCCTTGACCGCCAGCGTGCGCGGGCCAAAGGGCTCGGCCTCGAAACCATTGCGGTCCAGTTCTTCGGCGATGGAGGCGAAGGTGACCATTTGCTCGGGCAGGAGTTCGACCAGGACGGGCATGAGCAGACGCTGACGCTGCACAGCCTCGACCTCGCGCTCGCGGAGGATTTTCTCAAAGAGGACACGCTCGTGGGCGACGTGCTGGTCGACGATCCAGAGGCCTTCCTCGTTGGTGGCGAGGATGAAGGAGTCGCGTAGCTGCCCCAGCGGGCGGAGCGTCGCGAGGGAGTTCAGCGTGGGTTGGGCCAGGGGCTCCGTTGGCTCGGCTGTACCGGGGGACGGTGCTGCGGGTGGGGGCTCGTCGTAGCCGATGGCCATCCCGCTCCCCACGAAGCCGAGCCGGCCCTCGGAGGGGGGGACGAGGCGCTCCCGGAGAGTGAAGCTGGCGACGTCCGCCGGTTCGATCAGGGACTCGCTCTGTGCGACCAGCGTGTGGGGCTCGTAGACAGGCCCGTCGATGCCGGGCAGAGGACTGACGTCGACCGTGAGCGATTCGCTGGCGGTGGGCGCGGCACTGAGCGCGGCGAAGAAGCTGGCGGCGGGACGGGCCTTCATCAGGGCCGTGCGGACCTGGTCGCGCACAAAGTCGTGGATAAACGCTGACTGGCGGAAGCGGACCTCGGTCTTGGCCGGGTGGACATTCACGTCGAGTTCCTGCGGCGGCAGCTCGAGGAAGAGCAGGACGACCGGGAAGCTGGTGGGCGGGATGATGTTGCGGTAGGCCTCGGTCAGGGCGTGGAGGATGAGGCGATCGCGGATGAGGCGGCCGTTGGCGAAGATGTAGATCGAGTTGCGATTGAGCTTCTGCAGATCCGGCTTGGAGACGAAGCCGGAAAGGCGGACCAGGCCGGGCTCGGGCGGCTCGTAGTCCTCAGTGCGCTTCCAGGGTGGTGGCTCGGGCAGGCCGGCGCGGGCGAAGTCGATTTCCGCGGCGACAGAGATCAGGCTGTCGAAGGTCTCGCGGCCAAAGATCTGGTAGAGCCGTTCGCCCGCATTGGCGACGGCCGGGGCCGTGACGAGGGCCTGCGTGGCCGAGTGTAATTCGAAGTGCTTGGCCGGGTGTGCGAGGGCGTAGTGCGTCACGAGGGCGGCGACGTGGCCGAGTTCCGTCTGCTCGGAACGCAGGAATTTGCGCCGTGCCGGCGTGTTGAAGAAGAGGTCGCGCACGGCGAGCGTGGTGCCCGCGGGCAGGCCGGCGTCCTCGACCCGCAGCAGGTTGCCGCCGGCGATCTCGAGCGCTGTGCCGACTTCGTCTTCGGTGGCGCGGGTTTCCAGGGTGACGCGGGCGACGCTGGCGATGGAGGGCAGGGCTTCGCCGCGGAAGCCGAGGGTGGCGATGGAGAGCAGGTCGTCCGAGCTGCGAAGTTTGCTGGTGGCGTGGCGCTCAAAAGCGAGCAGGGCGTCGTCGCGGCCCATGCCGTGGCCGTTGTCGACGATGCGGATGAGCTTGCGGCCGCCGCCTTCCACCTCGACGCGGATGCGGGTGGCGCCGGCGTCCAGTGCGTTCTCGAGCAGCTCCTTTACAACGGAGGCAGGGCGTTCGACGACTTCTCCAGCCGCAATCTGATTGGCGACCTGGTCGGAGAGTACGTGGATTCTGCCCATCCCCTTATCTTATCGGGCGGGGTGGGTGCTTCTTCGCGGCTGTAGCACTTTGCTACAGAGGTTTACTGGCTGAGATGTTTGGGTTCGTTCAGCAGGCGGAGGAGGTCGTTTCGCATGGAGGGGAGATCGGCGGCCCCGTCGTAGCGCCTGCGGACGATGCCCTGGCGATCGATCAGGAAGGTGACCGGCAGCCCCAGAACGCCGCCGTAGGCGCGGGCAAGCGCGGCGTCCCCCATTACGACGGGATAGGGGAGATGCAGCTTGACGATCGCTGCGTGCACCGGCGCCGGGTCGTCGTCCATGGCGATGCCGACTGCCTGGAAGCCGCGATGCCGTTGCCCTTGTTGCCACTCCGAGAAGCCCGGCATCTCCGCCTGGCAGGGAGCGCACCAGGTGGCCCAGAAGTTCACCAGGACGACTTTTCCATGGAGGGATGGAGGGTGGAGGTCGTCGCCGCCAAGACTGGGACGGTTGAATGGTGGCGCGGCCTGGCCGACGATCGAGTGGGAAGCCGGTGTGCCTTGAGCGCGGAAGCCCGGCGTGGGCACGGCCAGCAGCGCCACTGCCAGCAGGCCAGGCGCGGGGAGGCGGATCATTTCTCGATGGGGAAGCCCTTGTCTACCCAGTCGGCGCCGAAGTTGCTGGGCAGATTGAGCGCCTGCACGTGGGTAAAGCCGAGCTCGTGGAGGGCATTAAAGGCCGGGCGGATGTTGGGGCAGCGATCCCACGGGCAGCAGCCGCAGTACAGGACAATCCAGCGGTTCTTGGAGACGCTTGCCACCCGGGCGCGCAGGGCGTCCATGCCCGCGTCGGTACTGGCGGCGCCGACGTACTCCGCGCCGAGGATGTGGGCCTGATCAAAGAAGGTGCGCGGGCCGACCTGCAGGATGAGCGGACTTGCCGACTTCTGAATGGAGTCAGCGAGGTCGTTTGGCTCGATCCGGTCGGCCGGCGCGATCTCCGCGTGGGAGGGGTTCGTAACAGGGGTTGTGGGCGCCTGTGCGGGCGTGGATCGCAGGGCGGGCAACAGGGCGAAGGCGAGCAACACTGCCGACATGCGTCGATGCATGGCACCTCAAGGGCTGCGCGGTGGGCAGCCGGGGGGTAGATCTACCGATCTGCGATGGAGTGCAGGCGCATGAAGTTGGTAGCGCCGGTCTTGGTTGCGGTGCCGGCGACGATGCCGACGACCTGCCCAGGCTTCACGAAGCCCGCGCCTTCGAGCACGTTCTCCGCGACCTGCACGAGCATGTCTGTGCCCTCGAAGCGGCTGACGCAGAGGGGGTGTGTCCCCCAGAGCAGCATGGTGCGCTGGACGACGGTCTCAAAGGGGCTCATGGCGAAGATGGGCGCCTCGGGACGGTACTTGGAGAGCAGACGGGCGGTGTTGCCGCTCTCGGTGAAGATGGCGATGGCGGCGAGATCCATGTCCTGTGCGGAGTGCGCCATGCACTCGCAGATGGTCTCCGGGATGCTGAGCGAACGGCGCTGCCAGGAGGTGGGCTTGCGCGGTTCGAGCAGGATCTGGGCTTCGGTCTCGGTGACGATCTTGGCCATCATGGCGATGGCTTCCACCGGGTATTTGCCGGCGGCGGACTCGGCCGAGAGCATGACGGAGTCGGAGCCGTCGTAGATGGCATTGGCGACGTCGGAGGCCTCGGCGCGCGTGGGACGCGGGTTTTCGACCATGGACTCAAGCATCTGGGTGGCCGTGATGACCGGCTTCCGGTAGTCCGCGGCGCGCCGGATGATGTGCTTCTGGATGGCGGGGACTTTTTCGGGGGGGACCTCTACGCCGAGATCGCCGCGCGCCACCATGATGCCGTCGGCGGCTTCAAGGATGGAGTCGAGGTGGTCGATGGCCTGCGGTTTTTCGAGTTTCGCGATGACCCAGGCGTCGGAGCCGAGGGCGGCGATGCGGCCTTTGACGTAGCGCACGTCGTCGGCTGTCTGCACGAAGGAGACCGCGATGGTATCGCACTTCTGCGCGATGGCGAACTCGAGGTCGATCTCGTCTTTTTCGGTAAGCGAGGGGACCTTGATGGCGACGCCGGGCAGGTTGATGCCCTTCTTTTCGCCGAGGTAGCCGCCGTTGATGATCTCGGTGACGACGTCGGCACCCTGCATCTCGACGACGCGGAGTTCGATGAGGCCGTCGGAGAGCAGGATCTGGTCGCCGGGCTTGAGATTTTCCGCCAGCGTGGTGAAGACGGTGCTTACGCGGGCGGCGGTCCCATCGATGCGCTCGGGGGTGATGGTCAGCTGCTTGCCGGCTTCGAGCAGCACGGGCTTGCCGCCGACGAGCGTGCCGGTGCGGATCTTGGGTCCCTGCAGATCGGCGAGGATGCAGATCGGCTTCTTTTCTTCCTTGGCGACCTTGCGCACCATGGCGATGAGCTCTGCTTTCTGCTCATGGGATCCGTGCGAGAAGTTGAGACGTGCCACGTCCAGACCGGCTCGAACCAGCTTCCGGAAGATGTCCTCGGAGCTCGATGCGGGCCCCAGAGTTCCTACGATTTTCGCGCGCCGCACCGTTTTCCCCGCACTCCAGCTGCTGTCAGACCCGTTCATGCACACTCGCCGTCGGCTGGTTTGCGAACCTCGTGGAGGATCGTGCCGATCTCAGGGGCAATTCTAGCGGACAGGTTGCACCTGTGTGGGAAAGGGAGGGCCTTGAAACCGTTTTCGTGCCCGAGAAGGGACGAACGTCAGTCCTGCCGCCATCGCCAGCCGGGGAGCTTCCAGAGCGCGGCATGGTCCTCCGGATCGCGCTTGGGGCGGGCAATCTGTGCGTTGAACTCCGCGCCAACCAGGACGCAGAGGGCGATGATGTAGAGCCAGGCGAGCAGCGCGATCGCAGCCCCGAGCGAGCCGTACACACGCGTGTAGTTGGCGTAGCGGGTGACATAGAAGCCGAAGAGGAGGGTGGCGACGAACCAGAGGCCCGTAGCCAGCGCGGCGCCGGGGAGACTGGCGCGCCAGGTCCAGCTGCTGCGCAGCGCGTTCCAGGGTTCGCGGACCCAGGGCTCCAGACGGGTGCGGACGTCCAGCGTCAGATCGGTACCCAGGTGATAGATCAGGCCGATGATGCCCGTGCTGCCGGCGAGTGCCGTGATCCAGCGCAGAAGGAGAGCAACGGTGGAGAAGGTGGGCTTAAGTTCGGTGGGGAGATCGCGACCCAGCCAGTGCGTCATGGCATTGCCGAAGACAACCAGCGCACTGGCCGCGGTCATGGGCACCAACGAGAGCGGGACCAGGGCAACGGCGCGGGCGCGACGGCGCCAGAAGCTGCCGCGCAGCAGAGGCAGGTCATGCGCGCGGCGAAAGCCTTCCATCAGGGTAGACATCACGTTCGCCGCGCCGAAGAGGCTGACGAAGAGGGACCCAAGCAGAGCGCCGGCGGTCTGGGATTTGTGCGTGACGGTGAAATAGCCCTCCAGCACGGGGAGCACATTGGAGGGCAGGATGCGGATGAAGAAGACGCCCAGCTGCGAGCGGAACGGCAGCGAGTCGGGCAGCATACCGATCGCGGCTGCGGCTACGATCAGCGCGGGAAAGAGCGCCACCATCGCGGAGTAGGCAACGGCCTGCGCCAGCGTGAGCGCATCGTGATTGGCCGCGGCGAGAGCGGATGTGCGGAGCAGCAGAAAGAATCGTGCCAGGCGATGCGCTGGCACGAGGCAGACATTCTCAATTAGGCCCGAGACAGCGGTCGCGGCACGCATTGGTTTTGTTTCAGGCTACTGGATCGCCCGTCCCTACTGCTTCCACTTGTTGAGGAACTCGGTGAGATCGGTGGCCTGCATGTGCCGCATGTCAGAGAATTCCTTGTTCTGCGCATACAGCACCTTGCCATGGTCATCCAGAACGGCCAGTGCCGGAACGCCCTGCACCGGGACGCCGTACTTGTGCGCCAGGTCGAGGTTGGCGTCCTCCCTGCCGATGTTCACGTTCACCCGGATAAAGTGCTTTTCCAGCAGCTCGCGGTTCGGGCTCTGGCCGAAGTAGATGTTCAGTACCTGGCAGTCGGGGCACCAGTCGCCGCCAAAGTCGAGGATGACGCGCTTGTGCGTCTGCCGAGCCTGAACGAGCGCGGTCTGGACGTCGGTCTGGGCCTGGCTGATCTCCGGGTAGATGTGCGCGTGCGGATACGGCGAACCGGTGACCTGACCGACCGCGGAAGCCAGCGTCAGGACGCCTCCAAACATCGCTGTGGTGAGGGCAAGGGTAAGGCGGACTGTCCGTTTCATCGGTCTCCTGTTGGTGGGTGAAACTTCTTCACCCATCATGGAGCAAAGATGCACGCGGAGACAATTTCGATTCTTGTTCACGGGACCGGAAGGCACGTCGGACGTCCGCGGCGTGACCGGCATCTCAAAGTGGCATGCCGACCGAAAACGAAAAAGCCGATGTATCCACGATCGCCCATGTCCTGTATCTCGCAGTGGGCGCTGTCATGGTCATCATCATTGCCGCCATCATCGTTGTGAGCTGGCGCGCGCGTAAAAAGAACACGCCGCCCTTTACCAAGCACCCTACGTCTCACCTGATCCTGCCTCAGCAGACGTCCCCCATCGCGGCCTGAGAGGCGGAGCACCGTGATGCGTCAGTGCGCGGCGGGTGCCCCGGTGAAGTATCCATCGCGCGTCTGGACTTCGAGCTTCTTGTTTTCGGCGCTTGTGAGTGTGAGTTGGATGGGATGGTAGCCCGTGCTCGAGGCTTCCGCGGTGGGCGTAAATCCAAGTCGGTACTGCGCGCGGAGCTCATCGCCGATCTGCTTGTAGATGTCCTCGACGGAGCCCTTGCCTTTCAGCTCGTAGAGGTGCCCGCCGGTCTCACTGCAGATACGCTGCAGGATTTTCTTCCCGTCGGGCTGGGCATAGGTGCCGTCTGAGCCGGGACGCCCGCCGCTCCCTGGATAGTCAGGTCTGCCGTAACCCGGGTACCCACCGTAGCGCCCATATCCGCCTGGACGCTGATCGTTGAAGTCGCGGTCCTGGTGATCCTGACCCTTGTAGTAGATCGCGTACACGACCGTATCGGCTCGCTGCGCGGCTTCGATGGCCTCCGTCAGGGACTCCTTGCTGTGACGGTCCACACCGTCGGTAAGGAGGATCACGGCGCGTCGCCCTTTGAGCTTGCCGAGCACATCACCGGTAGCGAGGAAGACCGAGTCATAGAGCACGGTGCCGCCCCTGGCCTGCGACCCGTGGCTGGGTCCGCCGTTGCCGCCGCCGCCGGGGTACCCACTGCGTCGGCCATACCCGCCGCCGTTCGATCCGCCGTTCGTGTTGGGATTGTTGTTGCCTGCATTGGGGTCGCTGTCCGCGCTGTCGGCGGCGTCCTCGCTGGCCGAAGCCGGTGACTGGGTGCCAATCTCCTTGAGGCCGGCGGCGAGCAGCGGGTGGGAGTCGGTGACGTCCTGCAGCAGCTCCGCCGTGCGGGCGAACTGAAGGATGAAGGCCTTGTCGGCCGGACGGTTCGGGGCGGCGGTTTTCAGAAAGGTGTCCAGGAACTTCTGGCTTGCCTTTTGCTCGTCCTCCAGGACCTTTTCCTGGCTCCGGCTGACGTCTACAAGCAGACCGACGGTCAGGGGAACATCTGTGTCGCGATCGAAATAGCGAATGGTCTGCGGCTTGTTGTCGACAGTGATGGCGAAGTCTTTCTGGCCGAGAGTGGTGACCAGGCCCTTTTTGTCGTAGAC
>CAZZXY010000075.1:0-12504 GCA_964658105.1 Verrucomicrobia bacterium Tous-C9LFEB | reverse complement strand
GCAGCAGCCAGAAGCTTGCCGGAGAACGGGGAGTGCATACAGCAACAGACGGGTGGAGGCGCGCGAAGTTGCGGTTTGCCTGCGGGCTACGCTTCGACGCCCTCGAGGACGACCGGGTCGGGCAACTCTGTGCCGAAGACACCTTCCCATCGCGCCACGACAGCCGAGGCGAGGCAGTTGCCGACGACGTTGACGGCGGTGCGCGCCATATCCATCAGGGCGTCGATGCCGAGGATGACAAAGATCGGTTCGGTGGGCAGGTGGAAGGTGGAGGCGGTGGCCAGGAGCACGACCAGCGTCGCACGCGGCACCCCGGCGACGCCTTTGCTCGTGAGTACCAGCGTCCCCATCATGAGGAGCTGCTGGCCGATGCTCATGTGGATGCCGGCGGCCTGGGCGACGAAGATGCTGGCCACCGCGAGGTAGAGCGTAGAGCCATCGAGGTTGAAGCTGTAGCCGGCCGGGATGACGAAGGCGACGATGCGGCGCGGGACGCCGAGGGCCTCCATGGCCTCCATGGCGCGGGGGAGAGCGGCCTCGCTGGTGGAGGTGGCAAAGGCGATCGTGGCAGGCTCGGCGACCGCGGCCAGAAAGCGCGCGACCGGCACCCGGAAGAGCATGGCGGCGGGCAGCAGGACCAGCACACCAAAGAGCGCGAGCGCGCCGTAGAGCGTCAGCAGGAGCTTGCCGAGGTTGACCAGCACGCCCAGTCCCATGTGGCCGACGGTGTACGCCATGGCCGCGCCCACGCCGACCGGAGCGAAGTACATGACGACGTTGGTGAAGCGGAACATCACCTCGCTGAGGCTTTCGCAGAGGCGCAGCACGGGGCCGCGTTTGGCTTCGCTGAGGGTGGCGAGAGCGATGCCGAAGAAGACGGCGAAGACGGCCACCTGGAGGATCTGGCCCTCGGCGATGGATTTCGCGAGGTTCTCCGGGAAGATGTGGAGGAGGAAGTCGTCCCAGTGCACCGGACCGGCCGAGGGCACGACAGCAGCGAGGTGCTCCGTGGGAGCTGAGGGCAAGGTGAGACCGACACCGGCCTTGCTGATGTTGATCGCCAGCAGGCCGATGACAAGGGCGAGCGTGGTGACCACCTCGAAGTAGATGAGCGCCTTGAGGCCCATGCGGCCGACGCCTTTGAGGTCGCCGTGGCCGGCAATGCCGACGACCAGCGTGGCGAGGATGAGCGGGGCGACGATGGTCTTGATGAGCCGGAGGAAGATGTCGGAGAAGACCCGTGCCTGGGAGGCGGCCTGTGGGGCGTCGTAGCCGAACTCCGCCCCGGCGACCATCGCGACGAAGATCCATGGCGTGAGGCTGCGGCGGCGAATGGCCATGGCGGCGAGGCAGAGGATGCCGATCCAGCGCGCCGCCACTGCGATATCGACCGAGAGCGAGTGTCCGGGGCTGGAGGTGTGCTGCACGAGAGCCTGCAGAGCGGCGCCGAAGCCCAGGCATAACAAGGCCGGCACCAGCCAGCGCCATTCGAGAGGTTGGTTGGAGGTCTGGGTCACTCTCCGCGCAGCATACCAGTCACGCCAGCCACGCGCGCCGCCAGCGCTCGCTGCATCACAATTGCGTTATGCTTCCGCCCATGTCCGTAACGGCTTCTGACCCGCAGCTCAACACGCCTGGCCACCACGCCTCACCCGACCGCCTGGTCGACCTGCCCCGTCTGTTGACGGACTACTATGCGCTGACGCCAGACCCGACCCAGCCTTCTGAGCGGGTCAGCTTTGGTACCAGTGGACATCGGGGATCGTCGCTGCACACCAACTTCAACGACGATCACATTGCAGCGATCACGCAGGCGATTTGCGAGTATCGCAGGGACCAACACACCACCGGGCCGTTGTTTCTGGCCAAGGACACCCATGCGCTCTCTGAGCCGGCGTTCACGACGGCACTGGAGGTGCTGGCGGCGAACGGGGTGGAGGTGTTGATCGACGGCGACCTGGGGTATACGCCGACACCGGCGCTTTCGCACGCCATTCTGAAGCACAACAGCAACAACAAGCTGCACCGGGCGGACGGCATTGTCATCACGCCATCGCATAATCCGCCGGAGGATGGCGGCTTCAAGTACAACCCGACGAGCGGGGGCCCGGCCGATACGAGCGCGACCAAGTGGATCCAGGACAGGGCCAACGCCCTGCTGGAGGCGAAGCTGGCTGGCGTGCGCCGCGTGCTGTATCGCGATGCGCTGAACGCGGACACAACGCTGCGGCATGACTTCATCGACAGCTACGTCTCGGACCTGGGCACGGTGGTCGACCTGGAGATCCTGAAGGGCAGCACGCTGAAGCTGGCGGTCGATCCGCTGGGCGGCGCGGGAGTGGACTACTGGCCGGCGATCGTGGAGCTGTATGGCCTGGACATCGACATCCTGAATCCCTATGTCGACCCGACGTTTCGGTTCATGACGCTGGACTGGGACGGCCGCATTCGCATGGATTGCTCGTCGCCCTTCGCGATGGCGAGCATGATTGCGAACAAGGACAGCTATGACGTGGCCTGGGGATGCGACACCGACCATGACCGGCACGGCATCGTGACGCGGTCCTCCGGGCTGCTGAACCCGAACCACTATCTGGCGGTGTGCATTCAGTACCTGTTCACGCATCGGCCCGGGTGGAGCGACAAGGTAGGCATCGGGAAGACGCTGGTTTCGTCCTCGATGATTGACCGTGTCGCAAAAGGGCTGGGCCGCAACATGCTTGAGGTGCCGGTTGGCTTCAAGTGGTTTGTGGATGGCCTGATCGATGGCACGCTGGGTTTTGTTGGAGAGGAATCGGCGGGCGCGACTTTCTTGCGCCGGGATGGTGGGGTGTGGTCGACCGACAAGGATGGACTGATCTGCGGCCTGCTTGCGGCCGAGATGACGGCGGCCACGGGCAAGGATCCGGGCCAGCTTTTTGGGGAGTTGACTGCCAAGTATGGCTCTCCGGTCTACCAGCGCATCGATGCTGCCTGCAGCAAGGAGGACAAGGCGAAGCTCGCGAAGCTTTCGCCGTCGCAGGTTTCCGCCAAGGAGCTTGCGGGGGATGCGATTACGGCCATCCTCACGGAGGCGCCTGGCAATTACGCGGCGATCGGCGGTCTGAAGGTGACCACGGACAATGGGTGGTTTGCGGCCCGGCCCTCGGGCACGGAGGATGTGTACAAAATCTACGCCGAGAGCTTCAAAGGCGGGGAGCATCTGGGGAAGATTCAGGAGGAAGCGAAGGCGCTGGTCACAGCCGCGCTCCGGAGCTAGGGATCTCGTCCAAAAGGACGAGACCACGCCCGCAAGGGCCGATTTGGAGCGAATCCTGCGGCCTTTAGGCGGAAATCAGCGGAAAAGACAATTCACCGGCGTATGCTGTGCTCAACTTGCCTCCGAGGCACCCCCTGGTTTTCGCCCAGTCGAGGAGCATCATGGTTCTGCACACATTGCAGATTGAGCACGCCTGGCTTCTGCTCGTCTATACGCTGCTCACCCTGTTAAACGCTCGCCTGCAAAAGGGCATGCGTGGCGTGAAGCTCTTTGTTGTTTACAACGCGCTCGCGCTGGTGGGAGCGGTCGCCGTGCTTTCGCGCGGCAGCATCCCCGACCTGCTTTCCATTGTTGTCGGGAACGTTTGTGTGATCAGCGGCTACTCGGCCCTGTATGGGTCCATGCATTGCCTGTTCGGCTTCAGCCGCAGGCAGCATGTCCTGGCAGGTATATGGCTCGTCCTGGGAATCGTGAGCATGGTGTGGCTTGGCAGCCTTCACCCCGACACAGGAGCTCGTCTGTTTTTGTACAGCGCCGTTCTGGCGTTGCAGCAGCTGCACATGGCGGCCTTGCTGGTGTTTGGCTCGCGGGAGCGCTCTCATCTGGGGTGGATGCCGGGTATGTTGTTGATCGCACTCGGGATAGCGAATATCGCCCGCATGGCTATTGTGGCCGTCGAGGGAGCTCCGGCGGACTACCGTGCGTCCGGCCCTGCCCTGGCCGCCATCGTCCTGGCGAACGCCTGCCTGCAATGTGGATTAATGGTCTCCTACGTCTGGATGACGGCAGCCCAGTTGCGCCGCGACCTGGAACTGCAGGCGACGACGGACCCACTGACGGGTTTGCTGAATCGGCGAGCCCTGGCGGCCGCGGCCCAGCAGCAGGTCAGAGCCGTGTACGGCGTGACAACCTTCTCTGCCATCCTGCTGGATCTGGATTCCTTTAAGCCGATCAACGACCGCCTGGGGCATGCGGCGGGTGATCGGGCTCTCGTCGCGGTAGCGCAGTGCTTTTCCCAGAAGCTGCGGCCCTGCGACCGGATGGCACGTACCGGTGGAGATGAGTTCATGATCCTGCTGCCGGGAGCCTCGGCAGAACAGGCCCGCGTCACGGCTGAAAGGCTGCGCGGGCTGCTGGAGACCCTGCCTCTGGGCCTGAGCGAAGGCGACGTTCGCGTGACCGGGAGCTTCGGTGTCGGCGAGGCGATCCGGGGAGAGAGCTGGGATAGTCTCTGCCAGCGGTGCGATCGCGCCATGTATGCGGTGAAAGACCGGGGCGGGAACGCCGTGCATTGCTATAACGCTCACCAGCCTGCGTCTCTCCAGGAAATTTATCCCTCCTACCGTGAAACGTTGGCTTGACTCAGGCATCTACACTTCGTAGGCTGAGAACACCAATGACCCAGATCTGCACCGCCGCCGCGCTTTGTTGCATGTGTTGTCGCATGCCGCGCTGTCGCGCCGGTGCCGCCCTGGTGTAAGCGAGAACTCCTCAGCTACTCGCTCCAAGGCCTTCCAAGCACCCACGCACAGCTCCCCCGAGCACAGCGTGGGTTTTCTGCATCTGGCCCACGCTCTCCCGCATACGACAACCTTCAGGAGTCCGCATGGCACACCCCTCAGCCAACCGCAGCAGTGCAGCTGCGACCCATAGCAAGCTCGGCTTTAATGCCGACATGGCCGCGATCGCCATCGCCCTGGCGTTTGCAGCCCTTATTCGGTTGAACGTCATTCACCACATCGGCTGGTAGCCCATTCCGTTGTCAACCCAAGCGCTCCCACGACCTACCAGTACCCAGCAGCCAACAGCGACCTCTCCCCTGCGGCAGGTCGCAGGTCTGCTGCCGGGCACAGCGCTGCTGTTTGGCATCGGTGTGGCGGGCAAGGGGCTGGAGAGCTTTTGCACGTGGCTGCGAACGGCGCATCACGTGCCGGCACCCCATGTGGAGTACGTGCTCTGGGCCATCCTGCTCGGGCTGGTGATCTCCAACGTGGGGAGTGTTCCACGGATCTTTCGGCCCGGCATCGCCACCTATGAACTCTGGCTCAAGCTGGGCATTGTGCTTGTGGGCGCCAAGTTTCTGTTCGCCGACATGGTCCATCTTGGCAGGCTTTCCCTGGTGCTTGTGCTGGTGGAGCTCGTACTTTCGCTCAGTGTGATGACGCTGCTCGGCAAGCTGTTCCGCTTACCTCCCAAGCTGACGTCGCTGCTCGCGATTGGCAGCTCGATCTGCGGCGTGACGGCGATTATGGCCGCGCAGGGTGCGATTGAACCGGACGAGGAAGATACCTCCACGGCGATCGCCGCCATCCTCACCCTGGGAGCGCTTGCGCTGTTCACCTTCCCTGCCATCGGCCATGCGCTGCATATGGGGCAACAGCCCTATGGCATCTGGACAGGGCTTGCCGTCGACAACACCGCCGAGGCGACCGTCACCGGCGCACTGTACGGCGATGAGGCGGGACGCTTCGCCGTGCTCGCCAAGACAGCCCGATCAGCGTTTATCGGCTTCGTTGTTCTGGGCTATGCCGTGTATTGGGCCTCGCAGGGACAGGCGCATCGCGTCGAGAACAAGGCCCTGTTTCTCTGGCAGAAGTTCCCGAAGTTCATTCTCGGGTTTGTTGCAATCTCGGTACTGGCTACCGCAGGTTTCTTCTCCAAGGGCCAGCTTGTTTCCCTATCCAATCTCTCCAAATGGGCCTTTCTTCCGGCCTTTGCCGGCGTTGGTCTTCGTACCCACCTGCGGGATCTCGTAAACCAGGGCTGGCGTCCGATCCTGGTTGGCGTTCTTGGCGAAATCTTTATCGCGCTCGTGACCCTGGGATTGGTCTTCGGCGCCGTGCGCATGGGGGCCATGTGAGCCCTTTCTTCGTGGCTCGCTGTTGTCGACCTCGCTGTCGCTGCCGCTGAATCCTGCGTTCTCTTCCCTCGCTGCGTCCCAGCAAAACACCCATAACAAGAGTCGTGCGTCCGCCCGCACGTGACCGCTCTCGGAGATCCATGCCCTTCTCATCCCTTTCGCTTCGCCGCTCCTCTTCCACGCTGGCGATGGCTGCCGCAGGCACACTGCTGACCTTCACGGCTCTCCCTGTTTCAGGCCACGCCCAGGTTGTCGGCGGCACCATTGCCGGAACCGTGCAGGACCCCTCCGGCGCCGTTGTTCCAGGCGCGAAGGTGACCGTTCGCAACACCGACACGGGTACAGAACGCGTCGCGGCCACGGATGAAGGCGGTCGCTTCAGTGCGCCTTCCATGCCGGTCGGTCTATACCGCATCACCGTGCAGGCCGCGAACTTCAGCCCATACCGGCGGGATGGAGTACAGCTGACCATCGGTCAGTCGCTTGACCTGCCCCTGAAGCTGGCTATCTCAGGCAATGAGGTGGTGACGGTGGACGAGGCGACCTCCACGGTCAACACCTCCACCGAACAAACCTCAGGGCTGATCAGTTCACGGCAGATCAAGGATCTGCCACTGAATGGGCGCTCCTACGATCAACTGCTGACCCTGAACCCGGGCGTAGTGAATTACTCGCAGCAGCGCGCTGGCGGCACGGGCACGTCGAACTCGTCGGTAGGCAACATGTTTGCCGTGGCAGGGCGCCGTCCGCAGGACAATCTGTTTCTGCTGAACGGCGTGGAGTACACCGGCGCCTCATTGATTAACAACACGCCTGGCGGCACGAGCGGGCAGTTGCTGGGCATCGATGGCGTGCGCGAGTTCAACGTCGTTTCGGACAGCTATTCGGCCGCGTACGGCAAGCGTGAGGGTGCGCAGGTTTCCATCGTCACGGCGTCGGGCACGAACAAGCTGCACGGTTCAGCGTATGAGTTTCTGCGCAACAGTTACTTCGACGCGCGCAACTACTTTGACCAGGCAAGGATCCCGAACTTCCAGAGAAATGATTTTGGCGGGGCGCTGGGTGGACCGTTGCGCAAGGACAAGTTCTTTCTGTTCGGCAACTACGAAGGCTATCGGCAGAACCTGGGAATCTCGGCTGTCACCCTCGTACCGGATGATCAGGCACGCCAGGGCTTTCTGCCCAACAGCGCCGGCGTGCGGACGAAGGTGCCTCTCGCGCCTTCGGTCGTGCCGCTGCTGAACCTGTGGCCCGAGCAGAATGGCCCTGAGCTGTTCGCTACCAACACGCAGGGACAGAATGTGCCCACCGGCATCGCCGAGGCGTTCTCGTCGCCCGCGCAGCACATCCGTGAAGATTTCGGCACGACGCGCTTTGACGCGAACCTCACGCGCAACGACCTGTTCTTTGCGGCCTATACCGTCGATGACTCGCAGGCGCATACGCCCACGCAGAATCCCTACTCGCTGATTGACGAGTATCTTCGCGAGCAGGTGCTGAGCGCGCAGGAGCAGCATGTGTTTTCGCCACGCCTGTTGAACACGGCACGCTTTGGCTACTCGCGGGCAAGCTTCTTCTTCCTCGGATCAGTGCCTGCAGATATTCAGGCCGAGACAGGGACGTTTGTGCCGGGCAAGCCTACGGGCGCGATCGTGATCGCAGGATCAACCGCGTCGAACGGTGCCTCGCAGATCACCGCGGCAGGCGCGAATGTAGGCTCGAACAACGCCATCGTGCGCAATCTTTTCACGTTTGACGATCACGTCTTCTACACGCGGGGCAAACACCAGATCGAAGCTGGCGTGTGGCTGCAACGCCTGCAATCCAACGACAATCTCGCACAGAATCAGTATGGCCAGGCGTCGTTCGCTTCCCTGCAGACGTTCCTTGCGGGAACGATCAAGACTTTCACCGTCGTTCCGCAGCCTACGGCGCTTGCGTGGCGTTCGCTCTTCGCGGCGGCCTACCTTGAGGAAACATTTCACATCACGCCGCGGCTCGAGTTGCGTGCAGGGTTTCGCTCCGAGCACACGACAGGGTGGAATGAGGCGCACGGGCGTGCCGGGGTGTATACCTTCACGGACGGCATCATCGATACCAATCCCGTTGCCCGCAACAATGGCCTGCTCACCAATCGCGCGCTGTTTCTCCCGGAACCGCGTGCCGGGCTGGCATGGAATGTCTTCGGGGATGGCACGACAAGCGTGCGCGCCTCCGTGGGCCTGCATCATTCGCTGCTCGACAACCTGGACTACCGCTTCGACCAGGCGGCGCCCTTCAACACAACCCTGAGCTACGCGAATACCACTGTCGCCGCGCCTACGACGGGCAACACCAGCATCTCGCCCTCCACGGTGCAGAACGACATGAGCACACCCGCGGTGCTTGCCTATACGCTTCGCCTGGAGCAGCAACTTGCGCGAAACACCTCGTTGACCGTGGGCTACATCGGCTCGCATGCGTATCACCAGATCCTTTCCGGAGATTTGAACGAGCCCGCCTTCGTGGTCTGCCCTGATCCAGCGTGCACGGCCAGCCATGAGAACCTGGCGTCCGGGACGATCTTTTATCCAAACGCTATCAAGGCGAACCCTGCACTGGCGAACACGACCTCGTGGTTCTCCGGAGGCTCGGCCAACTACAACGGCTTTATCGCCGATGTGCGACACGACCTCGCGCAGGGTCTGCAGTTGCGCGCGAACTATACGTGGTCCAGAAATCTGGATGACGGCTCTGCCTGGAACACGTCTGTCTCGGCGAACACACCTGCCTTTGTCGCGGTGCCTTCGCTGCCGCATCTTGACTATGGTCCGGCGGCCACGGATATCCGGCACAGCTTTGCCCTGAACGGAACCTACGACCTGCCGTTCGGCAAGGGTCACGCGCTGCTGGGCCATACGGGAGCGTTCACCGGCCGCGTGATCTCGGGCTGGCAACTGGCGACGATTGCCAGCCTGCAGACGGGCTTTCCCTTCAGCCCGCAGCTTGGCTATAACCCGACGAACTCGGGCGACACGCGCAATCCTGTTCGTCCGAACGTGAACGCGAGCTACCGCGGGGCGCTGTACACCCAGGGCAGCACCGCGGCGCGCGTCACGCGTTTCTTCGATCCGAATGCCTTTGCGCCCCCTGCGGCGGGTGCTGTCGGCAATCTGCGGCGCGACACGCTGACCGGGCCAGGTTATGCGGATTGGGATATGTCGCTGCTGAAGTCCACGCAAATTGCCGAGGCTGTGCGACTGCAATTTCGTGCGGAGATCTTCAACATCGTGAACCACACGAACCTGTCGACGCCGAACGAGGTCGTCTATACGTCAGCGACACAGCAAAGCCCTACAGCTGGTGTAATCACGAGCACGACGGGGACGAGCCGGCAGATTCAGCTGGGCTTGAAGCTGCTCTTTTAGGGCTGGTGTCAGAGTTCGGCCGTCATCTTGAGTGCAACGAAGGACCTCTGTATTCTGCCGGGAGCTGTGTTGCTGCTCGGGGCAGAATACGGAAGTCCTTCGCGTTGCTCAGGATGACGCTGATTTGGTGTGCTGGGGCTGTGTAGCTGAAGGTAACTTGAAGCCACCTTCTCGCAGGTTGGTTGCCCCCCAGGGATTCGAACCCCGATTGATCGGTTCAGAGCCGACTGTCCTACCATTGAACGAGGGGGCAACAGCGAGAGAAGTTAAGCGGCGGTCGGAGCCCTGGCGGGGTAGCGGGCAACATCGACCACCTTTTTGAGAGTACAGCCAAGCCCAGTTCCGGTCAATCCCGGAACTACTCTTCGCGCAAAACTTCCAGCGGTTTCTGCCCGAGTACGCGATAGCTGGCAAGCCACCCGCAGACGATCGTCAGGACACCGGCGCCAAGCCATGACACAAGGGTCAGGACGGGCTGGAACTGGTAGTCGAAGTGCAGAGCCCGCTTAAGCAGGACGCGCGATGCGATGTTGGCGAACAGCAGGCCCACAGCGCCTGCGATCAGGCCCAGCGTTGCAAACTCAATGGAAAAGATCGTGGCGATGCGTGCGCGTGTCGCTCCCAACGTTTTCAACACCACCACCTCGCGAATGCGACGATAGCGGGTGCCCGCAATCGCGCTGGCCAGGATGACGACACCCGCAAAGACCGAAAAAGCCGCCAGGAACTGGATCACATTCACGATTTGCAGCACGGCCTGGCGAACGGTCTCTACCGTGGCCGCGACATCGATGACGGTGACGGATGGGAAGTGTTGATACAGCACGCGGCGCACATCGCCGGTAGCTGCGGGGTCGGCATGCACGCCGCCGTACCAAACGGCGGGCAGGCCATGCAGAACGGGCTCCGGCAGCACAAAGGAGGCACGGGAGAACGCATGTTGCGAGTCGGGCTCGAAAAGAGCGACGACCTTTGCATTGACTTCGCTTCCCTGTGCGGAGAAACCCAGCGTTCCGCCCGGCTGCACTCCAAGGAACTTGGCTTCCGCCCGGTCGAGCGCAATTACAGGCTGTTTGGCTGAGTTTGCCGCTTGCGCCGCCGTCCACCACTTGCCGTCGATGACGCGATCACCGATGGGCGGCTCATCTGTTTTGAGGGCATAGGTCAGGTTGATGTTGCCGAAGCCGCGCCGCCGCATGGTTGGCAGCTTCAGGTCGGCAAGCGCTGTCCCGTTCACGGCCGTGATGCGGCCGCCAATCACCGGGAGGATCTCCGGCGTGCCCTGCACATGCGGTAGGTGCGCCAGCAACGATCGCACCGCGTCCACCTCATCCGGGCTGATGTCGATCATGAACAGGTTGGGCAGTTTGCTCAGCGAGGTCGCCGAGATGTCGCTCACGACGGCGTGCTGCACGGTATACACGGTGGCAATCTGCATGATGCCCAGGCCCAGTGCGGCCAGCAGTGCCGCCGAAGGATTGCCGGGGCGGTACAGGTTGGCCAGACCATGGCGCAGGGAGGATGGCAGGCTGAGGCGCGTGCGGTCGAGGAGGGCCTTGAGCACGGCCAGCAGCGCCGCTGCCAGGCCAAGCAGCACAACCAGGGCAGCCGCGAGGCCAAAGCCGAAGATGCTGCCGATCTGCCGCGACGCCGAGACGCGCGTAGCCAGCAGCACGAGGCCGCCGAGGATGGCCACGAAGGCGCCGATCTGCACACCGGAGCCGCGCAGCCTGCGCACGAATCGCTGGGTGAAGGGATCATCCGAGCTTTCCACCGCACGGCGAAGGATCAGGATAGGCCGCACGCCGCGGATGTCGAGCAGCGGTGGAAGGCTGAACAGCAATGTCGTCAGCACACCTGCAGTGATTCCCAGGACCAGGGCGTGGGGATCGAGGCGAAAGGTTGGCGTGAGATGCAGCAGACGCGCGAGAAAGATCGGCATCGCCAGCTGCACGCCAAAGCCAAGCAGCAGCCCGAGGATGCCGCCCGCAAGCCCCAGCAGCACCGTCTGCAGCAGGTAAATCTTCATCACCTGCGCAGAGCCTGCGCCAAGCGACTTCATGATGGCAATCGAATCCATGCGTTGCGCCAGATGCGCGCGTATGGCCATTGCCACACCGATCGCTCCCAGCACGAGAGCGACCAGCGACATCAGCGAAAGCAGCCCTGTCGCTCCATCGAGCGCACGCGTGAGGCTCTCGTTCGCCTCGCGGTAGTCCGCGACCTGGGCGTCGGGCAAAGCCGTCTGGAGATCTGTCTTTGCGCGGGCAATCACGTCGTCCGACGCGGCCTTGCCCGGAGCCGGTGCAGGTAGCCGCACAAGAATCCGTCGCGTCGCGCGCGAGCCCGGGGCCAGAAGCCCAGTCTGCTCCAAAGCATGCTGCGAGATGAGCACACGCGGCCCGGCGGCAAAGGCTCCGCTCAGCCGATCAGGCTCCTCCTGAACGACCGCCGCCACGCGGTAGACGCGGTCGTTCAGCTTGATGGAGTCGCCCACCTTCAGATGCAGGCGCAGCAACAGATCATCCCCTACGGCCACGCTGGTATCGGTCACAGCCTGCGCGAGCGGGATCGCAGGCGACAGCACAACGGATCCATAGAACGGATAGCGCGAGGGCTCAATGGCCTTCAACGAAACCAGCAGCGGATCGAGCGAGTTGGACGCCGAGGCCATGGAGAGCATCTCGGTGACCGGCGTTGTCTCCGCATGCGTGGCTGCGACAAAGCGCGTCAGCCCGCTTGTCTCCCCCGGCGTAAGCTCCTGGCTGGTGCGTGCTGCGAGATCGGCTGCCATGATCGTCCGCGCCCGGGCGAGCAGCATGGAACGAAACGCGGCGGAGAAGCCCTGCACGCCTGTAAGCGCGGCTACGCCGATCGCAACGGACAGGATCACAAAGGCGAACTTGCCGCGAGAGCTGCGCAGCTCCCGCGTAGCGATGCGGGCAGCCGTGGCGAAGGATAAACGTGCCATGCCCTAA
>CAZZXY010000074.1:0-22095 GCA_964658105.1 Verrucomicrobia bacterium Tous-C9LFEB | reverse complement strand
GGCCGCGGCGATTGCCCTGCGGGTAGCGGCCAGCGTGTCTGGATTTTTGACTGAGACAGGCTCGGTGGCCTGCCGGCCGGCGAGAAAACGCCGGGCCTGCGCCGCTGCGGCCGCCTGGTTGCCGAGGGCCTGTTCCGGATCGGGTGCCTGACCCGTTGCGGTCAAAGCCGCGAGGCAGCTAAGGATCAGCAGCAGAAAGGCTCTGTGCCGGCCTGAAATGGAGACGACTTCACGCCGACACAGGCAATGGTCCTGCAGTGGGCTTGCGAAACAACTCGGCAGCAAGCGGAGATCCTGGGGTTCTATGGGCCGTGACGGAGCCGTATGCAGATGCATGACGGCAGGGGATGGCACACGGGGGTCTCACACTGCGTGCACTCCGCAGTGCATGCAGGAGGTGAGACCCCGATGTGGTTTCAGCTTAGGAAGGAACGGCTTCGCCGTCACTCCCCTAGGGGTGGCATTACCGGGGTGGTACGCGGGTTTGGGTTCGTTGAGAAAAAGCAGATCCCTGCGGGATGACAAACGAGGAGCGAGGGGAATAGTAGGTTCCTGCGGGATGACAAACGGGGAGCGAGGGAAAGCAGATCCCTGCGGGATGACAAGCGAAGGACTCCGCACAGGGTTCAGCTGTGGCCGAGGATGGGGTGGGGTTCGTAGGGCTCTTCGAGGCGTTTGATTTCGTCCTCTGTGAGCTGGAGGTCGAGGGCACCGAGGGCTTCGTCGAGCTGGTACATCTTGCTGGCGCCGATGATGGGAGAGCTTATGCCGGGTTTGGACATCACCCAGGCGAGGGCTACCTGTGCCGGTTTGACGTTTCGTGCCTGTGCGACCTCGGCGACGCGGTCGACGATGTCCCAGTCGGTGTCGCGGTAGTAGAGGCCGTGGCCGAACTCGTCGGTGCGGGCGCGGGTGGTTTCGCTCTTGCCGTCGCCGCGCTTGCGTGTGCCGGTGAGGAAGCCACGGGCGAGTGGGCTCCAGGGGATACAGCCGATGCCCCCATCCAGGCAGAGCGGGATCATCTCCCGCTCTTCTTCGCGGTAGACGAGGTTGTAGTGATTCTGCATGGTGACGAACTGCGCGAGTCCATTGGCCTTCTGGAAGGCGAGCATCTTGCCGAACTGCCACGCGTACATGCTGGACGCACCGAGATAGAGCGCCTTGCCGGTCTTTACGACCTCGTCGAGGGCTTCGCAGGTCTCCTCAATCGGGGTGTCCGGGTCGAAGCGATGGATCTGGTAGAGGTCAACGTAATCCGTGCCCAGGCGCTCGAGGCTGCGGTCGATGGAGGCGAGGATGTGCTTACGCGAGAGGCCGCGATCGTTGGGCTTGTCGCTCATGGGATTGAAGACCTTGGTGGCGAGGACGTAATCCTCACGCTGCGGCAGAAACTCACGGAGCAACTTGCCGGTGATGCGCTCGCTTTCGCCGAGCGAGTAGACATCGGCGGTGTCGTAGAAGTTGATACCGGCTTCGACAGAGCGATGCAGGAAGGGGCGGGACTCCGTTTCCTCCAGGATCCACTCGCGCCATTGTTTGGAGCCGTAGGTCATCATGCCGAGGCAGATAGGCGACACTTTTACGCCAGTTTTGCCGAGCGAAACGTAGTTCATGGGTAGATCTCCCTTGCGCATGAGACGCCCACCGTGTCCGAAACGACACAGGGGAAACCTCCTCTCCCGGTCCCAAGGCATCGAAGGTGACAGCAGGGTTTTGCCTGCCGCACCAGCAGCAAAGCAGGTACGAAGCTTTGGCATTCGGAAAGGAGCAGGCATGCTCACATCACGATTTCGGCTACTGACAGCCTCCATCATCGCGCTTCCTTTGTTTCTTGGGCCGGTTTCCGGGGGGCAACAGAACCGTCACCAGGACTTCTATAACGGCGCCCGCAATGGCGGCCGGGGCGGCTCCTATAACCACGGTCACGACTACCAGAATCGTGGGGATGACCGCTACCAGAACCACGGGGACGACCGTTATCAGGGTCATGGGATCGGCACAGGCAAAGGCGCGTTGATCGGCGGCGCAGGCGGTGCGGCGCTCGGGGCGATCTTTGGTGGCGGCCTGAAGGGTGCGCTGATTGGCGGCGGCGCCGGCGCGGGGATCGGCGCGATTGCCGGCCATGCGCACCAGCAAAACATGAAGAAGGATTACTACAACGGGTATCGCCACTAGGTCGGCTGTTACCTGTGAGCCGACCGAGAATTGCTATGGAAAGAGTACGAGGACTACGTATGCGCACCTTGATGAAGCCGATCTCTGCATTGACCTTCGCCCTCCTGATCGCCGCACCCCCCTCCTGGGCCCAACAGACCACGGGCATTGCGCCTGCGTCCGCGGCAGGCAAACAGGCGGGCGCCCAGAACTGGAGCACGGACCAGCTGCTCACCTTTACGGTGCACCAGGCGTGGTTGCTGAGCGGCAGGAACGAGGCTACATTTTTCGAAATGGTGACGCAGCTGGCGGAGATCTCGGCCAAGAATCGCAATCTGCAGTTGCCGGAGTCTGCAGCGGCGGGCCGCCGCGTGGGCGAGATGATCAAGGTCGCGGCCAAGCAGGATACCGATCAGCTGCTTTTTGCGGTGGTGGATACGGCGGTACGCAAGGTGGGCACACCTTTGCCGGCGGGGTCCGGCCAGTAAGCACTTGAAAATGAGGGTTGGGTCGCCTCTTCCGGATTGGTACAGTAGCGGTACCGCTCGTACCACGGAAGAGGACTTCCCTTGTCTGCTTTGTCCCATGCTTCACGCCGTTTCCCCTTCGCGAGAAAATCAGTCTTTGGCCGCACGGCCCTTGCCTTGCTGCTGGTAGCCGGCAGCTCTGCCGCGGTGTCGTTTGCCCAGGTGCATGGTCCCAGTACCGACTCGGACGCGAACGACAAGTATGTCTGGCTGGAGGACGCCAACGGTCCCCGCGCGATGGAGTGGGTGAAGGCGGAAAACGCAAAGACCGCGGCTGTGCTCGAAGCGGATCCGCACTACACAGCGTTTCTGAATGAGGCTTTACAGGTTGCGGAAGATCCCCGGCGTTTGCCGATGCCTGAGCTGAAGGGCAACGATGTGCTGAACCTGTGGCGGGACAAGGAGCACGCCCGTGGGCTGTTTCGCCGGACGACGGTGGGAAGCTATCTCACGGATACACCGCAGTGGCAGACGCTGATTGATGTGGACGCGCTGGGCAAGGCGGAAAAGACCGGCTGGGTGATGCACGGGGTGGACTGCCTGTACCCCGGCGACCAGTACTGCCTGGTGGCGCTGAGCGCGGGCGGTGAGGATGCGAGCACGATGCGCGAGTTTGACCTGAAAGCAGGCAAATTCGTGCAGGGCGGGCTGCAGCTGCCGCACAGCAAGCAGGGCGTGAGCTGGGTGGATAAGAACACGCTGCTGGTGGACCGCGACTGGGGTGCCGGTACGATGACGAGCTCCGGCTATGCGTTTGTGATTAAACAGTGGAAGCGTGGGACGCCGCTGGAGAGTGCCAAGGAGATGTTTCGCGGCGCGGCGACGGACCAGCTGGGGTCGTCCTCGGCTGTGCTGCATGACGAGGCCGGTCACCAGCTGGTGACGTTTGAGCGGGGTGTGACATTTTTCGAGTTCCAGAATTCGGTGCTGACACCGCGCGGCGTCGAGCGGCTGGGTATTCCTTTGAAGAGCGGCCTGCATGGCATGGTGAACGGGCAGGTGCTGGTGGAGCTGCGCGAGGACTGGAAGCCGGAGGGAAGCAGCCAGAGCTTCGTGCAGGGATCGCTGGTCGCGCTGAAGCTGGAAGATGTGTTGAAGGACCCGGCGCACCTGAAGCCGACGGTGGTGTTTGCGCCGACGCAACAGGAGTTCCTGGAAGGCGTAGCGATTGCGCACTCACGGGTGCTGTTGACGACGCTGGAGAAGGTACAGGGGCGCGCTTATATCTACACACCGGGTGCGGAAGGCTGGACGAAACAGCGCCTGACCTTGCCGGACAATGTTGCGGTGAGCGTGGCTTCAACGAGCGAGACTGACGACCGGTTCTTCCTCTCCGTTACAGGCTTCCTGACGCCGCCAGCGCTGTATTTTGGCGATGCTGCGAAAGGAACGCTGGACAAGGCGAAGAGCGAGCCGCCGCGCTTTGATGGATCCAAGAGCACGGTGGAGCAGTTCGAGGCGACCAGCAAGGACGGGACCAAGGTGCCGTATTTTGTCGTGCACCCGAAGGACATAAAGCTGGATGGCAGTAATCCCACGCTGCTGAATGCTTACGGCGGATTTGAAATTGCGGAGACGCCGAGCTACAACGCTGCGCGCGGCAAGCTGTGGCTGGAAAAGGGCGGCGTTTACGTGCTGGCGAACATCCGGGGCGGCGGTGAGTTCGGGCCGGCGTGGCATGAAGCGGGGCTGAAGACGCATCGGCAGCGCATCTATGACGACTTCGCGGCGGTGGGCCAGGACCTGATTACGCGCAAGATCACGAGTCCGCAGCACCTGGGCATTTTAGGTGGGTCCAATGGCGGGCTCCTGATGGGCGTGGAGATGACGCAGCATCCGGATCTGTGGGGCGCGATTGTGATCCAGGTGCCGCTGCTGGATATGCTGCGCTTTGAAAAGATCGCCGCCGGCGCCAGCTGGGTGGGCGAGTACGGCTCGGTGGGTAACCCGGACGAGCGGACGTTTCTGGCGGGGATCTCGCCATACAACCAGCTGAAGCCGGGGGTGGACTACCCGAAGCCGCTGATCTTCACGACGACCAAGGACGACCGCGTGGGACCGCAGCACGCGCGCAAGTTCGCGGCCAAAATGGAGGAGTACCACGAGCCCTTCTTCTATGACGAGATCACGGAAGGCGGCCACGGCGCGGGTGCGAGCATCCAGCAGGAAGCCCGTACGCAGGCAATCACCTACACCTACCTGACGCGGCAGCTGCAGTAGTCGAGGCGAAACCGAGGTGCGGGGCGCGGCGATATACTTCTGTGTGCCTATGAAGAAGACATCGCCGAGCCCGCGCCGGTTGCCGCGCTCGCAAGTGCAAGAGGTAAAGGGCGGGCATCCGCTTGATTTGTCGCAGGGACGCCGCGTGCGCTCGACGACTGTGCTGTGTGTACGCCGTGGGGATGCGGTCGTGATGGCGTCGGATGGCCAGGTGACGCTGGGCGCTACGGTGATGAAGACCAAGGCACGGAAGCTGCGCCGGCTGGGCAATGACAAGGTGCTGGCCGGGTTTGCGGGCTCGACCGCAGATGCCTTTGCGCTCATCACGCGCTTTGAGGCCAAGCTGGAACAGTACAGCGGGCAGCTGGGCCGTGCCGCGGTGGAGCTCGCCAAGGAATGGCGTACCGACAAGATCCTGCGGCAGCTGGAGGCGTTGCTGATCATTGCCGACGCGGAGCACATCTATGTGCTGTCGGGTGACGGCGACGTGATTGAGCCGGATGCGACCGGGGATGGTGTGATCGCGACGATCGGGTCGGGTGGAACGTATGCCCTGGCCGCGGCGACGGCTCTGATCGAGAACACGCAGATGAGCGCGCGCGAGGTGGTGGAGCGCTCCATGAAGATCGCGGGCGACATTTGTATCTACTCGAACCAGTCGATTGTGGTGGAAGAGTTGCGGGCCGGAACGGTTTAAGGAGCCATGAGCGTGCGTAGGACGATCCAGGGTATCGCGCTTTGCGGCGGCTTGATGCTGCTTACCGGTTTCTCTGGAGCGCAGCGGAAAAATGCGCCGGTGAACGCCGCTGCGGCTCCAGTTCCCGCGCCAATTTTGGCGGGTAAGAAAGCCTTCATTTCGTTTGAGCTTGGTGACGTGAGCGCGTTTCCTTCGGTGTACAGCGGCGGACCGGAGCGCGCCTATGCCGAGTTCTACGCGGGCATGGGGCAGTGGGGCCGTTACAAGCTGGTGGACGACCCGAAGAACGCGGATATTGTGCTGGGCATTCGTTTTGTGGAGACGCCGGGCCTGAACGTTCCGCAGATCCGGCTCGGCATCTCGGATGCGGTAACGCATGTGCAGCTGTGGGCGTTTTCTGAAGAGATCAACGGCGCCTACCTGAAGCGCAATCGGGATCCGGCCTTCTCTGACGCGGTTGCGCGTGTCGTTGCTGATTTCAAGCTGCTGCTGAGTTCGAATGGACAGCCGCAGCAACCCTAAACCTGTTCAACCTGTTGTGGAGTTCGACGTACCTGATGGCCATTTACCTACCTGGAACCGCTGAAGACCAGCCCCTCTCGCTGGACGAGATGACGCCGCGCGAGATCGTGACCGAACTGGACAAGTACGTCGTCGGCCAGGCTGCGGCCAAGCGTGCCGTGGCGGTGGCGCTGCGGAACCGCACGCGGCGGCAGAAGCTGCCGCCCGAAATCGCCGAAGAGATCATGCCCAAAAACATCCTCATGATCGGGTCGACGGGCGTGGGTAAAACGGAGATTGCGCGCCGGCTGGCGAAGCTGACGAAGTCACCGTTCCTGAAGGTGGAGGCTTCGAAGTTCACCGAGGTCGGCTACGTGGGGCGCGACGTGGAGTCGATGGTGCGCGACCTGGTGGAGATCGCCATTGACGAAGTGCGCGAAGAGAAGCTGGAGGAAATTGAAGACCGCGCCGAGGCGGCTGCCGAAGATCGTCTGCTGGACATGCTGTTGGTCCAGGGCAACACGGGCGCGCCGGCGGTAGAGATGCGCCCCCGCCCTGACGGCGCCCCTCCCGAAGGCACAATCGAGATCGTACCGGCGCGCGAACATCTCAGCCCGGAGTCGCTGACGCCGAGCGGCGAGCCGGTCAATCTTGTGGTGTTGACCAAGGATGATGGGGAAAAGGCACGCGACCGGGAGCGACTGCGGGGGCAGTTCCGCGAGGGTCGTCTCGACGAGCGCATGGTGGAGTTGGAGACGCGGGACCGCCAGCAGCCGCAGATCGAGGTCATCAGCAACAACCAGGATGAGAGCGAGGCCAACGGCATCAAGGACATGCTCTCGAGCATGCTGGGCGGACGCACGCGCAAGCGGCCCATGAAGGTCGTGGACGCGTTCGATTACCTGGTGCAGGAGGAGGAGGCACGGCTGCTGGATATGGATTCGATCACGCGCACCGCGGTGGAGCGAGTGGAGGATAGCGGCATCGTGTTCCTGGACGAGATCGACAAGATCGCCGGACGCGAGGGCGGGCATGGACCCGATATCAGCCGCGAGGGCGTGCAGCGGGACATCCTGCCCATTGTGGAAGGCACAACGGTCAATACGAAGTACGGCTTCGTCACCACAGACCACATCCTGTTCATCGCAGCGGGCGCGTTTCATGTCTCCAAGCCGAGCGATCTGATCCCCGAGTTGCAGGGGCGCTTTCCGATTCGTGTTGAGCTGAAGCCGCTTACCGTCGGTGACTTCCTGCGCATTCTTACGGAGCCGCGCGCGTCCATCGTGAAGCAATCGGTGGCGCTGCTCGAAACCGAAGGGCTGGCGCTGGAGTTTACGGAGGAGGCGCTGTCCGAGATGGCGCGTTTTGCCTTTGAGGTGAATGAGACGACGGAGAACATCGGCGCGCGGCGGCTTCACACCATCATGGAGCGGGTGCTGGATGAGATCAGCTTCCAGGCACCGGATCTGGTAAAGGCTGCCAAGGAGGACACCATGTCGTCCGATGGCGTGCCCACGCTGCTGCGGCGGAACGCAGGCGGCAGCGGGCCGGAGTTCACGTTGAGTGTGGACAAGGCGTACGTGGAGAAGCAGGTCGCCTCGATCGTGCAGAACCAGGACCTGAGCCGCTACATCCTCTAGCTTGCCTTTGCGCCGATGCGCGGCCCTGGTCGCTCAAAGCGGGGCTTGCCTCGCCAGCAGGGAGGGCCCTCCTGGAAGGGCCTTTCCTCTTAGTAGTACCGGCAGACACGGCGGTGGTGTCGATAGAAGCAATGGCGGCGAACGAAGCGGTGATGGTGCGGGTGATGGTGGTGGTACTGAGCCTCAGCAGGAGCGCTACTGAGCCACAGAGTCATGAAAGCCATCACGGTGAGCAGGGTCTTCTTCGACATGGAGTAGCCTCTGGATCCTTCGCAGGGGGACGCTGATTGCTGCATCCCGTTCCTGATCACGATGGTACGCTGCGAGCATGGCGCGCGGCCTGTATGTCGAAGCGAGGATCCAGGGGTCGATGGACCGCGTCTGGGAGCTGACCCAGGTTCCGTCGCTCCACGAGCGCTGGGACCTGCGTTTCTCCGCCATCACGTATTTGCCCCGTCTCACCCCTGACGAGCCGCAGCGATTCACTTATGCCACGCGGATCGGGCCCGGCCTGCAGATTGAGGGCACGGGCGAGTCGGTCACCACGCGGGAAAGCGATGGGGGCATCCGCACGTCCTCCCTGGCTTTCTGGTCGCGCAGTCGGCTGTCCCTGATCCGGGAAGGCAGCGGGTACTGGAAGTATGTGCCGGTTGCGCATGGGCTGCGCTTCTTCACCTGGTATGACTACCAGGTTCGCTGGGGCGTGGCGGGGCGTCTGGCGGATGTCGTCTTTCGGCCTCTGATCGGCTGGGCCACGGCCTGGAGCTTTGACCGGCTGCGGCTCTGGGCCGAGGAGGACATCCCGCCCGAGGTGGTGCGGACGTGCACCCTGATCTACACGCTTGCCCGGCTTACCGTGGTTTTCATTTGGCTTTGGCACGGGCTGGTGCCCAAGCTGCTATTTCGTCATCACGATGAGTTGCAGATGCTGCGCGAGGCGGGGGTGAGTGCACGCGTGCTGCCCCTGTTTGGTGGCGCTGAGGTGCTTGCCGGGCTCATGGGCCTGGTGTTCTGGCGTTGGCGAGCCTACCTTGCCCTGACAGCGGTCGCCATGGTGATGGCGCTGATTGGCGTGGCGCTGCGTTCCCCGGAGTATCTGACGGCAGCGTTCAATCCGGTCACGTTGAACGGGGGGATGTTCTCGCTGAGCGTGATCGGGTGGTGGGCATGGCAGGGCAGCGCCTTTGCGGGCCGCTGTCGTCGCCAGCCACCCCGTCGTGGTGCGGAGACAGCAGGGGCATGAGCGAACATCAATCGATCTATGAACGGGTGTTGGGGAAAGAAACCTTTGCGCGTCTGCACCCGATGATTCAACGGCGTTTCGGCTTCGACAGCGAGAGCGGGATGGGCGCCATCGGACGTGGAACCATGCAAAGCGTTTGGCATGGGCGGTGGTATACGCTGCCATTCCTGTGGATTGGCACGTGGCGGGCCATCATGTTTCCGGAACGCGGGGAGGATGTTCCGTTCACGATCCAGAACTACGCCTACAAGGACGAATTCGGGCGAGAGACGGTGACCTGGTTGCGCACCTTTGAGTTGGGGCGCCGTCGCCGCTTCGACGCCTACATGATCTACAGCGAAGCACGCGGGATGATCGTCGACTACCTGGGATCGCATCAGCACCTCGCGGTGGATATCGCAATGAGCATCGCGCCGAACGGCGGCATGCGACTGCGGTCCGGGGAGCAGAGGTTCTACGAGGGGTCCGTAGATTTCCGCTTCCCCATGGCGCTGAGTGGCTACGCCGACGTCTGTGAATGGTACGACGATGCGGAGGGGTGCTTCCGCATCGAGGTGGTGGTCAGCAATCGCCGCTGGGGCAAGCTCTTTGGTTACACCGGCCGATTTCAGGTGGAGTGGCAGGAGGGCGCAGCAGTGCCCGCGGACGTCTTCCCGAAGCGAACAGAACGTCGCGAATAGCACCCTCTTGTCCGTTACGCAAAGGGGCGCAGACATCGCTGCCCTATACTGGACCCACCTTCTGCCGGGAGCCGTTTCGTGTTTCGCACCTTTGGCCGCAAACTGCTTTGGGCCTATGCGCTCCTGTTGCTTCTGGCTGCAGTCGGCTATGCCCGCTACGACCTCTACATGATGGACGGTGATGGCACGGCGTTTATGGACATCGCCGAATACCTGAACACGCATCGTGCAGGTCTGGCGATCAACGGGTATTGGAACCCTGGCTATCCCACGGTGCTGGCGCTTGCTGAGCGTGCGCTGCATCCCACGCTGTGGCGCGAGCTTGCCCTCGTCCGCTACACCAACGTTGCGATCTTTGGCCTTGCCATGCTGGCCTGTGTCTTCTTTACGAGCGGGCTGACGCAGGCGCGCGCTTTGTGGCGGGGAGGGGATGACGCGGCACTGCCGGATGGAGCTGTGCACCTGCTGGGACTGGCGCTGCTGACGCTGAGCCTGGGACGCGAGCTGCCCGTGGCTGCACCCCGCTCCGACACGTTGCTGTTTGCATTGCTGATGTTTGCCGGTGGGCTGCTCCTGCGTCACCTGTGTGCACCTCGTGCGCTGGTGATCTACGCGGGGCTGGGTGTGACGCTGGGCCTGGCGTATCTGACGAAGTCCTTTGCTTTTCTGCCGTCCCTTGCGCTGATTGCGGCCCTGCTTCTTTCGAGTCTGGCGCATACGGGCGCGGCGCGGCGCTCTGCCCTGCTCGGATCCGTCCTGTTTGCAGCGCTCTTTGCGCTGATCGCAGGGCCTTATATCCTGGCGATCTCGCGGCAGCTTGGGCACTTCACTACCGGTGAATCGGCGCGGCTGAACTACGCCTTCTTCATCGACATGACGCCACGGTGGCATGAGTGGTACCACGGCGATCTGGGCCATGCAGGCGGCACGTTTCTGCATCCGGAGGCAGCGCTTGCGGACGCGCCGCCAACGTTCAGCTACCTTGCCCACCCGAACGGCACGTTTCCGCTGTGGTTCGATCCGGCGTGGTGGACGCTGGGCATCAAGCCGCATGTTTGGCCGAAGGGGCATCTGCTTCGCCTGGCACGTAACCTGGTGGTGTTCGTGCGCTACGCGCTTGGTCGGCCGGAGATCTTTGTGCTCTTTGGAGTTCTGCTGGCGTCCGGCGCATCGCTCCCGCGCCTGCGGGGAGCAGGCACCCGTGAGGGCTGGGCGGCTCGTACCTGGTACCTCGCCCCGATGGCCTGGGGCTTGCTGATGTTTGCCATCTATCTGCCGATCGATCTGCAGGACCGCTATTTGACCGCGCCCCTGTTCCTGGTGACCCTGCCGTTGTTCGCCATTTTGCAGATAGGGAAACGCACCGCGGATGGGCGACAGCCAGATACACTGCGCGGCGGGTACGCGCCCGTAATCTCGAGCGCACTGGTTCTGCTGTTTGCCGGCATCGCGCTGAGCCAGGCTGCGACGTATCTCGCCGATCGCCGCCGGCATACACCGGTGCCTGAGCAGAGTCACCCGGGCTTCGACCCCCAGATCTTCACCGCAGCCGCAGCGCTGGACAAGCTCGGCCTGCAACCGGGCGACAAGGTCGCCTGCATGGGCGACCTTGCCTGCTACACCGACTTCTACTGGGCGCGGCTGGCGGGTGCGCAGATCCTGGGCGAGGTCGAGACGCCGGGTGAAGCCAATCCGGTTGATGTATGGACGGGCATCCCGAACAAGGAGGCCGTTACGGGTCCTCTGGCAAAGATGGGCCTGCGCTACATCGTCAGCCTCTTCCCTAACAACGCTCAGAAGCCGGGGGGATGGGTGCAACTCGGACACAGCAACTTCTTCGCATTTCCACTGCAGGGAGCGCTTTCCCCCGAGGAAGCTGCGCGGAGTGCCGGGTATCAGCCGGCGCCCTAGCGCATCGCTGGGGTGAGTTGCAGCATGTAGAATCGGCCCATGCTGCGCAGCCTCGACCGCAGAGGCGTAGCCCTTCTGCGCGGTCTTACCCTCCTGTTCTCGGTGCTGTTCGTCCTGCTCTTTCTCTGGGTCGCATGGCGGCGTCTGCGCTATCCCTTCGAGTTGGACCGCATGGAAAGCGGGATGCTGACCTCGGTGTGGCGGCTGCGGCAGGGGTATGCGTTGTACCCAGCTCCGAGCCTCGAATGGGCACCGTTCCTGTACGCACCGCTGTTCTTCTACGTCGCCGCCGCGGTCACGAAGGTGGTAGGCATTGGGTACGCCGCGACGCGCTTGGTCTCCATCCTCGCAACGCTGGGCAGCTTTGGCCTGATCTTCGCACTGACCTTCCACGAAACGCGCCGGCGCGGCCCGGCCCTGTTTGCCGTGGGCGTGTTTGCGAGCCTGTACCCGTTTGTTCTGGCCTGGTATGACGTCGGCCGTGTGGATTCGCTGGCCCTGTTCTTCTTCCTGGCAGCGCTGCTGGCTACCCGCCGCGGGTACCCCTTGGGTGCGGCCCTGCTGTGGTGGCTGGCGTTTCTCACCAAGCAGACCTTCCTGCCGCTTGGCCTGGCTGTGTTTCTCATCAATTGGGAGCAGCCACGCCGCATGCTGACCGGCATGGGCGCCTACCTCGCGCTGGTGATCGGATCAGTGGTCTGGCTGCAGCGGGTGACGCATGGATGGTTCGCTTATTACGCCTTTGGCACCACCGGCGTAATCAAGTGGTCCATGCACACGGCGGTCATGTTTCCCTTCGCCGACCTCCTGTATCCCCTGCCGGTCGCCTGCGCCCTGATCACGGTCGCCGCGCTGTTCACCGGGCTGCGCTGGCGAGGACGGGATGGCAGCTACTTCGCCCTTGTCTCCCTGCTGCTTGCGGGGGCAATCGGGTATGTTCGCGCGCATGTCGGCGCCAACCTCAACGCCATCATCCCGCTGTACGCGTGGATGGCTGTGCTGGCGGGTGCGGCGCTCGGCCGCTTGCTGGTGCGCCTGGAGAACGTCGCGGGTTTCTCTGCTGGGGCGCGGGCAGCCGCGCCTGCGGTGCTGTGGCTGCTGGCGTTTACGCAGCTTGCCATGCACCTGTATCGACCGGCGGAGATCCCTACCGGGAACCTTGCCGCACGGATGGAGTTTCTGCAGGCCCTGCGGAACACGCCGGGCGACGTATGGGTGGTGGATCACAGCTATGACGCTATCCTGGCGGGCAAACCGCTGCACGCGGACATGGACGCCCTTGACGCCGTGCTGGGCCGAAAATACCAGCCGACATTGGCGGAGTTTCGGCGCCGTACCGGATCAGGTGAGTTGACCGCCGTGGTTCTCGACCGCAAGCCGGACGCCTATGAACCGCAGGGACTCTTTACGGCTGGGCCGTTTGCCGACGTCTACCGGCTGAAGGCGATGTCGCCGGGCAGCGGCAATACGGATGAACAGGACCAGCCACAACAGACGTTGCTGCCCTGCTCTCCTGCCATTGCGGCGAACAGTCTGACAGATCTGCGGCGAGGATTCGTTGATCGCAGCCGATGCGCGGAGCGGTAACGAGCAAGACATTGCCGCGGAGGTCACACGTCAAGGCAGAGTTTGGCGCAAGAAAAAGGGCCGGCTTAGCCGGCCCTCTTGTTAGCTGGCTGAGGGCTACTTGGCCGCGCCAACGGGTTCCTGCTTGGCCAGCTCGGAGACGCGTTTGGCGAGGAGGTTCTCGAGATTCTCCAGCGCTTCCGAGAAGCCCTCGATGCCTTCCTTGAGCTTGTCGTGGGCCATGCGGTCGGCTTCGTGCATCTTTTCGAAGGTCTCTTTGTCCATGTGCAGCTTCTCGATCGGGTCCGTGGAGGCCTTGGCGGGGTCAAGCTTCCGCTCGAGCGTTCCCTCCTTGTCCTGGAGCTCCTTCAGGAGCTTCGGGGCAATGGTTAACAGGTCGCAGCCGGCCAACTCCTCGATCTCGCCGATGTTGCGGAAGCTGGCGCCCATGATCTGGGTCTTGTAGCCGAACTTCTTGTAGTAGTGGTAGATCTCCGTTACGGAGTGCACCCCAGGATCCGTTGCGCCCTGATAATCCTTGCCGGTGTCGTGCTTGTACCAGTCCAGGATGCGGCCGACGAACGGCGAGATCAGGGTGACCTTGGCCTCCGCGCAAGCGATCGCCTGATGAAGGCCGAAGAGCAGGGTCAGATTGCAGTGGATCCCCTCTTCTTCAAGGTCCTTCGCCGCCTGGATGCCCTCCCAGGTGGAGGCAATCTTGACCAGCACCCGCTCCCGGCCGATACCGGCCTGATCGTACTGGCGGATGATGTCGTGCGCCTGCTCCTTGGTCTTTTCCTTGTCGTAGCTCAGGCGGGCGTCCACCTCGGTGGAGACACGGCCGGGAACAATCTCCAGGATCTTGCGCCCGAAGGCCACCGCAAGCGTCTTGAACGCGGCTGCGGCCACTTCCTTGTCGTCGGCTTCGTGCCCGAGCGACTCACGCGCCTGCGTCAGCACATCGTCCACGATCGACTGGTACTCGGGCATGCCCGCCGCGGTGGCGATCAACGAGGGATTGGTGGTGGAATCCGTCGGCTTGAAGGCCTTGATCGAGTTGATGTCGCCGCTGTCAGCGACCACCGTGGTCATCGTTTTGAGCTGATCGAGAAGGTTAGCCATGAGGAACTCCTGTGGTGGGCGCGCCTGTTGCGGCGTCTAGGCTCACAATTATAGGATGCCCGAGCGTGGAAGGTGTCGCTTTTTGGCGTCGGCGCACAGTCCAAAGGAAAATCGAGCAGCCGAAGACTCTCATCGCGTCGGATTTCGCCCCTTACCTGTCAGTTCGCCCCGACACGTTCTTCCGGCTCATACTTTGTCATTCCACCAACCTTTGTCATTCCGCAGCGCAGCGGAGGAATCTGCTGTTTGGTTTACCGAGCCGACGGCGCTACGGGCGAAGCAGATCCCTCCGCTTGTTAAGGGGTGAGGATCTTAACTTGATGGACCTCCCTCGAAGATCCAGTCAGCATCCGAGGCTGTGCATTCGCGTGAAAGCGAGCGAAGAGCCTAGGCCGAAGCTCCCCCCGATGCCCGCGTTTCGATGAGCTTTCGATACAGCGCGATTGTCTGGTCAGCAATGGCCGTCCAGCTGAACTGCGCTTCCACGCGCTTCCTGCCTGCCGCCCCGAACACCTTGGCTTTTTCGGGGTCCGACATCAGCGCGACGATCTTCGTGGCGAGGTCCCGGGCGAATGTTTCAGGTTCGGCGGCAAAGCCTGTCTCCGGATCCTGTTCGAACGGCACGAGATGCCCCGTCTCACCTTCCACGACGACCTCCAGGATGCCTCCCGTCGCCGACGCGACCACCGGCGCCCCGCAGGCCATGGCCTCCAGGTTGATGATGCCGAAGGGCTCATACACGCTGGGGCAGCAAAAGACGGCGCAATGCGAGTAGAGCTGGATCGCCTCTTCCTTGGTGACCATCTGCTCGATCCAGACGATGTTATGGCCGATACCGAGGGGATCCCCGGTCGCAATGGCGTGGCCCTCCGGCTGCACGCCCGGCGGCGTGTGCACCTCCACGGCGGCGGGCTGGCTCAGCGGTGTCTTCTTGCGGACGGCCTCGACCTTGTTGCGCATCTCTTCGGCAATCTCCGGGGTATCCGGGGCCCCCGCGCAGAGAACAACCTGCGTACCGGGCGGCAGGTACTGGATGGCGTCGACCAGGTGCGTCACACCCTTCTGACGTGTAATCCGACCGACAAACAGAACATACGGACGGGTCTTATCAACGCCGTACTTGTCCAGGGCGCCCGTGTCCGCGGTGTATTGGTACTGCTGGAGATCGATCCCGTTGTAGATCACGTGAATGCGCGCCGGATCCACGTCCGGGTAGGCCTTCAGGATGTCCGCCTTCGTGCCGTTGGAGACGGCAACAATGGCATCGGCATCCAGGATCGCGGTGCGCTCCATCCACGAACTGAGCGCGTAGCCGGAGCCGAGTTGCTCCGCCTTCCAGGCGCGCAGGGGCTCCAGCGAGTGTGTCGTCAGCACAAACGGGATGCCGTACAGCTTCTTGGCCCAGAAGCCTGCCATGGAGACATACCAGGTATGCGTGTGCACCACGTCCAGCTTGTCGAGGCGGAGCTGCTGAAGCAGGTTCAACGACAAGGCTTCAAGCGCGCCTTTGAACTTGGCCTTCGTGCCGTCACTGATCGCGCCCCAGGGCTTCTCGAAGTGCACTTCGAGGTTGGGGTTGGTCGGCTCGGCGTGGCCCGGGATCTCCTCATGCGCGGGAACGTCACCCCAGGCGTGGACCTCGACCTCGATCTGCCTGGCCAGCTCGCGGGACAGATACTCGACGTGCACACCCGCACCGCCATAGACATAGGGCGGGTACTCCCGCGTCATCAGACCCACTCGCATTGTTTGCTGCCTCCATACGAACCTGGGCGACCTGCATGTTTCGGCCGCGCCGTCCTTCTTATCATGTGCTGCCATCGCGATGCGTGCGGACCGTCTTGTCGAAAGGAGCCGCATGGCCCCGAGCTGGCATGACCTCGAAACCGAGAACTGCCTGTCCGCCGCATCCGTACTCTACTCCAGATCGTCTCTGTCCGGTACACTCGGGCCAATCGTCCTGTGATGAAGCGCTGCCTGCTCCAGCTCGCGTTGCTGCTTGGTCTCCTTACCCCGGCAGTGGCCATTTGCGCGCAAGCGAAAGCTGCGCACGCTCCGGTGCCCGCTGCGCCGGTTGCCGCGCCTGCTCTCCCGTTGTCAGACCCCCAGACGACCTACTCCCTCGCAACGGAGCGGGAGCCGCTTACGTCCCTGGAAGGGCAGTGGCGCTTTCAACCCGGCGATGACCCTCGCTGGGCCGATCCACACTTCGACGATTCGCACTGGGCCCTGGTCAGCAGTGCCGCCGACTGGGATGCGGTCGGCTACCACAACCTGAACGGCACGGCCTGGTACCGCTTCCGCCTGACGGTACCCGCCGGCGACGAATCCTACAGCCTGTACCTGCCGGCGATCTACACCTCCTACCAGGTGTTTGTGAACGGACGACTGCTGCTGACCCAGGGCATGATGCCGCCCCATCCGCGTACCTTCCGCTCCCGTCCCCTGGTGCTGGATCTCCCTCTCGGCAGGGCCCGGCTCGCACCCGAGACGCTGACGGTAGGCCTCCGCATCTGGCATGACCCGATGTGGAGCCAGTACCGTCATGGCGGCATGCAGGGTCTGGCGCAGGTCGGACGCACCGACCTGATCCACGATCAGTTCAATACGCAGGAGCAGGCCTACCTCTGGCAGTACAGCGATGACCTCGATCTGGCCGCGCTGGAGCTGCTTGCCTCCGCCGTGGCCCTGGCCCTATTTCTGACACGTCGCACAGAGCGTGAGTTCCTGTGGTTCACCCTGCTGGTCCTCTTCCAGGCCGCGGGGCACCTGCTGACAGCGTGGGATCACCTGCACGCCCATCACCTCATCCTTCTCGACCTGCTGCAGATGATCGCGAGCACAACCGCGCTCGCCGGTGCGCTGCTCTTCTTCAAGGCTTTCTTCGGGGGCAAGTGGTCCAATGCCTTCGTGTTTGCCCTGGCGTGCTGCGGTCTGGGCGCGCTCACGGACCCACTGGGATGGACGGGTGCCCTCAGCGTTGCGCAGGGCAACATGTTCGCCCTGCTCCTCAATCTCCCCGTCTACGGCTGGATCATCCTCTTCATACGGCAGCAGGCCAAGCGCAAGCAGCCGGATGCACGCACCCTTCGCGGCCCCGTCACCTTTCTGTACCTGTCGTCCATCTACAGCCAGTTCATCTGGACCATGCAGACGTTTGGGCTGGGCTGGTTCAGCAAGTTCAGCGTGCATTGGCGTCACCCGTACTACTTCACGCTGGACGATCTGGCAGAGGTGATCTTTCTCTGCGCCATGCTGGTCATCCTGCTACGCCGCTTTGCGCTGCGCAGCCGCGAGCAGGACCGGGTGCATTCCGAGATCGAGGCCGCCCGCTCCGTGCAGCAGGTCCTTGTTCCGGAGAGCCTGCCACGCGTCAGCGGCCTGGCCATCGCCACGGCGTACCACCCGGCACAGGAGCTCGGCGGAGACTTCTTCCAGATCCTTCCCATGCCACCCGGCGACACGCTGATCGTGATCGGCGACGTTGCCGGCAAGGGCCTCCCTGCCGCGCTACAGGTCTCCCTTGTCGTCGGCACCCTGCGCGCACTCGTTGAATACACCACGTCGCCCGCGGAGATCCTGGCCGGCCTCAATCGCGCCCTGCAGGGCCGCGGCCCCGGCTTCACCACCTGCCTGGCGCTCTGCGTCTCCGCCACCCGCAGCGTGCTGACCTTTGCCAACGCGGGCCACATCGCTCCCTATGTGAACGGATTTGAGCTGCGGACGGAGCCGAACCTGCCGCTTGGCATTGTGCCCGAGGCGGAGTATGAAGAGGTACGCTACGCCCTCAACGCCGGGGACCACCTCACCGTGCTGACCGATGGCGTCCCCGAGGCAATGCACCATCGCGAACTCTTCGGCTTCGAGCGGACCGGCCAACTCAGCCGCCTGCCAGCCGCCGAGATCGCCGAAGCGGCCCGCAGCTTCGGCCAGAACGACGACATCACCGTGCTCACCATCGACATCGTCGCCATTCCGGCAAGTCATACGGAACAGCTGCAGCCGGCGCTGCAACCCGCATGATCTCTCCTCACCGGGGTACATGGGCCCGTCTGCGTGCGCCTGCCGTTTGCCTGCTCCTCTCCGGGGCCTGTTGCGCCGAGGCACACCCACAGCACGAAAGCTCAAAGCAGGCCCCTCCTGCCTCCCGACCCAGTGCCGAAGACCGCAAGCTGCAGGCGATCTACAACACCGAGTGGACCTGGCGACAGCGCTCCCACGGGGACGACGAGGACGACGATCCCCGGCCACATATCCGGCCCGACCTGCCCAGGGTCGATGCCGCAGCGCAGGCCGCGCGACTCAAATACTGGGAAGACGTGCTCACCCGCCTGGAGACGATTCACCCGGACAAACTGTCACCAGGCGAACGGATCAACTTTGCGGTGTATCGCGCACAGATCGTGACGCTGGCCAACGCCCAGCGCTTCCGCGAATACGAGCGGCCCGTCAACTCCGACTCCGCCTTCTGGTCCGGCCTGACCATGGACGCAGACGACCACTCCGCCTTTCGTACGGCGAAGGACTACGGAAACGACATCGCCCGTCTGCGAGACATCCCACGCTTCTTCGCCGAGGAGATCGCCAATATGCGGGCTGGCCTGGCCCGGGGCTTCACCCCGCCCCGTGCCACGCTGGCGGGACGCGACGCCTCCATCACGCCCTTAGCCGACGCAAAGACCCCCGAAGCCACCCCCTTCTACAAGCCGTTCGAGGCCATGCCCGCCGGCATCCCCGCCGATCAGCAAGTCAAACTGCGCGCCGAAGCCGCGGAGGTCCTCCGTACGCAGGTCATCCCTGCCTACCGGCAGCTTCTGCGCTTCTGGGTGGACGAGTACGTGCCGCACGCGCAGGTCTCCCTGGCCGCTGAAGATCTGCCCGACGGCAAGGCCTACTACCGGTCCAAGATCCTCGAGTACGGCACCGTCACCCTGCCGCCCGATCAGATCCATGCGCTTGGCCTCAGCGAAATGGCGAAGATTCACGCGGAGATGCTCGCCACCATGCAGGAGGCGCATTTCACCGGCGACCTGCCCGCCTTTCTGCACTTCCTGCGGTCCGATCCGCAGTTCTACGCAAAGACACCGGATGAACTGCTGATGCGCTCCGCAAAGGTCGCCAAGGAATTCGATGGTGTGGCAGGCCATTACTTCGGTCTGGAGCCACGCGGACGCTTTGGCATCAAGCCCGTCCCGCTGGAGATCGCGCCCTTCTACACCTCCGCTCGCGGCAGCCTCGATACCTATTGGGTCAACACCTACGACCTGCCCTCGCGCGGGCTGTATGCCGTGCCCGCCCTGACGCTGCACGAGTCGGCGCCGGGCCACTCATGGCAGGCCTCCATCGTGGCGGAACACAAGGATCTCCCCAAGTTCCGCAACGCCTACATCTCCGCCTACGGCGAAGGCTGGGCGCTGTATTGCGAACGCCTTGGCACAGAGATGGGCATGTACCGCACGGCCTATGAACGCTTCGGCATGCTGAGCTACCAGGCATGGCGCGCCGCGCGGCTCGTGGTCGACACCGGTCTGCACTCCCAGCACTGGACGCGCGCGGAGGCACAGGCGTACCTGCACGACAACACCGCCCTGAGCGATCACGAAATCGAGACCGAGGTCGACCGCTACATCTCCTGGCCCGGCCAGGCGCTCAGCTACTACCTCGGCGAACTCTCCATCCAGAAGGAACGCGCCAAAGCCGAGACCGCCCTGGGCACAAAGTTCAACCTGCGCGCCTTCCACGACGCCGTGCTGGAAACGGGAAGCGTACCGCTGCCCGTGCTCGAAGAGCACATGGACGCCTGGATCGCCGGTGGCGGCGTTGGCCCTTATCCGGAGATGGAACGGTAGCCGCTGCTCGCCTCTTTTCCGCTACAGCTCTCAACGCCGATTCGTCCTTCACCTTTCACTTGTCATTCCGCAGCCCGCAGCAGCAACGCCGCTCCCCGGGGCAAGCAGATCCCTGCGCTGCGTTACGGGATGACCATTCGAAAACAGGAGGCCGCAGCCAGGCGGCGAATGCAGGAAGCGGACGAACCGCAGACGTGCCCGCAACGCGTAGAGTAAGGGCATCCTCTTTCCGCAAGGAGCCTCAGCCCGCATGGCTTTGGATCATCTTTCGCGGCGCCTGTTGGGCGCTGCCACGCTCGCTTTCCTCGTCGTCTCCCCCATCGCCGCTGCCGCTCAACACCACCCCGCGCCTGAGGCCGAAAAGACCACCACGACCACCACGGTCGAGTCGACCCCCGACAGGAAGAATCCCGGTGCGCTCCCGGCCGACGCGACCAGCGAGGCCTCCGTCGCCCTGAGTTCCGGCAAGACCGTGGCCTACACGGCGGTCGCCGGTCTGCTGGCCGTCGGCGCAACCGACGCGCAGGACGCCATGCTCGGCCTGGACGGCAAGTATCTGCCCGACGCCGCGATGGATCTGCCGCCCAAAATGGACGATCAGCCCGCCACCGCGCGCATCTTCTACACGGCCTATTTTGCCAAGGGCGCCGATGCCGGCACGCGGCCCATCACCTTTTTCTACAACGGTGGCCCAGGCTCCGCGACGATGTATCTCCGCATGACCTCGCTGGGGCCCGTACGTGTGCAGCTGCCTGACCTGCAGCACCCGGTAGGCGGCCCCTACAAGATCGGGCCGAACCCCTACTCGCTCATCGACGCCACGGACATGGTCTTCATCGACGCGCCAGGCACGGGCTACAGTCGCGTCGCGGGCAAGGATGCCATGAAGAGCTTCTATGGCATCGACCAGGACGCCGCCGCCTTTGACCGCTTCATCCGCCGGTTTCTGACCAAGTACAACCGCTGGACCTCACCCCGCTACCTCTTCGGCGAAAGCTATGGCACCACGCGCGACGCCGCGCTGGGCGCACAGTTGCAGCAGCACGGTGTCGACCTTAACGGCATCGTCTTTCTCTCGCAGATCCTGAGCTTCAACAACTCGGCCGACGGCTCGGACGGCAACCCCGGCACGGACAACGGCTTCTTCCTCGCCCTGCCCAGCTTCGCCGCGACGGCGTGGTTCCATCACAAGGTAGCCAACCAGCCCGCACAACTCGAGCCCTGGATCCATGAAGTCGAGCAGTTCTCGCTCGGTGAATACGCCGCCGCACTGCTGCAGGGCGCCGACCTGGACCCCGGCAAGAAGACGGCCATCGCAGCCAGGCTGGAAAGCTATACCGGCGTGCCCGCCGCCACCTGGATCAAGGGCAACCTCCGCATCACCGGCGGCGAGTTCTCGAAGTTCCTCCAGGACGGCGCAGACATCACCACCGGCCGTCTCGACTCACGCTATCAAGGCCCAGTGATGGATCCGTTCGGCAAGGAAGCCGACTACGATCCGTTCACCGAATCCGTAGAGAGCGCGATCCTCGCCGCACAAAACACCTACGCGCACGAGACCCTGCACTTCGGCCGCGACATGACCTATAAGCAGAGCGCCCGTGAGCCAGGCTTCAACTGGGACATGAAGCACCGCGGTCCCGCTGGCGGCGGCTGGGGCGGCACCTACGCCAACGTCTCGCCGGACCTCGCCTACACCATGAAAGTGAACCCACACATGCACGTACTGTTGATGGGTGGCTACTTTGACCTCGGCACGCTGTACTTCGGTGCCACCTACGAGATGAAGCACCTGCCCATGCCCGCCACACTGCAAAAGAACATCGAATACAAGTTCTTCCCCACAGGTCACATGGTCTACATCAACGAACAAGCGCTCCACGACCTCCACGACCGCACAGCAGCCTTCATCGCGGAAAGCGAGCACGGACAGTAGAAGTTGTAGGTTGTAGGTTGCTGGCTGTAAGTTGCTGGTTGTTAGTTGC
>CAZZXY010000073.1:0-22097 GCA_964658105.1 Verrucomicrobia bacterium Tous-C9LFEB | reverse complement strand
TAGCGCAGCGAAGGAATCTGCTGTTTGCCCGCAGAACCGACAGCACTCCACGGATGTGAACGGACTCAACTCAGCCCGAAGCGGAGCGATGACCTCCCATACCCCACCCAACACTTGTCATTCCGTAGCGCAGCGAAGGAACCCGCTGTTTGCCCAAACAACCAACCAACCTCCGCAGGTAGAAGTCGAATGAAGAGACTCATCACAGTCGTTCTTGCTGCATCCTGTGCGTGTCTGCACGCACAGATCACAACAACCCACCCCAATTCCGCCACCGTCACCGTGCACGTTTCCGCACACGGCACGCAGACCATCCCGGACACCCTCTTCGGCGGTTTCCTCGAGCCCATCGGCAACTCCATCAACAACGGCATCGCCGCGGAGATCCTCGTCAATCGAAGCCTCGAGTCCGGTCTCTGGAACCACGTCAACCTGGAGAACCTGTTCCGTGAACAACCGGAGTTGATCGAATCCACCAACGAGACGGGCATCCCGCTACCCTGGCAGTCGCTGAACAAGGCAGCCGGCAATCGTTTCGAACTGCACGTCGGCCACGCCGCCAACAGCTGGCAGTCGCTTGAAGTGCTCGGGCAGCCGGACGAGCTGACGGGCATCAAGCAGAAGGTCTACCTGCCCGTACATCGCGTGCTCGGCTACAAGGTCTCGCTCTACGCAAAGCACGTCAGCGGTCCCGGGACGCTCACCGTGTCGTTCCGTGACCGGGACACAAACAAAGTCCTCGCGAGCGCGGCGGTGGAGGCAGTCTCTCCCGAGTGGA
This sequence comes from Verrucomicrobia bacterium Tous-C9LFEB, assembly GCA_964658105.1. Lineage (GTDB taxonomy): Bacteria > Acidobacteriota > Terriglobia > Terriglobales > Acidobacteriaceae > Granulicella. Next base: position 21,319 of record CAZZXY010000073.1, on the reverse strand, counting down.
CGAAGTACACTGCCGTGCTGCGCCTGGCCCAGGGGCAGCTAAGACGTCTTGAGCCCGTCGACTTCGGCGTCGCCGTCAGCGGCACGGAACGCGTCGATCTCGACCAGATCTCCCTCCTGCCCGCGGACGCAATCGGCACCCTCGATCCGGATGAAGTCGCCAAGGCAAAGGCCATGGGCATGACCGAGCTGCGCTTCGGCGGCAACTTCAGCTCCTACTACCACTGGCGCGATGGCATCGGTCCCGAGGACAAGCGCCTCACGCTCGAGAACATCGCCTGGGGCATCCCGGAGTACAACAACCTCGGCACCGACGAGTTCCTGCAGCTCTGCGACCTCATCGGGGCCATCCCGCAGTTCGACCTCAACATGGGCAGCGGCACCCCGGAGGAAGCGGCGGACTGGGTGCGCTACATCGGGGCTCACCACCGGGGCCGCGTCCTCTACGAGCTCGGCAACGAACTCTACGGCAAGTGGCAGGTCGGCTATCCGACCGTAGAGGAGGTTGCCGCGCGCACCCTGGCCTTCAGCGAAGCCGTGCGCTCTGTCGATCCGCACGCCGAGATCATCGCCACCGGCCTCGGTCCCCTGGGGGGCGAGAAGTGGAATGCGGCGCAGTTCTCCAACCCCGCCGGAACCTTCGATCTGCTCTCCATGCACTTCATCCTTGGGACCAATCACCCGGCGGACCCAGGGGCCTCCCCGGACTTCGTCGCCTCCGCGGCCTACGCCCTGCCACACGCCGTGGGTCCTGCCTTTGACGGCGCCCAGGCGCAACTCGACACGCATTCGGATCTCCGCGGGAAGGTCGGCTTCGCCATCACCGAATGGCTCTTCAACAGCAAAGGCTACGGCGAACGGAACTTCACGAACGAAAGCCCCAGCTGGATGAACACGGGAGGCGCCATCATGGCCGCCGGCTTCCTCAACACCTTACTGCGCCACTCCAGCCAGATCACGCTCGCCGATATGACCGGCTCCATGGAGTTCGCTGGCGTTTGGAAACGCCGCGAGCAGGTCTATGTCGTCCCGGCGTACTACGCCTTCCAGATGTACGCGGTCGTGAAGGGAGATACCCTCATGCCCACGGACACCGACAGCGGCACCTACTCCGTAAGCGGCGGCGTCAAGCCCTTCGACAAGATCGATGGTGTTCCCTACGTGGACGTCGTCGCCACGCGCAGCAGCGATGGGAAAACCTTGACCCTGCTCTGCGTCAACCGCAGTCTGAGGGAAGATCTCCCCACGAAGTTCTCGCTCGGGGACTTTCATCTCACCGGCCGCGCAAGCATGCGCCAGATCGCCGCTGCGAGTCGCTATGAACGGAACGACGAGGGGGAGCCCGAGCACGTCACACCCCAGGAGATCACGATTCCCGTCGGCCCCGGACAGCTCGAGGTCACCCTTCCCCATGAAAGCGTCACGGTGATCCGTTTGCCTTTGCAGTAGCCCTGCGCACCTGCAAGCCCGAAACACCCAGGGACAGTGAGCTCGGTAAACTTGGGAAATGAGCGGTGACCTGCCCAAGCCTCGGCCCTGCTGCGCTCCACGAACCTCGCTGGACACCCTCCAGAGCGAGGCCCAGATCCCCCTGGCAGCCGGGACCTCAGCCCCGTGCACGGCCGAACACGACCAGATCCACCTGCCGGGCGGAGCGTTCCGCATGGGTACAGGCAATCCAGAGGCCTTCCCCGAGGACGGCGAAGGCCCCGTGCGCACTGTGACCCTCTCGCCCTTCGCGATCGATCGCTTCCCGGTCACCAACCAGCTCTTCAGCGACTTCGTTCACACCACCGGCCATCAATCCGAGGCAGAACGTTTCGGCTGGTCCTTTGTCTTCTGGGCCCACATACCGAAGCCGCGCTTTTCCGAACTCGTGGAAAATACGGTCGCGGGCGCTCCGTGGTGGTGCAAGGTGCGGGGCGCTTGCTGGCACAGCCCGGAAGGCCCGGGCTCCTCAATTTCGTCCCGACTCAACCACCCCGTGGTGCACGTCTCCTGGAACGACGCACAGGCCTACTGTCGCTGGGCACGCCTGCGTCTCCCGACGGAATCGGAATGGGAGTACGCCGCACGCGGCGGCCGCGACCAGGCGATCTACCCCTGGGGAAACAGTCTCAGGCTCGCGGGTCGTCACCAATGCAACATCTGGCAGGGGGAGTTCCCCGTCGCCGACTCCGCCGAGGACGGCTACGCCGGAACCTGCCCGGTCGATGCCTTTCCCGCCAATGACTTCGGCCTCTGCTCCGCATCCGGCAACACCTGGGAGTGGTGCGCGGACTGGTTCGGCACAGAGCATGCAGAAGGTGCAGCGGACCCCCGCGGCCCTGACGGTGGGCCGGGCCGTGTCATCAAGGGTGGATCGTTCCTCTGCCACCGCTCCTACTGCAACCGGTACCGCGTCGCCGCCCGCAGCTTCAACACGGCGGAAAGCACGTCGTCTCACACAGGCTTTCGCTGCGCGAAGTGAGACGGAAGCAGTGATGGCCGTCTTGTCGTGTGACGACAAAACGGCCATCGCAGCCATGTGTGCAGGAATGCACTTTATCCGTGCAGGAGTGCACAAAGTGACACACTTATTGCACGCCGGAAGCGCGCTTCGGTTCGCTGCCTAGAAGATCTGGAAGTTCACATCCACGTACAAATCGACCTTCACTGGCTTGCCGTTCTGCATCGCGGGCTTGAACTTGTACTGGCGAACCGCCTCAATTGCCTTCTCGTCCAGCCCCATCCCTACGCCACGAACCACCTTCACATGGCTCGGATTTCCGTTCTCGTCGACCCAGAGATAAACCTCGACATTGCCCGAAAACTTGGCCTTTCTGGCCTCTTCGGAGAACTCCGGATCCACCTGGGACACCAGCACAGGCGCACGCACCGACCCACCAATATGCATCACGCCGCCGCCGTAGTTTCCACCCGAACCCGGCCCGATACCCGCTCCATTACCAGAGCCAATACCCGTACCGTTCCCGTTGCCCATGGAATTGCCTACAAGCGTCGAGTTCGGCATTCCCAGGTCCGGCATTTTGTTGTCTGCCAGCTTTAAGTCCTTCTGCACCATCACGGTAGGCTCAACGGCGAGCTTGGGAGCGATGGTCGGGGGTGCCTTGGGAGGAACGATCTGCGGTTCCTGGCTGAATTTGGGCAGGTGGCCCTTGGTCACCGGCGCCAGGTCGTGCTGACCGCCACCACCACCCATCTTCTCCGCGCGCGGCATCACCGGCGGCGGCGGTGGGGGCGTCAGCGGCGCCACAATGGACATAACCTGCTGCGGCACCGGCGCCGCCACGGAGACGTGCTTGGCGATCATCCACGCAATCAGCGCAATCGCGATTGCATGAAACACAATGGCCGTCCAGAACGACGCAGGGGACCGCTGTGTCTGGATGCCGCCGGCCATCGTCAGCAGAGCGGGAGGCTTGGAGGCAACCGTCAAATTCGGTTGCACGTCGGGATGAAAGTTCGGAGCAGCTGCCATAGTCACTTTGCCGGGATTCACATCGGGCCTCCAATACTGGCAAACCCGCGCACCCCGAACACCTCTCCATTAGACGCGTGTGCAGCCCGCGCCGTCTCACTCTAGGCACGCAGAATGCTTGGGATGCACACGCATTCCGTCGAAACCTTACAATAAGAGTTTACGCGCAGGCACGCCACACCTCACTGTGTGCCTGAAGCCGGGGAGTTGCATGCAGGACGTAGCCAGGGCCGAACCCGCCTCCAAGTCGCTGAAAGACACACTGAATCTGCCGAAAACCAGCTTTCCCATGAAGGCCAATCTCCCGGCAAATGAGCCCGGACGGATCGCCGCCTGGGACGAGATGGACCTGTATGCCCGGATCCGCGCGGCCCGCGAGGGCGCCCCGAAATACATCCTCCACGATGGCCCCCCCTACGCCAACGGCGCCATTCATCTCGGCCATGCCCTGAACAAGTGCATCAAGGATTTCGTGGTCAAGACCAAGACCATGGCCGGCTTCGACGCGCCCTATGTCCCCGGCTGGGACTGCCACGGCCTCCCCATCGAAATCAAGGTGGACGAAAAGCTCGGCGGCAAAAAGCTCGAGATGGATCCCGTCGCCGTTCGACAGGCCTGCCGCGAGTACGCCTCCAAATTCGTCGATCTCCAGCGCAGCCAGTTCAAGCGCCTCGGCGTCTTTGGCCGCTGGAACAAGCCCTACGAGACGATGAACTTCGGCTACGAGTCCAAGATCCTCGAGACTTTCTACGGCTTCTACGAGCGCGGCTTTGTCTACAAGGGCCTGAAGCCCGTCTATTGGTGTTCCCACGACCGCACCGCGCTCGCTGAGGCCGAAGTCGAATACGAAACGCACACCTCGCCCTCCGTCTACGTCCGCTACAAGCTCACCAGCGACCCCGCGGCCATCGACCCGCGCCTTGCCGGGCTGGCAGCCAAAGGCAAGGCCGTTTACACCATCATCTGGACCACCACGCCGTGGACCCTGCCCGCCTCGCTCGCCGTAGCCTTCAACCCTGAAGTCGACTACGTTGCGCTGGAGGACTCGGAGGGCGTTTACATCGTCGCGCTCGCCCTCGCACCGCAGGTTATGGAAGCCTGCCGCGAACGGGACGGCTTCGAACTCGCCCAGCCGATCGCCACGTTCCCCGGCTCCAGACTCGACCGCGTCACCTTCCAGCATCCGTTTCTGGATCGCGAGGTCCTCGGTGTGCTGGCCGACTACGTCACTACCGACCAGGGCACCGGCGCCGTGCATACAGCCCCCGCCCACGGGCCGGACGACTTTGCCACCGGCATCCGCTATGAACTGCCGCTCACCTGCGACGTGGACGCCCAGGGTAAGCTACGCAACGGTCTGCCCGAGTACGACGGCCTCTTTGTCCACAAGGCCAACGCCCCTATCAAGCAGCTCCTGCGCGACCGGCATGCGCTCATGGGCGCGCACGACCTCGTCCACAGCTACCCACACTGCTGGCGCTGCCACCACCCCCTCATCTTCCGGGCCACCGAGCAGTGGTTTATCCGCATGGAAACGCCCGTCCTCTCGCCCAAGGAAGGCACCGAGCAGACCACCTTCCGCCAGCGTGCGCTCGATGAGATCAAAGGCGTTACCTGGGATCCGTCCTGGGGTGAAGAGCGCATCAGCAACATGATCGCTACGCGCCCCGATTGGTGCATCAGCCGCCAGCGTATCTGGGGCGTCCCGATTGCGGTCTTTCTCTGCGAAACGTGCCACGAACCCCTGAATGACGAAGCCATCAACAAGAGCATCGTCGATCGCTTCGCCACGGAAGGCGCGGACGCCTGGTACAAGCACGGCGCCGAACAGCTCCTGCCGGCCGGCACCCGCTGCCTCGGCTGCGGCGGCACGCACTTTCGCAAGGAAATGGACATTCTGGACGTCTGGTTTGAGTCCGGCGCCAGCTGGAACGCCGTGCTCGAGCTCGAACCCGAGCTCAGCTTTCCGGCCGATCTCTACACCGAGGGCGGTGACCAGCATCGCGGCTGGTTCCACTCCTCGCTGCTCTCCGCGGTCGGCCTGAAAGACACGGCGCCCTACCGCATGGTCGCCACCTCCGGCTGGACGCTCGACGAGCAGGGCCGCGCCTTTTCCAAATCCCTTGGCAACGGCGTTGATCCCGTGGACGTCGCCAATCGTCTCGGCGGCGAGATCATCCGGCTTTGGGTCGCCAGCGTCGACTTCCGTGAGGACGTCGCCGCCAGCGAGCGCCTCATGACCCGCGTCAGCGAGAACTACCGCAAGCTGCGCAACACCCTGCGCTTCCTGCTCTCGAACCTTGACGATTTCCACCCGGCCGCGAATGCTGTCCCGTGGTCTGAAATGCAGGCCCTGGACCGCTACATCCTCGCCCGCACGGCAGAGCTCGACGCCACCATGCGCAAGGCTTACGACGCCTTTGAGTTCCACCGCGCCTACCAGGCCCTGAACGAGTTCACCAACACTGATCTTTCGGCGCTCTACCTGGACGTCACCAAGGACCGCCTCTACACCCTCGCGCCAAACGCCTCCGCCCGCCGCAGCGCGCAGACGGCCCTCTGGCGCATCGCAGAATCACTCACGCGCCTCATCGCTCCGATCCTCAGCTTCACCGCCGAGGAGGTCTGGGGGTACCTGCCGTCCGTCGCCGATCGCCCGACCAGCGTGCACCTGGCGCTCTTTCCCGATCTGACCGACATCATCCCCGGATCGGTCTCCCAGCTGGAAGCCGACTGGGAGCGCCTGCTTCGCATGCGGGAGCTGGTCAATGTCGAACTGGAAGCCCTGCGCCTGAGCAAAGCCATCGGCAAGGGCCTGGACGCCACGGTGCGCGTGATCGTCGCCGAAGGCTCCGAGGAGGCCATCACTCTGCGTGCGTACGAGTCCTCCCTGGCCGAGTTTTTCAACGTCTCCCAGGCCTCCGTTCAGGTCATTGGCGGCACCGAGAACAGCCACGCCGTGCTGATCGAGGCGGAGCCGGCCTCCGGGGTCAAGTGCGCCCGCTGCTGGCGTGTTGTTCCGGATGTAGGCTCCGACAGCCGCTGGCCAAACGTCTGCGGCCGCTGTGCCGGCGCACTTGAAGCCATCGATTTCCCACCCAGCCCGGGGGAGGCCGCCTGACCTACCCTCCGCCCAGCCCCATCCACCAAGCGTTATCGCAATCGGAGCGAGGCGTAGTGGATAGCTCCCTGCCTTTCGCCAGCACCACCGACCAGGACCCAGGAATCCGCCAGACACCGCAAACACCGCAAGCCATGTCCCAGACCGCCACAACCCGCGACGCCCGCCCCCTCGCGCTTCTGCTCGCCCTGCTCGTCGTTGTCGCCGATCGCCTCAGCAAGCTTTGGATTGTTGCGCACATCCGCGCCGGCCACGCGATCGTCGTCATTCCTCGCGTGTTCAGCCTCACGCATGTGCTGAACACGGGCGCTGCCTTCAGCCTGTTTGAGGGCTCAAACAATCCGTTTATCGTCCGCTATGCCCTGATCGCCTTCTCGGTCGTTGCCGCAATCGCGATCCTGGCCATGATCTGGCGCACCGGCCGCACCTTCACGGCCAGCACCCTCGCCTTCGCCCTCATTCTCGGTGGAGCTGTCGGCAACCTGTACGACCGTATCCGCCTGCACTTTGTCGTTGATTTCCTGGAAGTGCACATCGCTCGTTATCACTGGCCCGACTTCAACATTGCCGACAGCTGCATCGTCATCGGCGCATGCCTCCTCTTATGGGAGGCCCTGCGCCCGCAGCACGCCTGAACCTCATGCTCGCAGAAGAGACACAGAACATTACGACTGCCGGAGCCACGTCCCCCCCGCGGAAGTCGCTCGTGGAGGCCACGACCCAGATCACCATCCGGGGCGCGCGCACCCACAACCTGAAAGGCGTGGACGTTGAGATCCCGCATAACGCCCTGACCGTGGTCTCGGGCGTCTCCGGCTCTGGCAAATCGTCGCTTGCCTTCGACACCGTCTACGCCGAAGGGCAGCGCCGCTACGTCGAGTCGCTCTCCGCCTATGCGCGCCAATTTCTAGAACGCATCGAAAAGCCCGACGTCGATCACATGGACGGCCTCGCGCCCGCCATCGCCATCCGCCAGAAGAACCAAACGCGCAACCCGCGGTCTACGGTCGCCACGGCAACGGAGATTTTCGACTACCTGCGGCTGCTGTACGCGCGCTGCGGGACGGTGACGTGCCTGCATTGTGGCGGCCATGTGCGCCGTGACTCGGTCGATGAGATTGCGACGCGCCTGCTGGCGAGGCCGGAAGACACCCGTGCCTACGCGCTCTTCCCCATCCAGCGCCGCGAGATCAAGTTCGAGCCCATGCTTGGTCCGCAAACGGAAGCCGAGATCGCGCCACCCGTCCCCAAGCCGGCCAAGAAGGCAGCGAAAAAGTCCGCGAAAACAGCCGACGAGCAACCGGCAACGAAGAAGTTTGAAGCACTCACCGACATCCTGAGGGAGCGGCTCGGTGAATTGCGCCGCCGGGGCTACAACCGGCTCTGGCAGGCCGACCCCACCGATCCCGCGAGCTCCGGCAACATCGTCGAGTTCTCCACTCCCGAGTCTCTGCTTGAGCTCGACTTCGCCGCCGCGGCCGCCGACGATCCTGCGGTGCAGCGTCCGATCTTCGTCCTGGTCGACCGTCTCACCACGTCGCACGACAACCGCGCACGCCTGGTCGACGCGATCGAGACCGGCTATCGCGAGTCCGGCGAGATCGTCTTCCGCACCGTGCCACGCTCTGACGACGACGGCGTGTCCCCTGCGCCCGAAACCCTGCGCTTCTCCTCCGCTTTCGAGTGTGAGAGCTGCCATCGCGCCTACCGCGAACCGGAGCCGCGCCTGTTCAGCTTCAACAACCCGTACGGCGCCTGCCCGCGCTGCCAAGGCTTTGGCAACACGATCGACTTCGATCCCAACCTCATCGTGCCGGACAAGTCCAAGTCCCTCGACGACGGCGCCATTGATCCCTGGACCAAGCCCAAGTACCGCTCTCCGTGGCATGCCACGATGCTGCGCGCGGCCAAGATCGAAGGCATCCGCACCGACGTCCCCTGGTACGACCTCCCCGAAGCGCAGCATCGCTTTCTCTGGGACGGCCGAGGGCCCTGGCCCGGGATCCGCGGCTTCTTTGCCGACCTTGACGGGAAGAAGTACAAGCTGCACGTGCGCGTCTTCCTCTCCAAGTACCGCGGCTACGCGCCGTGCCCGGAGTGCCGCGGCCAGCGTCTGCGCGCCGAAGCCCGTGCCGTCATGCTGCGGGAAAAGAACATTTGCGAGGCGTGCGCTCTCACCATCACCGGCGCGCAGGAGTTTTTCGACAACCTGAACCTCACGCCCGCGCAGGAAGAGATCGCCGGCAAGATCCTTGAAGAGGTGCGCGAGCGCATCGGCTTCCTCCAGCAGGTCGGCCTCGAATACCTCACGCTTGATCGGCTCAGCTCCACGCTCTCCGGCGGCGAGTCGCAGCGCATCCAGCTGGCCACCTCGCTTGGCTCCCGCCTCGTTGGCGCGCTCTACGTCCTCGACGAGCCCTCCATCGGCCTCCATCCGCGCGACACCGCCAAGCTCATCCACATCCTGGAAGACCTCCGCGACCTCGGTAACACGATCCTCGTCGTTGAGCATGACCCTGACGTCATCCGCGCTGCCGACAAGCTGCTGGACATGGGCCCCGGTGCGGGCGAACTCGGCGGCCGCCTGATGGCCTCGGGTACCGTCGCCGAGCTTGAGGACGATCCCAATTCCCTGACCGGCAAATACCTGTCCGGCCGCGCCGGGATCGCCGTGCCCCGCCATCGTCGCGAACCCGGCCGCGAGAAGCTCGTCCTGCGCGGCGCCCGTGCCCACAACCTGCGCGGCGCTGACGTGGAGTTCCCGCTCGGCATGCTCACCTGCATCACCGGCGTCTCCGGTTCGGGCAAGTCCACGCTTGTGCACCAGGTGCTCTACCGCGCCCTGCTCAACGCTCTCGGCCAGGGTGAAGGTGGCGATCCGGCTCATCTCTACCGCGAGTTCTCGGGCGCGCAGTTCCTGAACGACGTTGTCCTCGTCGACCAGTCGCCGATTGGCCGCACGCCGCGCTCGAACCCGGTCACCTACACCAAGGCCTTCGATCCCATCCGCGAGCTCTTCGCCGCGCAACCCGACTCGAAACGCAAGAGCCTCACCGCGGGCTCCTTCAGCTTCAACGTCCCGGGCGGCCGTTGCGATGTCTGCGAAGGCGACGGCACGGTGACCGTCGAGATGCAGTTCCTGGCTGACGTCGAACTCCCCTGCGAGGAGTGCAACGGCACCCGCTACAAGACGGCTGTCCTCGAGGTGAAGTACAAGGGCAAGAGCATTCACGATGTCCTCGGCCTGACCGTTCGCGAGGCCGTCAGCTTCTTTGCTGGCCATCCCAAGATCGTGGACAAGCTCGCCGTACTCGACGAGGTGGGGCTTGGCTACCTGCGTCTCGGCCAATCCGCCACCACGCTCTCCGGCGGCGAGGCCCAGCGCGTCAAGCTCGCCCAGCACCTCGCGCAGGTGCGCTCCGGCGCCGCGGCAAGCGTCAAGAACGACGCGGCCAAACGCGCCGCCAGCCGCATCCTGTACATCCTTGACGAGCCCACCACGGGGCTCCACTTCGAGGACGTCGCGCGTCTGCTGGCAGCATTCCGCAAGCTCATCGATGGTGGGGGCTCGCTGCTCGTGATTGAGCACAATCTGGACATCATCAAGTCAGCTGACTGGGTCATCGACATGGGGCCGGAGGGTGGCTCTGGCGGTGGCCAGGTGGTTGCCATTGGTACCCCGGAGGAGATCGCCGCGGTACCCGGTTCCTATACCGGCAGGTGGCTGGTCAACGTACTCAAGGACCGTCACCCCGCTGAACTGGAGCAGGAGATCGCCTCCTGAAGAAGTCCCGGCCTATACCTGCAGGCAATCTCCCTCAAAGCCCCCACCTGGATCAGAAACGTCCAACCCCGTAGGCCCCATGCATTCCCTTCTGCTCGTCGCAAGCCTCCTGTCGCTGCCGCCTCATCCCCAGCAGCCCGCGCCCGATCCACGCCAGGCTGCCGCGGCACAAACCAACGCGCAGGCGGAAAAGATCCGGCACGCCGAAGATCTTCTTGAACGCGGCGACTACAAGGCGGCTGAACCGGAACTGGCGCAACTCGCGGCGGCCAGCCCCCAAGACGCCCGTATTCACTTTGACCTCGGCTTCACGCAGGAGCACAACGGCGAGGACGCCGCGGCGCAGAAGAGCTACGAGGAAGCCATTGCGGCCGACCTAAACCTCGCCGAGCCACGCGTCGCGCTCGGCTTGCTGGAGGCGCGTGCCGGGCAGACCGACGCTGCACGCAAACAGCTGGAGGACGGTGCGGGGCTCCCCTCGGCTGCGCCTGGGTTGCGCGCCCGTGCCTTTCGCGCCCTGGCCCGTCTGGACCAGTCGGCCAACCCGGAGAAAGCGCGTGAGGACCTCAGGCAAGCCATCGCCCTGACGGGGCAGCAGCCCGGTGATGCCGAGCTGACGGCGACACTGACCGCGGCGGGTGGCAACAACGCCGACGCCGAGAGCACCTACCGCGCGGCACTTGCCAGGGATCCGGGCGATATCGCGGCAGCCGTGGAGCTCAGCAGCTTGCTGCAGCGCGGGGGAAAGCTGCCCGAGGCCGATGCCCTGCTGACCCCGCTACTCGCCGCACACCCGGACGACCCGCGACTGGTCGCGCAGGCCGCCACGCTTTATGCGGCCGAGGACAAAACGGCGGACGCCCTCGGCCTGCTGAGCAAGCTGCGTGCAGCTGATCCCAATGCGGCCGCCAACCCCGCGCTTACTCGCCTCTACGCTCATCTGCTCCTGGTGTCAGGCGACGCGGCTGGGGCTGAGCCGCTCTACCGCACGCTCGCCGCGGCCACGCCGGGCGACCCGACGCTGCTGGACGATCTCGGCAGCACGCTTGTGCGGGAGCAGAAGTTTGGGGAGGCCCAGCAGGTGCTCGCCACGGCAGCGGCGCAGCGCGAAGGGTTTCATGATGACGCAGCCTGGGGCGAAACCGTCGGCCATCTAGCCTTTGCGGCCTCGCGCAACCACCAGCCGCAAGTTGTATTGCAGGCGCTCGCAGCGCGTGCTACAGTTCTGCCCAACTCGCCAGCTACTTTATTCCTTCAGGCGACAGCGCATGACAGCCTGCATCAGAAGAAGGAAGCCGAACGAGACTACCGCGCCTTTTTGGCCGCGGCCAGCGGCAAACTCCCGGATGAGGAGTTTGAAGCCCGGCATCGGCTGATTGCTCTTGAGCACGAACACTAACTGGTGGTTCACCGATCGAGGTGTGCTATGGGTCCCCGAGTTCGTCCTGCTGGTTTTGTCCACTTCGCTCGCTCCCTTCGCGTCCTCCTGTTCGCCCCGGCCTTTCTGGCTTGCACCCTGGCCCGCCCTGCCCTGGCCTCCGGGCCGGCAGAGATCGGGCTCGATGCCACTGCCCTGATCGGCCTGGAGCAGCGAGCCGCCGCCGCAGAACCCAAAGAACGCTGCTACCTGTACACGGAACTGCTGCACGGCTGGACCGAACTGGCCGGCCGCAGCATGGCCAGCGGCAATGACCTGGACGCGGCGCAGGCCATCGCGCGCGCCGATTCCGACGTCATCCAGCTGAAAGCCGCGATCGCCAACGACTCCAAACGCCTGAAAAACGCGGAACTGATCCTGGAGCACACCGCGCATCGCCTCTCGGACATGGTGCGGGTCGCCTCCATGGATCAGCACGACCCCATGCAGGCTGTGCTGAGGCACCTGAACAGTGTGCATGACGTCCTTCTTGCGCAGATCTTTGCCCATTAGCCTCCGGCAGCTTGCGCGGCCCACCAGCCTCTGGCGGCTCGCGCGCCTGGCGACACTGGGTTGTGCCTGCCTGCTGCTGCCCGGCGCGCACCTCCGCGCGTCCGCCCAGGCAGCGGAAGACGTCCTCAGCCAGAAGGAAGTCGATACCCTGCGCGACTCGGCCTTTGTGCCAACCGACCGCGTCCTCGCGTTTGAGCAATTCCTGAACGACCGCGAAAAGCAGATCGGCACCCTCACCGCCCGGCGCCACGGCCACACAGACTACGGCGGCGACATGCACGACGTCCTCGATCAGTTTGGCCAGATCGCCGACGAACTCAACGACAACCTCGATGAATACGGCCGTTTTCATCGCGACGTCCGCAAAGCGCTCCCCAAGCTCCTGCAGACCACCGATCATTGGATCGCCACGATCAGTGCGACGTCCGAGAACGACGCCTACAACATCGTTCGCCGCATCGCCCTCGACAACCTCAAGGACACCCGCGAGATCGTCGCCACGCTGCAAACCGATCTCGCCGCCTACTTCAAGGCGCACCCCGAGGCCGAGCAGGCGGAAAAGAAGCGAACCGCCGATCCCCACGCCGTGAAGCCTGAATAACCCTCGACCGTCGCCCACGATACCCACAACCGCCCCATGGTAGCCTGACCGCAGCCGTGCCGTCCGTTGCCCTTCCAGTTGCGTCCCCCACCCTGTTGTCGACCTTTGAAGAGGAGTACCGCCTCCTCCGCCCCCGCGCCCCCATGCCCGCGCTGGAGGTCCGCTACCGCCGCTTCACCAGCCTGAACACCACCATCCGGCTGCGCGAAGGCAAGCTCATCGTCCGCCTGTCGGATCTGCTGGAGCACGCCCCCGAAAGCGTCCACCACGCGATCGCGCACATCCTGCTCGCCAAGCTCTACCGCAAGCCCGTGGGCGCGGCGCAGTCCGACCGCTACCGCCGCTACACCCAGTCCGAGGCCGTCAGTAAACAGGCCGAACACATCCGCCAGACCCGCGGCCGCAAGCGCATCAGCACGGCCCAAGGGCACCTCTACGACCTCGACGAGGTCTTTGAGGCCGTCAACCGGCGCTTCTTTCACGGCCTGCTCGGCCGCCCCACGCTGACCTGGAGCGCACACGTCGCCCGGCGCATGCTCGGCCACTACGACGCCGCGCACAACACCATTGTTGTCAGCCGCGTCTTCGACCGTCCCAATACGCCACGCTACGCCGTTGAATACCTGCTGTACCACGAGATGCTGCACCTGAAACACCCGGTCAAGGTCCGGGCCGGCCGGCGCTGCGTACACAGCCGCGAGTTCCAGGCAGAAGAACGCCTCTTTCCCGAGCTCGAGCAGGCCCGCGAATACCTGAAACGGCTCTAGCTGCACCGGTCGTTCTCACGGCCGATGGCGCCGCGGACGTCTTGTACATTCAGTGAGGGAGAAACAGCCGTCGATGCAATGCGCTATCTGCCAGCACCCATCCGAGCTCTACGGGCAGTTGCTGGTGCTCTTCAAGTACCAGGTCAGCTACTACCGCTGCACCTTCTGCGGCTTTCTGCAGACCGAAAAGCCTTACTGGCTCGCCGAGGCCTACACGGAGGCCATCGCCAGCCAGGACGTCGGCGCGGTCAGTCGCAACGTACTCAACGCCTCGCTGACCGGCAGCCTGCTGACCTCGGTCCTGCGCAGCTTCCGGCAGGGTGTCGACTTCGGTGGGGGCCACGGCGTCTTTGTGCGGCTCATGCGTGACCGCGGCTACCCCTTTTTCTGGAAAGACCTCTACGCAGCCAACCTCTTCGCCCGCGGCTTTGAAGCCACGCCGGACCAAACCTATGACCTCGTTACCGCGTTCGAGGTCCTTGAGCACCTGACCGATCCGTTGGCGGACCTGAAAGCCGTCATGGCGCACGCGCCGAACGCCCTGGTCTCGACGCTGCTCGTCCCCCAGCCGACACCGGCGTTAAAGGACTGGTGGTACTTCTCCCCGTCCAGTGGCCAGCACGTCGCCTTTTACACGCCCAAGTCCCTGCAGATCATCGCCGAGCACTTCGGCCGGCATCTCCAGAGCTCGGGGCCCTACCACCTCTTCACAGAAAAGCCGGTGTCGCCCACCCGCTACCGCCTGGCCATGAACCCCAGATACGCCCGGCTGACCGGGATCGTCGCTCGACGGCCCAGCCTGCTCACGGCCGATCACAAGAAGATGGTGGAAACACCACCGCCGCATCTCGTCTCGGAATCGTCAACCAACCTCAAGAGCTGACACAACCCAGCATTTCTGTGCTGCTAGAGGCGCATCTCGACCGGAGGCGGAGCCGCAGCGGAGAGACCCCTGTTAGGTAAACACCCTTAAACCACCTGCACACCACCCACAGCCGCCACCGGGTGCGCGGCAACCGCAGGATTCCGCCGGCACACCAGCATCATCAGCGCCCCCACGGCAACACTCCCCAACGCTGCGACCTGCGCATTGCTCATGCCCCAGTAAAGCCGCGGGTTGATGCGGACAAACTCGACCAGGAACCGGCCAACACCACTCAGCACAAGGTATTCGCCGGTAAGCGAGCCCAGCGACCGCGGCCTGGCCCCGCGCCGCCACAACCACCAGCCGATCGCCAGGCTGAAGATCAGCTCATACACCGGCGTCGGCTGCACCGCGGCCGTCGGAGGGTCCGGCGGTACCAATGCGTTGCGCGCCATGTGCACGCCCCACGGCAGCGTCGTGTTCACCCCGTAGTCGCCATCACCAGAGGTCAGGCAGCCGATCCGGCCGATGCCGTAGCCAACTGCCGCCGCGGGCGCAGCCAGGTCCAGGATGCGCAGCGCAGCCTTGCCCCCACGAAGCCCGTTGGGCCGCAGCGACACACCCTGGGCAATCAGCGTCGCCACGCCCGCCAGCAGGCCGCCAAACCAGGCAAACCCTGCCTTGAACCACGAGAAGAAGCCAAGCACAACGTCCCACGGATGCCCGGCCCCGGGCAGCAGGATCCGGTGCCACGCGGCCGCCAACTCGTGCGGCTCCTGGAGCTCATGCCACAGCTTCGCGCCGACGATCCCGGCGATCACCGTGAAGACAACAATGTTCAACGCGTCGAGGTTGACCCCGTTCCGCTGAAAGTTCTGGTGCAGTACCCAGGTCCCACACACCGCCGCGAGCCACAGCAGCAGCCCAAACGTACCCAGGTGCAAGGGGCCTATGTTTATGTACGGAAGCATCCCCCAAGTATCGCATCGCCCTCCATGCTCGCTTGGAGGAATCGAGGGCACGGACCTGGATTTCCTCACCCCTCCATCGCCCCTCACCGCCCATTCGCGCTACCCTTTCCGCATGCCTGCAACACTCCCCGAGTTCGTCACCCCCGCCACCATGGACGTCCTCTATTCGGCCGAGCAGATCGGTCAGCGCGTCGCCGAACTCGGGGAACAGATCAGCACCGACTACGCCGGGCAGTCCATCGTGCTTATCGGTGTCCTTAAAGGCGCGGCGATCTTCCTCTCTGATCTTGCCCGTTCCATATCGGTCGACAACACCTTTGATTTCGTTGCCGTCTCCAGCTACGGCCGTGCCCGTGTCTCCTCCGGCGCCGTCAAGCTCATTAAGGACATCGATAATCCCATCGAGGGCAAACACGTCATCCTCGTGGAGGACATCCTCGACACCGGCCTGACCCTCAGCTACCTCCGCCAGCTCATGCTGCAGCACAAGCCCGCGTCCCTCAAAATTGCCACCTGCCTCGACAAGCCTGAGCGCCGCCTGGTTCCCATCGAGGCCGACTACGTGGGCTTCTCCATCCCGAACCGCTTCGTCGTCGGCTACGGCATGGACTTCGCCGAACGGTACCGCGGCGTGGCCGACATTCGCATCTACCCGGACACACCGACAGGTCACTAAGGTGTCCGTCGCACGAAGAGAACTTCTGACATCACGTTGCGGTCAACCAACGTCCCTGCGATCGACCGCCTCCTAGCCATCGGGCCCCTATCTCTCCCCAACAAGTGAGCGAGGTTGCTATGCACCTTATCTGGACGTTGATTATCGGATTGATCATCGGCGCGTTGGCCAAACTGATCATGCCAGGCAAAGATCCTGGCGGCATCATTATCACCATCCTGATCGGCATTGCCGGATCCTTCCTCGGCGGCTTTCTGGGTCGTGTCCTTGGCCTGTATCGCCCTGACCAGCCGGCCGGCTTCATTATGTCGCTGGTGGGCGCTCTGCTTCTGCTTGCGATCTACCGGCTGATTGCGGGACGCAGAGCGGCTTAACCCGTCGTCCTCCCCATGTCAGCTTTTGACCGGGCTTGCGGCAAGGCGTAGCGTCAATCCATGAAGAAGAAATGCACCTCGGCTTGCACCTGCACGTGCACAGTCTGTGTCGGCGGCGGTTGCTGCGGCTGCTGCTAGCGGTAACCGGAACCCACGAAAAACCTGCCATGGAACCACGCTCAGCCCGACGCTGGGCGTGATTTCGTTTGGGCAGGATCATGGCGCATCTCGCCTCGCCACTGAGCGAGGGTTCCGGGACGCGTTCTCCACAGAGTTCTCGCTTCATCTCATCGAAGAACCCCAAGTTTTCGACTTGTCTTCGCCCCCAGATTCACATCAAATGGACCGAGGAGAAGTCGTATGTCGATGAGCGTGCAGGCGAAGCTCGAGATCCTGGCGGACGCGGCCAAGTATGACGCCTCCTGCGCGAGCTCCGGGGCCAAGCGTGCCGGCAACGGCAAGGGCGTCGGCCACTCCGACGGCTCGGGTATCTGCCACAGCTACACCCCGGACGGCCGCTGCGTCAGCCTGCTCAAGATCCTCCTTACCAACTTCTGCACCTACGACTGCGTCTTCTGCGTCAACCGCGTCAGCTCCGACATCCGCCGCGCCCGCTTCACCCCCGACGAGGTTGTGAACCTCACCCTCGACTTTTACAAACGCAACTACATTGAAGGCCTGTTCCTGTCCTCCGGCATCATCCAGTCGCCCGACTACACCATGGAGCAGCTGATCGCTGTCGCGAATTCCCTGCGGGAGGTGCACCACTTTGGCGGCTACATTCACCTCAAGACGATCCCTGGTTGTGACCAGCGCCTCATCGACGAGGCCGGGATCTGGGCCGACCGCCTCAGCGCCAACATCGAGCTGCCTACGCAGCAAGACCTCGTCCAACTGGCCCCGGAAAAGAAGGCCTCGGTCATCGAGACCACCATGGGCCAGATCCAGGCGAAAAAGGACGAGGTCGACGACGAACGTAAGCGCACCCGCCTCGGCCTCGCCAAGGCCCCCAAGTTCGCCCCCGCCGGGCAATCCACGCAGCTTGTCGTCGGCGCCACGCCCACCAACGACCGCGAGATTATCGCCCGTGCCAGCCATCTCTACGGTACCTACAAGCTCCGCCGCGTTTACTACACCGGCTTCAGCCCCTACCCCGAGGCCGACGCCCGCCTCCCACTCAAGCCCGCGCCGCTCATCCGCGAGCACCGGCTTTACCAGGCCGACTGGCTCATGCGCTTTTACGGCTTCGACGCCACCGAGCTCACCTCCGAAGCCGAACCCGAGCTCTCCCTCACCACCGACCCCAAGGAAGCCTGGGCGCGCCGCCACCCCGAGTTCTTCCCCGTGGACGTCAACACCGCCCCCAAAGAGGCCCTGCTCCGCGTCCCCGGCATCGGCTACAAAAACGTTGACCGCATCGTCCGCATTCGCCGCTACCAGAAGCTCGCGCTGGAGCACCTCAAGAAGCTCCACGTGCAACTGGGGAAAGCTTCAGCCTTCATCACAGCAACCGACCACCTGCCGCGGACGGCCCTGCTGAACGCCGCTCCCGAGCTGCCCTTCAGCACCGCGATGACATCGCCCGCTAACCTGCCCTTCAACACCACGTTCGGATCTCCCGCGCGCCCGCCCTTCGCAGCCGCCCAACCCACACCGCAAGCCACCCAGCTGGACCTCTTCGCCGCAGCAAGCGCCCTCACCGGCCAGGTCTGAGCCGGGCCGAAGCCAAGCCGATGCCAGGTGTGCGCTCTCCTCTTGTTGTCATTCCCGCAGGGAATCCGCGTTCTAAACCCGCACCAACCACCAAACCCCAACCCCACGTCATCCTGAGCGAAGTGCAAAGCGCGCAGCCGAAGGATCCCTGTATTTGCAGCGCGAGGGCCGAACCGGGGTCCCCGGGGAGCTCGCTCCCTGGGGTGGAGAAGCACAAGCCTGTGTATCAGCAGGCAGCTAATCTACGACGAAACATCCGTCCCAAGCTCCGCTTGCTCTTTGATCACTCCATTGCGCCCATCCAGCAACATCGCCATACGCTGAACAAGCAGCCTTTCCGTCGTCGTGGGCAACTGTACGTTAAGCCGACTTATCGTCAACTGGCGGTAAGCACGCTATTCGTGCTGATCTGTTCCGTCTGCTATTTCAGTCTTGGAGAGCCTGTCTGGCCGGTATGCTTGACGCATGATCTCGCTAGGACTCGCGAGTATTCGCCCCCGCCGACAGATCGACCCGGCATCACATGCCCCGTCAGCATTCGCCAATAGGGATGAGTCATCGGCACTGGCAGAAACGGCTGTATGGTGCTCTCGGGAGCCGTCTCAAACAAACAAGTTCCGTAGCCCTACGCTCGATCCCTCAGCCCTGCTCGAAGTCCCTCCTTTGGAGCAGATCGGCATAACCGCTTTCGTCGATGCCAAACGGCACAGTTATCATCAAGCGACCGAGTCAATCAAGCGAAGGCGTTCCGAGCTGCTCCGGAGCGCTTGCATTCCAACGGCTAGCAGTGCGACGGCCGAGATGAAGGGCAGGCTGCTGCTTTATGACCCCATGGAAACAGTGTCGGACGGTGCGGCCGCCGCTTCATCAAGCGACTTCTTCGATGTCGAAGACGCGCCTCCTTGGGATACATGGTTCTGGTATGCGGGAGGCACAATCTTTTGCTGGGTACCAGAATTGCTGGTCTCAAAAGCTCAGGACGGTATTGACGCGAACCCCGTTGATTGTATTCGCTGGGGTGACTGGTCCGACCTACCAGCGCCGCTCGAAGCATAAACGAAGATCAGGTTCGGCCAATGTGCCGAGTGCTGGCAAGTGTACGACAAGCCGACTTCTCGTCGAGTGACCACATTGCCGTTTATCAGGTTCACCATTGCCCTCGACTGGCACCGTGTAGGATTGCTCCTGCATAAACCATCATGAAACTTCTTCTATGTGCATTGCTCGCGTTATTGCCTGCTGGCAGGACCCAAAGATTGCCTTCGCTGCTGGTCGGCACGTGGAAAATCGGAAAGCCCTTCAATACTCCAGGTCCGATTGGCATTAATGCTAAAAAGGATGAATTGATCCTCAGCCTCCACTTGACCTATTCCAGAGATCATCTGCATGTGTGTGGGAAGGATGTTCCTACTGAACTTCTCGCAGTAAAGTTGATTACGACCGATGATTTTCTGCAAGCAGAGGGCTTTACGCCAGATGTGATCGGCCTAGGAACCCCCTCCATCACGGAGGTCACCTTGGACCGATCTCATCCTGTCAACGCTTGTGATCTCCATGGCGTTGCTGTTGCTCCGGGAACCCATGTCTTCATGGATCAAAAGGGTCACACTGTGATGGAGGTCGGCAATGCGTACTACGCTCTGAAAAAGAGGTGATTAGCCCACTGCTGATTTCCTAGTCTCATGCGTGAACTCTGATCCCAAGGATTAGTCTTCAGAAGTCCCAATGTCGTCAGTGATGCGCCAACTGGACGAGTAACGGGCTTAGCGGAATGTTGACGGTCACGTTAAGGTCTGGCCGGGTTCAAGTGTCCGAGTTGCCGACTTCGCGTCCACGGACGAGGAGGGCGTTTACAGGAACCAACCCTCAGTGTGTGGAACAATTATAGATAACCGTGAGGACTCCTTCGATGGCTCGGCGTCGCACTTTTGCGAACAGTGAAAAGGCACGGCTCTTACAACTTGGCGGCGCAACACTGTATCCGCCGTTCCGAGAAGGAGTCACGAAGTATTACAGAGACCATTCCATCGCATGGTGGGGTGGCGCTGATACCCCGACAGATAGCCCCATCTCATCTCAAGTGTCTTGCATAAATCACCTTGAACCCGCGCGCCTCGATCACACCGTTGCGCTTCAGCTAGTAAGGAAACATGTGCCCGATGCTACAGAGGTCCTGCCAATAGAGGACGGCTTCCTGAGCTATGAGTGGGTAGGCACAGCTTCTTACCTAGGTGAACGCGGCTGGTCACCCCAGAGCCGTGGCAAGAACATCACCTCAGTAGACGCGCTCATGGCCGTGAAGCGCCACGACGGGAGCGTTTTGGCGCTGCTGATCGAATGGAAGTACACGGAGCGCTACTCCCGAAGCCGTCTTTCGATCTCAGACAAGGGTACTGACCGAGTCGACATTTACCGTTCACTCCTCGATGATCCAAGCTGTCCAATCCGTTTCGGAGATCACTCGCGACTCTTCTACGAGCCCTACTACCAACTGATGCGCCAAACATTGCTAGCTTGGCAGATGATCGAACATCGAGAACTTGGAGCGACAGACTGGATTCATCTGCATGTTGTTCCTGCAGAGAATGTTGAACTTCTCCAGAACGTGACTTCTCCTCAATTGGCTGACTTCAGAACCATGGAACGTGCTTGGAAGTCCGTCCTCGTGCACCCTCAGAAGTACCGACTGGTGTCACCGAGAGAACTGTTGGCATCAAGCGGATCAAATAGCGAAATTGACGAGTGGCTAGCGTGGGTTTCCGAACGGTACGGTGTCGCTCCTTAAAAGAACATCCGCAGAACAGTGTCGTTTGTCCTTGCCGGGTTCATAATTTAGAGTCTGCCACATGTGCGGACCCTGGGTTGATTTGTCCGCCTGGAAGAGTCGCTCTAGTGTGGCATCCGGATCAGCGACACACCAGGTTTGCGAGAAACGGGCTTCTCGTACACTTGCCGGTTTTCGTCTAGGTCTCTGTACCCATTGAAACGGGCCCTTCAGGCGAGTACAGTCCAGCCTCGTCGCCGTTCCCTCCCTCTC
>CAZZXY010000072.1:18858-22654 GCA_964658105.1 Verrucomicrobia bacterium Tous-C9LFEB | reverse complement strand
CTTGACTCCATGGTCTACAACGTCGAGAAGATGCTGAAGGACGGCGGCGACAAGGTACAGGCAGCAGATAAGGGCGACGTCGAGTCGGCTCTGTCCGATGCCAAGTCCACCTTGACCGGTGATCCGAGTGCGACCGAGCTGAATGCGGCTCGCGAGCGCCTGACAACAGCGAGCCACAAGCTGGCAGAGGTGCTGTACAAGGCCAATGCCGGTGCGGGTGTCCCACCAACGGACGGTGCTGCAGCCAGCGCGGGAACAGCCGATAACCAGACCAAGGACGAAGGCGTGATTGACGCCGAGTACGTGGACGCAGAGAAGTAAGCCGCAACCTGCACCGACAATATTTTGTTGGGCAGACGGTAAAAAGGGGAGAGGCCAGACGGCCTCTCCCCTTTCTACAAAGCATCAAGTGGCGCGCTGCTGGGTCTAATGAAGTAGATAGGCAATCGTGAGCAAGAGACTACACGGAAGCGGGGGTGACGATATGGACAAGTCAAAACTGAAGCAGGGAATGGATCAGGCATGGCCACACGCAATTTCCTTCAACCTGGGTGTGGGAACTGCGGCTTCCGCCGCCATGTTGTGGCGGTGCGAGGGTACGAGGGGCGGCCGGGTGTACACCTCGGGTCTATTCGCCTCGCTGGAAGAGGCGCAGCAGTTTGCCCAGCAGCTGCAGCGGGCTGAGCCGGATCAGACCTTCAACGTAGAGCAAATCAAGGCCAGCGCGGTTTGGAACTGATCGGGTTTGCAGAAGGGGCCGCGATGGAGAAACTGCCATCGCGGCCATTCTGCATCTGACGGTTCGGTGGGCAGATCGGACAACGATGAACTGGGTAGCGCTTGAGGCCGTCGCAAACACAGCTCTCGTCCTGACGAGCGGCGGGGCGATCGCGTATGCGGGGCGACAGTTACGCCACGAGCGTGCGTACCGGTCCGTGGACAATCTGGAGAAGCAGCTCGCCTTTTTCCTCAGTGAGGCATTCCTGTCCGCTCGTCGGCGTCTTGCCGAGACGCGCACCCAGGGCTGTGACCTTCTGCCGCTGGCGGTCGACGATCCACCCGCGGTGGCCTTCGAGGTGCTCGATTTCTATGATCACCTGGGCTTGCTCGTAAAGAAGGGTCACCTGGATGTATACGACGTGTGGCACACGTTTTACGAGTGGGCGCAGCCGGTCTATGTCGATCTTCAGCCGATTGTTGAGGGCGAAGACAGTGCCTTTCGCGATCACTACTCGGATCTGCGCAAGCTGATACGCCGCATGGATGAAATCCAGATCAAGCGCATGCATGAAAAACATGCAAATCACTGGGCGCTCTGGACTCCCGAGCGCATCCTGGACCACTATCGCTACGAGCTGGAAGTTGGCCTGGGACAGCGGCGCGTGCGGCGACTGCGCCCGCGTACGGAAGATCGCGTTCGCGTGCTGGACAGCACGGGCGCAGAGACGAGCAGCACGGAGGAGATTGGTGCCGGAAGGGAATGAGGTACACCGCTGGGCGGAGCGCCACAATGCGGCGTTTGCGGGAAGAAAACTGAATGTGCTGCCAGGACCAGGACATCGGTTCCACGATGCGCACCTGGTCGATGGCAAGAAGCTGAAGCGGGTGCATGCCGTTGGCAAGCATCTCGGCTATGAGTTCGGCGACGACTTGATGCTGCATGTGCACCTCGGCCGTTTCGGCGACTGGAATGAAGGTTGCGGCCCGCTGCCGGAGCCCAAAGGGGCACTCCGCGCCGTGCTGCAGCGCGCGGGCTCGGGGCGTCCGGCCCGCAGCGCCAAGGGACAGCCGCACAACCTGCGCTGTCAGGCAGACGATGGGACTAGGCCGTTTCCAGCCGAAGAGGTGGAGTGGTGCGAGCTTCGCGGACCAACCGACTGCAGCATCTACAACCGCGAAAAATGGCAAGCGCTGCTCGACCGCCTCGGACCTGACCCGCTGGGAGAGGACCCGAAGGGACACGACAATCCGCAGCAGTACCAGGACAAAGTTCTCAAGGGCAAGAAGCCCATCGCTGAACTGCTCATGGACCAGGAAATACTGTCAGGCGTGGGCAACATCTACCGCGCGGAACTGCTGTTTCGGCATCGCGTGAATCCGTTCACGCCTGGCATGGAGATGGACCCGAAGGTCTTGAAGGCGATCTGGAAGGATTCAATTCCTCTGCTGCGAGCCGGCATGGTCGACAGACGCATCGTGTGCACCAGGCGTGCGGACCGGCCCAGCAGGAAGGAGCCGGCACCTCGAGGCGAGGAGCACTACACCTATCGGCGTCATGGCAAGCCATGCTTTGTGTGCGGAACAACTGTTCTGCATCGCGACCTCGCAAGCCGAACACTCTACTGGTGCCCGCTGTGTCAGCGCACGACCGACGCACAGAATGCGGAGGCGTTCGAGGGCGGTGTGAGCCTGCGCGCCTCCCGGGCCAGACTGAAGGCCCGAAAGGCGGGCGTGCTTGGCTGAAGGGGAACTCCCTTCAGAGCCTGCACGTAACTTGGTGAGACAACTTGAGCGTCCCATCATCTAAAGTGTTGAGAATGCGAGCGAGCGCTTGCAGAGAAATTTATGGCACAACCACAACAGAAGGACTACTACGGCACGCTTGGCGTGAAAAAGACCGCCACGGCCGACGAGGTGCGCAAGGCATTCCGGAAGCTGGCGCGCAAATACCATCCGGACGTAAACCCGAACGACAAAAAGGCCGAAGAGAAGTTCAAAGAGATCTCGGAGGCGAACGACGTCCTGAGTGACGAAAAGAAGCGCAAGGTCTACGACCAGCTTGGCTTCTACTCCGATTCGATCGACCCGGCAGCGGCGGAAGCATACGCCCGCGGCGGTGGAGGCGCTGGAGCGCAGCCTGGCGGTGGCGGTCGTGGTCAGGGTGTGCCGTTCGACTTCGGTGGGTTCGACTTCTCGAACTTCAGTGGCGGGGGCGGGGGCGGGCGTGCGCCGGCGGAAGGCAGCGGAGGATTTGGGTCCGGCTTCCGGGACATCTTCAGCGGAATGTTCAACGGCGGTCGACAGGCACGGGGACCGCAACCGGGATCCGACCTCGAATACCAGGTCGAGATCGACTTCTGGACGGCTATCCGCGGCGGGGTTACCCGCCTGGAGATCCAGCGCCAGGAGCAGTGCAATACCTGCAAGGGACGTGGCGTCCAGGGCGGCAGCATGGAGTGCCCGGAGTGCCACGGCAGCGGCCAGGTGACGCAGATGGGCGGCAGGATGAAGTTCAATATCCAGTGCCCGCGCTGTGGCGGCTCCGGCAAGGTGCAGAATGCCTGCCCGACATGCGAAGGTGCGGGTGTGATCACACGCCGCGAGCCGCTGGAGTTTCGGATCAAGCCAGGAACGCGCGATGGGCAGCGCATCCGGCTGGCAGGTCGAGGCAATGCCGGCACCGAGGGCGCGACTCCGGGAGATCTCTACCTCATCATCAAGGTCGGTCAGCACAAGCTCTTCAAGCGGGTGGGCGACGATGTTCACGTAACCGTCCCCGTGACCGCAATGGAAGCGGCGCTGGGTGGGCGCATCGATGTGCCCACGATCGACGGCGAGGGTCCTCACGGTGGCCGGGCACAGCTGAAGATTCCCCCAGGGACGCAGACGGGACAGAAGCTGCGCATGCGGGAAAAGGGCGCGCCTGCCGCCGCCCGCGACGGACAGCGCGGCGATCAGATCGTGGAAGTTCGGATCGTCGTACCTAAAGTGCAGGATGAGCGGTCCAAGGAGATCCTGCGCGAACTACAGAAGCTGAACCCCGAGGACCCAAGGGCGGAGATGCTCGCCGAAGCAT
>CAZZXY010000072.1:0-18758 GCA_964658105.1 Verrucomicrobia bacterium Tous-C9LFEB | reverse complement strand
AGGGATCTGCTTTCTTGCAAGTTACCCTCGCTTCACGAGCGAATAGGCAAACCTCTGCCCGCTGCGCAGTGACCACCAAACCCCTACGCCTTCGGCAACACGTAGTCATTGGTCAGCTGGTTGAGCACCTGCAGTGTCTCCGGAAACACACCGGCAAACCGCGCGCCAACCCACGCCTGGGGCGTGATGGTGATCTCAAGCCGGCCCTGAGCTAACGAAGAGAAGATCTTGTTTGCCGCGTGCTCCGGCGTGGTCGCCACACCGGGCGTCTTGGCCGCCGTCTTGAACCAGGCTGCCTCAGCTTCCTTGTTTCCGTGAAAATGCGCATGTTCTTCACCACCCGTACGCATGAGGCCGGGGCAGACGGTGAGGACGTGGACACCTTTCCCCTTCACCTCCGCATAGAGCCCCTCGGAGAAGCCCGTCATGGCAAACTTGGCTGCCGTATACGCCAGAAGGTGCGGCACGGCGAACTTCCCTCCAATGGAGGAGATGTTTACCACGGCCGCACGATACGGCCACCCTGGCCCCGGTGTCTGCAAAAACAGGCGTGGCAATGCCGCAAAGGTGGTCTGCATGGCCGCCAGGAAATTGATCCGCATCGTCTCTTCGAAGAGCTCGGCGCTCATGGCGTCGATTGGACCTACCTCGATGACACCGGCGTTATTGACGAGCACGTCGATCCGTCGGAACCGGGCAAAGGTCTCGTTCACCACCCGCTGACACTCTTCCGGTTTCGACAGGTCCGCAGCCACAAGGTAGAAGTTTTCCGGCCGCAGATGGGCATGTTTTTCCAGCAGGGACTGCTGCGCCTGCCCGAGCTCCTCGATGTTGCGGGCAACCAGGACGAGGTTCACGGGCCGCTCTGCGAAGCGTGACGCGATGGCAAAGCCGAGGCCGCGGGAACCGCCCGTCACCACGACCACCGCGCCCTGGGGAGGCGGTGTCGCAGTAAGCACACGAATTGCGGTAATAGCGGCGGCTGTCGCGCCCAGGGCAGCGGCGGCGATGGCGAGAGGGGAGCTTGCTGAACGAGCCATAACACATTTGGATGCAGGGAGGTGTACGGTCGAGCGCAGGCTCCGGTATGCTCGTTTCGGGCGGCCCACAAAAGCGCATATGGCGACCAGACGGAAAACAAAAGGTGCATACATGATTTCGGCGGTCGCCGAGATGTATGACATCCACCCGCAGACGCTGCGGCTTTACGAGCGGGAAGGCCTGTTGCGGCCGTCGCGCTCGGAAGGAAATACGCGCCTGTATACGGACGAGGACCTGGAGAGGCTGGAATTCATCCTGAACCTGGCGCGGGATCTCGGCGTCAATATCGCGGGCATCGCGATCGTGCTGCAGATGCGCGAGCGGATGGAAGAGATGAACCGCCAGATGCAGGGCTTCGTCGAGTATGTCCGGACAGAGATGCTGACGCGCATGCAGCAGGCACAAAGCGGGGGCGCACCCGGACTGGTGCCGCTGCGTAGGCCGGTGGTCATGCCGCAACGCGAAGGCACCGCAAGCAGGAGCCGCTCCAGAAAGTAAGGCTGCTGCTGTGGCGGGCTCACACACACGGCAGTGTCTCCGGACAGCCCCGGGGCAAGCGATGTTTCAGGCTCCCCCAGCGGCCGCGCCCCTCGGCGGGCATCAGCAGGCTCAACAGTGAGCGCATACAAAGAGCGGGACGTGGCTATGGAATCGAAGTGCGGTTCACCTCGTCTAGACTGGGGCGAGCCACGTCGGATCTCTACAGCGGTCGGGCGGGGGACGCGTGTCTTCCTATGAGCAAGATGTCTCGGTTGATCTTTTGGGCGGCGACGGTGGGTTCAGTCACCTCGACGGTGTACTGCGGCATGGTGGTAGTCGCCGCCGTGCGGTTTGGTTTGCGACGCAGGCGAGAGATGCGGCAACCTGCAGACTTCCTTCCGCCCGTCAGCCTCCTGAAGCCGCTGCATGGCACCGAGCCGGGAATGGAACGCAACCTGGAGACGTTCTTCGAGCAGGACTATCCCGAGTTTGAGCTGTTGTTCTGTGCTCGCCACGACACAGACGAGGGTCTGCAGCTCGCCAGGCGTGTAGGCGCGCGTTATCCAGGTGTTCAGGCAGGTTATCTGACCTGTGGTGAGCCCATGCCGCGATTTCACAACGCCAAGGTGTACTCGCTGGCAAAGCTGGATTCGGTGGCGAAGTATGACGACTACGTGACCAGTGATGCCGATGTGCGCGTCACGCCGGAGTACCTACAGAGGATGGTCCAGAACCTGCGCGATCCCCACATGGGTCTGGCTTCGTGTGTCTACATCGGGACAGCGCAGCCGGGCGCGCGCTTTGGCTCACGGCTCGATGCAGTAGGCAAGAGCGTGGAGATGACCTCCGGCGTGCTGGTTGCCGACATGATCGAGGGCACGAAGTTTGCCTTGGGCGCAACCATGGCCGTGCGCCGGAGCAGCTTCCAGGCTGTCGGGGGTTTCGGGGAGCTGGGTCAGTTCTACGCCGACGACTTTGTGCTTGGAAACCGTTTGGCAGCCCAGGGTGTGGGCGTCCGGCTCGCCACGCATGTGATCCGGCTCATGGTCCAGGATTCGCCCTTCTGGCTCAGCTTTCGCAACCAGTTGCGCTGGATGCAGAGCACACGGCGATCGCGCCCCTGGGGACATCTCGGCAGCGGTCTGACCTTTTCCACGCCCTACGGGCTTCTTGGTTTCCTCTGGGGATTGTTGAGCGGGCAGGCTGGACTGGGTGCGCTGTGGCTTCTCTTCACCGTGGTCAATCGACTCGTGCAGGCATCCAGCGTCCTGCTGGTGCTTGGCGACCCCGAATGGGAGGTGCACACCCTGATGTACCCCCTCCGAGACCTGCTGGGCAGCGCGCTGTGGGCAAGCAGCTATTTCGGCGAGAACTTCTACTACCGGGGAAAGGTCTACCGACTCGAAGAAGGCGGCGTGGTGGAGCTGCCTGACGAGGTCGCCGGCTAAGCGTCTGCCCTCCACCGCGTGGGCTCCCGAGCGTCACCACAGAGCCGTCCTCTTGATCCAGGGAACCGTTTCATCGTCTGCGCAGTGGAGAAGTGCCGTGTTTCGCCCGACGCTGCAGAAACGCAAAAAAGGGCTACTTCTACACCACAAGGCGCGGTCACGCGCCAGAACGCTGTTAAGAACACCAAACTCGACGCAAAACCCTGTTTCGGACGCGCTTTTTACATCCAGAAATAGGCCTTTACCGGTTCATAAGAACCGTCTTTCCGCCCGCCGCCGCCAGCACCCGAATCGGACCCATCCGAGCGAGCCCAGGCGTCCGCTGATCCGGATGATAGGTCAGCAGAAACACGCGCTGTCGTCCAGCCCACAGGTGGTTTAGCGCCGTATCGTCCAGGAAAATACGCGGAGCATCAGGCCAGAAGCTTCCAAACCAAGGGCCATTCACCCGGCCATTCACAAGGTAGACAGGGGGCTCGCCATAAAACAGCAGCGTGCTGCCCGACGTGAGCTCGCCATCAATCGCGACAATATCGCCGGGCTTCCGTTCTGCCTGGATCGCCTGCGCCAGACCCTTCGATCCCAGGATGGGGTAGAAGCGAACAAGGCCTTCATGCGCGCCCAGCAGGACGATCGTCATGGCCGCGGCCAGCAGTAGATTCGCGCCGTAGGTGCGCTGTCGCCGCCGCAGCAGGTGCGATCCCGGGCCCAGCAACAGCATGCCGAACGCCACGGCACATAGCGGCCCGCGGAACAGGCCCATTGCGCGGCCGGTGAGATCGAAGACGTGGCCGAGGGACAGGTTATAAAGATCGGGGTTGGAGCTGAGCAGATCGCTCAGGGTCGCTCCCGGCGCAGGTTGGGGCGCGGTCAGGGCAAAGTACCCGCACAGAAGAAAGAGTAGCGACCCCAGGGGGATCAGAAACCAGCGCGAGGCGGTCAGGGCCTGCTTCTGGGCCTGCGCGGCATCGAAGCTGGCCGGACTCCCATGGGAGAGCCGGGCATCGGCCGCGGCGAGCAGCCCACCCGCGAGCAGGGCCAGCGCAGGCAGCGCGGGCAGGTGGTAATACTCCTGGCGCGACGAAAGC
The DNA here is from genome assembly GCA_964658105.1 of Verrucomicrobia bacterium Tous-C9LFEB. Classification (GTDB taxonomy): domain Bacteria; phylum Acidobacteriota; class Terriglobia; order Terriglobales; family Acidobacteriaceae; genus Granulicella. Next base: position 14,701 of record CAZZXY010000072.1, on the reverse strand, counting down.
GTAAAGAAACCCAGCACCAGGCCGGCCCAGAGCAACAGGGAACGAGCGGCTTCCGGGCGACGGTCGCGGGGAGCGGCCGGCGCGAGTGGTGCGGTCCAGGCAACGTCCGAGTCAAAGCGCCTGCGCCGATCACGCTCCGACAGGATCTCGCGTACAGCGTTGACCAGGGCCGGGATGACGAAGGCGGTCCACGGGATGAGCCAAAGGAAGAGCAGCAGCCAGAACAGCGGGACAGGCACCTGGCCGTAGTCGTGGGGAATACGCTTCTGGAGAAAGCGCGCCACGTGCTCGTTGTACAGGTAGAACCACGCCCATCCTGCCTTTGCGGGGAGGCCAACGCCTGCCGGCATGGTGATCGCGGGGTTCCTCAGAGCAGCCAGGATGTGCCATGGCGCCGCGAGGAGGAGGAACACCGCTGTCCCGGCCGGGATACACAGATCACGCAGGGCTGGGAGCCGGCGCGTCCAGACCAGGTACACCAGAACGAATCCGAGCGGAAAGACGAGTCCGATCAACCCCTTGGTGAGCACGTTCAGGGCAAGCACCGCAGCAAAGCCCAGGCTCGGCCAGAGGGCTGACTGCCCCCGATCGAGTCGTTCCAGGGCGATCAGGACCAGGTGCACGGACAGCGTCATCCAGAGCGCGATCAGGATATCCGGGATGTAAAAGCGCGTGTACAGATAGGTGCCCAGGCACAGGCCTGTGGCAAGCGAGGCGTACAGACCGCCGCGATCAGGTGCTTCATTGGGGGAGAGAGCCGCAAAGAGGCGAATCCCGAGAGCGTAGACCGCCAGGAGCAGAGCAAGCACACCGAGCGCGAGCGGAAGCCTTGCGGCCCAGTCGTGCTGGCCGAAGAGGCGCATCGAGCCCGCAGCCATCCAGTACATCAGCGGGGGCTTGTCAAAGAAGCGGATGCCGTCGATGGTAGGGGTCACGTAGTCGTGACGGGCGAGCATCTCGCGCGCAATCTCCGTGTAGACGGAGTCGACGTCATCCAGGAGCCCGGGCGTGAACAGGCCGCCAAGCTGAAGCACAAGCCAGGAAAGCCCGATCAACAGAAGGGAAGAGGGGCGCCACAGCCGTGCGGGTCTGGGCAGGTTGGCGGCGGTGCTGGTCAAAGAAGCTGGTTTCCGATCTTGCACTTGCAGTTCCCTCTAGGGTAGCAATGCGGGCGCGGGGGAAAACGATTGCCGCAACTCGACTGCTTTCCTTGCGCGGGGGACGCAGGGGAGACCGCTTGCCTGGACCGGGCATCGGTGGAGATCGCCCGCAGAGGTCGCCCGCCATGTATCTTGAACGTGCGACTTCCCCGTACAGGAGTGTGACCCCAGGCCCATGCCCACCTTTGCGGCGATTGATATCGGCTCCAACTCCTGCCGTCTGGCGATTGCCTCGGTAACGCCACAGCACAAGCTACGACCCTTGCATGAAGACCGCGAGGTGACGCGGCTTGGCGAGAGCGTGTTTGAAACAGGAGTGATCTCGCCCGAGGCGATGGCGAGCACCATCAAGGCGCTGAAGCGATTCCACAAGTCCGTTCAGGAGCATGTGGTGGACCAGGTGCGTGTGGTGGCGACCAGTGCCACGCGCGACGCGCTGAACGCCGAAGCTTTCAAGGCCCGCGTGAAGTCCGCCACCGGGTGGACGCTGGAGATCATCAGTGGCCTCGAAGAAGGTCGGCTGATCCACCTGGGCGTGATGGCGTATGAGCCTGACGCGCGCAAGCGAAGCCTGCTGATTGATCTCGGCGGCGGGTCGTGTGAGATCACGTTGTCAGACGGAGGCCGCATTCAGGAGATGGTCAGCCTGCCGCTGGGCGCGGTGCGTCTGCAGCAGGAGTTCCTGCGCACGGACCCGCCATCCAAAGAGGACGTCGCCCGGTTGCGTCAGTTCATCGAGCGGGAGCTGACACGGCTCGATCGTAAGATGGGTAAGCCTCGCGTCGATACCGTCATTGCCACCTCCGGTACAGCCGCGGCGCTGGCCGAAGCGAGCCATGCCCTTCCGGCCGAGGGGGCGATCGAAAAGCATGTCGCCAGGCCTGTGCGCGGTAGAAAAGCAGCCAAGCCGGCCGTCCTGCAGACCGACACAGCGTCGGTGCGCAGGCTCGCGGATCGGCTGCTCAGGATGTCCAATGCGCAGCGTGCTGCGGTACCCGGGATCGGACCCAAGCGCTCGGAGATCATTGTGGGTGGCGCGCAGGTCTATGCGGCCCTGCTGGAGCGTGCCGGGCTGGGCGGATTCCGGTACTCGCCGCTGGGGCTGCGCGATGGCGTGCTGGCGCAAATGCTTGCCGACGCCGACACCCGGGCCAGTGTGCACCGCACGATGGAGGGCGAGCGCTGGGAGGGTGTGCTGGAAGTATGCCGTCGCTATCGTGTCGACCCGGGGAAGCAGGAAAGCGTGCGCGGGCAAGCGGAAGCTCTTTTCGATGGGCTGGCCAAGATCCACGAATTGCCGGACGACTACCGGCTCTGGTTAGCGGCGGCGGCCATGATGCGCGACGTTGGCAAGTTCATGAATCACCAGGGCCACCACCGGCACACGCAGTACATCGTCGCCAACTCGGAAATTTTCGGGTTTTCACCTACGCAACGGGTCATCGTCGCGGCCATCAGCCGGTACCTGGGCAAGAGCCGGCCCAGCCCCATGGACCGTCCCATGCGCCTCGTTCCCGTCGAGGAGCACACGCATGTGAAGCGCGCTGTGGTCCTGCTGCGGCTGGCCCAGGCAATGTGCGGCGAACGCACCGCCGGGTCCCTGCGCGCAAAAACCAGGGTGTTCCCCAAGCGAGTGCTGCTTCAGCTCGAACCGTCCAGGGGTGGAGCGGAGCTGGAAGTCTGGTCGCTGAAGAAAGAGGCGACTTACTTCCGCGAGGTCTTCCGCCGCGAGCTCTTCGTCGAAGTGGCGTAAAGTGCCCGAACCATGCGCGGGTCGAGCAGCCACTTGAGGATGGCAGGGCCGCGCTCCACGGTGACACGGGCGATGGAGCCCTTGCGCAGGCGCACACTGGCCATGGCATGGCCGCTCTCGCGATGGTCGCCCGCGACGATCAGCTGCCCCAGGAACGCGGTCATGTTGGGGTTGTGGCCGACCATCAGGACATTCTCGTAGCTGCGGCATTCGTGAACGAGGCGCTGAAACCCGGCGAAGTCGGCTCCGGGCTCCAGTGCCTGGGCATGCAGGATCTTGGCCTCATAGCCCATCTCCGTTCCCACAAGCTGTGCGGTCTGGAGACAGCGTTTCAGCGGGCTGGAAACAATCAGGTCAAAGTTAACCCGCAAACTGCTGAGCACCTGGGCCAGCTGCAGGCAGTGCCGTTTGCCGTCCTTGTCCAATGGCCGCTTCACGTCCAGCTTGGGGTTGACGCGACTCGTGCCCGCGCTCGCGTGGCGCATCAGAAACACGTTGAGACCCTCGCGATTGGGGTGGGCCAGGTATTTCACCACCGCTCCCGGCTGGCTCCCCGAAGCCTTGTGGTTGCGAGGGAAAGATAAGGCTGGCTGGTTCTTCTGGTGATCTGCTTTGGCTTCGCTTTTTCCGTCGGCTTGCATGTCCTGCACTCTTGTACTCACAGAAGGGGTGGATGAGACACGGGTAGGTGAAGTTGCGCGCGAGCCGACGTTTCACGAGGGCCTGGCGTGCTCCGAAGCTGCCAGATCTCAGTGTAGAGCAGCCCCTTGAGCCATTGGGCTCGGCGGATGCGGCTGAAACCGTTCCGCCCTAGGCTCCCCTGCACATCCGGCAACCGCTGCGTGCGAAGCCCGGTAAGGAGCCGAAAGGCCAGGTACAGCAGCCGCAGGTAGACCCTGGCCAGCGTGTGCCAGGGCTGATCGGGCGGGAGCGCGAAATCAGACACGACCCAGAGCGCTCCGGGCCGAAGACGCTCGGCAAGGCTCCCCGCCAGTCGGTCGAGATCTCCCTGCGAGAGGCAATCCAGTGCGAAGTGTGCGACCACCAGGTCGGTCCCGGACAAATCCAGGTTCCGGGGCAGCGCGGTGAAGTCAGCGCGAAGGGTCGTCAGGCGTTCCGACGCGAACCGGCAACGGTCACCCAGCAGCGACAGCATGGCGGCGCTGGTATCCACGGCCATCGCGCTTGTGCTCGGCGAGCGCTCGAGCAACCTGGCCAGAAACCGCCCATCCCCGTCCCCAAGTACCAGGGCATGCCGGGTACCCGCGACGTCTCGGAGGAAGTGCTCGCGGGTCCGCTGTAGCAGGGTGCCAAGGCAAAGGAACTCGGCCCAGCGATACATCTTCGCAACCCTGTCGAAGTCTGGGCGCCGTGATCCTGCGTCGATCGAAGACTCCTGGCGGGTGGTCAACGCTTATCCGTGGCGACGCACAAGAATCAGGACGAGAGCGACCGGCATCGGCGTCAGAAGGGCAAGGTCGGCCAGGGCGCGCAACGCGGTGCGCGGGATCCGGTGGCGGATGCGATGCAGCAGCAGCAACAGGCAGCTACTCAGGCCACATGCGAGAAAAACTGCTTTCTGGTGGATCAGTGGATGCACCTGGGGGAGGCCCGGAACCAACGCGGCGCCGGTGAGTGCGATCGGTATCAACGACAGACTCCCGAGATGCCGGGCGCCGAAGCGAGTGCTGATGTGTGCGTGGCTGGGGGCGTAGGGATGTTCCCAGGCGAAAAGGAAAAGGCAGTTCAGGGTGCAGACGGAGGCAAACGCGAGGGCCGCCGGCAGCAGGGCTTCGCGAAGCATGGGCGCCCGCGCCACTACCGGGATGAACACAGCCGCCGGGAAGAAGATGCCGACTGCCAGCTCCTTGGGCAAGCGCTGCGCCCCCGAGGCGGAGGCGGAAGGACGGGCATGCACAAGCAGCAACCACGCGCCGAGCAGGCAAACCAGGATCACGTAAAGCTGCAGCACCTCGGCATCCAGCGTGTGCAGCAGCCAGGCCAGGGGAAGAGTTGCCGCCAGGATGGCTGACAGGAACCGGTTGCGGTGGGCGTGGTGAAAGCGGTGGCGCTCCTCAAGGTCGGCCTGGAAAGGAACCTGAAACAAGGGCCGGGCGTCCAGGAGGCGGTCTGCCGCATACAGGATCCAGACCGCAAGAAACATCGCGGGCGCGTCCGCTCGGGCGATCCTTACCCCGGCGCACCACGCGGTAAACAGCGTCCACGTAGCCGCGACCGTGGGCGCATCGAGCGAGAGCAGATGCCACCAGACCAAGGGGGGGCGTCGCGCTGGAACGGCCGGCCCTTTCGCAAGCAGAAAGGGCCGGGGTTTGGACGAAGTGTTCCGATGGGGGAAGTTGCTCAAGATCGGCTTTTCTTACGGTTGAGTCGGTCCGGCATCCGGAACGCCATTCTGGGAGGGATCACGTTCCTGGAGAGTGGTTGGCGCGTAGTTGGAAGGTGCCTCTGAGGTGCGAACCGTGAGCGGGCTTGCCAGCCGGAAGCGAATCAGGCTCTCGGAAGGGATGCTGACCTGCTGTCCGTGCGTAAGACCCTGTACCGCGGTACCGGCACCGCCGCCCGCGAGGGCACCGATCCCCGCACCCTTGCCACCGCCGAAGATGCCGCCGAGCACCGCGCCAACCGCCGCGCCGCCGCCGATCTTCACCGCAGAGTTCGTGCCGCGGTTCTTGCCTTCCAGGGTGTACGCGTCCGTTGACACATTGATCAGGCTGCCGTGACGCCGAACAGCCGTAAGCTCCACCGAGAGGGCAGAGTGCCCCTTGAAGCGACCTGCATCCTTGGCGTCCACAACGCGTCCGCTGACGGCCGAGCCCGCCGGGATCACGACAAAGCCGTTCTCAACCACTTCATGCGTGACGACGCCATTGAAGGGTTGACCATCCTGGGCGGTTTGGCTGCTGAGCGACTCGGTGATGCGGATAGGAATGACGGTACCGACAGGGGCCGTGACGTTGCGGTACGCAGGTGGTGGCGGCGGCGGGGGCGTCGCAGCCGACCGGGTGGGCACCGGGGCCGGAGGCGGCAGTGTGTGGGTCTGCACAAGCGTCTTGCGTTCCTGCGGTGTCGTCTGCCGTGCCTCGGTAGGCGCAACGGGCGAAGTCACCGTGGGCGCCACCTGAATGCCGGCCACCGTCAGGCTGTCGACGACCTCTTTGACTCCCTTCACACGCGCGGCGTCCTGCGCGGCTACGTTGCTGGCGGTGTCATCGGTGACATTGCCGGAGAGGGTCACGACCCCGTTCTGCACAGCGACCTGTACCGGCTGCTGGCTGATCGCGGCGTCACCTTTGATCGCTGCCTGTACATCCGACGTGAGCTGGGCGTCGGTGATCGGCTTGGTGCATCCTGCCAGCGTGAGAGAGAGAGCGCAAGTGCCTGCCAACAGGAGGGTTCGGTTCGGGGAATGAAAATACTTCGTTCGAGCTTGCATAGGGGAGGTCCTTCAAGAGGCGTTCAATAAAGAGGGCTGGTAGGAAGATTCGGGTCAGGGGCTGCCGGGATGCTTCGCTCAGACTGCGGCGACAAGCGCATCCCTGCCCTATGAAAACCACCAGAGTTTCGTGCTGTCAAACAACCGTAAACTTTTTGCGCGCATCCGTATCACCCGAGATGGGTGCGGCATATCGGTGCCCATCAGAAAAAGGTCAGGAGATCGAAATGGCGCAGAACGAAGGCGGAAGCAGTTTTGGGTGGTTTCTGGCGGGTCTGGGTATCGGCGCGCTGGTAGGTGTTCTGTATGCGCCTAAGTCGGGTCAGGAGACCCGCGAGGAACTGGTGGCCGGAGCACTCGAAGCACGCGACAAGGCAAATCAGCTCTATGCGCAGGGCAAGGACCAGGCAACGCAGTACGTCGCACAGGGCAAGGACGTCGTAAACCAGGCCGTATCCCAGGGTCGGGAAGCGGTCACGCAGGCTGTCGCTCAGGGCAAAGACGTCGTCAACCAGGCCGTGTCCCAGGGTAAGGATCAGGCCGGTCAGTACGTCGACAAGGGCAAGGAGTATTACGACAAGGGTCGCACCCAGTGGTCGCAGTACGTTGACAAGGGCAAGGACCTCGTCCAGAACCAGAGTGAGGCTGTACAGGCCGCTGTGGATGCTGGCAAAGAGGCATACGTAAGCAAGACCAACGAGGCGCCATCGGTCTCGTAACTCCGATGGGTTCGTCTTCGGAGGGCCGGTGTTCTCACCGGCCCTCCGTCTTGAGAGCAGGGTTCAGGCCGCACAGCCTTTCGTATCCCAGGCGCATCTTCAGGTAAGAAGGTTTTAAGGAGTCACTATGGGAGCTCTTCATCTGCCGGCTATGTTGCTGTTTCAGGACGCCGCAAGTATGACCAACGACGTCCACATCATCATGATCTGTGAGTTCGTTCTCACGGCCATCGTCGTGCTGCTGCTGCTGGGAATCCTGGTTGGCGGGCTGATTGTCTACGCCAAGATCAACAAGCTGGTAAAGCAGGTGGACGCCAAGGCACAGCCCCTGATTGCTCAGGCGACGCCGTTGATCGGCAAGGGCAAGGAGATCGCAGCCCACGTCAATGAGATCGTGGCCGACCTGAAGCCCAAGATTGCCGCAGTAACGTCAGACCTGCAGCCTAGGATCAAGGCCGTCACAGCCGATCTGCAACCTAAGATCGCCAGCGTTACCAGCGATGTGCAGCACATCGCCAGCGTCGTCCGCAGCAAGGTGGACGAGGCCGGCCAGACTTTCACGCGCCTGAACCAGACCGTGCAGGGCTACAACGAAACCGCGCAGGACGCGAACGTCAAGGCCAAGGGCCAGGTGGAGCGCGTGAATGGCATGGTCAGCGAAGCCCTCACCACGACGCAGCACGTGTCCAAACAGATCCAGCACGGCATCAAGGTACCGATTGAAAAGATCGCCAGCTGGGTCACGGCGGCGAAGATCGGCATCGAGAAGCTAAGCGACCGCATCCCTTTCCTGAATGGGGACCCGCCATCCCGTTCCGCTGGGCCGCGGTCCGCGAGCACGGGTCCGCGACCCGGTCCGGGGCCTGTCCCCGTGCCGCAGCCAGGAGTCCGCGTGGTGCACTCAGCGGAAGACGAGGTTCGTGTCGCCGGCGGGCCCGCTCGCAACACGCCGCCAAAAATATAGTTCGAGAAGGCTTCAAAAGCAGGGCAGGCAGGGGCACGCAGCCGATGCGGACCCGCCTGCCTTTCCCTTTTGGGAGTGCCGAATCGGTAAAATGGGGCGTGATGCCTGAGCGTGAGACCATTGCGATTGCGATGTCCGGGGGCGTGGACTCCTCCGCGGTAGCGGCTATGCTGCATGCCCAGGGTCACCCGGTCATCGGGCTGACGTTGCAGCTCTGGAACCAGCGCCGCCTGGCCGGACGCGAAGGCATGCCCGAAACAGTGCAGGGTCGCTGTTGCTCCATCGATGACGTGTACGACGCAAGACACGTAGCCGAGCACCTCGGTATCCCGTACTACCTCGTCAACGCGCAGGAACGCTTCGAAGACGAGGTCGTCCGGCCCTTCGTAGACGAGTACCTCAACGGACGCACGCCGATCCCGTGCACGTTGTGCAACAACCACCTCAAGTTCGACCAGTTGCTCGACACCGCGCGCGGCATCGGCGCGGAACGCATCGCCACCGGGCACTATGCGCGCAATCACTTCGACCCGACGCGAGGCCGATGGGTACTCTCCCGGCCCGCAGACCGCTCCAAGGACCAGACCTACTTCCTGTTTGGCCTCACGCAGGAGCAACTGAGCCGCACCCTGTTTCCGCTCGGTGAAATGTGCAAGCCCGAGGTGCGCGCGATGGCCGCCGATCAGGGGCTCGAGCTGGCGCAAAAGCCGGACTCCCAGGAGATATGCTTCATTCCGGGCGGCAGCTATTCGCAGTTCCTGAAGGCCTACCTCGAAGAACAGGGGCGAGACCTGCCTGACTCGGCAGGGGAGCTTGTGACAGCCAATGGCGATGTCCTGGGCCGGCATGAGGGCATCCACGCTTTCACCGTGGGCCAGCGCAAGGGCCTGGGGCTGAGCACGCCGGAGCCGATGTATGTCCTCAAGATCCACCCTGACTCGCATCGCGTGGAGGTCGGGTCGGATGACGCGTTGTACGCAAAAACCCTCCGCGCCAACCGTCTGAACTGGGTCTCCATCGCCGAACCGACCGGTTCGGTACGGGTCAGCATCAAGATCCGGCATCGGCATGAGCCTGCTGCCGCCACGCTGTACCCGGCGGGACCGGACCGGATTGAGGCCGTCTTCGATGAGCCGCAGCGGGCCGTCACTCCGGGGCAGTCTGCGGTTTTCTACCAGGGCGACGAGGTCGCCGGCGGCGGCTGGATTCTGTAAACCCTGCGGTCGTGGACATGGACAAAGACCTTCAGGCCGCACGCATCGCGGCGTCCTGTCCTGACATCCATGCCTAGATGCCAGGAATGCGAGCTCATGTGACCGAGAACGGAACCGCCCCCAAGGCGATAGAACAGCGCTGGCTCCTGCCCTTTCTCGGCCTGGCCTGCGCGGTCGGTGTCGCGTCCATCTACTACAACCAGCCTCTGCTGCTCGTCATGGGTGCCTCGCTGCATGCGAGCGCCCAGCAGATGATGATGGTCGCAACGGCGACCCAGGTGGGCTACGCCGTCGGCATGCTCAGCTTCGTGCCCCTGGGCGACGTCGCCGAGCGCCGTGGACTCATGATGCGTCTCTATGGGCTGGCCGCGGCGGCCCTGCTGCTGGTAGCGCTTGCGCATGGCCTGGTGTGGATGATCCTGTCCAGTGTGCTCGTGGGCCTGTTCGCCTCCGTTACCCACGTGGCGCTGCCCCTGGCGCCGGACCTCGTACCGCATGAGCGGCGTGGTCAGGCCATCGGCACCGTGATGACGGGGCTGTTGCTGGGCATCCTGCTGGCACGCACCTTTGCGGGCTGGGTCAGCAACGCGGGCGGCTGGCGGACCGTCTTCATCGTCGCCGCCGCCATGAATGCGGCCTTTGTTCCCCTGATGTGGAAGGTCATGCCCAGGCTCGAGCCAAAGCAGAAGCTGACCTATCCCGAGGCGCTCAGGTCGCTGTGGACGATCTTCAGGACGCAACCGCTGTTGCGGGAATCCGGACTGATCGGTGCTCTCACGTTTGCCGCGTTTTCCTGCTTCTGGACGACGCTGGCCTTTCTGCTGCATGCGGACTACGGTCTCGGCCCGGGTGTCGCGGGCACCTTCGGCGTCGTCGGTGCCGCCGGCGCGCTCGTAGCACCGCTCGCAGGACGGATGGCAGACCGGCATGGCACCCGGTACGTCATCACCCTCGCCGGCGCGCTGGTGACGGCGTCGTTTGGCTGGCTCTGGGTGGGGGAAAAGGTGCATGCATCCACTGCGCTGCATCTCGGCGCCATGGTGGTCGGCGTGATCGCGCTGGATGCCGGCACGCAGATGATGCAGGTCGCCAACCAGACCCGCATCTTCGGGCTGGATCCCGCCGCACGCAGCCGTCTGAACACGATCTACATGACTATGTACTTCGTAGGCGGCGCGCTGGGCTCAGCGCTGTCGAGCCTCGTATGGGAGCGCTACGCGTGGACCGGCGTCTGTGCGCTCGCCGCTGGCCTCATGCTGCTCACAGGTCTCGTGCACGCCCTGGGCCCCAGCCGCAGGATGCCGGACGTCAAGCTGGAGGGCGTAAGCGCACATGAGTTGGGCTAAGGCAGATGTCCGCAACCGTTGCGCCTCGGCACAAAATCTTCGGGCGAAGGGGGATCAGATCCGCTGTCGCTCATGTAAGGTCAAAAAAACTGCCATCCGCCTTGCAAACCTCAAGACCCTCAACACCAACGATCAGCATCCCCGCGCAGAGTACGAAGCGCCAGTTCGATACATTGAACGGCTTGAGGGGAGTAGCAGCGCTGCTCGGCGTGGTCTTTCATAACGAGGTGACCTTTGGCTGGCATCCGCCTCATGCCTACCTCGCCGTCGAGATTTTCTTTGTCATCAGCGGCTTCATCCTGTCCTACGTGTACGACGACAAGATGGAGAGGGGGCTGTCGGCCAGGTCCTTTATGGCAGCGCGTGTCCTGCGCCTTGCTCCTCTCTATCTACTCGCTCTGGTCCTGAGTGCTGTTCTGGTAGCGCTGGATCCGCGTCACTCCGTTCACCGCTTGGGGTACAAGGCGCAGCTGCTGTACTTTGTGATGGGCCTGTTTCTACTGCCCTCCCACGTGCGCCAGGACTCCAGTTGGGAGGTCCTCAGGTATAACAACCCGAGTTGGACATTGTTTCTCGAGTTGGTGATGAACTTCCTCCACGTCACCCTCTTCCGGAGCATGAACAGCCGGGTTCTTGGGACGATCAACGCCACGGCTGCCCTTGGCATCATCGCCTACTGCCTGCGGCATCATCACCTGAATGCAGGATGGATCTTTCCCTCCCTGTTTACGATCGGGCTAGCCAGGGCCACCTTCTCCTACACTGCCGGAATGATCCTGTTTCGCGCGTGGCGATCGGGGAGTGTTCGCATCAACAGCTCGGCGACGCTGTGTGTGGCGTTCGTCATGGGTGTGCTGATCCTGCCAGCCTTTCCTCAGCACGTCATGGCGACGACAGTGGCCGTCATCCTGGTTGCGCTGTTTCTTTTTCCAGCGCTCGTGTACCTGGCTGCAGGCAGCGAACCCGGACCCGTCGCGGGCCCGCTGTTCCGTCAGTTAGGCATCGCGTCCTACACCGTTTACATTCTTCATTTCCCCATCTTCCATTTGTTCCGCCTGCTGACCCCTGAGCACGTTTTCACCAGACCTCTCGCGGGATATGCGGTCATCGCGCTTCTGGTTGCGTTAGGACTCTTCCTGAACACACACTACGACCAGCCAGCACGGACCTGGATACGACGGGCCATCGATCGCCGCACGGCGCGCGCACAGGTGGACGTCAAGGCGTTCGGCTAAACCGCGCACCTGCGATCAAGCTTTGGTGTGGGATATTGCGGGCTACCGCAAGCTGCCGCTTCGTCGAACTGCGCGTCTGAAACCGGCGTATCTGAGAGGCATGCTGGTGGACGAGACAGGGATCGAACCTGTAACCCCCGACTTAGAAGGTCGGTGCTCTATCCAATTGAGCTACTCGTCCGCGTAGGGTGGCTGTGGGCCGCCTAGTCGATTGTAGCGGAGCCAGGAGGTACGGCCCACTCGCGTTCGCGCAGAAGATGAACGACGTCCTCAAGGGCCGCTTCCCATCGTTTGGCCGCGGTTTCCGGGTCAGCTGCGACCGCTGTGAGGTAGAGCGTTGCACTGTAACCCTCAAGGGGTGCCTTCAGGTCGACCATCGCGGGGCGCAGCACAAACTCGAGGGCCGCATGAGCATGCGGCAGCCGGGCGGCGCGGCGCGCGAGACGGGCCACACGGTCAGTTGCCACGTGAGCAGAGGCAAAGAGACTGCGTTCGCGCGGAACCAGGTCGATGTACGACGCCAGTCCAAAGGCAACGTCCTCGTCGCTGACGTCCAGTTCCAGCCGCAGCATCTCCAGCCTTTCGGCCGCGACCTCGGGATACAGCGTCCAGGCGTCACACTTTGCCGTAAAAAATGCCGAAGCCGAGGCATTGAGGCTCCGCAATGCGCGGCGCAACCCGGGGTACGAGTCCGCCTCCATGATGTCGGCGAGGTCGAAGGGTTCGGCACGGAGATCCACGAAACGTACGTCCGTGGCGGGGTCAGACCAGGGCACGACGAGTACGGGGTCGTCGGGGCCGCACGCGGCGGTCCAGTCGGCGAGCATGGATCTAGGTTACAGGCATCCGCGAGGTCATGGGTTGACGATCGCAAGAGGCCGCGTGCTGCAAGACAAAGCGCAGGGCAGTCTGTTCGGCCCAGTACCCGTCATTGCTGTTCGCCGCCTCCGGGGATGCCAGAAAGGCGCAATGGCCGCCGTGGGCCGGCTCCAGGAGCTGAATGTTCCTGTTCCCGGCAATGCTGCTCCGGGTCTCGGGGGAGAGGCGGATAAAGGGATCGTCGCAGGCATGGATCAGCAGCGCGGGAATGGCAATGCGATCCAGCACGCGCGCGGCCGAGGCGCGGAAGTAGTAGTCGTCTGCGTTGCGAAAGCCGGAGTAGAGTGCGGTGATGCGGTTGTCGAAATCACGCAGGGAATGCACCAGCTCCGTGCGACCCGGATCGAAAGCCCTGGGAAAGAGAAATGCCTTGCGCCGGAAACGCTTCAACAGCGCGCGAAGGAACTTCTGCTCATAGAGACGGTTTGCGGGCAGGTGCAGCGCATCGGCTGACAGCCCCAGGTCCACGGCCGGCGAGACGCCCACCACGCACTTCAACTCGGGAGGCGCCGCGTCGCCGAGGTCCCCCGCCAGCTTCAGGACCAGGTTTCCGCCCATGCTGTACCCGATCAGGGCGAAGCTCTGTAGGCGGTGCTTGCCCACAAAGAAACGCATTGCCGCCTCCACGTCACCGGACATGCCGGAGTGGTACAGCGTTGGGGTTAGCCGCTCCGTGCCACCGCAATTGCGCATGTTCATCCGGATCACGTTGCAGCCGGCGGCCCACAACTTGGCGGCGTTGCCCATCACGTACTGCGATCGGGACGAACCCTCCAGGCCATGGAGGACCAGGACCGTGAGACGGCCAGCCCGGACCGGCAGGGGCTGCCAGTGACACTCGCACAGGATCTGCGTACCGATCTGCGTGCCGTGCTCCCGAACCGTCTCCACAAGCTCGGCCTGGGGCGCGGGCAGCCGAAAGCTACGCGGAAGGAGGTTTCCCGCGATCGTCTGGAGGTGGCCGTTGCTCAACCAGCGACGCGGCTCGAAGGGCGCAATGTCTGCAGGCCAGACGTCCTGTCCGCAGAGGGGATCCACTTAGACGGCTCCCTGATCTGCAGAGCCGGACAGGCCTGCGGCTGCGTGGAGCAGGGCAGCGGCGTTCAGTGCGCCCGTGGGCGCTTCCTGGTGGCGGAGAAAGACAAAGGTCTCCGCAACACGGGAAAGAGCAGTGAAGCGTTGGGCGAAGGCAGCGACTTCGTCAGGCGTGTAGCCGCCATCGCGACGAAGACGGTAGCAGTGGAAGTCTGCGGTGGTGATGTCGGGCGTGGTGAGTTCATCCGTGTCAGCAATGCAGAGTGCCGCATTGTGGACGCGCAGGATGTCGTAGACCTCGTCTGTAAACCAGCTCGGGTGGCGAAACTCAAAGGCAATCCGCGGTGCTCCCTGCGCGCGCAGTCCAGGGGACTGCAGGAACCCAAGCAATCGGCTGGTGCTGGCCTGGAAGTTCGGTGGCAACTGGAACAGGAGAGGACCCAGCTTTCCGGCCTCCCGCGCCGGTTCGATCGCGCCAAGGAAGCGTTCCAGCTCTTCCGCGCAGTTCTGCAGCCGGGCGAAATGCGTGATCCGTTGAGGAGCTTTGAAGCTGAAGAGGAAGGCAGGCGGCGTGGCGGCAAGCCAGCCTTCAAGCTGCGGCCGGGTGGGCAACGTGCGGAAGGTGTAATTAACTTCCACGGCCGTCAGTCGCGATGCGTAGAAGTGCAGAAACGCGCGAGAGGGAACATCGGACGGGTAAAAGTCTGGCTTCCAGGTCGGGTAGGCCCAGCCCGAGGTGCCCACATACAAATTGGGGGGCGCGGGAGCGAGGTGCTGCGCAGCGGCGGCGATGTACTTGGGTGGGCGCGGCACTCTGATCAGGAGCACTCCGGCGATCGCGAGCAGAGCGGAGTGAAATTGGGGCGGCTAGTGGGATTTGAACCCACGACATCAGCTTCCACAGAGCTGCGTTCTAACCACTGAACTATAGCCGCCGTCCGT
>CAZZXY010000071.1:0-22988 GCA_964658105.1 Verrucomicrobia bacterium Tous-C9LFEB | reverse complement strand
GAGACGTGGAAGTTAGGGAAGCCCAGCTGCCAACCCTCCCATCGCACGGTATCCCCACCCCGCACACAGCCGGTAGTGCGGCCCGCTACGGGCTTCATGCCGAGTTTCTTTTGCACCAGCGCGATGTTGGTCGAGAGCGCAAAACATCGTTCTATCGGCGCATGCACTACGGTGCTGTCGCGAAGTGTAAACATCTTCGTTTGGATGCCAGGCATTTGCGCGCGCAGCGCCCGGACCTAGCCCACATCTTTGCTTTACAGCTCCATCAAATGCTCACCCACGAGAACCCTGGCGCGTTCCGAGAACTCCGTCACTGTGCTCGAACCCTGATCGCCCTTGCCTCGGACGCGCACACTGACTGAAGCGGTCTGCATCTCCTTATCGCCAACCACCAGAATGAACGGCACTTTTTGCAGGCCGAAGTCACGAATCTTGCCCTGCATCTTGCCATTGCTTGCGTCCAGTTCGACGCGCAAACCAACCGCTTCGAGCTGCTGTTTCACACTCTGGGCATAGTCCAGGTGCTTTTCATTCGAGATGGGAACCAGGCCCACCTGCACCGGCGCAAGCCACAGCGGGAAGGCACCCGCGTAGTGTTCGATGAGGACGCCAAAGAACCGCTCCACCGAACCGAACAACGCACGATGCACCATCACGGGCTGGTGCTTCTCGCCATCCTCACCGGTGTATTCGAGCTCGAAGCGCTTCGGCAGATTGAAATCGAACTGCACCGTGCTGAGCTGCCAAAGACGGCCCAGCACGTCGACCAGCTTGACGTCGATCTTGGGGCCGTAAAACGCGGCTTCGCCGGGGAAGCTCTGGAACGTCAGACCGCGACGCGTGAGCACTTCCTTTAGAGCGCCTTCGCTTTCCGCCCACTCCTCCGGAGTGCCGATAAACGCCGGATCGCCTGGGTTGTGCGTGGAAAGCTCGACCCGGTACTCCCTGAAACCGAAGGTCTTCAGCACAGCCTCGGCGAAGTCGAGACAGCCTTCAATCTCGCTGACGATCTGATCGCGCGTGCAGAAGATATGCGCGTCGTCTTGCGTGAAACCGCGCACGCGCAACAAGCCATGCATTGTGCCCGAGCGCTCATACCGATACACATTGCCCAGCTCCGCATACCGTTGCGGCAGGTCGCGATAGCTCTTGGGAGTGGACTTGTAGATCAGGATGTGGCCGGGGCAGTTCATCGGCTTCAACCGGTACTCGGCGTCGTCCAGTTCCATGGGCGGATACATGTTTTCCGCGTAGACCTCTTCGTGGCCCGAGACCTTCCACAGTTCGCGGCGCATGATGTGCGGCGTATACACAAGCGAGTACCCGCGCCGGACACACTCATCCCGCATCCAGTCTTCCATTTTTTTGCGAATCAGGCCGCCCTTGGGGTGCCAGAAGATCAGCCCCGCACCGGCAATCTCCTGAATGCTGAACAGGTCCAACTGCTTACCCAGAACGCGATGGTCGCGTGCCTTGATCTCCTCAAGGTGCTTGAAGTGCGCCTCGAGCTCCTTTGCATTGAAGAAGGCGGTGCCATAGATGCGCTGTAGCTGCTGGTTGTCCTCTTTTCCGAGCCAGTAGGCACCCGCGATCGACATCACCTTGAACGCTTTCACGCGGCCTGTAGATGGCACATGTGGTCCACGACAGAAGTCAGTGAAGTCGCCGTTCTTGTAAAGCGAGATCTCCTCGCCGGGCTGCGTAAAGCGCTCGATGAAGTGCACCTTCATAAACTCACCGGTGCGGCGGTAGTCCTCAAGACCCTTCTCACGCGGCTCAGAGACATGCACAAAGGGCTCGTCGCGCTTCACCACCTCGGCCATGCGCCCTTCGATAGCCGCAAGGTCCATCTCCGTGAAAGGGACCTCCCGGTACACGTCGTAGAAGAAGCCGTTGTCCGTTGCCGGACCGTGGCCCAGCTTTGTCTCCGGAAAGAGCTCCAGGATGGCGGTAGCCATGACGTGGGCGGCCGAGTGCCGGACGACACGCAGCGCGGCCGGATCAGTCTCCTTCAGCAGCTCCAGCGCGACATCCTCGTTCAGGGGAGCGCGCAGATCGACAAGCCGCTCGCCCGCTGCTTGTTCGGCCGAGTACATACCGACCTCGGTCTGCTCGGACCTGGCTTCGGCGTCGGCCGTCTCCCCGGGAGGGGGCTGCGTCAGTGGGCGGATGCGGGCCACAACCACCGCCGCCGCAAGGCGGGGCGAGATGCTGTTGGCGACATCGAGCGGTGTTGTTCCGGGTGCGACCTCGCGCACGGAGCCATCGGGAAGCTGAACCTTGATCAAAGCACTCACACCAGCAAGAATAGTCGACCCGGTCCGTGGTGGTTACGAGCGTTCGCTCGGCTGCTGCCATTGTTGTACCCACGGCCATGACCGGGGAATCGCGCGCCCCGACCGGGAGACGTATGTTGGACCCATCGAGGCAGCCGGGCTGCCCGCGAATGAGGTTCCCCTCCATGCAGATGCTATGTAAAGTTGCCGCCGGTTTTAGTGACGTCCGCTGCCCCGTGTGCGGGCAGGGTTTTCTGGTGTACTGGACGCGGAGCCGCGAGATCAGCCGGGCCGAACAGCGTCAGTCGCTGGGAGAGGCCCTTCGCAGCCAGCACGTCACCTCGGATGCGGCCGACATTCACGCACCCGCCTTCCAGCTGCCGGATACACCACTCCCCCTGCCCAGGCGCGTACCCCAGCCCCCTCCGGCTGCGCTTCCTGTTGGGGCCACTCCCGTTTACCACTAGCTCTCCCTTCAGCACGGTGCCGTACTCCGCTACAATGGATGGCGGCGGCCCGGTACCACCCTAGGGCGCATCTCCTGTTGCACTAAGCGCCCCTATGAGCTGGTTCAAACGCGAAGACCACGAAATCCACCCAACCCCGGACCACGAGGTGCGTACCGAGGGCCTTTGGGTTAAGTGCGACCACTGCCGCAAGCTGATCTGGAAGGCTGATCTCGAAGCCAACCTGCAGGTGTGTCCTTACTGTGGCTTTCACTTTCGCATCGGGTCCCGGGAACGCATCAACCATCTGCTGGACCCGGGGTTCGAGATCGTCGATACAGGCCTTCGTTCGACCGATCCGCTGGACTTCTGCGATCTGAAGCCGTACAAGAAGCGTCTCGCCGAGGCGCAGCGCAAAACCGGGCTCGATGACGCCATCCTGAACGCGACGGGCACCCTGGAAGGGCTGCCCCTCGTGCTGAGCGTCATGGAATACGGCTTTATCGGCGGTTCCATGGGTTCAGTCGTCGGGGAAACGATTGCCCGTGCGGTGGACCGCGCTTACGACACAAAGACGCCCCTCATCATCGTTTCGGCATCCGGCGGCGCCCGCATGATGGAAGGTATTGCCAGCCTCATGCAGCTTGCCAAGATTTCTAACGGGCTTGCACGGCTGGATGACGCCCGGATTCCGTATATCTCCCTCATGACCGATCCAACCACCGGGGGCGTCACGGCCAGCTTTGCCATGCTGGGCGACCTGAATATCGCCGAACCCGGCGCCCTGATCGGCTTCGCCGGTCCCCGGGTCATCGAGCAGACGATTCGCCAGAAGCTTCCGGAGGGCTTCCAGCGTTCCGAGTTCCTGCTGCAGCACGGATTTCTGGACGCCGTGGTTCCCCGCAAAGAGCTGAAGCCTTACCTCGCCCAGGCACTTGCCTGGATGTCGGGAAAAGGGTCCGTTTCGGCGAAGCAAAGCGCCTGAGCACGGATGGCCTGCTGGCCTGAAGCAGGCACCCGATTCCGCGAGCACGGGGCTGTCAGCGTCTAGGGAGGGCCCTACGTACCATGTTTCCGGCGGACGGGATATGTCCGATCCCCGCTCGACTTACCCGAAAGGATGCCGTGGTCGAAGCGCAGCCATCCCGCACTGCTCTGCGTGTCGCCCTGCGCCGCGCAGCCCACCAGATTGTGGATGCTTCGCCCCTGGTCTTTCCCGACCCGTTTGCCGTGACGATCCTTGGCGCGGATGCTGCCGAGGAACTTCGCCGGACACCCCGGGCCGCCCGCAAACCGTTTTCCGCTGCCCTGCGCTCCTGGATGGTAGCCCGGGCACGCTTCGCGGAGGACGTCCTGGCAGAATTCGCGGGGCGATCGGAGGCTTTGCAGTACCTCGTGCTGGGTGCCGGTCTGGACACTTTTTCTTTGCGCAACCCATATCCGCACGTTCAGGTCTTTGAGGTGGACCACCCCTCGACTCAGGCGTGGAAACGCGAGCGCCTCGCCAATGCGGGGATGGTCCTGCCGCCGAGCGCGCGCCTGGTTCCGGTGGACTTTGAAAGGGAATCGCTTGAAGAGCAGCTTCTTGGGGACAGCTTTGACTTGAACCTCCGAACCGTCACGGCGTGGCTGGGGGTTGTTCCCTATCTCACGCCGGCTGCCTTCAGGGCGACATGCCGGGTGCTCGGCAACTTCGCTCCGGGGTCGCACATTGTTTTCGATTACAGCCAGCCCCGGGCAGTGCTTCCGCCCGTCGAGCAACTCATGCATGACAGCCTCGCCGCCCGTGTCGCGCAGGCGGGTGAGCCGTTTCAGCTTTTCTTTACGCCATCTGCGCTCGCGAAGGAGCTCAAGCGACATGGCCTGATGGTCGTCAAAGACCTCGGCAGCCAGGAACTGAACGCCCTGTATTTTGCCGGTCGTACAGACGGCCTGGGCCTCCGCGGCACCGCGGGGCGGCTTTGTCACGCCGTCACACTGTGAGTCGCGATGACGTCCTGATGAGAGAATGTGAGATTGGCGGTCGAGCTGGTTGCAGACGGGCTCGTCCGTGCCATGAGCGACCATGCAATATCAACAAGCCCTCGACGTTCTCCGTTCGCTAGGTCCCGAGCTCCGGACCGGCAACACCCTGGTTTCCGGATCCGCACCGCGCAAGTTTTCGCTCGACCACATCCGTGCCCTGCTGGCTGCGCTGGGGAACCCGCAGCAGCGGTTTCCCTCCGTTCTGATTGCCGGAACCAACGGCAAAGGCTCGACGGCCGCCACCCTGGCATCAATCTGTGAGGCTGCCGGACTACGCACCGGCCTGTACACCTCACCCCACCTCTTGCGTGTCAATGAGCGCATCCGCGTGGACAGCGAGGAGATCCCCGACACCGAATTCGGGCGTTTCTTCGGTGAGGCGTACGCGGCCGCAGAGCGGCTTGTTTCACGCTCCGAGCTGCCGCATCTTCCCAGCTTTTTCGAACTGCTGACGGCTACCGCCTTTCTGCACTTCGCTGCCCAACAGATAGACATCGCGATTCTTGAAGTCGGTTTAGGAGGGCGGCTCGACGCCACCAATGTGGTGGAGCCCCTCGTGTCCGTGATCACGGACATAGGCATCGATCACACGGAGTTTCTGGGAAACACCATTAACGAGATTGCGCGCGAAAAGGCGGGCATTCTGCGCCAGGGCGGCGTCCTGGTGACCCTGTCGCAACATCCTGAAGCAAATGCCGCGATCGGCGAGATGGCCGTTGCCCTCAACGTCCGCGGCGTCGACGCCTCGCGCTGTCTTCCACCTCGCGGCTTCACCGGCCAGCCGCTACCAACAACGCACCTGCCTCCCCCATTAGCCTCATCGTCTTTATCGGCTGGGCAGGTAGAAACTTCACCTGCGTTCAATCGAAACGAGATCGAAGGTCCTGCCCCGGTTGCGCACGCAGCCAAGGACGAAGCCTCCCGCAAGGTGGCGTACCTGACATCCACAGGAGCGATCTCGCCGCTGGGCCGGAACAGCTACCCGCTCTCGATTGACGGGCAAATTCTCCAGGTCGACTCACCGCTGGCGGGCCAGCATCAGCAGCGCAACCTGGCGCTCGCCATTGCTGCGGCGCTGGAACTGCGCGCCAGCCACGGCTTCACGATCCCGAATAGCGCCATGGAAGCCGGGCTGCGCAACACACAATGGCCGGGCCGACTGGAGTGGATCGCCGCTCCCGCCGACGCACATCGACCACACGCGCCGCTGCTGCTCGATGTTGCCCACAACCCGGCAGGCGCCTGGGCGTTGCGGGCTGCACTGGCGCAGCTGCCGGAAGACCAGCCCCGGACGCTGATTTTTTCGTGCCTGGCCGACAAGCAAATCGAAGAGATGGCGCGGATCCTGCTTCCGCTCTTTGACCCAACCTCCGGCGACCCTGCCCGCCGCCGCGACCACATTGTGCTGGCCCCGATCGCGAACCCACGAGCCGCAACGGTGGATCAGCTGCTCGCCGCCGCGCATGCCCTGGATGTTCCGGCCCACGCGGCGCCGCACCTCCACGCTGCACTGCAGCAGGCGCGGGCATTGACTCCTGTGGATGGGGTGATTGTCGCTACCGGCTCTGTGTACCTGATCGGTGAGATTCGCGCCCTTGCCCTGGCGCGGAGCACGCCGGTTCCTGCGTAGGGAACGCCTCCTCGGGGTGCAGTACCCGGGGGAGGCCGTTTAGCATCACGGTATGCCCGAATCCGAGGTGCTCCGCGAAGTGGAGCCGCCCGACATCGCACGCTCCTCCGGTACACAGCCGTCCCTGTTTCTTCGCTGGCTTACGTATCTTGTCTTCCTGCCGATGATTGCGATCGCAACCACCGTCTTTGGATCAATCTCTCTGGTATTGGGCTTGTGGGATGCGAGTGGCCGCCAGCAGCACTGGGTGGCGCGGCAGTGGGCGCGTGTTCTGCTGCGTGGCGCACTTTCACCGGTGACGGTGGAGCACCCGGAGCGGCTTCGCGGTCTGCAGGCAGCCGTCTTTGCTGCCAATCACCTCAGCTACTACGACACGCCTGTTCTGTTTGCGAAGCTGCCGTTTCAGTTCCGGATTCTGGCCAAGGAGTCGCTGTGGAAGCTGCCCTTTATCGGCTGGTACCTCAACCGTTCCGGCCAGGTCTCGATCGATCAGAGCTCCGCCCGCGCCGGAGTCGCAAGCCTGGGCAGGGGCGTGAAGGCCCTGCAATCCGGCCTGCCGCTGGTGGTCTTTCCGGAGGGCGGCCGCACCGAATCAGGCGAGCTGCAACCCATGGCTGCGGGAGCTGCCTGGATGGCTCTGAAAGCCCAGGTGCCGCTCGTACCCATCACACTCGTTGGGACGTACGAGTTGCTGCCCATCCATGTCTATGCGCTTCGTCCCAGGCCGCTGAAGCTGATTGTCGGTGAGCCCATAGCGACTGCAGGACGCACCACACGCGATGCCGAGCAGCTCACCGAGGAGCTGCGGACGGTCATCCACCAGACCTATATTGCCGAGCAGATGCACGAGACGGAACCGCGGAGATGACGAAGCGCACCTTTGCTTCAAGGCATTGCCGGAGTGGCAGGGGAAGATTTGCTTTCTTTACGCTGCCCGACGTTTCCCGCCAGTTCTTGATTTGGCTACGCGGGATGGCGATTGGGCACCCCCGGAGGCTTCCAGACTTGCCCGCAAGGATTCAAGATCGTGCAGATAATCCTGCGCGGGAATCTCATCAAGGATCTCGTGCAGTTCGGCCGTGAGCGGGCCGGTGAGCTTGCCGGAGGTCCGCAGATGGTGCATCAGCATGCACAGCTGATCCTCACGTTGCGCGATGGAGCGCAGCGTGTAGAGCAGCGAATTGATGCGGTAGTACACCTGGGCGGGCTGAACAGGAACGGCACCTGTCCGCTTTGCGACTGACTTTGTAGCCATCTCGTGCCTCCGCGTTCCCAATCAGATGCCTTGGCCGGTATCTTGGGGTTTCTCCCGCGATTCTACCCGGTTCTTCTACAATCAGCGCCATGATCGCGCACATCCGCGGACAGATTTTGTACAAGCACCCCACCTCCGTTGTGCTCGACTGCGGCGGCGTCGGGTATGAACTCGCCATCTCTGTCACCACTTACACCGAACTGAAGGAGCCTGGTGCGACGGCGGCCCTCCATGTGCACACCCACGTGCGGGAGGATGCCCTCCTGCTTTTCGGCTTCCATGACCTGACCGAGAAGCGGCTCTTTGAGAAGCTGCTGACCATCTCCGGCATCGGCCCCAAGCTTGCCATTACCGTTCTCAGCGGCATTGCGGCGGAGCGACTGGTCACGGCTATACGGTCGGGCGATCACGGCAGCCTCACCAAGGTGCCCGGCATCGGTAAGAAGACCGCGGAACGCGTCATCCTTGAGCTGAAAGACAAGCTCGACGACCTGGCAGGCCTTGTCCCGGCAGCTTCCGAGCCCGCGCGGCCTTCGCTGTCGGCCGTTGCGGAAGATGTGCTCAGCGCTCTGACCAACCTCGGCTATCCTCGCGCGGTTGCGCTCAAAGCGATCGAGAGCGCCAGCAAGGACCCGCAGGTCCTGTCAGACTTCGAACAACTCTTCCGCGCTGCCATTGCCGCCGTTCGTTAGCTGCTGCTCCCTGCGGAGCACGCAATCCGTTCGCGTCCATGGCGGTCTGCTGTCGGCTTGCGCCTACGCGGACGGCAACATGGTTTGGATTCTGGAGTCATCAAGGTAGCATTACAGTTCTATTAAGTTCTTCGGGGCAGCCACGTTTCAAAACATGTACGGGGAGGCCCATGCGCCGATTCGCCCACATTGCTTCGACGGTGTTGCTGCTCGCTTCTCTTGCCCTGCTTTTCGAGTCACGTGCGTTTGCCTACGTGGATCCGGGGTCCGGCCTGTTGATCACGCAGACCATAGGAGCCGTACTCACGGCTGCACTTCTCTGGTTTCGTAAGCGGATCCGCAACGTATTCCGCTCACCCCAGACGGCAGAAAAGCCTCAGCAACCCGAGTAGGAACGACCTTCTTTGCCAGTTCGACCCATTCAGCACGGTCCCGGTAGGGTTTCAGGTTCCGAAGATCCGGGAATGACGGGTTCCCGGACGCCAGTCCACGGCGGGATGAGTACCTGGCACGCGAAACGGCTGCTCAAGATCTTCCTGCTTGCGCTGACCCCGACGATGCTTTCCCTCACGCCGACCAGCGCTCCTTTTCTGTCGTTGAACCATCGCTTCTTTTATCACCAGGACGGCTCGGCGCAGACCGTGCTGCTGGCGTTGCTGGCAAACATCGGTGCGGTGTGGCTTGCCTTCGCCGTCCTCTTCGGCGTGGCTGAGCGCCTACGCTGGGTGCGAGTCGTTGTCTGGTCGACCTTCACCCTGTTCTTCCCCTGGCTCCTGCTGAGGACCTACGGGGCCTTGATGTACAAGACGCTTCCGCCGGGTGTTGTCCGGGGTGCGCGCCTGACAGCTGTCGTTCTGCTCCTGGTGGAGGCGCTTGTCTGGCGAAAGCTGGTGCGGCCCCACTTCGCTCGCATCCTCACCGCAGTGCAAACAGTGACCCTCTTCAGTTCCGTGGGATGGCTGCTCACAGTGGGGCAGCTCTGCCTGTATGTCGTCACAACGCGTGCGCTGGACGCCCCTCCTGCCCTTCATCACCCCATGATGGCCGCCGGAACCGCCAGGCCACGCATCGTGTTGATCATCCTCGACGAACTGGGCTACGACCCGGCCTTTGCCCATCGTCTGCCTGGCCTGCGACTACCCGCTTTCGACGCCCTTGCCGCGCAGTCGACGCAGTTCACGCAGGCCGTTGCGCCAGGGCTGTATACCGAGCAGGTGGTGCCGGCCCTGCTTGCAGGGTCTCCGGTCCCTTTGGTCGCGTTCAGCTCTTCCGGTGAACTGTTCTTCAGGAACGCAAAGGGAGCCCCGTGGCAGACCCTGGCGGATACCGGCACCATCTTCGGGGATGCCCTGCAGCGGAACTACACAACCGCCGCGATTGGCTGGCACAATCCCTACTGCCGGCTGCTGGCTGCCTCCCTGGACCACTGCTTTTTTGCTTCCAGGGCGAACTCGGTTACGCCCGACTTTGATAGCCGAGCCTCCTTTCGAGCCAATCTCCTGGGGCCGGCCCGGCATCTGCTGCGCAACCTCAGAGAGCAGGATCCTTTCCGCAGAGCGGATGCGCAGGAGGCCACGACCCATATCCAGGACCTCCAAAACCTCCTTCAGGCAGCCGACGCGCAAATCCAACACGGTGGGGCCGACTTCCTCTTCATCCACCTGCCCGTCCCACACCCATCGGGGATCTACAGCCGCGCCCGGTCCACCTTCGACATCTCAGGCACGACGTCCTATGTCGATAACCTGGCGCTGGCCGATCACGTTCTCGCGCACCTGCGCGACGAGCTGAAGGCTTCCGGCACTTGGGATTCCAGTGCCGTGATTGTGATGGGTGATCACTCGTGGCGCACCGTCCAGCAATGGATACCGACCCGCAGCTGGACAGCGGAAGATCAAACCGCCAGTCGGGGTGGAGGCTATGATCCTCGTCCTGCCTATCTGGTGAAACTACCCGGCCAGCAGACTGGCGCGCTGGTTGATCAGCCTTTTCCCACGATCCGTACCCGTACCTTGCTGGACGCCATCATGGGAGGGAAAGTTCGCACGGCGGGCGATCTAAAACGCTGGGTGGCGCAGCCGTAGAGCAGCTCAGTTGCAGGTGGGGTCACGACATCCTGCGTGCCATGTGTGGCTCGCCCTTGCTGAGACAGGGGCGATGGCAGAGCAAATACCGAGGTCCTTCGCTTTGCTCAGGATGACGGTCCAGTGAAGTTCCGCGGCTGGAACCAGTGACCAGCCATAGCTAGAACCAGTGCACTCTTATTGCTGGAGGTAACTCGTGTCCGAATGCCTAGGCCCTGCGCCGGTAGCGCAGAGCGAACTCGTAGCCGGCGTTGGGCGGGTAGATCTCGGCGATCAGCCGCAACCTGTCGGCGAGGGCGCCGGGAGCCAGCAACGGGTAGTCCCGTTCCCGCAGCTCGCTATAGTCGAAGTCCAGCGCGAGGGAGAGCAGGTAGATGGCCACGGCGTCCGAGAAGGCGGTCTCCGTGAAGGCGTCGCGCTCCTTCTCATTCACCACGGGTTCCGTTCCCGCGCTTAGGACCGGTACGACATTCTGTGCAAGGGTGCCGGTCCCGAAGCTGCGGCCAACACCCACACCGGAACCAAAGGCGCGGGCACGACGTGAGCTGGTCGGCGTTGCCGGGGGCTCCGGCTCCCAGTTGGCTGGCCGGCCAAGGGCGAGGTTGCGTGCCTCCCAGGCGTCCAGACTGGTCTCACCGCGCACCTGGCTGAGCGCCTGCTGCCAGGCGAGCTCGGCGAAGCGCTCCGGCACACCCGCCTCATCGACGAACGCGTGGGCGACGTTGATAAAGAACTCAAAGCTGAGCGCAAAACGGTCGCCCATGAGGCGAGTCGAGATGAAGACGCCGCGGTGTCCAGGGTCCAGTTCCACATTGCGGTGGCAGATGGCCGCTTCGCTCAGGTCCTCGGTCCAGGCCGGGGCCACCATGGCCTGGTCCTGGCTCTCGGCGCGGCTGCGTCGCGGCGACTCGGTCATGTCCGGCTCGCGCAGCGCCACGGGAACAAAGAAATAAGTGTTGCCTTTCAGGGCTTTCGCGATGGTATCCGGCACGGCTTCGAGCATGCGATCGAGATCCGGACCAGGCACGCCCGTCTCCCCGTAGGTCGCAAAACGCATCCCGTTCGAGGAGTGGCGTTCCTCGGTCTCACGTGCAATTTGTGATGCCCTCACAAGCGTCACGCCCTGTCCATCTCCCACACCTTCGACCATCGGTCTATTCTATAGCTTGATGGCTTCAGTACATCATGTCGAAAAAGCTCGCGGCGAGGGCACGATCTTTGGGATCCCCATGGGGGACCTCGGCCTGTTCCAGTCGGTCCTGATTGGCCTGGCAACCGGCATGGCTGCCTTCTTCCTCGCCACCTTTCTCTCGATCATCGGCTTTGCGCTGTATGCCGGCTTCAGTCATCAGGCCGTTGACTTCGCCAACACCTACAAACATGTCGGCTTTCCGATCGGTGTTGTCGTTGGCGTCCTTGCCTTGAGCTTTCTGGGTGTGCAGTGGCTACGCCGCCTTGCCCGCAGAGGTCAGAACCCCTAGAGAGACGACCAGCTCTGCGAAATCCAGCTCTGCGAGATTGCCCTCCGGACTGGCCGTATGATGAGCCTTGATCCCGTCCCACCGGAGCAAAGCCTTCATGCGTGTGTATCGCAGCCTCACTGCAGTCCTGGCCATTCTTTGCCTCAACCAGGAGATTGTCGCGGCGCAGGGACCTGTTCCTCTGCCGCGCATCGCGCCCGTGACCGCCCAGCACGACATGGTTGTCACCATCCACCATGACGCCACGGATGCAGGGTTGGAGATCCTGCGCGGGGGTGGCAACGCAGTGGACGCAGCGGTCGCGGTCGGGTTCGCACTGGCGGTGGTTCTGCCCGCTGCGGGCAACATTGGCGGTGGAGGCTTCATGCTCGTCCGCCCGGGCACGTCACACGGAATGGGCCGGACCCAGGACCTCGGCCGGCCGCATTTCCTCGACTTTCGCGAAAAAGCGCCTGCCGCGGCGACCCGTGACATGTATCTTGACGCCGGCGGCAATGTGATCCCAAAGATGTCTACCGTGGGTGCCAGGGCCTCCGGTGTACCCGGCACAGTGGCGGGCCTGGTCTATGCCGAAGGGCATTTCGGCAAGCTCAGCCTGGCGCGCGTGATGCAGCCAGCGATTCGCCTTGCTTCAGAGGGTTGGGTACTCACCGCCGAGGAGGCCCGCAACCTGCAATCGCCTGTGCTGGCGCAGTTCCCCGCCTCACACCGCATCTTTCAACGCGATGGCAACTTCTACCGGGCCGGCGACCGGTTGAAGCAGCCTGAACTCGCCCGCACACTCGAGCATATCGCCGCCAACCCCGACGACTTCTACCACGGGATCATGGCGCAGCAGATCGACAGCTTCGAGAAGGCCAATGGCGGCCTGATTACCGCGGCAGACCTCGCTGGCTATCAGGTCAAGGATCGCGAGCCGCTCGTGGGACACTACCGCGGTCTGGAGGTCATCACCTCGCCCCCGCCGAGCTCCGGTGGGATCGCCCTGCTGGAGACCCTGAACATCCTGAGCGGTTACGACCTGGCGAAGGCAGGCGGGGACCGCTCGCCTGTGCAGATCCACCTCATCGCCGAGGCCTTCCGCCGCGCGTACCTTGACCGTGCGGAGTACCTTGGCGACCCGGACTTCAACGCGATCCCCCTGGAGCAGATGGCGGCGCAGCCCTACGCTGACGCGTGGCGCGTGACCATCGATGCCACAAAGCCGACACCGTCCAAAGACCTCGTCCGGCCCAGCGGTTTTCTAGCGGCGCCACCTGCCGTGCACCCGGCTGCGCAAGAATCGCCCCAGACGACCCATTTCTCGGTCGTGGACAAGGACGGCAACGCCGTTGCCATGACCTACACGCTCAACTTTGGCTTCGGTTCCGGCGTCACGGTCGAGCCGCTGGGCTTTCTGCTCAATGACGAGATGGACGACTTCGCCAGCAAGATGGGCGTTCCGAACGGCTTCGGCCTGATCCAGGGACCGGCAAACGCCATAGCACCCGGCCATCGCCCACTCAGCTCCATGACGCCCACCATCGTTGCCGAACCCAGCGTCTGCCCGCATATGCCGCACCCCGCCGGCACCGTGCCAATGGGACACGGACCTGCGTGCCGCATTGGCCAATTGCGCCTGGTGCTTGGCTCTCCAGGTGGGTCGACCATCATCACCACCGTGGCGAACGATCTGATCAGCGTCGTCGACAACGGCCTCGACATCCAGGCCGCCGCCGATGCGCCGCGCTTTCACCACCAGTACCTGCCTGACTTCCTGGAGTTCGAGCAGAACTTTCCGCGGGCCACGGTGTCCACCATAGAGAGTGCCGGTTATAAGGTGCGCCATGCGGTCGCCAAGGACGAGTTTGCCCCGACCAGCTGGGGTGACAGCGAGCTCATCGCCCGCGACCCCAGGACGGGCCTGCTCTCCGGCGGCCAGGACAAGCGTCACACCTTCGGCAAGGCCGCGGGGGACTAGCCCGCGTACAGTGGCGGCATCCAACGTCCAATGCTCAGCCTGAGCAGCGAAGGATCCACGTGGCCACGCCCGCTCTGCCCTATCTGCCGTACAGCCCCGACGTTGAACAGCCCGCACCCGATGAGCATGTCACCTTTGACGAGCTCTCACGCACCATGCAGCACATCACGCGTCACATGGCGGCGCGCTACCGGCATGCGTATCGCCCGGTGCATGCCAAGTCGCATGGTGTTCTTGTCGGCACGCTGGAGGTGCCCCCGGAACTGCCCGAGTCGCTGGCGCAGGGCTTGTTCGCCACTCCCGGCAGCTACCCGGTCATCCTGCGTTTTTCGACGAATCCAGGGGACATGCTGGCCGACACCGTTTCCAGTCCACGCGGGCTCGCCGTCAAGGTGCTGAACGTGAACGGACCCAAGGTCGCAAATCACGAAGGCAGGACGACGCAGGATTTCGTGTGCATCAACACGAACGCCTTCGGGGCACCCGATCCCAAGGGATTTCTGGAGCAGATCAAGCTCTTTGACAAGAACCTCGACACGTCTGAAGGCGTGAAACATGCGATCTCTGTCGCGGCGCGGGCCACCAACGCCGCTCTGAAGGTGGTGCATGCGCATTCCGCGACGCTGGAGGGCATAGGGGCGCCTGCCACGCACATCCTGGGCGAGAGCTTCTCTACAGTCGCGCCGTTGCGCTACGGCAGCTATGTGGCCAAAATCGGTTTCGCTCCCGGTTCCGAGAACCTTAAGAAGTTGACCGGTCAATCTATCGATCTGGGAGCGGATTACAACGCATTGGAAGAGCTGATCAAGAACTTCTTTCGGCACGAAACTGCTATCTGGGATGTCAAAGCGCAGCTTGCGCTGGCACCCACTAACCCCCGCGCGGAGGAGAAGGACAAGGACTTTCCTATCGAGAAGGCTGACAAGCCGTGGCCGGAGAGCAAAAGCCCCTGGCAGACCGTCGCACGCATCACGGTGACGCCGCAGGACACCTACTCCGACGAGCGGCAGCTGTTTGTGGACGAGAGGCTCTCCTTCAGCCCATGGCACGCGCTGGAGGCCCACCGTCCCCTCGGCGGCATCATGCGCTCGCGCCTGAAGGCTTATGAAGAGGCCATCAAGTACCGCGCCCAACGCAATGACCGCGAACGCGCGGAGCCAGCGAGCATTGACGAAGTGCCGGCCTAAAAGACCAACGGGCGCGACCCCGATCGGATCGCGCCCGTCATCTTCATCTGGCCTTCAAAACGACGGCTGTCCAGGGACGGGCGCCGTCAACCACGGCGACCAAACAACACTCGGTCCGAACACAGTCGAGCAACCCGCAGCGCCGGGTCCGCCCGGGCAGCTCCACCAGTTCTCTGTGGCGATCACAGGGCCCACGCCCAGATTACCCACGCCAACGCCCGTCCCTACAAGTGAATTGAACTTCACCTGCACAGGGAGCACAGGAACGTTCACCGTCACGTCATAAGCCTCGTTCTGGAAATTGTTGCCGACGACCATGTTGCCCGCCTGTGGCGTCGCCGAATAGATGTTGATGCCCGCGGGTCCGGGTGTCGCCGCATCCTCTGTATCCGGCCCGTTGCCAACCACGGTATTGCCGATCAGCACATTGTCCGTGAGGTTCTGAAAGGGCGCATGCGCATGCAGCGCAATGCCCGGCAGGCCGTTCTCGGCAACGTAGTTGTCGACTGCCATGTTGCCGTACGACATCGTCCCGGGAGCCGAAGCGAAGATGCCCACACCCGAACCACCCCCATTGAGCAGGCCGTTCCGCGTGGAGCGGTTGCCATAGGCGGTGTTGCTGTACACGCCATACGCGTAGCGGTAACCCGGGATCGGCGTCGGCAGAGTCGCGGTGCCATACGGCACATGCGAGGCCATCGTAATGCCGCACGCATAGCCGTTCTCACTCACCGTGTTGAAGCTCACCAGATTATGGTGTGTCGCGCTCGTGTCATCGGAGAGCAAGATACCCCCCGAGTTCCCCGTCACCTTGTTATTCGTCACGATCGAGTGATCCGCGCCCAGCAGATGAATGCCTTCACCACAGTCAGCCTGTTCATTGGTTTCGAATCCGTCCAGTCCCGGGCACGAGCCATGCGACAGGCTTTTGTTGTTGTCCAAAACTGTGTTGTTCGAGACAGTCACCGCCGAAGCATTCAACACCAGCACGCCTTCGTACTTCGCGTTGCGAATCGTGAACCCGGAGATGTTCACGTTGTTCACGCCGGGCGCCCGCAGGCCGTTCACAAAGAAGCCCCGCGGCATTCCCGTGGCATCCAGGATCGCGCTCTCCGTAACAATGGACACGGGCTTCAGGATCACGACACTCTCGTTATAAGTGCCAGGACCCACCTTGATTGTGTCGCCCGGCGCCGCGATTCCGACGGCTGTAGCAATGCTTGCGTAGCACGGCCACGCTCCATTGCTGCTTACGCACAGGGTGGCGGCGCGTGCGGCGAGCGAACCCGTCGCCACGCCCAACACAGCCATACAAACGGATAACTTCGGCAATTTCATGATGGTCTCCAGGAGATTGTTGTGCCTACGCGATCGCGCGATGCGGCCATGCCGTTCGCGACACACGTCACTTCGTGGCCCGGGCCAGGTCGGCCTTCGTGCTCAGAGGTGGAGAGATCTCCACTAAGGGGTACCGGTTCTCTTCAGCAGAGCGAGTCTTCATCGACCAGCCTGACCACAATAAGGAAGGCAGGCGCATGCTTCTGCGGGTTCGCTACCTTCAATTC
This sequence comes from Verrucomicrobia bacterium Tous-C9LFEB, assembly GCA_964658105.1. GTDB lineage: Bacteria > Acidobacteriota > Terriglobia > Terriglobales > Acidobacteriaceae > Granulicella. The sequence goes on along the minus strand of CAZZXY010000071.1, from coordinate 6,387 downwards.
AGTGCAGCGGCCCCAACACCTTGTAACCCCGGCGTGTGTTCAGGGCAATACCAATTCACTCACTGTCGGCAGGCAGCGACAATCGAGGCCTCCACTCCCACTTGCGTAGGAACTACGCGGTGAGATCACCCGCGCCCAGCCGCCGATGGAAGAAGTCAAAGACGAGGCCATACAGCGCATAGGCCAGCTCGGGATCATAACGCGGCCCCTCGTCGCGCAGAAAGGCATGCGCACCGTTCACCTCATGCCACGCCAGTTGCACGCCCACCTCGTTCAAGCGTCCCAGCACAACCATGCGACCTTCCAACGGCACATGCGGATCCTGCCTGCCCCACACCATCAGCAGCTCACCCTTGATGTCCGCCGCACGCGCAAGCGAGTCATCATGCTGCCCTTTGCCCAGCGACGCCTTGTGCAGGTCCGTTGCGTAGAAGCAGACCGTGCCACGCACATCGGGCTCCAGCGCTGCGCGGAACGCGAGGTGCCCGCCAAGGCAAATGCCCATTGCGCCCAGCTTACCCGTGCAGTCCTCGCGGCCCTTCAGGTGGTCCAGCACCGCGCGTGCATCTGCGTCGTAACTGGCAACCTCCTTGGCATACTTCAGCTCATTGCCGCGGTCGGAGCCCGCCTGGTCATAGGCCAGCACGGTACCCTGCGCTTCGAACTCGTGGTACACCTCCGGGATCGCCACGATGTAGCCGTGGCCGGCCAGCATCGCGGCCGTACGCCGGATGGGTCCGGTGACCTGAAAGATCTCCGTGTAGAACACAATGCCCGGATAGCGCCCGGGAGCGGACGGCCGCGTGATGTGGGTCCGCATGGGTCCCCAGGCTGTCCTCAGCTCAACAAACTCTTCCACTACCGTCATCGCTCGCTCCTAGTGCTTGCGCTTCCCGGCAGCTGGCGCCGGCTGCATCGCGGCTTCTACCTCGTCCGCCGTGTGCGGCAGCGCAGCGATGAAGTCTATCAGCTTGCCGTTCTCGTCCACGTAGTACGTGTCTTCGATCCGCACGCCGATCTTCTCTTCGGCAATGTAGATGCCGGGCTCAATGGTGAACACAGCACCCGGCCCCCACGGTCTGGTTGGCTCGAACGGGTCATGCACATTGATGCCCACCGAGTGCCCTACGCTGTGGATGAAGTACTTGCTCAGGCTCTCGCCATGCAGGTCCTTGCCGTGCGTTGCGATGTAGTCCCTTGCGGTTTTGTCCAGGTCGCGCATCGTGGTCTTGCCGGAGACAAACGACGCCTCCGCCGCACGCTGTGCGCCCAGGACAATCTCGTAGATCTCGCGCTGCCGTGGCGTGAAATGCCCATTCACCGGGAGCGTGCGCGTCACGTCGCTGGCATACATCGAGTACTCGCCAGCAGCGTCCGTTACCTCCACGTCGCCGTCATGCATGATGTTCTCGTCGGCCATGTAGTGCAGCATGACGGAGTTCGCCCCTGAGCCGACGATCGAGGGATAGCTTGGCCGCTCGCAGCCGTTCTCCTTCAGCTTGTAGTCGATCAAGCCGCTGATGGTCCGCTCGGAGGCACCCGGCTTGACCGCCTTCATCTCCGCCAGGTGCGCCTCGATGGAGGCATCCGCCGCTTTTTTAAGCAACGCGATCTCGCCCGGAGACTTGACGGCGCGCAGCGGCAATATCAGCGTGCTCAGCTCCGTGGTGGGCGGGACCGGCCGAGCCAGGGAGGCGGCAAACAGTTCCAGAGCAGCCCTTGCTTTTCGATCGTCCGCGGTTGCAGCGATGTGCGCGCCGCGCGTTGTTCCCCCTGCCATGCGCACCAGCTCCGCCGGCAGGTCCTTGATCTGGCGTACCTCATCCACGCCGGTCATTGACGCCGCGTTGGGCGTGGACGCGTCAAGCTTCACACCCGTATACAGCTCCATCCGCAGGTTGCGCTCCGGCAGGAAGAGGATCTCCCGATACGGCTGAGCTTTGGTGACGGCCGTACCCGGAAGAGCAGACGTGCTGGGAGCAGGCGTGTATTCGGCCTCAATCAGCAGCGCAGCGCCGGGCTCATTCCATCCCGTCAGGTAATAGAGGTCGTCCGTCTGCCGCCAGGAGAGGTACTCCTCCGTGGGCTCGTCTGCCCCGAACAGCAACGCCGCGCCGCCGTTCAGCCTGGCCGCCAGGGCCACACGCCGCGCGTGGAACTCGGAGGCGGACTGCTTTTCCAACGCAAATGCCTGGAAACAGAAGAGAAAGCAAACAACTGCGGCTACGCGAAAACGCATGCGGGGGCACCTTGGGGGAAGTATGCGTAAAGACTAATGCAGCGCCCAGGCAGCAGGCGCACAGCCGCCGTGCGATCAGCGTTGGGCGCACGCGTTTCCTCGTCAGCCCTGATAATGGAACACGATGAGTCTGCTCGATAAGTTCCGGAAAAAAAGCCCTGCACCCGCAACGGGCACACCGACCCCCACACCGATTCCCGCACCGCCGCTCCCGGGCGCTATTCCCGTGGCCGCTCCCTCCGCCGCTGAAGCCGCAACCGACACCGCCGCGGTCGCTGAGCTGGCCGCTGCAGCCCAGCGCGAGACCACGCAGGAGCCCAATGTCCGGGCCTTTGACGAGTTTGGCCGCGAGGTCCTGATTCCCGTCAGCCAATGGCGGCGCGAGCTCCTGCCCCAGGCGCTGGAGCAGGCAAAGGATGACCCCGACGCCTTCTCCGCGATTCTTCTCGATGCTCTGCAGACCGGTGCCGGCGCTGAGCTTGTGCCGGCCGCTGCGCATTTGCAGAACACCGATCCAAACCCCGAGCGTGGCGCTGCCGTGCACGGCCTTGTCCTGCTTGCGGCCAACCAGTTCGCCGAGGCCGAGGACGTCCTGGTTACCTATCTTGGCCAATTCGGGCCCTCTGCAGGCATCCTTACCCACCTGGCCCGCGCTCAGGCCGCGCAGAACCGGTTTGACGAAGCCGACGCCACGCTTTGGCGCGCGCTGGAGGCCAACCCGAACGACGATTCCGCCGTGGGCCTCTATGCGGCGCGCAGCCGCGAGCGCGAGGGCGACTTCGGCTGGCAATCTGCCCTGGAACGGGCAGCTACCCTGCCCGGTGCGTGGTTGCCGCTCCTGTGGCTTGGCCGCAGCGCGCTCGATGCGCGCAATCGCACGCTCGCTGTGGGCCTGTACAAGGAGGCGATCGAACGCGCTGGTCGTCCCGCGCCTACCCTGCTGCTGCAGAGTGCCAGCGGCGATCTCGGCCAGTTTGGTCTGCTGGACGATGCGCTTCGCCTCGTTCGCCCGGTCTACGACCCCGAGATCCACGGCCTTGCCGTGGGCAACAACCTCCTTCGCGCCACGTTGGACAATGGACAGCCCGCCGAAGCGCTCGCGCTGGTGCGTGATCTCGCCCGGCTGAACCAGCCGGAGCTGGCCGAACCGTTGCGCGCCTGGGAGGTCGAGATCCGTCGACGTGACCTGATGGCGCATGCCGCACAGAACCCGCCACAACCCCAGTTGCTGCGCATCGATGGACCCATCTGGCTGCCGCCCAGCACACCCAGCCGTCAGCTCTATCCCACGAACAATCCCCGGCGTGGGACTGTCCTGTTCCTCGGCTCCTCGGTATCGCTGCCGGAGCAGGACCCGCAATCACAGCCCACACCGGAATTCGCCGCGTTGGCCGACAGCGCTGGCCGTCTTAGCCGGGCACTTCCACTTTTTCTGTCTGAGAATGCCTATACGCTGCTGACCCTGGAAACACAGACGCTCGTGCCCTGGGCCGACATCGCAGGCTTCGCCATGCTGAACCAGCCCTGGCCAGACGAAGCCGCAGCCGCTTATGCCCGTGATGCGGGTGCCGGCGCAGCGGTGAGCACGCATATCCAGGCCACGCCAGAAGGTGCGGCCGTCACCATGCGCGTGGTCCCCGCGGCACCTCCGCTGCCCACCGAGGCCGTTGACCCCTCCGTAACGCCGATCGACTTCGGGACGGCTCCCAGCGAACTGCAGATCGGTTCACCCTCCGACGACTCCGGCTCCATGTATTCGGAAGCCGCCATGGAAGCCTCCATTGCGGATCGGCCCTCTATTGCTGCACTGGACGCAGAGACCATCTCCAACGACCGTCGGGAGCCCTCCACGGTGACCATCCACCTCACCTGGCCCGAGCTCTACAACGCGGTGCAGTCCCTCTGGCCACAACTCGCGATCCCGCTTGTAACCTACTTCGGCGACACACCGGAGCCACCCCAAAGCGGACGCTACACGCCCCCACGCGGTCCCGAGCTCAACATCTACCTGCGCCTGCTGGAGCAGCTCCTGGGCATCAACTGCGCCACCACATCGCGTAATGCGCCACTCCTCGTCACGGGTGAGCGGGACACCCTGCGCGAACTGTTCGATCTTGCGGTCCGCAATCCGAACAGCCTGCCCGTCCGCCTCATGCTCGGCGAACTCCTGCTCCGGATTCGCGGGATTCACCCCGAGGTCCTCAACGAGTTCGTTCAGCCGTTGCGCCTGCTCGCGGAGCGGCATCCCTTTCCCGACCCCGATGCCAACAACCTGCTCCAGGCACAGCAGGCAGCGGCGCTCAGCCCCCAGACGCAGCCACAGTCGTAACATCGTCTGTTACACGGGTCCGGAGCTTCCTCCGGGCCCTTTTGTTTCCTTCGCGCCCATTCCAAGGCGGTTTCCGTGTCGTCTTTGGCCGACTCGCGGACCCTTTTCCGCTGACGCGGGGAACAGCCTCTGGCAGGATCACGTAGAACCCGAGAACTCATCCGACGAGCCGCGGAAGGCTCGCAGTTCTCGAGGATCAGGAGATGCCATGCTCAGTCACTTCAACATCTTCGGGCAGCCTGTCGAATTGCTCGTCACCAGCGACCAAACTGGCGGTGCGTTCTCCATCGGTCGGCAAACCTGCACACCGGGTACAGGTACGCCACCTCATGTACACCTGCATGAAGACGAGGTCTTCTCGGTGGTCTCGGGCCGCTTCGAGATCTTTAACGGCGATACCTGGACCGAAATCCCAAAAAACGGAACCGTCCTGGCACCGCGCAATGGTGTGCACTGTTTCCGCAACTGCGGTGACACCGATGGCACCATCCAGTTCATCTGCAGTGGCCCTCGCTTCGATCGCTTCCTCGAAGGCCTCTCTCATTACACTCTCCCGCAGGACATGCAGGCCATGGTCGACTACTCCGCCGTATTCGGCATCACTTACCCCACGCTGCCGCCACCCTCGACTTCGCCCAAAGACGCCGCCCCGGAAGAGGCTCCCCGCGAAGTTCTGGTGAACACGCGATAAGCCCACGGAATGGACGTGCTCTCCCCGCCGATATCGCCTGCTCGGGGACGGGACAGCCCGCGGACTAGAATCACAAGCGACATGTCCGATACCGCAACACCCGTCACCACCCCCTCAGACAGCGCACCCCAGACACCCATCGTCACCATCGCCGAGCTTAAGCATCACGTCGGCCAGACGATCACTCTGCGCGGCTGGCTGTATAACCTCCGCAGCTCCGGCAAGCTGCTGTTTCCCACCTTCCGCGACGGGTCCGGCACCGTGCAGGGCATCGTCCCGAAGGCGCAGGTCTCGGAGGAAACCTTCGCCACCCTGAAGGGCCTCACGCTCGAGAGCTCGCTTGTGGTCACCGGCTCCGTTCGCGAGGACAGCCGCTCACCTTCCGGCGTCGAACTCGACGTCACAGGCGTCACCGTAACCCAACGCATCGCCGAAGACACGCCCTATCCCATCACCCGGAAGGAGCATGGCGTCGACTTCCTCATGGAGCATCGCCACCTCTGGCTGCGGACCCCGCGCCAGTCGGCTATCCTCCGGGTCCGCGCCGCCATTATGCGTGCGGCGGCAGAGTACTTCGATACCCACGGCTTCACGCGTACCGATCCACCGATTCTCACCCCGAACGCCTGCGAAGGTACCTCGGAGCTCTTCGAGATGAAGTACTTCGAGGACGAGATGGCTTACCTCACGCAGAGCGGCCAGCTCTACATCGAAGCCACCGCCCTCGCGCTTGGCAAGGTCTACAGCTTTGGCCCTACCTTTCGCGCGGAAAAATCCAAGACACGCCGCCACCTCACCGAGTTCTGGATGATCGAGCCCGAGGTCACCTACCTCGATCTCGAAGGCTTGATGGACCTCGCCGAGGGCTTTCTCACCCACATCGTCAAACGCGTGCTCGAGCAGCACCGCGCTGACCTAGTGGTTATCGGCAGAAACCTCGAAAAACTTGAGGCCGTTCTCGCCCCGATGCCAACTTCTGGCGTCCTAGCCCCGACGCCAACCCCCGCCACCCCAGCCCCCGCCGTTATCCTGAGCGAAGCAAAGGAACTCAGTATTCAGCCCGGAGCCGCAAACCTGTCCCCGGCAGCCACCACCCAAGCCCCACCCGCCTACAACCTCACCCCACCC
>CAZZXY010000070.1:0-23596 GCA_964658105.1 Verrucomicrobia bacterium Tous-C9LFEB | reverse complement strand
TCTCGCCCGGACGAAACGGTCGTGCTGGTCGAAGTTGGTCAAAACGCCGTTTTGCTGGAACTACGCTGTTGAGCGTGGTGTCTACTGTCTGTGGACATGGGTGCGGTGAACGTGAGTCGATGCAAGCTGGGAGTCGATCCAAATACGAGGAACGTTGCTCTTGTGGCGAGTCTTCTCCTCACCCTCGGTGGTGGTTGCTCGCAAGGTAACTATGCTCGGAAAGCGCAGAAGTCCCAGGTCGCATACACGATAATTTCCGATCCAGTCCGAGAACTTTGCACAGACGATAGCGAATCGAGGACTGAATACTTCAGCGTGCATCTGGTCCGCTTTGTGGGTCCGCTAGTCTGGCTAGACGGCACCCCCGTGACGGCTGAAGCCCTCCAAAGATGGACGATACAAAAATACGGGAACTTACCGGAAAAAGTCCTGAGAGTGCAGTTTTCGCAAGCAGACGAGCATGCAGCTACTCAAGCCTTGATACCCATCCTGGCGTCGCTGCCAGACGTCCATATTCGTCGTGCGCCATATCCTTTTACTTGCCCGAAACTCTGAATCGCGGAGCCAGTCGAGACGTTCCTGTGAAGTCGGGTTTTCGGCAATCACGCCCGTTCCGACCGCGAAAGGGTAGAAGTTGGTCAAAACGCCGTTCTCCCTCAGTAACGGGATGAGTAGCGGGATGACTTCCGAGAATGCGACTTGTCGGTACAAATTCTAGGGCGTTGGTCTGTCCGATTCGACACGACTGTTGATCCGCAGCCTTGAAGGAGCAGTCCTATCCACATCCGCGCGTCAGCGATCTTCTATGGAACGCACGACGTTTCGCACGACATGGCTAGCTGATAGGGGGCCTGCACTGAAGAGATAGATCAAGAGGAGGCTGAAACCGAAGACAGTCACCGCGGATGGCTTTTTGCGAGAGATGATGTCGAAGACGAGAAGAGCAAGCGGGAAGGTGACCCAGAGAATGAAGATCGCCGGAGCCCAGCTCATGAAAGGGAACGACCAACGGGAGAGCGCGGGCCCGAGGATGGCAATCGTCGCGAGCAGCATCAGCCGCTTGTGACGGACCGGGTCATTTCGTTTGAGTAAGCCCATCAGAACGAATATGGCAAAAAGAATGAGTGCGCCTGCATCGGCAACGAAGATGAATGCGGCACCACCTTCTGTGCGGAACGCATGGCGCCGCAGCGCAAATACCACCACCATCGGACCCAGGATCAACATGCCCAAGGCGATCACTCCACCAAGAACACCGAGATTGCGGTGCAGACGTATCTTGTTGACCCCAATCAGGGCTGTTTGAGCAGCGAGCAAGAGAAGCCAACAGGTGAACAGCGCACCATGGATGTGGACCAACGGACCTGGGAGTGGTGCTTGGAAGATTCCAGCAAGGTAGTAGGTCCGCGCGAAGCCGACGAAATTGACGGCGAAGATTGCGCCTACCATGCCTAGAAAGAAGATGTCCTCACGGCGCTTGGGCTGAGGTCGAAGAGGCATGCGGGATCTCCCAAATCTCATACTAAGCGGAACCGGCGTGGTCGGGACTGTTTGTGGCCGAGACCTTCGTAGTTCCGGGACCGGCGCTCTTTATCAGAGCTTGATAAACGCCGTTCACGTCAGTGACACTTCTCGAATGATCAAGGCCGGGTTTAGTAACCGATGTGTCGGCTTATGGGAACCGACCCGGTCGGATCGGACATTCAGCGAGAAGCGTTCTTCGGCACTGATCCGCGGGTCAGGTGTTTTCGAGGGTTAAGGTCCGATTGTCAGGTCCAACATCCGCGATTGAGGTCAATTCGGATGGACGATATCCATGATGAGGAAGTCGCTGATCTTCCAGGCTCCGTCCTTCTTCACAAGAACCTTGAGGTAAAAAGAGTGGCGCGGCGACATCGGGTGTCCGCTGTTGTCGTTGACCAAGCCATCGATGCGCTCATCGCTCCATACTGCAGCGGTGGTCGGCGAGGTTAGGCGGAGGTCCAAGATTGTGGTGGGTATGGTGCTTGTGCCTGCGCGGTACCCAGGACGCGCCAGGAGATCCGTCAGGAACGTCTCGACCTCCTTCCTGCCATGAAGCCGTACGCCAAAGGGATTCTGCCAGATCACGTCCTCGGTATAGGCGGACGTAACTTCCCTTGCGTTGAAGGTGTTCCATCCCTCAGTTTCGCGCGCAAGTACTTGGCGGATGGCCGCTTGCTCAGACGACGGCTGTTGTCCGGACGCGCAAGAAATCTGAAGGGAAAAGATCGCAACGGATAGTGCGAGAGAAAGACGCATCAAGACTCCAGATTGAGTGACGGAAAAGCGTTCAAGTTCTTCCTTCCACGTGCGGTAGCTAACCAACTGGCGTGGTATGAGTACGACGGTGACGCGGGACACATCGGAACACTCGGCCAACGGTAGGCTGGAACTGTTTCATCACGATTCGGATCCAGCGGAGAGGCTCTTTACATCGCTCCTGAGACCCTGGACTGTAGCTTGGGTAATTATCTGTCATAGTTTTTGAGGCGGTACCTGTCGTACGAGCGGGTCAGGCTTAAATAGTTTGCTCGTCCGGCGCCCCTGACCGGGTCTCTCAACGCTGGGCGCGAACGAGGAAAAGCGCTGTTGAATGTCGGCAGGGGCTGGGTCCGGCGGCATGGGTGGGAACGGCGCGCTCAATTCGGAGGTGATTCTGCTCCCGTAACAGCCAGGATTCACTGCAGAGAGCACGCTCGATACGTCCGGGCCAACGCAGACGCCTACGTTGACGGGTGTGCCTTCACACGTGTTCTCCAACGATTCAGGCCCGCCTACATCCGCGGACGAGCCCCCGCGAGAGCTTCTGGGTTGAGAACCCCTCGACACCCGAGCGGGCAAGAATGCTCGGCAGCGAGGAGGGGAAGCCGAAGCAATCCGGCAACATGTACTCTTCGCTCCCCTGCCGAAGTTCTTGCGGAACCACTCATTGCCGCAAAGAGTTTGTCGGATCACCGCTTCGGCATTCGGCGCGTTCACATCGCCTTCCTCCATGGAGGAGCCCGCAGAAAACCATCCTCCTTGCGCCACATAGCGCTTCACGCGATCAAAGTCGGCAGGGAAGTACTCCTGCATGGGGCGAGTGATTCGCGTGCACGAGAGAGTCATACCTTCTCAATTCGAAGCGATAGATCGAGGTAAATCGCGCGTCATTGAGGTTGCTCACCGGCAACTCCGCCACGCGTGCTGCGGCCGGGCTGACCAAGGCGAAGCTGAGGTTTTCTGGCCACGTGGAGAATCTTGTCCTGCATCCCACGCGGGATGGTAGCGGTTCCATAAGACTAGCCGGATTCCTATCTGCCCAGTGGACAACAATCAACGATTCTGTGCGCTGGGCACCAAGCGCTCCGATGAGCGCTTGCCCATAGTCGTTCAAAAAACCTCCTGAGCTTTTAGGTCGAGAGAACCGGCACACGGTTTTTTAGTGCAAGATGTGTGTGTGCCACGCTTCCAAGCATCGCCCTCTCTCGCCCTATGCCTTAGTCTCGTTCTCCGATTCCCGTGCAGCGCAAGCGTGCTCGCGCAGGACACCACGCACAAGCAATTGGAGCAGCAGAGAGTGCTGACGGCCCTACATGTACTCGCCTCGACCTATGACCCGAGCACAGGTCTGTTCCATGGAACGGGCTGGTGGAACTCTGCGAACGGCATGACGGTCCTGGTGGATGCCAGCCGTGATCTGCAAACGCCAGAGTTCGACAGCATGCTCGCCGGTACGTTCGAGCATGCACAGCATAAGTTTCCCGGCTTCCTGAACGAGTTCTATGACGATGAAAGCTGGTGGGCGCTCGCTTGGCTGGACGCGTATCAGCTTCGGCACGAAGAGCGATATCTGAAAATGGCTCAATCCATCTTCACGGATATGAGCGGGGGATGGTCGGAAACTTGCGGGGGCGGGATCTGGTGGAAGAAGAACGAACGCTACAAGAACGCGATTGCCAACGAGCTATTCTTCTCCGTTGCAGTGCAATTGGCCAAGCTCACGAACGGCGAGACACAAGCGCAATATTTGGATTGGGCGCGAAAAGAGGAGAGTTGGTTTCTTTCCTCGGGAATGATCAATGCAGAGTCGCTTGTGAACGACGGGCTGGACGTGAACTGTAAGAACAATGGCCGAACAACGTGGACCTATAACCAGGGTGTCATTTTGACCGCTCTGGCAGGCATGCACCAATTGACCGGAGATATTGTCGCGCTGCAGACGGCGAACAAGATTGCGGCGGCGGCCAGCAGCCATCTCACGGATGCCGCCGGCGTTTTGCACGATTCCTGCGAGCCGAAGTGCGGTGAAGACGGCGTGCAGTTCAAGGGGATCCTGGTACGCAATCTCCTCGCGCTCTATAAGAGTTCTCCTTCGGAGGAGATCTGAGCCCTGATCGACACCAATGCGAGTTCAGTGTGGGAGCATGCGCGGACAGAGGACAACCGCTTTTCTGTCGTATGGACGGGGGCTCCTGAGGACAGCGGCACTGGGGCACTTATCTCAGCTCTGGACGCGCTGACCGCATCGCTGTCGCTGCCCGAGGTGCATGCGGGTGCCAGCGCTGCTGTATTGCCAAGAAGCACACCTGAGGCCCAGGGCATTTCGTCGCAGGCCGTCGCCGATTTTGTAGAAGCGGCGGATCGAAACGTGAATACGTTGGACAGCTTCATGATCGTGCGGCACGGCAACGCTACTTGCGGGCGGCCCGCCCCTCCTGCTCCATCTGCGCACGCCATGGCTTCAGTAGTGCGTGGTTCCTAGTCGGAACCGGTGTTCCGCTTGGTGCTTCGGCGCGACATTTTCTACGTTCAGCGCACGCCCGGCTTCCAAAGCGAACGGCGGATCGGGAAGCCTACCGAGAACTGGAGATTCGGCGTGTCTGGTGTTACGCCAACGCCGAAGCTGAGATCCAGCGTTCTTCCTGGCGCGTAGAGGTATGAGGTCCCCACGCGCAATGTTCCCTCGACCAGGTACGAGGCTGGAACCGGATTTCCATTTACGGATGTTTCCCGCGTGAAGCGCTGGTCCCATCCCAGCGTCATGGAGGTCTCAGGATTCAGAGCAAGGATCGATCCAAGCTGGAAACCGACCGAATCACCTGGCCTGAAGTGCCCCGGGATCATCGCATCTGGATTGTCCGGGTCGTTCGCCGAGATCATGTGAGTTCCCGGCACGTTCCAGGAGTAGGAAAGGTTGCCGAAGAACACCACTGGATCGCTCGATTTGGCCGCTGTCAGGTTCCCCTGCACGCCGTAAAAGCCCGAACCTAGAGCTGTCTGGCTGCTCCCCAAGTCGAAGGCATTCTCGCCCGTCGTCGTTTTGAAGCGGACGTTTGCCAGGAGGTCGGGGACGTGACGGTGCTCGGTGGCCAGCTGTCGCGAGAGAGCAAACTGGAGGTCGCCGAGACCAAACGTGCTCTGGCTCGTCTGCACGTTGTTCGCATCCACCGTTCGACTCAACTCGTACCCATAGGGGATCGTCATGTCGAACTGAAACTTCTTCGGTAAGCCCAGCCGCGCCGTAAACGTCGGCAGCAGGATATCCTTCCGCACCCTTTGCGACGTGATATCACCAACCACCAGCACGGGAAGCAGCGCAAACCCATTCACCGTCACATGGTCCGACGATGCACTGAAATACGATGCCGTGTTCTCGAGTTCCAACGTGCCCGAGGGCAGCAGCAGACCACCGCGGACCAGCAACGCCTGGTCCAAGGCCTCGGTCGCTTTTCTCTCCTCTGCGTCATACGTCCCATTCAGAACCACCGCCGCTGAGGCTGGCGTGGCCGGTGCCGCGGCCGACGGTGCACTGGTCGAAACCGAGGCGACCTCCGCGTCGGGAGACGGCCCTGCCGTCCGCAGCGGGGTGACGGTATTCGGAGAGGTCGATGCTCCCGCCGTCCCGTTCAGCCGGTTCTCCAGCTCCTGCACCCGCTCCAGAAGATTGCGGATGATCGCGTCCCGGCTCCGCAGAGCCTCATTCACCCGGACATCGACCACTTCCCGCAACGGCGGTGGAGGCGCTGGTGTCGTGTCCGTGTGCGCGGCTCTTGCAACGTTGGTCTGACCCTGCACAGAAAGAGGACTAAGCAGAACAGCGGATCCAAGAAACAACACTTTTCGTAACATGACAGACACCCTTGACCTAGTACAGAGGATTACTCGGGATCGGTGTGGAGATCCCCCGGGAGATCAGCGACTCATCTGGAAGGAGCCGCGATTGCGCCGTGACGTTTTTCGGAACCGCCATCCGCTCGTCGGGCGGATGAACCACAAACATGATCCCGTTTTTCCAAATCTCGGCAAAACGACTCGTCTTCATCGTCAGGTTTCCAAAGCCCGGATCCACTAACACTATGCGGTCCCCAACCACACCCTTCACTACCACAAAATGGTCAAAGCCTTTGAATCGGATGGGAGTGATGACGGACGCCTTCTCCTGGGCAAGCTGCTCCATCGTCACACCGCTGAAGCCCTCCGCCGAGTACCCGCGAGCCTGCGCGAAGTGCTTCAGATCCAGGAGCGAGAACCCGCCCCGCGCCCGCACTTGCACTGGGTTCACGCGGTGGAGAATCCAAACGACGATTGCTGTCTCGGGCGTCGGATCCTTGTAGTCGTACGTCAGCACCGTGCTTAAGGCCGCCGCCCCGCAACTCATGTCCCAACGTTGCCGCACAACCCCCTCGGAACGAATCTCCTTCAGGGTACGAATCGGCTTTCCGCCCGCATCTTCCGGCTCCGCGACCGCCCCGGGGACCGCACCGCGTCTCTCCTGGGCGAACGCGGGGGAAGTCGCCAGCCCAAGCCAGAGCAGGAGACCGGCCATCCCGGCCACCAAAGAAGAAGGACGGGTGTACATCAGTGCTTTCCGTTCAGATTCGACTGCAGGATTGATCCCACTGTCGAATTGATGTTCACGTTCAGGTTCAACAGAACGTTGATATTCGAGTTCACCGCGTTGATGTTCACCAGCGAACTTAGGTTCTGCTGCGCGCTTCCATTAAGTGAAAGCGTTCCGATGTTGGCGCCCGTCAGCGGTCCGGTCTGCGTCGTCAGCGTCCCTGCCGCCGAGACAAGACCGTTGCTCGTCGGAACAGATCCCTGAAAACTCACTACTCCGTTTGTCGTGCTGGCAGAGACTCCGGCAGCCGTTGTATTGTCCAGCGATGCATCATCCATCGGCTTCGGTTTGCTTTCGGCCACCGTCGTCGCTACTCCTGCTTGCCGGCTCGCGGGAACCTGCCGCGTGTGTTGCGGCCCCGTCTGGTGCCCCGTTTGGGCAAGACCCGTGCAGCTCAAAAGAGCGGCTCCTGCCATCAACAGAATGCTTCTCATAACTCCTCCAATACCGTTGCGGAGAACCGCGAACTGCCGGCCCTGCTGGTTGGCAGGGCCGGCTGTCCACTGCTTCCTAGTGCTTCTGGGAAATGCTATTGACCTGGTTCAGCGTCGGGGTGGAGTTCATGTTCGTCGTCCGGGCGATGTTGACGCCGTTCGACACCATGCTTCCCACTGCATTGACAAGGTTGATCGCCGAGGCGTTCTGCTCCGCCGATCCCGACAGATTGACGCTGTCGTTCTTGGTGGCCATCAGGCTGGATCCGTCAACCACAATGTTGTCTCCGGCAGCCGAAGCGATGTTGACTGCACCCTGCGTGGTCGCAACCGTGTGGCTGCTGTCCACGTCATGGCTCGAGTTCGTGTCCGACGACGTCGTCGATAGTGCCGCAGTCAGGTTCGAGGCCGAGTTGCTGGCAGAATCAACGTTGTGCATCGAAGCCGAGTTCCGGGCACTGTTCGCGCTGTTGCTGCTCGCGCTGTTGGAAGCCGAAGAGTTCTGTGCCGCATTGTTGGTGCTGGCAGAGCTCGCCTGCTGGGAAGCGCGCGAAGCGTTGTCGTTGGTCGTGGCATTGCTCGAACGTGCTGCATTCGAAGCAGAGCTGATGTTGGAGTTCGCCGTGTTCGACGCGCTCGCCTGCTGTGCTGCGTTGGATGTGCTGGCGCTGTCTGCTGCATTGTTGCTAGCAGCGTTGCTGGCCGAGGCCGAGTTCGCGGCGTTTGCGCTGTTGCGCGCATCACCGGCTGTCGACGAGGCACTGCGGTTCGCCGAATCGCTTGCGGACTGGTTCGCCGCACTCGATGCATTCTGCCCGGAAGCTGAGTTCGCCGCATTTGCGCTGTTGCGCGCGTCGGTCGCACTTGCACCCGAGCTCTGGCTGGCCGACTCGTTGCCCGAAGCATTGCCGGCAAAGGACCCGTTCAGGCTCGAAGCGGAGTTACCCGCGCTCGCTCCGCTGGTAGCGTTCCCCGCGCTGTTGCCTGCCGCCGAGGCCGCCGGTGTCGAGCCGGACGCGCCGTTCGAGGCCGAGTAGGCGGAGCTCGTCTTGTCCGTTGCGTAGTTGGAGGAGTTGGCCGTGTTGCTGCCCGTGGTCAGCGTTCCCTGTGCTGCAATCTGCCCGGCCGCCTGGCCAGCCGACTGCGAGCCGTTCGACGAGGTGGCGTTCGAGGCTGCGTTCGCCGAGTTCGAAGCGTTGGAGCTCTTCGCCGATGATGCCTGGTTTGCCGCCTGGTTTGCCGCCTGGCTGGCTGCCTGCGAGTTGTTGGTGGAGGTCACGTTGGACGCGGAGTTCGCGCTGCTCGCGTTATTGGCCGAAGCGCTGCGGGACGCGCTTGCGCTGTTGGACGCGTTGTCGGTTGCGCCACGGCTCGCCGAGGAGCTGTTGTTTGCGGTTGTTGCGCGCTGGTCGTTGGCCTGCTGCGCGCTGTTGGCCGCGGAGGCATCGGTCGTGGAGCTCGCGCTGCTGGCGTTGCTAGCGGAGTTTGCATTGTTGGTTGTCGATGCGCTGCGGCTCGCGTTGGCCTGCTGTGCGGCATTCTGCGCGGCGGTCGAGCTGCTGGAAGCAGCGCTGTTGCTGGCGCTGTTGTCCACGTTCGAATCGCTCCTGCTGGCCGACTCGTTCAACGATCCGTTCAGGCTCGAGGAGCTGTTGCTGCTCTTCGAGTTGTCGATGCTGGTCGTCGCATCCGACGTCGTGTTCGCTCCACGGCGGTAGTCCGAGAGCGATGCACCGGTGGAGGTGTGCGTCTGGTCGACCGTGTTCACCTGGTTGACCGTGGCTCCGCCGTTGGCGCCCTGGGTGGTCAGGCTGCCGTCGTACACGTTGACGCCGTTCGCAACGCTGCTATCGGTGGCGTTGACGATGTTAACGCCACTTGCCCCGCTCAACGAGCTCCCGGAAGCATTGACCGATCCATTGGTCGTCGTGGTGGCGTTGGATCCGTCGCCCACAATGGTTCCATCCGTTGCACCGGCTGTAACGTTGTCGAGCACCTTGTCGCTGATCGGCTGCGGCTTGCTCTGCTTGGTTGCTTTCTTGATTGCTTGACCGTTGGCCGCGCCGCCGGTAAGCACCGATGCGGTAATAAGCGTGCAGACTAATTTATTCACTGCTTCCTCCTGGTTAGTTAAAAAAAATGACAGAGACAAACGCAGCGGCAGAGCTGCGCAACGAGGCGTATTTGGCGCGAACCCGGTATGGCTCCCTATTTAGTAGCTGCCGTAGTCCGTTGACTTCAACGATTGGGTAAAGATGAGGATCCAGAAACAACCGACAGATAAGTACCGCAAGCGCTGGCACATATGTGCGCAGCAAACGAACCGCAACGGTGACCAGACCTCCTTTGCTGCGTAGGTCTCGCGCTAGCTTGCGAGGTAGCTTGCTCTATTGCTAAAGCGCTTAGAGCGGCATCTACATCAGGTCAGATAAGCGAGATGTTGTCTCGCGACCGGTATGGCCTGTGCAATTCAGCAGCCAAATAAAAAACCTGAATTGGCCCTCTTACTGACTAGAGAGGCGATGTCGATTGCATATTATTGCGCCTTAGGGAAGGGAATTAGCTAACTTCGGATACAGATGAAAGCTCCCAACAAAAACAAAGCGGCACAGCGCCGTGAATAGTAAGCCAGGGAGTGACTAGTCGCTTGCAGACTAAAACGAATTAGCGATAAACAAGCTTGAAAGTTCTATCCGATGCGATAGTCGATCATTTCGGCGAATGCGATTTCTCCCGCCTTATGATTGCCATCGTCTAGATGCGTTTGGAGAACATTTGCGAGCATCCGCAGTGAGGAGACCTCTCAAGGAGGTAACGAACGACCGCTCCGGATTCGACGCCGACACACACTAGTTCCGGCGATCATCCATCGTCAAGAGCACTGCTTGCAGAAGTGAACGACGGTACTCCACAAGCAGTTACCCCCTAAGGTGCATAAGAGCAGATGCCCGAAAGGGGGGCGCGGGCCTCAGAGACGCACTTGTCGGGAAAGGACTTACCTGCATCTCAGATTCTGAGGATGCCGAAGCCACGGCGGCATCAACGGAGCTAACGATAGCGATGGGAAAAGCTCTTGTGGTTGTAAGCCATCCAGATCCCGCCAGCTTGAACCATGCACTTGCAAGCGCGGTTGCAACTGCCTGGGTTTCCCTTGGCATCGAGACGCGGCTCGTAGACTTGCACGCACTCGGCTTTGATCCGGTCATCAGCCGAGAAGAGGCGCGCGGTCGCGCGACCACTAATGCCGGAGTTCAAGAGCAGATCGCTCTACTCGTTGAATCCGCGCTGGTGGCTGTTGTGCACCCAAACTGCTGGGGTTCGCCTCCGGCGATGATGAAAGGCTGGATGGACCGGGTGTTCGCCCCTGGTGCGGCCTACGCCTTCGCCAAGGGTGAGGATGACGGTCAGGCGCCAGCGGGCCTGTTCCATGGGAAGCGTGCACTGGTGCTCAATACCAGCAACACGACAGCCAAGCGCGAGGTGGAGGCGTTTGGCGATCCGCTGGAGCGGATTTGGCGCGATTGCCTGCTCGGCTACTGTGGCTTTGAACGCGTAGACCGGCACGTCTACCGTGTTGTCGCTAAGAGTAGCAAAGAGGAGCGGCAGGACTGGCTAGCAGATGCCCGCCGTAGAGCGATCCAGCTGGCACAACGTTCCTCCTGACAAAGCGACGGCAGGCTTCCGTGATCGCTGGCCGAGCCCTTCGCCCGGCATCTCGCACGATTGTCAGCCGGCTCTGGGCAGCCCATTTGGGGTGCAGAACGGGATCCCAATCTCCCACACTCCGGTCGCATCCCCTCTCGCAATAGCCTGCTGAATTCGACGGCGTATCGGGTCGAAGGTCACCTTGCTGGTCGAAGCAGCTAAGACTCTCGAACCGGCACTCAGGTTCAACGCGGCAAGACCTCCAAGTGATGCGGAAAGCATCCACCTCGTAACTTCGCGACGGTTTCCGCGTGCGTTCTTTGGTGTTCTCTTCTATACGGTAACGGCCTCGGGGGAGGCACAGTGGGATCCCTCGGTTTAGCGCTAGCCGAGTTTGCTGAGTTGGCGTCGGAGAAAATCATCGAAGAGCGGTACGGTGAAGGCGTTATCTCCGTGGGCTGGACTGTAGATCATTCCTTTCCGAATCAGCGAACTCCGCAAAGGTCCAATCGATGTGGCCTTCACGCCGAGCTTCTCGGCGATGTCTCCAGACCTTTGAGCCTCCCCGCCCACGTGAACCATCGCGAACATGAAGTCCTTTTCCCGCTTGGTAAGACGGTCAAACCGCACTCTGAAGAAGCTGTCATCAAGCTGAGCAATAGCACGTGCCGTCGCATTCTTGACCGCATCTAGAGTGATTGGAGCAGATGGGGCAATGTTCCATGCCTCGTATCCCCATTGTTGGAGAAAGTAGGGATACCGTCCGGTCTTCTCCAGGATTGCGTCCACCGCTGCTGGGTCAAACGAGACTCCGAGCAAAGCGACGGGCCTTTCAATCGCCTGACGGGCTGCGACCTGACTCAAGACGCTGATCTTGGGGAAAGTAAAGAGTCGCTCTGAATACGACTTCGACCGCCCTGCTAGTCCCAATATCAAAGGCAAGCCGGCAGCGTACAAGATGAACGGCAGTTTTCTCTGCGAGACCTGATGAAGTGCCATGATGAGAGCGCTCATCTCGGTTTCATTGAGATATTGAAGCTCATCGATGATCAGGCACACTGACGCGCTTTTCTCCTTGGCGGCCTCCGCAATCGCCACGAGAAGTTCTGAGAGGTCGTGTTCTAAATCGCCGCTGTCAGCGGTTCCGTGCTCAGCTGTGACACCAAGCTCCACTTCGACATGATCTGCAAGAGAAATCTTGGCCTTGAAGTTGCTCGCGAAACTCTTCAACACACGAAGCCCACGACGTGCAAGTTCGCTGACCTGGTCGGGAGTGTTCAGCTGAAGGAGAACCTTGCGTAGGTGCGGAATAAGCAAAGAGGGCAGACGCTTCTCTTCATGCGCCTCGATGAAGATCGTCAAAAAATGCTGCTCTTCTGCTAATTCCCGGACTCTGTTTAGGAGAACCGTCTTTCCGACACCGCGAAGGCCCACGAAGATCGAACTGCGGCTAAATGCCCCATGTTTTAGCCGTTCCAAGGTGATCCCGACGTCTTCCAGGACGTCGTCTCGACCTGCAAGCTCAGGAGGTTGCGTTCCAGCGCCTGGAGAAAACGGGTTCGTGCGCGGATTCATATAGGAAGTTTACCAATGAATTGGGCGATTGGCCAATTCGTCTATAAATTCCCTACCTTTCAGTTAGAAGTCGCTGATTCCTGAGTGAGAGCGAAGGATCGCGTCGACTCCACGATGCAGATCTCTACATTTGTCCTCACCAAGATCCTGTGGTCCTCGGCGGGGGTGAGGGGCCTCTGTACCCGGTATATACGCGCCTCGGGCGAGGCGATTCAGGCGAAATGTCGTTAGTTGGAGGAGCCTGCTTGAGGATGGGGCTTACGGTGAAGCAGGAAGCAGCACAACATGCTGGACGGCATCATCGATTCCAAATGCCCGGTCACCGCAGTCTTAATTAGGTGTCGATAGATGGAACTCAAGCTAGCATTTCCATCGCGTCACGCAGATCAACGTTCAACAAACGATTCGCTTAGTTTAACCGGACCTAACTTGGACTGCTGCGTAACCCGCATCTCACATGGCGGGCGCACTGGCTGTTCAGCGCTCGCGAGTCTTGGTGAGGATCTCAGAACGATGAACCGTTTATCTGTCTTCATTTCCTTGCTTGTCTTTCTGACCGGTGTTTCACCTACTGCTCTTTGCGCCGAGCCGGTTTCTGTCCGTCACCCTCAGGGGTCCGCCCACGGCTTCTTAGCACTCAAAACTCTGGACGGTACCAGGATCGCGACAGGTGACGTAACGCAAATCGTGCGTGGCGATCATGTCACCTCCCGCGTAACCTTTCGTTTCCGCGACGGTTCGATCGACGATGACATTACGGTATTCACTCAGCGTGGGAAATTCCGCCTCGTGAGTGACCACCATATCCAAGAGGGGCCGTCCTTCCCGAAGCCCATTGACGTTCTCATCGACGTGATTGCCGGGCAGATTACCTCTCGCGCCGTTGACGGAAGGATCACCCAGGAACACATAGATCTTCCACCTGATCTCTCAAACGGTCTTCCTCCCAACCTGCTCATGAACCTTCTTCCATCAACCCCTGAAACGAAGCTATCTTTTGTTGCGGCGTCTGAGAAGCCTCGACTCATTCGCGTCTCCATCAGGCCCGCAAGAGAGGTCCAATTCAAGATCGGTGATACACGTCGAAAGGCGATCGACTATGTCCTTCATGTGGAACTCGGAGGCGTTACAGGCATGGTGGCACCACTGATCGGTAAACAGCCCGCTGACTATCACATCTGGATTATGGGAGGTGCGACACCCGCGTTCATACGGGAAGAGGGTGCTCTCTACCTCGGTGGCCCGATCTGGCGTATCGAACAAATTAGTCCGACCTTTTTCCCGTAGCGGGACGAAGCTGCCAGTTCTCATGTGTATTCTGATCCAGATGCCGCTCTGTGCGATAGGTCGGGAGCTTCAAACCAAGGGCACCATCCGCCTTATGGAGACGCATCCTGCGTCATCCGGAGTTCACCCTCATCGTGAGGAGATTTTGGCCTTTCAACGCGCGTTTCGCGAGCATATCGAGCTTTGCGAACTCTGTAAGATTCCTGAGAATTGTTACGATCTCGCTCCGGACTAGGTGCGGACGTTCAAATCGACTTGTGTGAGACCGACTCGAGTCCGCAATGTGTGTGCGGCCGCTATGCTCGAACGATGAAGATGGACCCCTGCCGCGGACCCAGCGCCGAGCTTCTCCTTGAACTTTCGCAAGCGATCGTCGGAGAGGTCCAAGTAGACCTTGTGACCAGTCTTCCTGATCATCGCTGATCGATAGATTCGGATCGTACTCAACTGGCTCGGAGCGGTGGAGAGGCCGCCAATAGCTTTGGATTTTGCGACCTAACCTCAACGAAAGGTTCAATTCAAAGCTGCCATTTCCCTGGAGTCTCCTGCGCATGGAGGATCGTAGGGACAAACGACATCCGTAGTCTTACCGAGTTGCTCCGTGGGCTTGTTCCGGCGTGGTTTGCACTGGTCTGACTTCGCCTGCCCAGGATGTCCGCCGTGGTGTTCCGGAGCCCGGTCTCCGTCGCGTCCCGTGCCCCAAACGTCTCGGCATTCGCCGGGGAAACTGGCCGACGGCGGACAGGCCATGCTTCTCAACCCTACGATCCTCCATACGCGTCTAGGTGCTATTGGTTTGCTGGCATTGCCTGGTCAGGCGTTCATGATTTCGAGCGTGGCGATGCGACCTAAAAGCGGCGCGAAGGTGACGCCGGGATGTGCGACCAAGGCATAAAGACCCTCCACTCCTGCAACAAAACCTCGGAGAGGCTTACCCGCTTCTGTCATCGGTCGTTGGGCAGCATTGATAGACAGAACGGTCGGCTGGAACGGTAAGCCTAGGAGATGCGAGATCGAGAAAGCGGTTTGCGCGGCGAGTGCGGGAAGGCCATTCTCTCCGTTCTCCGGGAAGTCTGCTGCAGAGCTTAGCCCCCCGCCTAATGTAGGCCGCACTTCGAGTTGAGACCCGCAAAGCAGATGGCGAAGTGAGCCTGCGTCAGCTCCGAAGCGTAGGAGTACCGCAGGGGACTCGAGGATGGGCAAATCAATTCCTAGTTGTGCGGCGAGCGAGCGGGCTCCGTAGCCATTTGCAAGTACTACGACGTCGGCAGCGATAGTGTCAGCGCCAACCCGGACCCCGGTAGCCCGTCCGTTTGTCGTCTCGATGGCTTCAGCAGTTCCGCAATGGACCTTTGTACCCATGTCAACGGCAGCAGCTATGAGCTGGGAGGCGAGATCCGCTGGCTCAATAGCGAAATCGTCTGGTGCCCACGCCGCGAGTGGTGGCTTGATGGCGAGACGTGGCTCGCGATCAGCAATAGTTCTTTGAGTGACGGCCTCCATGCGTATACCGGCGGCTTGCTGCTCAGCAAGGAACGCGGCTGTTGCTTCTTCTGTGTGCCACCAGATGAGAGCACCATGAACCGCTATAGGAAGCTGCCGAAGGTCTTGCTCAAGACGCGCGAACTCTCGGACGGCTTCAAGATGGAGGACGAATGCGGAAGGGTTGTCTGAGGGCAGCCTCGCCCCTGTGCCGATCCATCCAAAAGAAGAGGCCGTCGCTTCGGCTCGCGTGGCCGACTTATTAACGATAAGCGTGACGTTCGCTCCTTTTCGAGCGAGATGCCAGGCAGCAGATGCTCCCATGATGCCGCGACCTACAACGACCACGTTAGGATTCCCTTTCAACGTCTGTGCTCCGGCCTCGATATCCAAGTAGCAATGCGTGTATTTGAGGCACAACTCAACGCCGGAGTTGGACGAAGGTGCCGAAAGCGCCGTCTTCAGCGAAAACGGGATTACTGACGATATGCGACTTGTGAGGACTGAGGACGGCTGTGAAGCTGCGACCTCATAGACTAATCAGAGTGCACCCTCCTTTAGGCACAACACGACTGTTTTTGCGACCTCTAGAGTTGGCAGACGCTGCGGAGACTCAGACTCTGTTCCCACATTGGGAAATAGTCCGTTACCTTAATGGACGCGTGCCTTGGCCGTATCCTGCTGATGGTGCCCTGTCATATTACCGAGACGTCTTGCTGCCCGCAGTTGAACGAGGCGAGCAGTGGCATTGGACACTCCGACTCAGGGAGAGACCGGAACAACTGATCGGGTGTATCGGATTGTTTCGGAGCGAAACGGACAATCGGGCGTTCTGGCTCGGTCTGCCATGGCAGAGGCTTGGACTCATGACTGAGGCCTGCCGAGTCGTTAATGATTTCTGGTTCGAAGTCTTGGCTTTTCAAAGCATGCGGGTAACGAAATGCATCGCCAACGAGGCCTCGCGGAGACTGTCGATGCGTGAGGGTATGAAGGTCGTCAAACAGACGACCCAAGACAGCGTTTCAGGTTACCTTCCGGGTGAAATGTGGGAGATGAGCGCGGAACATTGGAGATCACTGCGACCGGGAGCCTAGCTAGGCAATGTAGGTATTGATAAACGCCGTTCTCGGACCTTGGCTAGCCTCAGAGTGTCTTCGCGGAGGCTGACGCAGAATTGGGCTTGCTGGCGGTCAGCAGAACGGTTCGCACGCTGGTGCCGGCTGCGGCGAAGGTACCGGCTGGCAGCTCCTCCCAGGCGCCCCCCATCTCTCTAATCCGGGGGTGTAGCTTGGCCGTTTGCCGGGGTCCGTTGGCACAGAGAGCGACAATACGACCTCCGGGGCGAAGCAAGCGAAGCGCATGGGTGATGTGGTCGACATCGGCACCGTCCGCAAAGGGTGGCTTCATCACGATGCGGTCGAAGTTCCGAGTTCCCCGAAGCACTCCAGAAAGTCACCTTGTAGAACGTTTCGGCTGATGCCTTCTGCCGTGCCCTCGGCTGTGTTGATTCGTTGGGAGAGCATCTCGCAAAGCTGGTGATTGATCTCGACGGCGAAGACGCGGGCTGCGGGCTGCGGGGTCATGATCGCCTGACAGAGGACGCCGCTTCCAGCGCTCGGCTCTAACACCTCCGGTCCTGGCTCGATCTGGGCCAGCTCGGCCATGCGGACGGCAAGGGTGGCCGGGGTAGGGAAGAGCTGCGGGGCTGAGACGACGGAAACGCCCGCCTTCAGCGTCTTCGCATCGCCTCTATCTCGTCGCCCATCTTGCGAGGAGTGACGCGGGTCTGCTCCCTGGCCCATTCGTCAGCACTCCACTAGTAGCCGCAGGTGATGGCCGGGTGGGTCGCGTGAGCTGACCATGGGCGGCTGCAGGCTGCGCACGGCGGGGCCGCAAAGGGTTCCGCCTCCGCCTCTGCGGTTACTGCTTCAGGTTCGCTGGATGGCTCCTCATCTGCGCGGTCTCGGTCTGTTCCTCGTCGGTCGGCTCCTCGGGCTGGGAGGGAGATGTTGCGATACACCACGCGGTGGTTGATCCAAAGCTTCAGTAGTAAATTTACAGCCGTGTCTGGACCGAACGAGACGCAACTCATGTCGCTCTTCAGCTTTACGGGACAGGCTCCTCGACTGGTCGCCACAACCCGCCTCGTCAGGTCTTCGAAATTGGTCTCTTGCGCGGCTCCGAGCAGGATGGCATCGTGCGGTACCCCGTCACTTCCGATGGATTGCAAAAATACCCGGAGCAAGGGCCTGCCTCTGAAGCGATCTGCTAACCCCCAACAGGGCTTCGCTGTCTGTGCCGGGGAACTGAGTCTGTCTTGCTCTCTCCCGACGGAGAGCCACACCTGTCCCACCTAAAGCAACGACCTTAGACCGCGCTTCCAGCGGCATCGTGGATCGACCCTGTCTCCCAGACTGCGCCTGCACCGGTCGCTCGAGGCCCACCTGCATTCCCGGCTGTAAATCCACAAAGCCCGTGTCGCTGAAACCATAGAAGAGCAAAGCTTCCCCAGCCGGAAAGGTCATCCGCTCCGCAAGCAGCCGTCGGACAGACGACAGACTTTGCCCTCTGCCGAAGCATCCCCGCTCTTCCTGTACCAGCAACTCCTTAACGAATCCGCTCCACTCCGCCTGGACATCGCTCACGCCGTCGTACTTTGCCCATCCTTGCACGCTACGACTCCTGAGAATCCACTGCCCCGTGCTCCGAAACGAGGCATAGGGAAGCAGCGAAAACAGTCTCGTCTGCACCGTACATAGATTTCGGAACGAAAGATCATTGCCCTTCTGTTCCCCCGCCAGCCGGACCATGGTCGAATTGAACTCTTCCCGATCCCCGCGCTCAGGGAGAGAGGGCGCCAGCAGCGCCGCTCCCGCAGTCCCCTCGATCTTGTAAGAGGCGATGGAAGCTGGATGGCGATGCGAACATCCGAATGCCAGCAACAGAGCAGGCGAGAGCAGGCCCTGCAAGACCACCGTTCGCCGCCCGAAAAATGGCAGATTTGGCTCGCACTGTTTATGAGTTACGTCCCTCGCTGCTTCGATCGACGCCCGCACTGAGCTGCCGCAACGACACCGCGATCACTTACCGGCCAGCTTTGTTCTCACCAGGTCCTGTGCCTTTGCAAGAGCCTCGTCGGCCTTCACCGTCACGTCCGGTTCGACACCGGTACCTTCCCAATCCGTTTTCGTCACCGGATTGATGGGCCGCGCTAGAGGAACACCAATCATGAAATGGTCGTCAATTTTCATTCCATCGACCGGGTGAGCACCTCCACCTGTCGTCTCGCCTACTATCGTTGCCCTTTTCTGTGTCTTCAGGTCATAGGCAAACTCTTCGCCTCCAGAGAAGGTCCCCTTTGAAGTGAGTACTATACAGGCACCTTACCGAGCCGTAGCCCAGGCACATAAGGGGACGTCCAGAATTGGGTTGTCGAATTATCTCTTCGCTCATAGAGATCGTTCAGATGGGTCGACTTATCGAATAAATAGGAGGCAATCAGGCTTACCATTGCAGGCGATCCTCCGTGGTTCTGCCGTAGATCGAAGATTACCGCATCAGCATGTGCGACAAACCCCATCGCTGCCTCGACAGTTGGGCCACAGAGTTGCGCATCAGCGAATTCATCGAACTTCACATACCCGACGTTGCCCGAAAGGATTTCGAGCTTTCTGAAGCCACAGTTGTCGCGCAGCATTCCTTCACGGAAACGGAGTTCGCTCTCTGGATCGGGCTTGCGAGACGGATCGCTTATCACCTTGAAAGGTGTATACCAAACTGCAAGGTGCTTATCGTGACTCACGGTTCGCAGATCTTCTGTCAGCTGCGTCGCAAAGAGACTGCCGTCCGTGAAGTGCTCATAGTCTCCTGTCTTTTCCTTATCGAAGATGGCTTTGGTCATCTTTTGAGCACCATCCGCATAGATGTACGACTGGTTCAACTGCACTCCGATGCCTTGAATCACTGAGTGGCGTTCCGCCGCATTTAGGGTGATATCGTCGGGTGTAGCTCCCGGAGGCAAGGCACGCAACACGAAGCTTGTCACCTTGTTGGAGCTTCCATCCAAATGCATAATGCCGACCGCATGTGTCGTTCCGCGATGCTCCTTCACCTCAAAGCGGATGAGCAGCGGTGCCTGCGAAATGATTCGAAGAAGATCTAGATCCCCTGTCTGCCCATGAAAAGCAACGATGCCGTCGGCAGTTTGGGTCGGATCATAGCTCTTGACGTAGGCCTCCGCCTTCTCACGATCTCCACTGTTGAAGGCAGGGAGCCACGCGAGAAATGCTTTGGTAGCCGGGGCGTTCGTCGCGACCAGAGTCTGACTAGAGCTGGACAGAGCGCCGAGAAGGAACACGGCAGAGCAGAAGAGCCGGAATAGAGAGCTCATGAAACCTCCTAGGCTTCGCGCCACCACGTTTTCTCTGGTGAAAGCCGCCCCGAAGAGATAAATATCATCTCGTGAGGCATGCTGGAGGATATAGTCGCTCTACATGCCTAACTTTGTGCGTTTCCCTCGTCCGATCTCCGGCTCTGGGAAGCAAAGTGAAGAAAGTTACGTTTTAGACGATCGCGACAGGAGAATTCTCACTGCCCTTTCTCGGAACGCACGTATGAGCTACCGTGACCTCGCTCGCGTGGCGAATCTGAGTGCAAATGCGACGGCTGAACGCATACAGCGTCTCCAGACTGCAGGAGTGATCCTTGGATTCTCCGCAGACATATCTGCGGCCGCACCCGGATTGAGCCTTTCTGCGTACGTGGACGTCAAGTTGCGTCCTGGGACGAGTATGGAGGCGTTCGAGGCGGCCTTGGTAAAGATTGAAGGAATCCGGGACGCAGCTTCGTTGACGGGTACGTTCGATGCTCGGCTGCTTGTAGATGTCGAAATCCCGAAAAGCTGGGCGAGCTCATTGAAGAGCTGCGCAAGAGCGCCGGCGTTATGGAGACTAGTAGCACCGTCATCTGCCGTCCACTGAAGATCGTCGCGAAGTGATCTGCTCAGAGTTCTGTCCACTCGTTGGGCTCGATAGCCGTGTCTCAAAGAGATGTTGGGGGAATGTATTTAGTCCGGTGATATCGCGTCGTAATCGGGTATACCGCAACGTGACAACTCGTTTTGTTACAGTGGCCTTTCCGGCGGAGCGTAAAAGCACGTTCTGCCGATCTGGTGCCGCATTTCAATCCGATCTGACAACAGGTAAGTCTGTGTGAAAGGCTCGCCGTTTCCTGCCTTAAGGGCCTGGTCATCACCCGGGGAACAGCTCAGAACAGGTCCCTTCCAGCGTTATGGCCACGAGCTGATCGCGGCCTCAGTGCTCCTTTGGCAGTGTGGCCGTTCTCCGAGCTTCTTCCTGCTCCAGGTCTCCAGGCTGCGGACAGCCGTGTTCACTGGGCCCTCGCTCCTCATCCCACCCATCGCCGTGTACCCACCTGGATCTGATTAACACTTCCTTGACGCGTTCTCGATGAGTGACTCGGCGGTTTGGCGCCAATCAAAGCAGCATTCCTGCCGACAAGCGCGTTTATCAGGACTGATGATGCTTACCTGATTAGACTAGATCCGAATCTCTGAAGAGCTAGGGAGTTACCGAATGGCAGACAACAAGACAACATCTACGAATCTGAACGTCCAAGCGTTTCTGAATGCTTGCACCGACGAGGTACGGCGCACGGATGCAAAGGCTTTAGCCGAGCTAATGCGGAAGGTGACCGGCCAGGAGCCAGCAATGTGGGGACCGTTCATCGTGGGCTTCGACAGCTACCATTACAGGTACGAAAGCGGGCGTGAAGGTGACATGCCGATTGTTGGCTTTTCGCCGCGCAAGACCGCGAATGTTCTCTACGACACTTTAAGTGTAGAGGGTGCTGACGCGCTGCTTGCCCAACTTGGAAGACACACCACAGGCAAGGGGTGCCTCTACATCAAGAAGCTTGCGGATGTAGACCTGACGGTACTTGAGACACTCCTCCGAAACGCTGTTACAGCGAAGAGGGAGCAACGGTCGCAACAATCCTAACTGTGTCGCGCGTCATGTGAAGACCAAGGCAGCAGAGCGCATCACGGTTCCCTCGGATTAGGACTGATATCTCGGCTCCTCGTCAGGATGATGGTCGACGCAGAGCGAGTTTATCGGGAGGTGTATTTGGCCGATGGCGTCGAACGCTTGAGTTGGGGACGCGGGCGTGGCCTTAATGAGGTGATGCCCGCGAGGATCAAATCGATCCCGGCAAGAAAGTCGGCCCGGTCGTCGTGACTCCGCATGCGTCCGGCTACGCTCCTTGCAAAGGGATATTCCGTATCATCGAGACGGGACCAAACTGCCGATACCGCTTCGAGGAAGTGGGCTCGATCAAGGTTTTGCGTTCTGGCGAGATGACGGTTCGCGGCGTTCTGCCTGCAGATGCCAAGGATGAAGGCGATCAGAGTACCAACGGCACCCCATTGCTGCCCCGCTGGTACGTTGAGTGCGCGAATCTGCTGGCCAATGCGTTCTAAGATGCGCACCACGGGCCACGCGGCGGGAGCGCTGGTGAGTGCCGAGCCGACCCACGGATGCGCCTCGTTCACGTCGAATAATCCAAGCGCGACCGCTCGAATTGTCTTCTCCGGCGTGGTCGTGGCGATCTCGTTCATCATTCGCACGACCAGGGCATCGCATGCTGCCGTGAGTAGATCGCTCTTGTCGGCAATATGCCAGTAGATAGCACCCGGGCCCGTGGCAAGCTGTTCGGAGAGAGCGCGGAACGTCAGACCGTCTTCGCCGCCACGATCGAGCAGGGCGATGGATGCCTCGATGATGCTCTCACGTGAAAGAGCTTCTTCCCTCCGCTGGATGCTCCGTCGCTGTTTCACCATGCTCTATGTTGACACATATGGAACGAAGTTCCATACTCAATGGAATCTCATTCCACAAGGGATGCGTGCGGAGTAGGCATGAGTGGTCTTGACGGAAAGATGATTGCCATAGTCGGTGGCGGGCCCGGCGGACTCACGTTGGCGCGACTGCTGCAGCAGGGTGGTGCGAAGGTCACGCTCTACGAGCGGGACCAAAACCGCAGTGCGCGGGTTCAGGGCAGCGCGTTGGACCTCCACGAAGATTCTGGGCTGGCCGCGCTTGAAGCGGCTGGGCTGATGGATGCATTCTGGGCCAACTACCGGCCCGACCTGAATCGCCTCCGACTCACCGATGCCAGGGGAACAATTCTTCACGAGCACTCCCGCCGGATGTCCGGCGTAGGGCAACGTCCTGAGATCGAACGTGGACCACTACGGGATATTCTGCTGGACTCGCTCCAACCAGAAACTGTGCAGTGGAACTGCAAGCTGGAGTTTTCGGAGACGCAGGGCGAGCAGGTGTTGTTGCGTTTCGCCAAGGGCACAACGGTCGTGGCCGACATCGCGATTGGCAGCGATGGCGCAAACTCGCGGTTGCGGGAGATGGTCACTCCAATCAGGCCGGAGTATGTCGGGGTGTCGCTTATCGAAGGCCTGATTCCTGCCGCACAGCAGGCGATGCCGGAGTTATGGGAGCTGCTCGGCGGGTCCGCCCTGATCGCCCTGGGAGGCGAAAGGACGATTGGCATGGGAACCAAGCCGGATGGAAGTGTGCTGCTTTATGCGGGGTTGAAGACCGACGGCGATGACGCGCGGCGGAGTCTCGAAGCGGCAAGTGGACCGGAGCAGCGAGTGCAGTGGTTTCACGCCAACTTCAAAGAATGGAGCGAGCTTTGGGATCCGCTCTTCAGGGAAGCCGTATCGACGGTCTGGCGTCCGCTCCTCGTTTGCCGGGAAGATCAACACTGGGAGCCGAAGCAAAACGTGACTTTGATCGGCGATGCAGCGCATGTAATGCCGCCGTATGCAGGCGAAGGGGTAAACATGGCAATGCTCGATGCTTTGGTGCTGTCGAAACTTCTGCTCAGCGAAGAGACACCCTCTGCCGCGATCGCAACCTATGAGGCGGAGATGTCTGCCCGGATGAAAGAGATGACGGAGGACACGATGGTGAACACGGAGATGTTCTACGCGCCGGATGCCGCCGACCGTGTGGTCGCCCTATTTCGGAGCTTCGGTCGAGCAGAGGCGGTCCCGCCCGCTTCGCAGTCTTGGTAGGAGCCTTCGGCTCAGAAATTTAGCGTGGGTTCCCGCCGTAAGTGGTCCTGATAGATCAGCTCTCGGGAGCAACGCGCCTGGGCCTTCTGAACTGACGAGAACAGGCCAATGCACCTTTCCACAGTTGACGGCTCCATGAGCGCAATGGCAATT
>CAZZXY010000069.1:0-24798 GCA_964658105.1 Verrucomicrobia bacterium Tous-C9LFEB | reverse complement strand
GAACTTAGAACTTAGAACCATGTACACCGGCCGACTCGCCCCATCACCCACAGGCCTGCTCCACCTTGGCCATGCCGCAACGTTCCTGATCGCGCATCAGCGGGCACGCGCGGCAAATGGTCATCTGCTACTGCGTATCGACGATCTTGACCCGCAACGCTCGGAGGAGGCCTTCGTGGAGGCTGCCAGGGAGGATCTCCACTGGCTCGGCCTGACCTGGGACGCTGAACTGCGCGATTCGGATCAACTCGACACCTATCGCAAGGCCATGGAGACACTTCTGGCACAAGGCCATGCCTATCCCTGCACCTGCACTCGCAAAGACCTGCTACAGGCCACGCAGGCCCCACATGAAGACACCGACGACGAACCGGTCTACAACGGCCACTGCCGCCCCGCTCTGCATGGCACAGATCCCGTATGTCGCCTAGAGGGACGCATCTCCGCACCGCAGAGCTCTGTCGTCACACCGTCAGACAAGCTCCAACCCGGGATGAACTACCGTTTTCACCTCCGTGACGGCGAAGTGATCTCCTTCCCCGACAGCAACTGTGGCCCGCAGACTTTTACTGCTGGTGCGGACTTTGGCGATTTCCTGGTCTGGCGCAAGGACGGTCTTCCAAGCTATCAACTAGCGTCCGTCCTCGACGACGCGCACACACAGATTACCGAGGTCGTGCGCGGCCGCGACCTGCTCAAATCCACGGCACGTCAGATCCTGCTCCAGCGAGCACTCCACCTCGGCACCCCGGCGTACTTCCACACCGATCTCCTGCTGGACGATCATGGCCAACGCCTGGCTAAGCGCCACGATGCGCTCAGCCTGCGTGCACTCCGTGACACGGGAGTGACTCCCGCAGAGATCCGCGCCCGCGTGGATGTACTTTGGCATCACAGAAAAATGTGAGGATTTCCATGCACGTACGCACATCCGCAACTATCGCTCTCGCTTCAGCACTTCTGCTCACTGCCGGCTGCAAGAAAACTGCCGACAACACGAGCAACTACAAAACCGCGATCAACAACTATCTGGGCACCAACGTGAGCTGTCTCTGGCAGGAGCCGCAGAAGTTCCCTGAGCAGGTCAATACGGACTCGGATAAGACCGCTGGCTTCGACGCGCTCTACAACCAGGGCCTGCTCGTGCGCACCACGGCCCAGAAGAAGAAGCTGCTCGGCCTGATCGACAAGCAGGTCACCAACTACGACCTTAGCGACAAGGGCAAGAGCTCCTGGACCGCCTCCAAAGCCGATCCAAGCACCGGCAACTTCTGCTACGGACATCGTGAGGTGAGCTCCATCGATAGCGCCACGGCGACCGGCGATCAGCCCGGCGCGACGGCTTCCATCGCGTACCACTACACCTTCTCGTCCGTGCCCGATTGGGCCAAGGACGGCGGCGTGCAGAGCTCCTTCCCCAACGTTCAGCGCAACCTTGCTGGCGGCGCCGCCACCGCAACGCTGAAGGACACCGAGAACGGCTGGGTTGTCCAGGCCGGGACCGGGAGCAGTTCCAACGCCGACGGCAGCATCGTCCGGTAAAGCTCTCTAAGTGTCATCCTGAGCAAAGCGAAGGACCTCTGTCTTCTGCCGACCGTCACAATGGCCGAATGAAACCGAGGTCCCTCAAACTTTTGGGATGGTGATCAGCAAGCGATCAACTAATCCGCGCCTTTCATCTTGTAGTTTGCCGGCGGCACCCCACCGGCGAGATTCTTCACGAAGTAGTCCCACCGGCGTCGCATCATGTAGGACGAAGCCGCACCATACCCGTGGTGAGCGTTCGGGATCATGAGCAGGTCGAAGTCCTTGTTGGCTTTAATCAACGCGTCGACCACCATGAGCGTGTTGTTCGGTGGAACGTTGTCATCCATTGTGCCGTGCGCCAGCAGGAGCTTACCCTTCAGGTTGGCTGCGAAACTCTGGTTAGCCTGCACGTCGTAGTTGCTCTTGCCATCGGGGCCGATGACCTCGAGGCCACCGTACTTTTCGTCCCAGTCGTCCTCGTAATCCCGGTTGTCATGGTTGCCGCTCTCAGCGATACCTACCTTGAAGAAGTCAGGGTAGTGGAACATCGCCGACACAGTTGCGTTGCCACCGCCAGAATGGCCCCAGATACCGACCCGACTCGCGTCGACCCACGGATAGCGCGCAGCGAGTGTCTTGATTGCCGCCACCTGATCCGGAATGGTGTCCTCGGCCAGTCCTGCAGGCGTATCTGCGTACGCATCCTGGAAGCTCTTGGAGCGGTACGGGGTCCCCATGCCGTCGACACACACCACCACGAAGCCCAACTCCGCCAAGGCCCCCAGATCTCCGGCTGCGGTCCGGAACGAACGTGTCTGCGAGCCGCAGGAGCCGACAAATGGCCCCGGATACACATAGTCCACAACCGGGTACTTTCTAGCCGGATCGAAGTCCGAAGGCCGATACAGGAAGCCGTAAATGGGTGTCTTGCCGTCGCGTGCCGGAACCGTGATCGGCGTGGGCGGCTTCCATCCCGTAGCCGTCAGACGCGAGATGTCCTGCTTCGCCAGTGTTGCGAGCAACTTGCCCGTGTTGTCCCGCAGAACCGCAGTCTGTGGTGTCTCCGTCGTCGAGTAGACATCCACAAACGAAGCGCCATCCGGCGCAGGTGTGATGGCATGATCCGCCACTTCAGGAGTGAGCAGTTTCTGCGAGCTTCCATCGAAGTTCACGCGGTATAGGTGCGTGAAGTATGGATCCTGTCCCCCCTCTTTGCCAGTAGCCAGGAAATACAGCACACGCTGTTTGCCATCCACACGCAGCACCTGTGTCACGGTCCCGGTGTCCTGCGTAACCTGGTTTTTCAGCTGACCTGTCGCAAGATCGTAAAGGTAGATCTGACCCCAGTCGCTGCGTTGCGAGAACCAGAGGAACTCGTGCGAATCCGGCAGGTAGCGCCAGTTCACCTTGCCAATGCCGGACTCGAAGTAGGTTGGCGCGTGCTCGTGGTACACCGTGCGTACCTCACCGCTTTCGGTGTTCGCCTCACGCAACCACGCATCCTTGTGATCGCGCGAGGTGGAAACGATGGCGAGGTGCTTGCCGTCTGAACCGAACTGCACGTCATCCCAGCCTGCACCGCCGCGACAACTCACGTCATCGCACAGCGTCGAGCGATGAAACTGAGGGTCCATCCTGAGCCGCGTCACCTTGCCTGCAGCAACGTCGATCACCACTGGTTGGATCATGGCCACATCCTTGTCACCAAGGAACGGATACTTCCAGGTCTCCGGCTGCGCGTGACGGTTCGTCACAGGAACCAGCGTCACACTGGCCACCTTGCGCTCATCCTGCTGAAAGGTCGCGATCTTCTTCGAATCCGGCGACCAGACGAGGATCGGCGCATCGGAGTGCTGCCATCCAGCGTTGTCCGTCGCATAGCCGAAGTTCGTCACACCATCCGTGGTGAGTTGACGCTCTTCCCCCGTCGCCTCATCGCGTACCCACAGGTTCCAGTCGCGGATGAAGGCAGCCAGCGTCTTATCCGGTGAGAGATCAAACGGGGCTTTGCTGCGGGCCGCGCGCCCGCGCTTCGGCGGCAGCTTCTTGCCTTGGGTGCTATTTGCCTCGCCTGACATCTGGCCGTTGCCACCGGCCTGTGTAGCACTCAGCCCTGTGGCGGGAGGCTGGCCGCTGGGAGTCTGTACAGGCTGCTCCACGCGCTTCGGAGCCGGCTTGCGGTGGCAGTGTGCGGCGTTTGCGTCACACTGCAGCTCACCCGCATTGGTTGTGATGGAAAAGCCTTCCGCGTTCGGGAGGTACTCACTGACAAAGATCTGCTCCTCGGGCACCTGCCATCCCATGACGGCGCTGATCGCCTTGGCCAGCCGTGCTTTATCGAAAGCCGGGGCTGTTGCTGCCCTGGCCGGATCGGCGATGAAGTACTGCGCGCCCTTGGTAGTTGATTGCGCGTAGAAGACGCGCCCATCAGGCAGGTACTGAAGACCATCGACGGTGTTCAGTACCAACGGGTCTGTCGCAGCGCTCAGGCGTGATTCCGCACGGGCGTAGTCCTGTGCCGTGTACACCTGCTGTGTGCGGGCCGGGAGGTGAAAGGAGAGCAGGGTTCCAGCAAGGAGGGAGAGGGCACAGCTACGCTTCATCGGTACGCCTTTATGGAGGGGTCATGGTCAGCATAAGACAAGTGACAGGAGCAGACATCGCCGTTGTTCTAGGCGTCGGGCTCAGGGTGCGGCGCGACAACCGTTCCCGTCCTGCGCAGACGCGCAAGGAGAGCGCGCGGCCGCAGGGCCTCTGGAATATCCAGCATGGAGTGCAGAAAACCACCCCATGTGTCCTGAGACAGCCGCAGCGAGGCCGGGAGGACGTACACATCCATGATGAGTTCGGACAACATCAGCGATCCGGCCGCACCCAGCAGGCCATAACGTTTGGCCATCTCTGCGGTCACCAGGATCGTCACGCCGGTGGCAAACATGTAGTTCAGCGACAGACGTTTATGCCGATTCACCGCGGTCAGCAGCGTTGAACTGGTCGACCAGAACGAGTAAAGAAAGACAGTAACAAGCAGCAGGAATAGCAGACGTGGACTGGGCGGTACCTTGTGCGCCGTCCAGTGCGTCAGGAACCACGGTCCAATCGTCATCATGGTGGCAATGAGCACGATGGCGATGCCAAGAGCCATCTGGCAACTGCGGCGATGCAGGGAGCGCACCAGCGCAAAGTTGCCTGCACCAAAAGAAATCGACAGCTCCGGCCAGAACGTCGTGTTGACCATCTGCACCATCTGCAACGCGACACGAGACACCGTACGGGCGGTCGCAAACACGACCACATCTGCCGAGCCAAGAACATGGCCCACCGCCAGCAGCGTGCCCTGCAGATTCAGCGCGTTTCCGATCGGGAAGCCCATGAAGGCAATGGCTGGCCCACTCAGTCGTCGTATCTCGCTGAAGCGGGCGTGCTCCCACCCGAAGCGGACCCACGGGATGTCCCGGCGCATCATGATGCAGAAGACAAGCGTGCCGATCGCGTTGGCAGCAGAAAGGGCCAGTGCCGTCGCGCGGACACCCTGCCCCAGAATCACAGGCACCAGCATGACCGCAAAGGCGATCAGAACGATGACGCTCTTGATGAAGGTGCCATACGGATACCGGCCAACACAGGTATAGGCCGCACCGATCAGCTGCTCGAGCTGCCCGAAAAGCACGGACAACCCTAGCCAGAAGATCACCCACTTGGCGTCTGTCTGCGTCATCTCGTTCAGGTGAAGCCAGCGTGCGATGGGAAGCAGATAAATGGCCGTAACGAAGAGCACCGTCACGGCGCTGCACAGAATGACGATCAGCCACCAGCAGCTCTGAAAGACGCGCAAGGCGCCTTCCTGATCCTTGCGGCCCATCAGCATGGTCATCTCGTTGCCGGCGACAGAACCGAAGCCGATGTTGGAGAAACCAAGATAGGTGGGAATGGCATTGACCAGCAGCCAATCCCCGTACAGCGGAACGCTCCAGAAATGGAGAAAGACGGGCACCTGGACCAGCTGAATGATGGTGCCCGCAAGACGACTGATCCAGTTGGACACGAATCCAAGGATGAGCCTTCGCCGCGTGCCAGGATCCATTGCCGACATCGATACCGTCCTGGCGTTGCGGAATGTACAGCCGGGCGTTCCGGTTCGCCTTGCCTTCAGTCTATCAACGCCCTTGCTCCCACACCTGCCGGGTACCCGGGCGCAGCCGGTTTAGCGGTTTCGCTCGCGATCTAGTGCCATCTTCTGCTGCATGAGCTGCGCGATAGCGGCGCTGTCTCCCCTGCGCTGCGCCTCGGCCATCTGCGTCCGCAGCTCGCGGCCACTGCGCTCCAGGAAGCGCGCGTGCAACGACTCAAGAGC
Organism: Verrucomicrobia bacterium Tous-C9LFEB; assembly: GCA_964658105.1. GTDB lineage: Bacteria > Acidobacteriota > Terriglobia > Terriglobales > Acidobacteriaceae > Granulicella. The sequence goes on along the minus strand of CAZZXY010000069.1, from coordinate 18,917 downwards.
GCTGGAGACCTGGAGCGGCGAGCTCTCGTGCTCGGGCCCGCTTACTTCCGTCGACACATGGAGCGCACTCGCGAGCAATGCCCGCGACGCGGGATCCGGAGCAGCCGCGAGCGGGTTCTCCGGGGCTGGCCCACTGATCAACACCTCAATCACCGCTGCCGTGGGCAGATCCTCGAACCAGTGCGGATGCGCTCCAAGCTTCTCCGCCGCCAGCGTGCGCGCCGAATCGGCCTCCGGCAGCACCAGCGCGCACAGCAGAATGCGCTCCACCTCAGAGACCGCCTGCGGCTGCGCCGCGCGCACGCTTTCCAGCCGGTGCTCCGCTGCCTGACGAACCTCCTTCAGCACCATCGAGGACTCAATGCCGAGCTTCTGCGCGGCGTTCTCCGCTACCTGCGTGCGCACAATCGCGTTAGGGATACGGCGCAGATGCGGCAGCAAGAAATTCAGGGCCTTCACCCTCAACTCAGGTGTGCGAGTCCCGATCTTCTTCTGTGCGCGATCGATCAAAAAGTCAGTCCACGGCACATTGCCGCGGAGCGCCTGCATGTACGCGGGCGCTCCATGGGCGCGCAGAAACGAATCTGGGTCCTCGCCTTCAGGAAGAATTGCCACGCCGACCTCGAAACCTTCTTCAACCAGGGGTGCAAGCACAGCCTCAGCGGCATCGATCCCTGGGTCGTCGCCATCAAAATTCAGCACAACACGGTGAGTGAAACGAGCCAGCAGCCGCACTTGGGTCTCGGTGAACTTGGTGCCGCTCGTCGCGATCACATTGCCCACACCGGCCAGAAACGCCGAGATGCAATCCATCTGGCCTTCAACCATCACGACGCTGTCCGTCTCCTTGATCGCCGCCTTGGCCTTGTCCAGATTGAAGAGCACATGGCCCTTGACGTACAACGGCGTCTCCGGCGAGTTCACATACTTCCCCCCGGCCTTCGGATCGTTCGTGTCGAGCAAGCGCCCCGTAAAGGCAATCGGCTTGCCGGACTCATTGCAGATCGGAAACATGATCCGCTTGCGAAAATGCGGATACATACTGCCCGCGGAGCCGTCCTCGTTCTGTTTGCTATGAAACAGCCCGCTGGCGCGCAGGACATCTTCGGGGAAAAACTTCAGCAGACGATCCCGCATATCTGTCCAGCTGTCCGGCGCATAGCCGATACGGAACTGCTTCACTGCCTCTGCTGTCAAACCGCGTCCGCTGATGTACTCGCGTGCACGGGCCGCCTCGGGGGATTGCAGGTTGCCTTGGAAGTACTGCGTTGCGGCCTCATGCAGTTCCAGCAGCTGTCGTCGCAGGCCGGCCTCACGGGCCTCCTCGGGTGAGTTCCACTCGCGCTTCGGCAGCGCAATGCCCATCTTCTGCGCCACAACACGCACGGCTTCCGGAAAGCTCAGGCTTTCCATCTTCATCACAAACGTGAAGACATCGCCGTGCTCGCGGCACCCGAAACAGTAGTAGCTCGCCGTACCCGGATACACATAGAAAGAGCCGCTCCGCTCTTTATGAAACGGGCAGAGCGCATTCCAGTTCGCGCCCGACTTGCGCAGCTTCAGATACTCGCCCAGAATGCGGACAACGTCGGTCTGCTGCTTCACAAGTTGGGCAAAACTGTCGGCCATCGTCAGGCTTCAGTGTAGATGGCGCGCACAGACGAGCGCGGTCAGGCAATCGACATACCCACACAATGGCCTCCTTCTACACAGCGGTAGCAACGCGGGCGAAAGACCCGAAAGCTTAGCGCCAATCAGAAGCTTGTTTACAGATTTGAAGAAATCGTAGTGAGCTCGCGAGGGCGCTCTCGATCGCCGTTGGAAAGCGCCGGCGGACCACCATTCGGCTTCTCAGAAGCTGCGTTCCTGGCGGCGCGCGCTTGGCAGGCTGCGACGAAGTTTGTTTCGAACCCTGCTGAGGATCGTCGGCAGACGAGATCCGCTGCGCTCCTGGTCGATCACGTCCAGGTGCCGCAAAGGCACCATCGCCGGAGGGTGCTGAAGCGGAAACTGCAGAGGCTGAACGAGGAAACGAGGCACATCCGCCGCGTAAATCGTGTGCGTTGCATCCGGCCCAAAGCCGAGATTCTCGACCAGGTTCACACCAGGCGTCACCGACAATACGGAGTTCTTCAGATTGGTATAAAACCACTGGGTATCCCATGTATCAGGTCCGGTTCCGCTGTGCATCTGGTCGAAAACGTGGGTCCAGTAGCGCTGGTGAGCGGGCTTCGGAAACAACTCTCGCATCAATCCTGCGGCCTTTATAGCTGGCCAGTCCGTCAGATCTGGATCGTAGGTGGCCCACGCTCGCCGCCAACTGGCCCAGCCCCAGATGTGCGTCAGTTGCGAAAAGAAATAGCTATCCGGAGCCTGGGTCTTGTCCTGCACGAGATTGAGACCCGAGACCATGGCCACACGTGTGTCGTTTCGATAGCGCTGGAGCATCTCATCGCAAAATCGAAAGAAAGTGGGGTCGGGCAAAACGTCGTCTTCCAGAATCACCGCCTCTTCGACCTGTTCAAACACCCAATTCAGGCCGGTAATCAGGCGACCACGGCACCCCATGTTCTGGACGGCAAAGTTCGTCTGCACCTCGCACGGCCAGTCCACCGCAGAGAGGATCGCCTGGACTTCCTTGCAGCGCTGCTCTTCCTCCGGTCGGTCCGGTCGGGCTGCATCTGCGACGCACAACAGCCTCTTCGGCCGAACCTCTGCAATGCGCCGAAACACTCGCTTCGTAAGTTCGGGTCGATTGAATGCAAAGAGGGCAACAGGTGTTTCGCAGGTATAAGCTGACTCACTCATGAAGACGGGGTGCTCACTTTGATCCAGGTTCACGGGGAAGCCCTCGGATTTGCCGAGTGCTGATCTGCAATCCCGGGTCCGCCAACCCACTATACCTTCCCTCGACGACACAGGAGACGGCCGCACAGCTGCACGCCGCCGTGCTCAGATGCTTGCTTCGGACCTGCACCGGGGGAGTGCAGTGCGCGGCGGGCCGGAACAGCAGGCGGCAGTTACGCTGTACTGACGCAGACACCTACAATGACTCCATGCTGACCGCAATCGCCCGCAAGCGTCTCTCCATCGTGCTGGTGGGCGCGCGAAACCCGCAAAACATCGGGGCCGCGGCACGCGCCATGCAGGACTTTGGCTTCGGGGATCTTCGGGTGGTGAACAGCTTTGCCCCGCCCTTCGAAGCCGCCCAGCTCCAGGCCACATCGGCCATAGCCGCAGAGGACATCATGCGCTCAGCGCAACTGTTCTCCTCGCTCCCTGAGGCCATCGCCGATTGCACGTACGTCGCAGGCACAACCGCCATCGGCGGCCGCGATCTCACGCGTCCCGTGCTGCCATTAAAAGAAGCTGCGGCATCTCTGCTGCAGGAGCTCTCACGGGTCGACATAGCTCGCGAACTGCAACCCCACGCATCTTCCCATCCTCCCGGTGAGCCGCGCGTTGCGCTGCTCTTTGGCTCAGAGAAAACGGGTCTAACGAAGCAGCAACTCAGCTTCTGCTCTGCACTCCTGACAATCCCCATGTACGCACCCGAAGGCCGTCATCTCTCGATGAACCTTGGGCAGGCAGTGGCGGTGTGCCTCTACGAATTAACCAGAGCTGGGTTTGAAGGCGTCCGCGAGCTGCCGGTCGTCATCGCAACCCCGCCCGACGTGGAAATGCGCGAACGCTTGCTGGGCTTACTCCTGAGAGTAATGAAGGTCTCGGGATACTCCCGAAGGTTCCCGGCCAATGCTCGCCCGGATGTCGTACGAACACTGATAGCACAGCTTGGTCAGACCGCTGAAGAGGCTGCAACCTGGCTGGGCTTTTTACGCCAACTGCTTCGAACAATGCCCGAGGATGAATCCTAAGCCTGCCTTTTCGTCTGGTTATCGACTGAACGAAAAAGACTCGCGAGATGCTCGCGAGCCCTTTAGTTCGTCGTTCTGACGATTACCACTGTCCCCACGCGCGCGTGAAGTAGTCACTCATCGTCATTCCGATCAGAACCAGAAACACGAAAAAGCCGGAACCGATGGTCATCTTAATCAACCGCGACTGATACTTCGCGTGCATAAAGAACAGGATCACGATCACTGCCTTGAAGCAGGCGATCCCAAGAGCCACTACGGGGTTCAACCACTTCATATCCACGTAGGCCGCCAACACGGTGACCAGCGTAAAAAACAGCAGTGTGCCAAAGACCATCACGTACTGGATGGGAGTCACGATGTGGTGTTCAGCGTGCTCCGGGTTCGTGACGTTGAGATCGTCGTTTTCCTGGAGCGTGTTGACGTGTTCAGCCATGGTCAGATTCCTTCATTAGCGAGTCTTCAGGTCCTAAGGACGCCTACTTTAGCGGGTGCCGATTAATCAGGTAAAGCAACGGGAACAGGAACAGCCAGACGATATCGACAAAGTGCCAATACAGCCCAAAGTTCTCAATGGGTGCCACATACCCAGAGCTGAACTCTCCCCGATTCGCCCGAAGAATGAGCCATCCGAGCAGCCCTAAACCAATGATCATGTGAAGGGCATGCATGCCCGTCATTGCGAAGTACAGGAAGAAGAAGACCTGCGTTTTCTGCGCCATGTCAGGCGCCAGGGGCTCATCCGTCATCTTCCCGTGTTTATCCAGGGGTGGGTGCACGAACTGAGAGATCGAAAAGCTGTCACCAGGGATGTGGTGCAACTCATATTTCTCGTGGTACTCGTCGTACTTGACGCCTAAAAACGCAACCCCAAAGACGGTGGTCAAAATCAGCATCAGCACAAGCGTGCCCTGCTTGCGGACCTCTGCAGCCCACACTCCAAGCGCCATGAAGAAACCGGAGCTGATCAGGATAGCGGTATTGATCGCACCCTCGGTCACATTCAGCGTGTTCGAGGCTGCCGCAAATGCCGGGTAATACCAGTTCCTGTACAGCAGGTAGGCGAAGAACATGCCACCAAAAAACATGATCTCGGTAAGCAGGAACAGCCACATACCGAAGGAACCCGCCTCGCGCTGCTGCTCCTCGGTCTCAAAATGATGGCGGTGCTGCGGAAGCGAGACATGCTCGTGTTCCGCAGCGTGCGCCGTCGAGGTCGCGGTGTGTGGGCTGATCTCTGTTGTGATCGCGTTATCCAACGGTGGTCACCTCGTGCTGTTTACGCTCCAGCCACTCGTAATCGTATGCCTCGTGATCCATGATCGGCGTCTCGATAAAGTTCTCGGTGAGCGGCGGCGACTGGATCTGCCATTCGAGGCCAGTGGCCTGCCAGGGATTCGCTCCAGCGATCGCGCCATACTTCAGCGACCAACCGAGATAAATCAGCGGGAGCATATAGCCCACGCCCAACACCGTCGCACCAGCCGTCGAGAGGACGTTCAGCACCTGGAACTCCGCAGGATAGGCATGGTATCTACGCGGCATACCAAGGTAGCCCAGGATGAACTGCGGCATGAAGGTAAGGAAGAATCCGATGAACGTCGTGATCGCAGCCAGCTTGGAAAGTGACTCCGAATACATCCGGCCAGTCATCTTGGGCCACCAGAAATGAATGCCCGCAAGGAAAGCCATGAGCATGCCGCCAACCATCACGAAGTGGAAGTGAGCCACGACGAAGTACGTCTCGGTCAGGTGAATGTCCATGCCCAGCGACCCGAGAAACACTCCGGTGAGTCCACCGATGGTGAACAGTCCGATGAAACCGAAGGAGTACAACATCGGCGTTTCGAACGTGACTGAACCCTTCTGCATCGTGAAGGACCAGTTAAAGATCTTGATAGCCGAAGGAACGGCAACCAGCATCGTCAATAGGGAAAACACCAGGGCCGAATAGTTCGACACACCCATGATGAACATGTGGTGCTCCCACACGAAGAAGCCAAAGAGTGCGATCGCTACGGAAGAAAACGCCACGGCAGTGTAGCCGAAGACCCGCTTGCGGCTGAACGTAGACATCGTTTCGGAGATCACGCCCATACCCGGCAAAATCATGATGTACACAGCCGGATGCGAGTAGAACCAGAACAAGTGCTGGAAGAGCAGAGGATCTCCGCCCTTGGCTGGGTCGAACACGCCGATACCGAAGATGCGCTCCAAGGCAACCAGCACGATTGCGATCGCAAGCACCGGCGTTCCAAGCACCATAAGCAAGGACGCCGCGTAGTTTGACCAGCAGAACAGCGGCAGACGAAACCACGTCATTCCCGGGCAGCGCATCCGGTGAATGGTGACGATGAAATTCAGTCCGGTAAAGATCGAAGAAAAGCCTGCAACGAAGATCGCGGTCGCCGCCGTAAGCACATGCGTGTTCAGGTAGTGCGTGGAAAGGGGCGTAGTAAAGGTCCACCCCGTGTCCACACCACCGAGCACCAGGGCAGCAAGCGTCAGCGTGCCGCCGATCATGTACAGGTACCAGCTCAGGAGGTTGATCTTCGGAAACGCAAGGTCCTTCGCGCCAATCATGATCGGGATCAGGAAGTTTCCAAGCGTCGCCGGTACCGAAGGCACCAGAAACAGGAAAATCATGATGATGCCGTGCATGGTGAAGAACTTGTTATATGTGTCCGAAGCCACCAGGTCCGGCTGCGGCGTCAGCAGCTCGAGTCGAATAAGACCGGCAAAGGCGCCACCGATGAAGAAGAAGAACGTGATCGAAATCAGGTAGAGAATGGCGATCCGCTTATGGTCAGCCGTCAGCAGCCAGCTAAGCAGTCCATGCTCGTTGTTCAGGTAGTTCCGCTTCGGCAGCCTGGCCGTGCTCTGGTCAGGTAGTGACACTATCGTCGAGGCGCTGCTCATGGCTTCACCGTATCCGTGTTTGTAGGCGTCGCGGGCGTTGTCGGCGCGGCCTGGTTGCTGTCCGAGGTCACATTGGTCTGCTGGACCCGGTAATTAGACTGCATGTTCTTCATGTATTCGATCAGCGAAATCAAGCCGTCCTCGCTGATCTGCCCCTGGTACGTCGGCATGATCGGAGCGAAGCCAGCAGGCACGTGCTGCGAGGGGTTCAGAACCGCCTCCCGCAGATAAGCGTCATTCACCAGAACCTGGCTGCCATCGACCATGGTCAGACGGCTTCCATAAATGCCATGGAGGTTTGGGCCTCGTGCCGCCGCGTTGCCGCTGTGGCAGGAAGTGCAACCCATACTGGCAAACAACCGCTCCCCGTTCTGCGCCAGACTCATACCGGAGGTGGACTGCTTCAGCCACCGCTCGTAGTCGTCCGGCGTCTGCACAGTAATCTGACCGACCATGCCGGAGTGGAGCGTCCCGCAGTATTGCGTGCAGAACAGGTGATACGTACCGGGCGTGGTGGCCTGGAACCAGACGGTGCTGTAGCGACCAGGGATAACCTCGCGCTTCACGCGGAAGTCGGGGATCGAGAAGCTATGGAACACGTCCTGCGAGATCATTGTCAGCTGCACAGGGCGACCGGTAGGTACGTGCAGTGCATTGATTTCGTGCTGTCCGCCTGGGTGTTCAGCCTTCCACATCCACTGCTTGCCAATGATGTAGACATTCATGGCGTTGACCGGTGGGCTGTAGATGCGGAAGTAGAGCAGGGCACCCCAGACAAAGACCACCAGAAAGACACCAAGCGGAATGATCGTCCACGTCGCTTCCAGCAGTGTGGACCCTTCCACCTGCGTCGGCACCGGGTTGCGCTCCCGCCGGTAGCGGATCGCGAACCCGAAAACCAGTGCCACAACGACGACGACACCGAAAACCGTCATCCCGAGCAGAAAGAAGTACAGTGCATCCGTGTACGGAGCGATGGTCGACGCTTCGGCCGGAAACAATGCCGAGTTGTGCAGCCACTTGATTAAGAATTGCCAGAGAACTGGACTGATACCCATGATTTCCCTTATGCCGTCCGACGCCCATCGCGCCCGTGAGTTGAAACCTGCTCCCCATTGGAGCTGAAATCCCGACGAAACATCACAAACAGAAAAGTGGCCAGTGCCGCCACGGTCAACATGCCACCCAGCTGCACTACGCGCGCCACAATCAGCGAATGCTTATTGGTCTTCGGATCATAGTGATAGCAGTAGGTGAGGATGTTGGCTACGGGCGAACCGATCTTGTTGCCCGAGGCGTCGATCAGCCCGAGAAGTATGTCCTTCGGCGAATACTCCACACCGAGGTAATACTGCGCAAGCCGACCCTGCGGCGTGAGCAGCTCAATAGAACTTGCATGAGCGAACTGCGTCAGGCGTCCATCCGGACCGGGCACCTTCACGTAACCGAAGCCCACCGTCTTCGTGAGCTGGTCGATCGACTCTTTTGGCCCCGTAAGGAAATGCCAGCCGTCCGCCGTCTCCGGATGCCCATACCGCTTCACATAAAAAGACTTGTTCTTCGCCGCAAGCTGCGGCCCCTCGGAGGGGTCGATCGACACGACCACAATCTGGAAATCCTTCCCGGGGCGCAGTCTCACCATCTCCAGCGCGCTGGTCAGGCCGTCCATTTCCTCGGAGCAGAGCATCGGGCAGTTGTAGTAAACGAGCGCCAGCACTGCCGGGTGTTTGCCGTCCAGGTACGTACCCAGGTTCACAGGCCGCCCTGCTTCGTCGACGAACGGTGCCGCTACCGGCAACTGGGCATTCAGGTGTTGCGAAACCTGAACGCGTTGCAGGACCGTCGGTAGCTCGTCTCCGTGCGAGGTGCCCTCGACCTTGTCGCCATAGCCCGAGACCTGCGCTCCGGACGTTGCGGGAGCCAGAACGGCTGCTACAACCAGGGGCAGGAGCACTGCCGAGCGCAATGCACCCGACCAGCTTCCGAAAACCCTCCGCATTGCACTCAACCTGTTCATGCGCTTCCCCACTGTCCTTTTCAGTGTATGGTGCCTGACGACCTTCCCTGGAGACAGGTCGCCGATATCCGTCCATCCGGTTGCTGCTGCGAATCACCTAGCGCTTTGCTTCGGCCTGATTGAACTCGAGTCTTTGTTCACGCATCGTCATCTGGTCGAGTTCATAGCCGGTCCGTGCAAATCCGTTCGTCAGGGGCGCCGTCACAACGCGACGGGCATCGCCCGCCATCTGCGTGTCCCCGGACTGCGTCCCGCCCGGAGCCTGCGGTAAGCCTCGCTGCACAATCAGCTGCATCGCGCGGTCGATCGGAATCCGCACCGCGCCCCCCTGAAGGTCAGAATTGGTGCTGTAGTTTTCGAGCAGCAGATCTTCTCGGGCGTGCATGTCCGCTGTGTCCTGATTTCCGTCATCGGTCTGCAACCGGGGTGTCGGAAACCGCTGGGTCATGCTGGCGTATTCCCGCTGCTCCAGGGTGGCGTTGGAGGCGAGGTCCTCGCGTTTGCGTGAGATCTCGTTCTCGTGACCCGGCATGCCGCCGTGCCACTTGTCGGCAGGGCCGTCTTCCTTCAACAAGCCCGTATTAATCGCCTTCCCCATGACAAAGCAGAATACGAAGAAGATCAGCAGGAAGCCGCACAACCCAGCAAGGAACGTGACGATACCGCCGACGTTCACATCCTGGATTTCGTATCCGGGGTTCTCGTCGTTCCGATCTCTGGATCGCATGGGGGACTGCTCTTCCGGATGGAGGGCATCGTGTCCCTCGCGTGGGTTAGTGTGCATGCTCCGGCTCCAAAACCTCCGCTGTGTGCGGATCGTTGAGGCTGATGAGCGGCCTGCGGCCGAGTTCAGTCAGGTAGAAGAAAGCCCAGAAGGCCAGCACGGCGATGGGCACAGTGATGTACGCGAGAATGCTGTAATTGTTCGCGAGATGCAGGTTCCCGGCGGCGTCCTTAAAGTTCGGCTCAATGAGCCAGAACATATCGATCAGGCGGGCAAAGATCATGAACACCGACAACCAGAACATCCGCGTCTTCGAGCGCTTGAAGTCGCGCGACAGCAGCAGGCAGAACGGGATGATCCAGTGGCAGATCGCGTCCATCGAGCATATCACCCACCATCCACCGCGAATCCTGTGCAGATACCAGGGAATCTCGTCTGGCAGATTGCCTGAGTAAATGATCAGGAACTCTGCAAACGTGAAGTAAATGTTCAGCATGGTGAAGGCGAAGGCCAGCTTGCCAAGATCATGCTGTTCGGTCGTGCGGAACATCGTTCGCATGGGCTCGTAGCGGGAGAGCAGGATCAGCGTCAACATCCCGATAGCCAGCACGGCATATCCCTGGGCCACCAAAAACTGCAAACCGTAGATGGACGAGTACCAGGTCACATCCAGCGACTTTACAAAAACGATCACAAACACGGTCAAGGCGATGACGTACAGCAGGATCGCCGGACCGGACACATTCTCAAAGAGAATCCGCCACCGGTCGTAACTACGCATCGTCCCGGCTGCCGGGTCCGCATCGCGGCTTAGTGACCACTTGTTCAACAACGTAATGATGAGACCGAGAAAGCCGAAAACCAGCAGGTACTCCACCACGGCGCTGACCGGGCTGAGCATCACGTGCTTCAGATTGATGCAAACCTGCTGTTCCTTATCAATGAGTCCCTGCTGGAGGGCAGCCAGGGTCTGTGCCGGGGTGTGGTACTCCGCCCAGAGATAGAGATCCTTCATCAGGAACAGGATCGGCACAAACAGCAGCGCCACGAACCACCAGGTGCGCGTCATCGCCTCCAGCGGCCGCCTGAGGATCAGTCCCCACTTACCGCCAGACAGGTACTGGACCAGCAGAAAGGCCAGTGCCCCGCCGACAAAGTTGAACGCCGTCATCGATCCCATGAGGTACGAGCGCAGCAGATGCGCACGCCCTTCCGGGCTGCCGACGAAGACGAGGGAGACCAACGCGAAAGCGGCGCCGATCATCAGAGCTCGCAGCCGCCAGGCGCCTACGAAGTCAGGAACCACCAGCACGCCAGGCAGCGCCTTGGGGCCGTGCTGGTGGTGTCCGTCGTGATGTGCGTGTTCCAAAGCCATCATTGTTGCCTTTAACCCTGTAGTTGCTGCTTAGTGCTGCGGTTCGCCGGCGAGACTGCCGGGACTTTGTGCATCGCTTGCTGGGCGTGGGCCGCCGGAGTTGCGCGTTCCGGAGTTCGACGTTGCCGCCGCCGAGCCATGCGCCGCGGCGCCGTTCGGTGGTGTGTTCACGCCCATCCCGGGAATGCCGTTATCTTCATTGTTCGGCGTACCGTACACCGCTGTTGCCGGTAGGGCCCATGGGTCCGCAAACCCGGGAGGCATTCCCTGCTGGTTTGCGATCTCATGCAGGTCCTGCGGGTGCTGTCCGGAAGGTATATCCGCAGTCCGGGCATTCTGACTCAGCTGCAGTGCTCGCACATAAGCAACGATCGCCCAGCGGTCTTCCGCACCCACCTGCGAGCCATATTCCGGCATAGCCCCATACCCGTTGGCAATCACGGAATACAGGTGGCCCAGCGGTGCGTTCCGCAGCCGGTCCGTGTGGAAGTTGCCGGCGGGCCGATAACCGCGTTGCACAATCATCCCCGCCCCGTTGCCCACGCGTGAGTGGCACGGTGTGCAGAACACGTTGTACTTTTCCTGTCCCCGCTCCAGCAGTTCTGCCGTCACGGGCAGAGGCATGCCATCACCCTCTTTGCCATCCACCACGCCGGTATAGAAATACGTATTGGCGTGCATCTGGTTGCGGGCAACCGTGTTCTCCACCTGCGGACGGGCAGATCGATTATCCGCATAGAACGACGTTCCACGTTGGGGGTAAAACTTCGGCTGGTTGTGCATGTCCTGGCGGCAACCCGCTAGCAGCGCCGCTGTCACAGTCATCGTGACTACGCCCGCAGCGCGGAACATCCTTGTTTCTGGGCCCTGGCCCGTGCTTCCTGTGCGTTGCATCAGTGATCAACCTCCACCACCGATACCGGCGAGAAGCCCTCAAGAAACCTGCGGGTCTCTGTAAGGGAAAACTTTGGGTCGTGCGCTTCAAGGCAGAGAAAAAACTTGTCCGTGGTCGCGCCATTGCGGAAATTTGCAGCATTGAAGAGCGGGTGGTACAGCTGCGGCAGACCGTTCTGCGCAATCATCCCAAACGCCGCAGACAGACCGGCAAACAGAATCGTCCATTCATACGCCGGGATGACAAACGCCGGCCAGGAATACAGAGGCATGCCGCGAATGTTCAGCGGGTACCCCCAGACGTTGATCCACGTTTCCATCAGCCAACCCGTCGTCAGCCCCATCACGCCGCCCAGAAGACACATCAGCGGCACCCGCGTCTTGTGGAAGTGCAACGCCTCCGCTGCCTCCTCCACCGGATACGGCGTATAGCACTCCATCCGCCGGTACCCTGCCTCGCGGGCGTGCTCGGTGGCATGCACCAGCTCGCTCGGCGTATTGAACTCGGCAATCAGGCCGTAGACTCCTTCAACCGGCGGCATTACAAGGCCTCCTGCGTCAGCGACGCGGTATGTTCAGCAGTCTTCCCTGCCGGATGTACCTTGGTCTGCGGAAGCATCATGCGGATCTCCGACATGGGAATCATCGGGGCAAGCCGCGCAAACAGAAGGAACAGGCAGGTAAACAGTCCCCATGTACCGATAAACAGCATGTAGTCCCACTTGGTCGCGCGATATGTCCCCCAGCTCGAGGGCAGGTAATCACGATAGAGCGAGGTGACAACAATCACGAATCGCTCGAACCACATGCCGATGTTCACTACGAAGCTCAGAAAGAACAGGTACCCCGGGCTTACACGAAGGCGTCGCGACCACAAGGTCGTCAGCGGAATCGCAATGTTAGTGAGAATGAGCATCCAGTACGCCCAGCCCATCGGCCCGAACATGCGGTTCCACATCATGAAGAACTCCCAGTGCGAGCAGGAGTACCAACTCATGAACACTTCCATCGCATAGCCATACGCCACAATCGATCCCGTGGTCAGCATGACCTTCGCCATGTTATCGAGGTGGCGTAGCGTCACCAGATCTTCCAGGTGGTACCACTTGCGAATGGGAATCGCCAGCGTCAGCACCATGGCAAATCCGGAGTACACAGCTCCCGCTACGAAGTAGGGCGGAAAGATCGTTGTGTGCCACCCAGCCATCGCCGCGACCGCGAAGTCGAAGGAGATGGTGGTGTGCACCGAAAGCACCAGCGGAGTGGACAGGCCGGCCAGCAACAGGGACGCCGACTCGTAGCGGATCCAGTGGCGCGTCGATCCACGCCAGCCCAGCGAGAGCAGACCGTAGATGTACTTCGCAATCGGTAGCTTGGCACGGTCACGCAGCGTGCCAAAATCCGGAATCATGCCGATGTACCAGAACACGATTGAGATGGTCGCGTAAGTAGACACCGCGAAGACGTCCCAAGCCAGCGGGCTGCGGAACTGCGGCCACACGTTCATCGTGTTCGGGTAGGGCAGCAGCCAATACCCCAGCCACGGCCGCCCGATATGGATCAGCGGGAACATGCCGGCGCAGACGACCGCGAAGATCGTCATGGCTTCAGCAAAGCGGTTGATCGAATTTCGCCAGGTCTGCTTGAAGAGCAGCAGAATGGCGGAAATCAACGTCCCGGCATGGCCGATGCCGATCCACCATACAAAGTTGATGATGGCAAAGCCCCACGCGCCGGGGATCGTCACACCCCAGATGCCGACGCCCTTCAGGACGAGCCAGGTCAGGGCGACCACTGTCAGCGTAGCCACGGTGGCAGCGATGAAGAAGCCGCCAAACCATGCCCATGGAGTGTTCGGTGTGAGCACAATGCCCGCAATCTTCTGCGTGACACTCTTGAAGTTGTGGCCCGGCGCGATGACCGCGTACTCACCCGTACGCGGGTCGATCATCGGGTCAATCACAAGATCCGGATCGTGAATAGGTCCCTGGGTCGCCATTATGCAAGCTCCGGGTTCGGGTTGATGACGCCGGCCGTGTAGGTCGTGCGCGGGCGGTAGTTCAGGTCGGCAAGCACTTGGTAGTCGCGCTCTTCCGCCTTGCGCTTCGCCACGCGGCTGGTTGGGTCGTTCTTGTTGCCGAAGATAATCGCGTCCGTCGGGCAGGTTTGCTGGCAGGCCGTGACGACCTCGCCATCCCGTATCGCTCGATTTTCCTTGTCCGCGGTGATCTTGGCCTCTTCGATGCGCTGCACGCAGTACGTGCACTTCTCCATCACACCGCGCGATCGCACGGTCACGTCAGGGTTGCGCAGGAACTTGAGGCTCTCCGTCTCGTAGTCCTGGTACAGGAGGAAGTTGAACCGACGCACCTTGTAAACACAGTTATTCGAGCAGTAGCGCGTGCCGACGCAACGGTTGTAGACCATCGTGTTCAGGCCCTCCGGCGTGTGCACAGTCGCGCCCACCGGGCAGACCTGCTCGCAACCGGCACTCTCGCAGTGCTGGCACATCATCGGCTGGAAGTGCGCCTTTGGAGCATGGAGGTCGCCCTCAAAATAATTGTCGATCCGCAGCCACTGCATATTTCGGCCGACCTTGACCTGTTCGCGACCGACGACCGGGATGTTGTTCTCGGCATAGCAGGCCACCACGCAGGCATTGCAGCCAATGCAGGAGTTCATGTCGACCGACATGCCCCAGGCATTTTGAATCTGCTTGGAGGATGGATCCTGGTGATCGTAGCGCCATGCGCCCGCGTACAGACTGTCGGCTGGCCCTGGCGTCTCGCCCTGCGGGTTGTAGCCCACCTTGTCCACCAGGGTCCCACTTGCCCCCTCGTGCGCATAGTTCGGGTTCTTCGTGGCCTCCTCGACCGTCGCATAGCGGATAATCGAGCGCTCCATGGCTTCGTGACCGGCCATCGAGTACGTTCCCTGGCTATCGAACTCGGGGTGCTGCAGATCGCGCTGCGCAAAGGCATCCCGATGCTCGATGTTATGCACCTTGGTGACGCACAGGTCGTACAGCCCGTGGCCCTTGGCCATCGTCGCCCCACCCGCGGCGAGCGTGTTTTCTGCCGTGCGCAGCTGGTAAGCGTTGAAACCAACCCCCGCACCCACCCGGCCCACTTCAGCGCGGCGGCCAAATCCCAGGTGCACCGTCACGGCTCCGTCCGGATGACCGGGAACCATCAGCACCGGCACAATCAGCTTGCGGCCGTTCACGGTCAGCTCGACCGCATCGTTTTCCTCAATGCCGAGCTTGGTCATCGTGTTCAGACTGGCCAGCGCGGCGTTGTCCCAGGACAGATTTGTGATCTGCTTTGGGAGCTCCTGCAACCAGCCGTTGTTGCCGAATCTGCCGTCGTACAGCGAAGGATCTGCCAGAAAGCGGACCTCGAGCTGGTCGCCACTGCTTGCCGTGGTCGACTGGGTCGCCACGATCTTTGGAGCCGCGCCGCCAGCAGTCAGCGGATAAGCCGTTCCCTCGACCCAGCCATCGTGCAGAGCCTTGCGCCAGCCAGCCTCAAAGTCGCCCTTGATGTAGGTCTTTGCTGTTGCCGCTACGACGTCATAGGCACCTTGCTCCGGATTTACCAGCGCCTGCAGAACCTCATGGGCGCTCACGCTGTTGTAAAGCGGCGCGATCATCGGCTGCACAATCGAGATCGTGCCATCACTGGCGCGGCAATCGGTCCAGCTTTCCAGGTAATGCGAGCGTGGGATGTGCCAGGTCGAGAAAAACCCGGTCTCGTCGACATGCGAACCCAAATGCACCGTGTTCGGCACACTGTTGAACGCTTCCGCAAAATTTAGATCCGCAGGGGCGTTGTACAGCGGATTGGTACCGAGCATGACCAGCCACTTCACCTTGCCGGCATGCATGTCCGCCACCAGCGAGCGGATATCGCTGCCGGCTTCCGCAGGTACCGCCTGCAGGGAGGGAGTGTAGAAAACCGTCTTGCCGACAGCACCGAGGCTCGCGTTCAGGCTCGCTGCCGCTTGCTGGCAGGCAGCGGAGCTTTGCGGGCCCGCAATCACCACGCAACGCCCGGTATTCTTCTTCAGATCAGCGAGCACGGCAGCGAGGAACTTCTGTTCCTCCGGCGCGTTCAGGCCGCTCCCGTTGCCCCCCGCCAGCGCATTCGCAAATGCGTCTACCTGGCTCGGCTTCAGCCTGAGAGCATGCTCTGCCTTGAACCCGGTTACCGAGGGCATGGTCTCGACGACGTACATCCGGTTCATCGTCTTACCCGCTTCGAAGCGGTGACGCGCTGCGTATTCGCCGGACATGGTCAGAAAGCCCGGGAAGTGGATCCCTCCCAGGAAGTCCCCATCGAGCGACAGGATCACATCGGCTTCGTCCAGCTTGTACTGGACGCCGGTCGTATCCGTACCGACCGGTTCATACGTGATCATCCGCGCTTGCGGGTACTTCGCCTGCACCTGTTTCCACTGAGCCGCGAAGCTTGGCGAGGTGGTCACTTCACTCAGGAAGTAGAGCCCCTGTCCACCCGGAAGCTGGTTTACGCCCCCGGCAAACTGCTGTTGGAAGTAGGGCCACTCCGCATTCTGGCCGCGGAACCTGGGATGCTGTGAGCGGTCCGGATCGTAGAGGTCCAGAAGCGAGGCTTGCGTGTACGCGTCGGCCTTGCCCCTGCTCGCCGGGTGTTCCGGATTGCCCTCGATCTTGAACGGATGGAAGGCGTCCGACTTCACCAGCACCGGGACCGCTCCGGTCGGAAACGGGTGTGCCGTGGCAAAAAACATCGGCACGCCCAGGACGAGGTCCTCGGGCTGCTTGATGTACGGGTAAATCGGCTCGTCCGGTTGCTTGGTGCAGCCAGCCAGACCGGCCAGGGCGAAGCTCGCCCCCATCACCTTCATGAAGCCACGGCGCGACACAGAGTTTACCCACTCGCCGCCGGAAGCCTGGCGCGGAAACTCTTCCTGCATGAGCTCCTGGAAGGCCGGCGTGTCCGCCAGTTCGTCAAGGTTCTTCCAGAAGCGCTTGCCGGTCTTGCCCTCTAAGCGCGTACGCACCTCGGCCAGGGTCATCTTGTCAGATGGCGTGATCCGCGACACCACCTGGGCCGGGGCGTTTGCGACATTTCCCTGCTTCGCTTGGTTCTCCATCGGTCCTTGCTCTCTATGCATTGCGTACCTGATCGTGGTTGGCTCGGGGCTCTCCGGGTTTACCGGTGGCATGTTTCACAGCTCGATAGCTCATTGGCCCCACGTATGTGGTACATCTGCACGAGGTATGTGCCCAGCGCGTCCTGGCTGGTGAATTTTGTATAGCTTGCCGGCATATGGATGACCGGCGTATCCGAGTAGGTGTCCCCCGAACCGGAGCCCGGTCGTGGACCGCCCATCGTGCCTGATTGCGACTTGGTCATACCTTGCGGACCGGATCCCTGGGCGCTGCGTTGATCGCCCATATCGGGCTGCGCCTGCGATCCATTCAGCCCACCCTGCGTCGCCGGGTTCACCACCGGCGCCTGCAGCATCGCCAGCTGGGGATTGTTGCCGCCGGGGTCCTTCGTGGTGCAGGAGATACCCTGCGCCGTCGGTCCGGGCTTGCCCGTGTCGGTGCACCACACCGGGTGATCCTTGCTGGCTCCGGCCCACGCCATGTTGTAAATCTCGCTGGTCGGCCGCAGGTTCTTGATCGGGTTGCGATGGCAGTTCAGGCACCACTCCATCTGGAGCGAGTTCTGCATGTACATCAGCGGCATCTGGTCCACGCGTCCATGGCAGCTGGAGCAGCCCAGGCCCTTGTTCACATGCACCGAGTGATTGAAGTACACGTAGTCCGGCAAATCGTGTACGCGAATCCAGGGAATCGACTGGCCGCTCGCCCAGCTTGCACGCACCGGCTCCAGCAGCTGGGCATTGGTCCAGATCTGGGAATGGCAGTTAATGCACGTCTTTGTCGGCGGAATGCCGGCGTAGTGACTCTTTTCCACCACGGTATGGCAGTACTGGCACTGCAGGCCGAGGCCCTCAACGTGATGTTTGTGGCTGAACGGCACAGGCTGATCCGGGCGCTGGCCCTGCCGGGTGACCCACGGCGAACGCTGCAACTCGTTGAGCGTCACGCCCAAAACAATGACGATCAATCCCGTCAGCGCGAGGCTCGCTCGGATCAGAGCGTTCGAACTGCGGTCAAATACCTGCGCCATAGGTGTGCATTCCTGCAAACGCGGCCTCGTTTTACCGAGTCGCGGGGGTGAATTCTACGCCGTCCTGCCTGCTTCACACGCCGTCCGTCGCGTCGTCAGAACCTGCTCTGGACCATCGGGCCTGCGAAAGAAGACCTTCCACATACCCTGTGAAGAATTCGAGTATAGCAGTGCGATACGACCCCATCGGACCACGATGGACGCTGTTCGCGCAAGTGTCCTACTTCGCTTTATCGATTATCGAAGGCCGTTGCGCGGCTTCGGCGCACTTGCCGGAAAATCTGCTCTTTCCGTTCACTTCCGCGGTTTCCCGACTGGTAAACCCGTCCCCTTCGGTCCGATTTCCCAACCGACGAAACTGCCTGGTCCATAAGGAGCGGATCGCTCCGGATCAGTCCATGACAGACTGGTGCCCATGCCTGGCACCCGTTCGCGCGCACCCAAGCTACCCTATGACGCCGCCGAGGCCGTACGCGCCCTGTCTTCCGCAGACAAGAAGCTCGGCAAACTGATCGAGCGCGTCGGCCCGTTCACGCTCCAGCTCCCTGCCCAGCAGTCGCCTTTCGAGGCCCTTCTGCGCGCCATCCTCTATCAGCAACTCCACGGCAAGGCCGCCGCTGCCATCCACGCCCGCCTCCTCACCAGCTTCGAACCCCTCGCCGGCCTCGGCCAGCACCCCTCCGCCCAGCACGTCCTCGACTGCCCCAACGAACAGCTCCGCGCCGCCGGCCTCTCCCACAACAAGGCCCTCGCCATCCGCGATCTCGCCGCCAGAACCGTCGACGGCACTGTTCCATCCCTCGCCCGCATCCGCCGCATGCCCGACGAGGCCATCATCGAGCACCTCACAGAGGTCCGCGGTGTCGGCCGCTGGACCGTCGAAATGTTCCTCATGTTCCGCCTCGGCCGCCCCGACGTCCTCCCCGTC
>CAZZXY010000068.1:0-24915 GCA_964658105.1 Verrucomicrobia bacterium Tous-C9LFEB | reverse complement strand
GCTTCTGGAAGACTAGAGCTGCATGTCGACAGAGCCAACTTCCCCTTGGAGAGCCGGCCAATACTTCAAATCGGCGTCACTCCCGCTTGCGTCTGCCTTGATTACATCACCTGTTGGTGAAACG
Organism: Verrucomicrobia bacterium Tous-C9LFEB; assembly: GCA_964658105.1. Classification (GTDB taxonomy): domain Bacteria; phylum Acidobacteriota; class Terriglobia; order Terriglobales; family Acidobacteriaceae; genus Granulicella. The sequence goes on along the minus strand of CAZZXY010000068.1, from coordinate 24,791 downwards.
CTGAGCGTCGGGTGCAATTGATTGAAGCCCGGCCTGACCCCGCCTAAACGTTAGCAAGTTGTCCCAGCCTACCTTGTACTCACTGAAACGGAGGTTTAGCGGAAGTGCGCTACTAAGGAGCAATCACAAGGTTAATGAGCTGGGGAACTGAGCTTGTAATACAAGTCATTTGCCTCTATATCCAGATCTTCAAGATCTTTCGCGAGCGCCTGAACCTTTTCTTCCGTCCACTGATCATCAGGTCCCTGTGCTCCCCCAAGTTCCTGTGCTCCCCCGCTTGCAGTGAATGGTATGGACTTGAGCAGGTCTTGACGTCGCTTTGCCATTTCAGCAAAGCGGACAGCAATGTATGCGTATTCCGGATGCTTGCCAGTTTCGCTCAGTAAGCCGAACTCGCGAACCACAATGTCAAAATCAGCACCACTTTCGCGAGACACAAAAGAGGGTGCAATAAGGCTGCCCAGGTAGACAATGTTCCATTCCACAGTTGCAAAGTTGTACATCACCTGTCCAATGGCTTGGACATAGGATTGATCTACCGGTATACGAGATGCGTAGGGCATCATTGTCTATTGAGCTCCTAACCTTCATTACTGGCGGTACTGTCAAATTGAGCGGTGAGTGGGAGCAGAATAGTGTTGATTGCCATTCTGCTACACATGTCCGACACGAAATACCTCAAATAGGGCCAAAACACTAGCCGAGCTTCTCTCTCAGCAAACTTTTTCGGAAGCTCCTCGGGTGTATTCGGGCTGCATTCAAAGAGTGCCGAAAATGTCACCTTAATCTCTACGAGTGGAGGATCCGACTCCGTCTTTGCCTGGGCAAGATGAAAAGCGCAAACGACGATAAGATTTTCTTTATCGTGGAGCGCCACATCATAGTTTGCATCGAGGATTGCGCTAAGTTGATGCTTTTGTGCGGTAGCCTCTGCTAGCGAGCCTCGATCCAATTTGGTGGACGATTCTTCAAGGCCGATACCCTTGAAACGGAGGGATCGAAGGAAAGCCATGTATGGGTCAGTTGTGGAGATTACGCGTGTTCGTTTGCTTCTCACGTTTCGCGTCTCCTTTCTTAGGCTCAGGACCCTGTTCGGCAATGGGAGGCAAGTCCGCGCATGAAGACCTAGCAATGTCGAGCATTTGATCTCCAAAAGCGGGAGCCCCTGCGGGTGAAAACCATAGGGGCTGTGGACCGGAGGTGTAACCTTTTGTCGCTTCGTCTGGCCATTCTTGCAATTGCCCATGGGAAATGATGTGAAAAATGGTCGAAGCCTCGGCTGAAGCTTCAAGTTGAAGCGTAGGCTTCTGAGCCTGTTTAGCCCGCTGTTCTCCCACAGCCTCAGCCAGGCAGGTGAGAACAAACTGATTCAGGCTTACGCCTTCCTCATTCGAAGCCTCGACGAGCTTCTTATGGAGCGAGCGAGGAACACGCTGCACCCATTTGCCGCTTGGCAGTGCGGTTGCTTCATCAGGAACGGGAATGTCGTCCCCATCTTCAAGACAGACCGCAATCCAGTCTTCCAAGTTTTCTTCGAGCATACCCAAAGCGGCTGCCCTCGTATCACCATGCGCGGAGCAGCTTGGGATCTCTTTAACTCTTCCGACGAAGAGGTTGCTTTCTTCGTCCCAACGTACAGTCAATGTGTACGGCAGAGCTAGGTAATCCTGAACGGTTTTCATATTCCAATCTTTAGGGATAGAGTTCCAGCTCTATCATGCGGTCGCGAAAGTCAGCGACACAGTATGGGGGCAAGTGGGGCTTGCCGTTGTTGTGTGGATTAAGTGCGAGCTTTTCTTGGCAGCCAGGAATCTTGAAGAGCATCGAATGACGGGTTTTCCTCGGCGGTGGACAGCCGAGTTGGGTGAGCACCCGTTCGATCTCTTCGTAGTCAACGTTCTTAGGTCGGTTGATCAGTTCAGCAATTACGGCTCGCAGCTTCTCTTGGGACGCCATTTGTATCCACCTCTGTATCGGAATCGAGTCATCAACTACCTCCACACGCGCTGAGATCCCCGAATCAGGGGTGAAACGAACGATTGCCGCCAGCGCCACCGCTTGGTGTCGCGTGATACTGCATATGATACTACGTCGGAGACTTTGGTTGCGCATATAACCAAAAAGTGAAAATGGGCAGGATGAAGAATGTTCCAAAGTTTAAGTACGATAAAGGACGTTATCGTACTCATTTTGAGGCTTGGCCGTGCCGGCATCTGTCGCTCGAAAAACCGACCTTCTTCCTGCCGTCCGGCCCTCTGGTCCGGCCATGCCGGCTGTCATCGCAGCTGGCGGTCCCGACGCGGCGCGCCGCTTCCTCGAATTCTTCACCGTCAACATCCGCAACAAGAACACGCGCAAGGCCTACTTCCGCGCCGTCGACCTCTTCGCCGGATGGTGCGAGGAGCGAGGCATCGTTGACCTGTCGGCCGTGACGCCCATGCTCGTCGCCGCCTATGTCGAGCAGCTGGGCCGGACGCACGCAAAGCCGACGGTCAAGCAACACCTCGCGGCCGTGCGGATGCTCTTCGACTGGCTGGTGACGGGCCAGGTCGTCGCGGGCAACCCGGCCCATGCCGTGCGCGGGCCGAAGCATAGCGTCCGCAAGGGCAAGACGGCCGTCCTCGATGCCTCCGAGATGCGCGACCTCCTCGCCTCGATCAACACCGGGACGCTGAAAGGGCTGCGCGATCGCGCCCTCATCGCCCTCATGGGCTATACCTTCGCCCGCGTCGGCGCGGCCGTGCAGATGACGGTCGGCGACTTCTACGTGCAGAACCGCCGGGGCTGGGTGCGCCTGCAGGAGAAAGGCGGCAAGGTCACGGAGCTGCCCTGCCATCACAACCTGGACGACTACCTGAATGAGTGGTTCGCCGCTGCCGATTTGGCCGGCCGGCCGGATGCCCCACTCTTCCCTACCCTGCCCTACGGCCGGCTGGCGAAGCCGCCGGTCGCGCTGGCACCGTCGAACGTCTTCCGCATGGTGCGTAAGCATGCCGCCACAGCCGCGCTGCGAACAAGGATCAGCCCACACAGCTTCCGGGCAACGGGCATCACCACCTATCTGCAGAACGGCGGAAAACTGGAAGTCGCGCAAGCAATGGCGGGCCATGAGAGCAGCCGGACAACAGGTCTTTACGATCGGCGAAACGATGCGATCGCGCTGGACGAGGTGGAAAGGATAGCGTTCTAGATTTCGCCTATAGACGACATCGCTTAGCCAATTCTTCGGTAATCTACCCTCCTGCTGTTCGGCCCCATTCCCAACCGAGATGTGATGGAGCTCACAATGCAGGTTTGCTACTACTCTTCAAACCGCTGTGGCTATGCGCTGCTATTCTGTGCTCTTCTGCTGACCGGCTGCGGTCCTACTGATTATCAGCAGCCAATCCAGAATTTCTCGGCCGCTTCGGCCGTAGTTGCGGCAAGCGCCTCTTCTTATCTCAATAGCATCAACGTAACCGAACAGGAAAGAGCTCTGCGCGAGTCGGCTTTCGAGGGCAAGCCAATCGATCTCAGCGAGATCGACAAACTCGCTCTCATCACGCCAGAAGAGCTTGCGCTACGCTCCAAGGCGATCACCGCGCTCTCCAACTACACGACGAGTCTCGCGATCCTTGCCTCGGGCAAGGCCGGCTCCAACACTGCCGCGGATTTCAAAGATCTCGAAGGCACGCTGCAGAAAGTGGCGACCGATGCAGGCTCAATCAAGGGCAAGACGCTAGACAACGCGAAATTCTCCGGCATTGCAAGCGCAGCCGCAGCTGCCGTCGGCGCTGTCGCTCAGCTTGTCATAGATCACAAAGCCCGGAAAATCATCGAGGCTTCGGTCGTACGGGACGAAAAGCCGATCGAAGATCTCATAGAACTCATTGGCAACGAGATGCAGCTTGCTTACCAGCTGCAGAAGGCTGCGGTCAGCGCGACACGCGTCTATCTCACGAGTGCTTATAAGGAAGCGATTACTCCTACCAGTCCTGCCGGAGCGCTACCGACAACCATATCCACTCGCCTATCAGTCGCTGACACGTTGACCACCTATCGGAAGCAGCAAGCTTTGATCGAAGCAGCTGATCCTGAGCCGGTCATCCTCCAAATGAAAGCGGCGTACGCCGCGCTCGTTCAGTACGCGCACGACGATCATGACCCCAAAAGTACCGCAGAGCTCTGGAAAAACGTTCAGGACTTTATCGCAGCCGCACAACCGCTCGGCCAGGCCATCCATGATTTAGTTTCAGCGACGTCGTAGACGAAAGGCGTAAGCATGACCTTGGTCGATTTAGTGAAAATGATCGGTGACGATCTTACCAGCCTGGATGTAGCCCTCTCCGGCCCAAGCCTTCCTTCAACAAGTCCAGCATGGCACACTCTGTATGCATTACGCGTGCACCTTGACGACCAGCAAAGACAGCTGGTGGCCTTAGCGTTCCAGCTCGACGACAACCAGTTCAAGCAGAGCACGGACCAGCTAGAGCAGGCTAATACGGTTCTACAAGAGCAGATTGCCAATCTGAACAGGCTAGATGCCGTGATCAGCACTGTTTCGGAAATCGCAGCCCTTATAGATCAGGTTTTGTCATTGGCTGCCGTTTAGGAGTCTCTGCAAAGTTGGGTTGTAGGCTAGTCGGCAGAGCTGGCACTCAGGAGGAATATGGACAATGACAACGGCGTAGGCTTTCCAGCTCCGGAGGCAATGATTAGAACGCCTGAACTGGATGCGGATAGAGAGCTTCGTAAAGCCGAACTCGACTCAGATCTGAAAAAGACTGCGAGGTGGCTTTCGATCGCGTTTCTCGGAGGCTGGCTTGGTGTGCTGCTACGCTTTGGCTTCTCACATAAGACCTTTCCTGCGACCGGAGCACAGACTGCCACTTCATTCATTTGGAGCCTTGCATGGCTCGCAGCAGGGTTTGTCTTCGGCTTCATCTTTGGCATTCCTAAAGTGATCACTGCTACGACATCCACTACAAACCCAGCTCTAAACGTGCCTTCTCAGAAGCCGGCCCCGAAGCTGAAGGTGAACACAAATCTTGAAGATATTTCCGATTGGCTCACCAAGATCCTCGTTGGAGCAACTCTGACTCAGATCACCAGAATTCCTGCCGCTATTCGTAGCGCCGCGTGGTTCATGGCTGCCGGAGATGCATCATCGCCAACTGGCTTCAACGGCGCCATCATCATTTATTACAGCGCGCTCGGTTTCCTTTCGGGCTATATCCTCACTCGCATGTTCTTCGCTCGCGCGTTCGAATCAGTGGATTGAAGCCGACATCGCTACGTACAGAAACCGCCGGGGCTGGGTCCGCCTGCAGGAGAAGGGCGGCACGGTCACGGAGCTGCCTGTCATCACAACCTGGACGACTATCTGCATGAGTGGATCGCCGCTGCCGGCCTCGCCGGCCGGCCGGATGCGCCGCTCTTTCCCACCCTGCCCTACGGCAAGCTGGCGACGCCGGCGGTCGCATTAGCGCCGTCTAATGTGTTTCCGCATGGTCAGCAAGCGCGCTGGCAAGGCGGAACTGCGGACGCGAATCAGCCCGCACAGCTTCCGGGCGACGGGCATCACGACGTACCTGCAGAACGGCGGCAAGCTGGAAGCAGCGCAGGCCATGGCCGGCCATGAGAGCAGTCGAACAACGGGCCTCTATGACCGGCGTAATGATGCTGTTGCACTTGATGAAATAGAAAGAATCTCATACTAATGTATGACCCTTATGGGCTCACTTGGCACGTATGACCTGTAGCTCTCTGCAGTTCTTTCCTAGAGATCGTTTGTTTGACCTGTAGAGGGTCAGTATTTACGAACACTCCATAGCAGTAGGTTACCAATTTGGACTCGTCATCGCGATAGAATTGCCCTCCCACAGCAAATAGAAGACGGCTGCCTGTCCATAAAGACAGCTTCGGCAAGTAAAACTGAAGATGGCTGTTTTCTCCAACCTTTCCAGCAATGGCTCGCTGAACAACAGTGTTGATTTTGTTGGCAGGCCCTCGCTTGTTCTCTCTTGGTTGTTGTCGCAAGTTGAAGAGCAATAGGGTGTTAGTCCCGCTCAATTGCTGATTAACGACCAAAATACGTGTGCTGTCGGCAGACCAGTATAGGTCTGCAGCCCTAGTCAGAGTGAATAGTTGCGTTGTTTCGCCATTGTCGGAATTCTTAACTAATACCTGTGTATCGTTTTCCTCCTGATCTAAGTGGGGAATAACTTCTACTGTCGCCGAGTTGTTAGGTGCCGAAATTGTCGCCGATCTGCTCCACTGCAGATGGTGCGCTGTAACGCGCCCAGATTGGGAAGAGGCTGGCACAGCTAGTGTCAACAACGCTGTTATGGCACCGAGTTTTGCTACTGTGGTAGCTTTTGAAAACCTGGTGGACATTTACCTCCAGAGCTGGACGGAAAGCTAATGGTTGTTGGAACTTGCGTCTGTCTTCCATATTGCCTTCCTGAGGCAACACTCGGAAAACGATAAATGTCAAAAGCTACGCCTGAGGTCGCCTGGATATTGCTATCGCCGTAATCAGAAACCGACAGTGGCCCGGTAGGTCCACCATACCTTTTTATTAAATCTTGCCCACCGGGTGTAACAATAATCTGGTTTCCAAATGTTCTCAATTGCCTCGTACTTAACCCCAAAAACCCTTTTTGAACTGCTACGGTCCCAAATGTCCCACCTTGAATGGAGCCTCCTGCTTGCTCGGGATAGTCGGAGTAGAGTGCGCCGTCGCCTGTCGCCTGCTTTCCTCCTACACCTGTGAAGGTCGCAAAACCGGTACACGTCGTAGTGCCGTCTCCTGGGCAAAGTCCGAAAACATCGGTGAGGTCAATAGGATCATTTGAAACGTAAGCGTGCAAATTTAATCCGGCATAATCCCCAAGCGGATCTCTCGATAACCACGACGCTAAAACGGGGTTATAAATGCGATATTGCGTAAGGTACAAGTCATCCTGCTGATCGTAAAATAGTCCTGCATACCGAAAATCTGTCCCCAGCCTCCCCACCGTCTGCGACGGATTTCCAAATGGCTCGTAATCATACGAAGCCACCCGCGAGCCATTCTGAATGGCCACCACATCGCGCACTGAGCCAAGTTGATCCTGCGCATAGTACAGCTCAGTGCCGCCAGCTGGAATCAATTCACCTTCATCGAAATACCGCCGCGTCACCACATCCGCCGCCGAGCGTGCCTGGCACAGCTGCTCGCCGCACCACAGATATCGCACCTCCGTGCCATTGGTGACGATAGCGATCCGCCGGTCGAGCCCGTCGTAGCGGAAGCTCGTCGTATTCCCTGCCTGCGTTTTCGAGGCCACGCTGAGCAGCCGGTTCTCCGCGTCCCAGGTATAGGTGCGCTGCCCGTCGTCGAGCATGTTGCCATTAGCGTCGTAGCTGTCGCTGGCGATCTGGTTCAGGCTGTTATAGTTGTGCGTCGTGCTGCCAGTCGGGGTCTGCTGGCTCAGGATATTGTCGGCCGGGTCATAGCCGTAGTTGTAATTCTTAGCGAGCAAGGACGTGCCGCCGAGCAGGCGATCGCCGTTGTCGTAGCTGTAATTCCAGGTCTGCGAAGGAAAGGCGCTGCCCGGGTTAGCGACCTCGCTGATCTGTGAGATCAGGTTTTCCGGCGTCGTCGTCAACTGGTAGCTACGGGTCGCGCCGCTGTTGGTGATTGCCTTCAAACGGCGATCGTTGGTGTTAGTCTCATAGGTCCATTGCGTGCCAACCACGCCACTACGCGCCCGCTGGCTGGTCAGCTGGCCGGTCTGGCCGAGATAGCCGAGATCGAAGGTGCCGAGAGCATTATCTTGCGTGCTCAAGCGATTCAGCGAGTCGTAGGTGAAAGTCTCCGCACTGCCGGCGACGGCGCGGGTGGTGAGCCGGCCCAGCTGATCGTAGCTGTAGCTGATGGTGGAATTGCTGTAGGGTCCGGCTTCCTCTGCCAACTGCAGCGCCCCGAGTGCGCCGATCGACTGATACGTGTAATTTGTGGTGCCTGAGCCGTCGGTCATCGATTTTGGCCGCACAAAGTACGGGTCATAAGCCCAACTGACGTTCGGAGTCGGGTTGACGGCATGGCTGTAGGTGATGCCGGCCAGCTGGTCGTCTTGGGTATAGCTGTACTGCTTCACCTGTACCAAGGCGTCGGTGACGCTATGGAGGCGCGAGGTCGTTGCCTCATAGGCGTTGGTGGTCCCCTTCCCGTCCGCGTAGGTCTTGCCGGTGACGCGGTTCTGCACATCGATGGCCCAGCTGGTCGTATTGCCGTTCGGGTCGGCGAGGCTCTTACGGGTGCCATTCTCGAAGTAGCCGAACTTGGTTTTGCGGCTGAGCGGATCGGTGATCTGGATCAGCTGGCGATTTGCGTCATAGGCGTAATTCGTCGTCCGGCCCTGGCGGTCGGTGACGGACTCGAGGTCGAGCCGGTTGTAGACGTACTGCCGCGTCGTGCCGTCCGGGTAGGTTTCGAGGGTGGGTCGGTCCATCGTGTCGTACTTGTAGGCGACCGTGTACCCTTCAGAATCCGTGCGGGCGGCCACGCGGCCCTCTCCGTTGTAGGTGAAACTTGCCTGGATCTGGTTGTTGGCGTTGACGATGTTGTGGAGGTAGCCTTGGCCGTCATAGTTGAAGGTTGTTTTGTGGCCGAGCGCATCGGTCGATGTGAGTGGTTGGCCGGCGCTGTTATAGCTGTAGCTTGTAGTCTGGCCGGCGGCGTCGGTCGTGGTTAAGGGCAGGTGCTGGCCGTTATAGGTCATCGTTGCGAGCGTCGAGTAGCCGTTCGACGAGGTTTTCTGCTGGACTCCGGTCAGATCGATGCCGTTGGTCGCGTAGGTAAACTGCGTTTCGCGGCCCACCGGATCGATGATGTCAGTGAGCTGGCCTTGAGTGTTGTAGGCTAGCTGCGTCAGCTGCGTCGTCCCGTCGTCGAGAATACGGGCGATGCGGGTCGGCAGGTCGAGCGTGCCTGAAAGCGTGGCGTTTCCGGGCTGGCCGGGATAGTTGAACCAGACGCGGTTTTCGAACGGCTCTTTATAGCTCTCGATTTGGTGATACATCACGTTCGTGTCCTGGCTGTAGTGCATCCAGTGATCGACATGCGCCTTGCTGTAATCGCCGGCGGCGACGGCGTAGGCATGCTTGTCCCAGTAGAACGTGTCGCGGTAGTTGATGTAGATGTTGAAAGGATTGATGATGCCTGTCGGCACCTGCGGCTCGCTGAAGGGCAGAGTTGATGAAGCCGGCGCGGGCTGGTTCCATTCGAGGCGCTCGGTCTGGCCGAGCGGGTCGGTGGCGGAAACATAAGAGTACGTGCCGGAACCGCCGTAAGTGAACGTAGTCCTGCCGTAAGGCGTCGTCAACGCATTGACGAGGGATGATGCGTCGTAGGTGAACTTCGATTGAAGGCCGAGCACATCGGTAATTTGTTGCAAGCGCCCAGTGCTGTCATAGGAGAGCTGAGCGCTGCGGCCGAAGGGATCGGTGATCTTGGTGATGAGGAGCGGGCTGGCGGCCAGCCCATAGGCGAAAGTCGTTTGCCGCCCGGTCGCGTCCGTAACAGCGGTCAGTCTCTGCTGATTATCGTAAGTAAAGCTGATGCTGTTGCCCTGCGGGTCGGTCCGCTGCGTCATGAAAACGAGGCGCGGGTAGGTTGTCGCGCCGTTGGATGCTGCGTAGGTCTCGGTGCTGCCATCGGAGAGTGAGCGCGTGTAGACGATCGCGCCGGCTGCCGTGCGCGACAGAACAGAGGCGTCGCGCACCTCCGGGGTGAAGGTCCCCGTCGCGCTGTTGTAACCGGCATAAGATACATAGCCGCCACCGGCGACGTAGCGCGTGACCGTTGCGCCGGGGTAGCGCGGGTCGTCCTGGATGTATGACAGCCAGCTGAGTGTCCACTTCGGGCTGATATTGAAGAAGCTGAACACGGCCGGCTGTCCGGCCTCGCGCTGGTTATAGGTGATAGTGGTGTGGGCGTCGGGGCCCTTTGGCGGGGTGTAGCCGACAGGGGTATCTGTAAGATGGAGGCTCGTCAGCATCTCAGTGAAGCTGTATTCGGCCATGCCTCCTGACGGAGGAGTCTGCATCTGAGGCTTCTGCCCCCCGCTCTGCCCACCGCCCTGACTGCCACACCCGTGTTGGCCGTCGCCAACCTGCTTGTCGCACGGTGTAGTCGCGCTGCCATCACGGTTATAGGGATCTCCCATGCCGATGACTGTCTTCTGCTCTTGCAGACTAGCAAGCTGCCAGCCATAGGCGCGGTTGGACTCGGGAACGAGAAAATAACCGTCGCCCTCGGCCTCAATCGCCGCCTTCGTGATCCATAGATCAGTCCCGAAGGTCGGGTCGATCATATGGAACCGGCTTCCCTGCTGCCCGACGATCGCCGCGAAGTGGGAGACCCGCCAATGGATGATTGCCGGCACAGGGATCGGCTGACCAGCTGTCCGATGAATCACGCGGTGTGCGAATCCGGCCTTGGTGGCGAGGTCCGACACTTCCTGCAACGACACGCCATGCGGCCCGGAGCGGAATGCGTCGAGGAAAGCCACCTGGTCGTATTTGTAGCCGGAGGTGAGCAGCAGGTTCTTGAGCGCCATAGGTCCGCACAGGAAAGACACGCCGGGATCGGTCTCCATGGTTGCCAGACCTTCCCGCGCACCCTGCAGGCGTTCAGTCGCCGGGCCGGTGATGGGGCGGTTGCCAATGTCCTTGAACAGAGCTTGCAGTTCGGGGACGTGCCCGAGACGGGCATGCATCTCCGCCAGCTCGCCGACAGCGCGGTCCACCAGCATGTGAACCTGCGGATTGGTAGCTGAACGGCCCTCCTGCCACGCCGCGCCGAATGAAACGATCGCTTTGGAGAAGTAGCCGTAGTGATACTGGAGCAGCCCCAAATCAGTGAGCACAGCGACACTCCAGCCGGAGTGCGGGTGGGCCGCTAGATACTCCGTCAAGCCACTGAAATCATCCTCCGTCGTGCGTGCCTCATAGCGGGAGATCGCCTGGCGCAGCGCCGCGTCCTCGATTGCCGATGTGCGGCCGGTAGGAAGAAAAGGCTCCTCGAACTGGCGCGAGGTCAGGTGAAAGATGTCTGGTGCCGCTGGGAGGGTCGCCTTTGGCCCGGTTGAGGTTGAGACCTCTGCGCGAGACTGGACGGTGAAGACGGTAAGCAGCAGAGCGGCGGGCGCGAGGCGGCTCAGGCTCCGCAAAAACGGAATCAAGCGGGACAGGATCATAGAAATCCCCTCACTTGGGGATGGGTGAGAACTCTACGAGTGAAGGGGGCGCGTGCGGCGCAAAGACAGCATGGCGAGGAGACCCAATGTAAGCAGGGTCCAGGCCGGCGGCTCGGGTGTCACCGCTGGGGGTGAAGGCGGTGGCGGGGGCGGCGGACTCACATCTGGCGTCAGCACCGCATCATCGAGCGTGAAGTACGAACAGCCGACCGCGCCGCAGAAGTAGGGATCGGTCGTTGAGGTCGTTGTGCTGGTAGTGAACAGCAGCTCATCGATGCCGTCGAAAGCGAAGCTGAACGCCTGCGCCCCGGTCGTGCTAACGTTCACCGTCTTGGCGTAATACAGAGTGCCGCCGCGCAGCCCTTCGATGGTCAGCTGTAGGCCGTCGTAATAGCCTGAGCCCAGTTCCGCTGCGGTGAAGTCAAAGGTCGTCGCCGACGAGATTGAGCCAGTGTCGCTGCTATAGGCGGCATTGGGCCCGGAGATGATGCCATTATTGAAGCCAGGGAACCCCGGCACGGTCGTATAGGCGGAGAAGTTTGTGAAGTCGTAGCCGTCATAGCTGGTCAGGATGACATCGCCGGCGGAAGCATTGATGTCATCGAAGCCAAGCGTGTCGGCCATGGCCGGAAGACTGACGAGAACACAGAAAAGCAAGCTGCCGAGAAACCGTAACGACGCCATTCGCCCTCCTGGAGGGAATCCTGCTGCTTTGTTTCTGCTGGTGGACAGAAGCATAGCAAGAGTAACGGTACCTACATGAGTAACTTTGGTAACGAAGTCTGCAGGCGTTCTGTCGACGCCGGTGTCAATCTCGGAAGTCGCTTACATCGGGGCACAAGCGGATTTGTCCCCATCCAACGAAGCTGACACATATATCCAAACAGCATCACTATGCGATCGGATCGATATCGGTTCGTGGCCTCAAATGATCTCAGTGCAGTCTTCACTTGAGTATGCCTTCCCGTAAAGCTATGAAGCTTAAAAGGCGGAGTAGCGTGCCATTTTTACGGGCGGCTGCGGCTTTATGATGACCATCGATGAGGAAGTGCGTTAGCGCCCAGTGGTCATGGACTGAGTTCCCTGCTTCACCTCTATCCGCCGGTCCTTTGACGTCAAGTAACGAGATCGCTACAGCCGTTGGATGTTTCCCTTCATCTAGTTCGCTTGTATACGCAGCAATGACCTCCGGTTTGAGCCAACTCTCAGGGAAACATTGGAACAACAAACTGAAACAGCGCCGATGCGTTGCTGATCGTGCGCTTCCCTGCCCTGTAGTACGGCACAAGAGGATCATGCGGGAGATCCCAAAACGAGTCTGTCCCATACAGAGCGATTTGCTCCTTCACGAAATAGTCGTTCTGCTCTCCCGGTCGGGTCTGCTCCAATTTAACGTCAGCTAGAGTTACGATGTAATCACCTTCCGGCAGTCCGGCTCCTACCTGCTCGACTACGAGTTCTATTAAAGCTGCGACACCGACCTTTAGCGCCTCTGCAGTGCCTTCGATCTGAACCGAGGTATTTGCTCCCTCCAGACGCTGGAAGAGAAATTGGCATGTCTGGCATATATTGCCCAGGTGGTACGCCCGCTTACCATCCACTGCCAAATAGCGGTCCCAAACAGGCCACGCACCGCCTCCCTGCGTCGGGAATGAGATCCGAGATTTGCTGGAGCCAACACGAAGTTCTTTTCGATCCAGGACGCACATGCGATGACTATAACGAAGCTCAGCTGAAAGCTAATGTTTACTCTTAAGCGACGGCGGAGTGGTATCGCTTGTACATCGGAACGCATCTGGTTCATCATCTTCTAGCAATCGTTTGGAAGGCGGAACGCTACATGATTCTGGCAATCGGAAACGTAAAGGGCGGCGTCGGAAAAACGACGCTTGCCATCAACCTGGCCATTGCGCTCTCCCGGCAAAAGCGGGATGTACTCCTGATTGACGGTGATGAGCAAGGGACTGCCATGGCGTTCACGGATCTCCGGAGCGCTCAGAAGGATGGCAAGCCCGGGTACACGGCCGTAGCGCTCCATGGCAAGGCGATTCGAGACCAGACGCGCCTGCTCGCTCCCAAGTACACGGACATCATCATCGACGTCGGTGGCCGCGATACCGGCAGTCTCCGCGCGGCGCTCACGGTCGCTGAAACAGTCATCATCCCGGTGCAGCCTCGCAGCTTTGATATCTGGGGTGTGGACCAGACCGCCGAGCTTGTTCGTGACGCCCGGAACATCAACGAGGATCTCCGGGCCATGGCGGTCCTCAACAACGCCGACAGCCAAGGCAAAGACAACGAGGCTGCAGCCGAGGCGCTCCGCGGCGTCGAGGGAATTGAGCTTGCCCCGTACAAGATCGTCCGGCGCAAGGCTTTCCCAAACGCAGCGGCAGCCGGCCTCTCCGTTCTTGAATACGACGACCCCAAGGCAAGCAGCGAGTTGAACTGCCTACTTGATTCGCTTGCTGTGTTCGCATAGATATCACTTCGACATCGGAGAGACTACATTGGCTATCGCATTGCACCCTAAGCGCAATACAACCGTTGCGAAGGACGCCCAGGCGGATGACTTTATCTCCGGAGCAGGGAAGGCCGGAGCGGCAGTTGCCGAGCAGGATGATTCCGGTCGTAAGCCCGTTGTCATCAGAATTCCGGCCGATCTCCTGAAACGGATCGATCAGGCAGCAAAAAGGAAATCCATCAGCCGCAGTTCGTTCATTGTCTCCAGCATGGCCGATCTCGTGAACGGGGAACGATGAGCGAATCCGGGAAGCGATAAATGGAGAAGGGAATGGAAGCACAGCTAAAACCTCGTAATCGTAAAGCAGAGGTGAAACGCGCCAAGGCCAAACTGGCCGGTCGCGTAAGTGATCTTGCGGCAGCTCGCCACGACGGCAGCCTGGGCGATGATCACATCAAGCTGGCGCAGGTCCTGATCATGTGCTCGCTCCCGCACTCTCAAACAGACAAGCAGCAGATTGTACGGAAGGCGCGCCTGGGTGATGGAACATACCTCACCGTGACCTTTACGTCCATGCTGAATGGTGTCCCGCTTCCATTTGGACGCGATCGCAAGCTGCTCGCCTGGATCTTTGATCGAGCCATCCGTTCCGATTCACCCTTTGTTGGCTGGAGTGCAGCGAACGAGTACCAGCGAGAGATGGGACTTCCCGAAGGTGGGCGGTCCAACAAACAGCTGCAGGAAAGGTTTCAGCGAATCGCAGGTCTCGGCATCGCCATAGAGCGTGAAAGGGACGGAATCACCGAAACCACCGGCTACAAGGTACTCGCCCAGTCTCGCTTGCCGAGGTCCATTAGCGGACGCACGATCGACGCAAACCAGCGTGCCTTGCCTGGCATGGAAGAAGGGCTTGGCATTCGTTTGACCGCAGAACTCTTCACAGACATCCGGCGTCACAACTACGCTTTGCCACGCCTGCTTTGGCAGACACTGACCGGCCCCTCTCAGGTTCAGGACATCGCCCTATGGTTGTTTGTGCGCTGCTACGCAGCAGCGTCAGAAACCGTCATCCCTTGGGCGGCTCTACAGGATCAGTTCGGGGCAGAGGACAGTAATCCCTGGAGAATCAAGGCTCGTGCACGAGAAGCGATCAAGGTCCTAGGGACACTCTGGCCTGAGACGTCGATTATGGAGGAAGCAGAAGGCATTCGTGTTCGGAAGGCAGATGCTCCCTTGCTGGCTGATGACCCTCAGAAGAAGCGGGTCCGACGACTGAATTGAGCCATACCGGAAAGCCCAGTTTGCTTTCATCTATACCGGAAAGCCCAGTCGAGACAGCAGCCTTACTCGCGTTTAATACCGGAAAGCCCAGCATAAAGTTAGTAAACATTGCTGGCTTTCCATCAGCCACCACTGGGCTTTCCGGTATGAGCACTTGTTGCACAGTTTCCACAGCAGCTGGACGTCTTCCTTGGGCTTTCCGGTAGGTAAAACTGGGCTTTCCGGTAGGGCTCCGTGGGCTTTCCGGTATGTCACGCTGGGCTTTCCGGTATGCCTAATAAGGAAGCAAGAGAACAAGAGAAAACAGGAGAAACAGGAGTAACCAACCGACGAATGAGGAAAAATATATTCATCGAGCAGACCAATCCCATTTGGGCTTATTGAAGAGCGTTGTCCCTTCTACGATGGTCTCCCCGAAGTCCTTCAAGAGATGCAGGCGCGTACAAAGCGGAGCGTCCGTCAAGATCTCAATCAGCTTCTGGGCATGAGAGACCACGATTCCGATCTGGGCGGCTCTCGCTGGCGACTCGGAGTCGGTGCGGAACTGGTCGTAGAACCGCCACCCGCGAACAGCTTCCCGGACGGCCAGCATCTCCGGAGCCCGCTGCGGGTCAGCAACGCTGGCGAGCATGCTGTCGGTGTCGGAGAGGTGCTGCGTAAGGAAGACTGGCTCCTCATCCCGTGTGGTGGAGAGCCAAACGAAGTTGTTCCGCCGATCTACCAAGGCAGATGCCTTGCGGTAGGCCGGACCGTGCCAGATACACTCCCGCTTTACACGTGGATCCAGCTCGAACATCGTCGCCGGAGGCGGTGGGGGAGGGTAGCCCAGGTCGATGCTGTACCCATAAGTGTCGCTGCCGAAACCGAGCTTCAGGCTGGCGACGTTCCGCTTTGCGAGACCCTCGACAGCATGCGTTCGCTGGCGGACACTTCGCGCTATCGTCTGAGGTCCGGCCCAGAACGTGGAGGGCAGGCCGCCCTCGCGGGCGAGGGAAGCAACCACGGCATTCTGAGCAACGTCAGCCAGCAGGCGCAGAGAACGGTACACGCTGGATTTGCCACTGCCGTTCGCGCCGGTGATGACACTCAGTTGGCCTAATGAAAGCACGAGTTCCCGCAACGAGCGATAACCCTGGACGGCGACGGTACGGATCATTCGGAAGCAGGATACCGTGCTCCATCGTTCTACCCCTGTGTGTACCGGAGCTCCAATATGGTCGCCGTGGAAGACACACGACCGATCGTCAATCCCGACGAGATACAAGGCGAAGATTTTAGCGTGATTGTCGTGCCGCTTCTGATCGCGAATGTCGAGCGCACGCAAGCGCCGTTCGCTGGACTTGAGCGCCATTGACCTTGGCCTTAGCCTCGGCAGCGGTAGTACATAGGTGGAAACTAGGAGTGAACTACTGCTGTACAGGTACTCCGACATCCGGCGGTGCGAGAGCGGGCAGTTTCATCTCGTCCGTTTGTGGGCCGACGTTTACCAAATCAGCTGATGCCACCTGTGCAGGCGAGATCTGGATGTGAAAGCCCGACTGAGGTTTACAGCAGAGGCTAACTGTCGTGTTCACACGAAAGTAGTAAGCGTTTCCGGGTTTTACATCGAAGGGAATAGCTCTTTCAGAGCCCACGCGCAGTTGGTGTTGCCCTGGTAAAGCGGGAGCAACGAAGAAGCGGCCATTCGACAAGCGGCACACCCGTGCATCGTCGAGGTAGATGTCTGTACCAACCAGCATTCCATATTGGTTATGGGGACGGTAAATTACCAGCGTGGCGTGAGGCTGCGCGTTTGGAGTGCTGACACATTCGGCACCATAAGCCAAGCTGCCCGTGGTAAGAAGCAGCAACGTGGAAAGAACTTCGCGGCAAATCATATTCGGAGCTTAATAGGCAATCCCATGGTCGGTTTACCTTGGGTCCCGAGCGGAAGAGTAGGAACGGGGGAGTCAATGACGATTGAGCCCTTCCCACGGCAAGCACAGCACTGATTACCTTCTCCCTGACACGCTGGGCATACTATTCGATCGAACATTACCCCGGACCTCCCGACATCATCTCGGCGTCGAGGCAAGTTACCACAATAGGCATTTTGCAGGTTCTGGAAAGCTGGCACAACTAGGTGGAAATGATGAACAGGGCTAATAGCTCCAGCGAGTTTTCTAAAAACCTGACGCTTTAGGGAAACGAGCCTCAGCTGGAGAGCGTAGCGTCCCACCACTGCAGCTTGAGGCTCTCCTGGCGTCCCATCGCCTGTGGACTTGGCGCTGCGCTTGGAACGCTCCTTGAGGGGCGTCCCACAACCCCACAGGCGCGACGGCGGCGGTCCCATAGCCGCTCCAAAAACCAAACGCTGCTTTGCAGCGGGAGAAATGATGACACATCACCCCCAATGGGTTGCTGTGAAGCCTAGCTAGTGTTCACTATGGTGAACTACATTGTTTGCAATACTTGAGACATCCACGTTCACATGCGTGAACTTCTCTGTTCGCATGAAGAAGGAATCCTACTCTGGCGTGAACTTGTTCATTCTGCAGCGCTTAGGCAGGAGTAGTGGTTGAGAGTCGCTTGACGGCGATTGCGGCTCCATCTAGGGTGTGTGGCAAGGCGGATTCTTTGAGTAACTCTCCTGCAAGCCCTTCCGCGTCATCCCAGCCCGTTTCGAATCCCGACACCCGAACGCCACTCCGGGCCAAAACACTCGGCACCCGGCTCACGCCTGCGGAGCTATCGGAGGTCGAAGCAGCCGCCAAGGCGAGCGGCAAGAACGTCGCAGAGTGGCTCCGCGAGGTCGCTCTGCGGGCGGCGCGGCCGAGCCCGGACGTGAACGAGCTCGTACTTGCCGAGGTAGCCGCAACCCGCTACATGCTCCTGAATCTGTTTCATGGAACGGCCCAGGCGCAGCAGGAGGGCAAGCAGTTGCTCCCCGAATCCGTGCTCAAGATCCGGGAGACGGCCGACGCCCGGAAGCTAGGGAACGCGCGCAAGATGCTTGCGGAGTTCATGGCCTCCCCTGGCCAAGGCGAGGGCCAGACCGGAGCCAAGCGATGAGCCGGTCGATGGGTTTCCCGAGCTCGTTCTCGCGGCTTGGCAAGCTCCTCTTCGTCGTTTTCGTTCTGCCGTGCGTGCTCTTCCTCGCGGCCGATCTCTGGCTCTACTACTCCCTGCCGCCGCTTCAAGAACAGTACCTCTCCGCCTACATGGCAAGCTCGGTAATGCCTGGCGGTCCGAAGGCCAAGGCCTCAATCCGGTGGGTCACCAAGACCATGCCGAAGCATAAGCCGGAGGTGGCCGGAACCGAAGATGTGGTGGAGGGAACGGTCCGGAGATTTCCGCTGCAGCTGTCGTTGTCAGCTCAGGCGGCGGGGTGGCGTGGAGTTGTTCTGAGCGCACCGGAGACCTTCTCTGCCGAGGCCCTGGCTGGTGCTCTAAGGGACGATGTCTACGATGGCGTGAGTGTGTGGTGGCTGTTCGGCAAGCCGATCCTTTGCGCTCTGGCAGGGATCGTTCTGCTTTGGTTTCTTTGGTCGAAGGTCAGGCCCGGTTGGCGCTCCGGCGGCAGCCGAAAGCACGAACGCCGGCATGGCCGCCGGACCAAGGGACCGGAGCTGAGTGGGGCATGGGCTTTCCGGCAAGAGGGTCTGCGGCTGCCCCTGGAGCGGGATTCGGCACTCGGCAGGTTGGTTCCTTTTGCGCCCAGCTTCGTGATCCCCAAGCGGCTGGAGTCGAGCCATATCCTGCTCATGGGCGACACCGGCTCGGGCAAGTCGTCGGCCATCCGGCAGATCCTGCGACAGGTCGAGTCCCGGGGCGAGAGCGCCATCGTCTATGACCCGGCGATGGACTTCGTCGCTGAGTTCTACAACCCGGAACGCGGCGACCTGATCCTCAATCCGCTAGACGAACGGTGTCCTTATTGGGATGTTGGCAAGGAGGTATTGCGGCCCGAGATGGCAACCACTATGGCCGCCACCTTCCTGACGGAGAAGGAGCACGGGAACAACTTCTTTACCGACGCACCGCGCCGGGTGCTGGCCCATCTGCTGCGCAAGGAGCCGCAGGTTCGTGACCTGTTGCGGTGGATGAGCGACCCGGAACAGATCGCTTCCCTGGTGGAGGGAACGCCTCTGGCTACGCTGGTCGACCCCAGGGCGCCGGCGCAGCGGGCCGGTGTTCTAGCCAGCCTGAATCTGGTCGCCGACAGCCTGGAGCTGCTCCCGGAGTGGTCCCATACCCGCCCTACCTTTTCGACGGCTGAGTGGCACACTAGCCGCAAGCGTTGGGTGTTTCTGACCTCCAATCCCGGCTCCCGCGAGAAGATCTTGCCGCTGCACGCGGTATGGCTCGACCTGTTCATCCTGCGCATGATGGGATGGTGCGAGGACAGGGAATCCAAGCCAGTTTGGTTCGTGGTCGACGAGCTTGCCAGCCTCAACAAGCTGCCGCAGCTGCACACAGCCGTGACCGAGAATCGCAAGTACGGCAACCCAGTCGTGCTCGGTTTGCAGGGCCGCAGCCAGATGGAAAAGCGCTACGGCGGGGATGCCGAGGCCATGCTCTCCCAGCCCGCGACCAAGATCTTCTTCAAGACCTCCGAGCCACGCGCGGCCAAGTGGGTGTCGGATAGCATCGGCGAGATAGAGGTCGAGCGGTTGAAGGAATCGCGCTCCATGGGAGTGGTTAAAGGCCGGAAGAGTTTTGCCCTGGAGATCGCTACCAAGCCGCTCATCATGGCCTCCGAGATCGCCGGTCTTGCTCCGCTGCAGGCCTTCATCAAGCAGGAGAATCGGGTGGTACCCGCGCGCTTCCGGTTGGCCAAGAAGCGGGGCAGGCAGCCCGAGTTCATCGAGCGGAAGATGCCGGAGCGGGAACCACGGCCGGAGCCCAAGGCTGTGCCACCGCCAGTTGCTGCTCCTCTAAGCGTTGCTCCCGTAGCGAGGCCTCAAGCTCTGCCCCAGGAAGCTCCATCAATGTCCGCCGCCGTGCCTGTCCCACCAAAGAAGCCCGTGCTGGTTCAGCGAGAGTTGCCGCTTGCTCCGGTCGTGGCGAACACGCCGGAGAAGAATTTTGTTTGGGATGAATCGCAGGGAATCGACTAGCGCCAAGACCCATGTGAGTTCTTAAATTAAGAGAGATTTTGTGAGGAAGGGATCGTTGATGGTCGGGTTTCTCTTGGGTGCTGCGATGTTCGTAATTGGTGATCGTTGTAAGGTGTCGATTCAGCCGCCACCTCCGAAGGAAACGTATTATTGGCGCGAATCGAACGGGGACATGTGTGCGCAAATGAGCTATGGCGGCGAAGGTGGTCACCGCTACTACTGCTACATCTATCGCAGGCACAAGGAAGGAAAGTTCCAGACAAAAGAAGAGGGAATCGCGTGGATCGAAAAGCAGGAGATCCCGGAAGACAAAGTTAATCATTACCCAAATCCGTAGTGAGTTGAGTCAGGTACAAACCACGATGCTCTCGATCTCGAAACCGCTCTCCGCCGGCCAGGCCCGCACGTACCACGCGCGGGAGTTCGCCTCCGAGAAGCAGAACTACTGGAGCCGCGACCAGCAGGGCCACAGTGAGTGGCAGGGCCGGCTGGCGAAGGAGTGGGGACTTCAGGGGGCAGTTGGCTCCGAGCATTTCGCCCGTCTGAGCGAAGGCCAGCACCCCGAGACCGAGGCGCAGCTGGTCCGGCATTCCGTTTCCAAGACCTATGAGGGCAAGAGCGGCAAGGAGATCACCACGGTCGAGCACCGCGCCGGCTGGGATGCCACGTTCTCAGCACCCAAGTCGGTTTCCCTGACAGCTCTGGTGGGCGGCGATGACCGGGTGCGCAATGCGCACCGTGAGAGCGTCTGCGTAGCGCTGGGCGAGCTGGAGCGGTACACCGAGGCGCGTATCGGCAATGTGAAAGAGCCGGAGCCCACGGGCAAGTTCGTGGCTGCGACCTTTGAGCACGACACGGCGCGGCCGGTCGAAGGCTATGCCGCGCCGCAGCTTCATACCCATGCCGTGATCTTCAACGTCACCGAAAGAGAAAACGGCCAGACCCGTGCCCTGCAGCCGCAGCAGCTCTTTGCCTCACAGACCTACGCGACCCAGGTCTATCGCACCGAGCTGGCAGTCCGGTTGAAAGATCTGGGCTACACGGTCGAGCGTGGCGAGTATGGTCAGCCTGAGATCAAGGGCTACACCCGGGAGTACATGGAAGCGTCAAGCCCGCGCCGGGAACAGGTGAAGGACCACCTTCGCGCCGAGGGACTAGAGGGAGCGGCGGCGGCGCAGATCGCGGCGCACCGGACGCGGGACTCCAAAGAGCAGCTGCCGGCCGAAGAGGTGCTGCGCCAGCACAAGGAGCTGGCCGCGCAGTACGGCAACCAGGCGGAGCAGGTGGTAGCCGAAGCGCGTACGCAGAAGCTTGGCCAGAATCAGGACCGCGGTCAGGCTCCGGACATTGCAGCACGGCAGGGCGTGACCTATGCCCGGGATCATGTCTTCGAGCGCACGGCGATCGATAGCGAGCGAACGATCCTTACCGCCGCCCTGGACCGGAGCATGGGCGAGGCCACCTACGGCCAGGTACGGGAGGAATTTGACCGCAGGGTAAAGACAGGCGAGTTCCGCGCTGTCGAGCATGGAGCCGGGACCAAGAATGGACATGAAGGCCCGCAGTACACGACGGCGGAGACGCTGCGCATGGAGCGCGAAATCCTCTCCCATACGCAGAGGCCCTTCACCCGGACCGGACCCGAAGGCGAGCTCGTCTGGTGGCGCACGGCCGAGGAGGCCAGAGAGCGGCATCCGGAACTGAATCAGGGCCAGCGGCAAGCTGTCGAGCAGGTGTTCCGATCGCATGAGCAGATCGTCGGACTGGACGGCGTAGCCGGAGCAGGGAAGACGACTACGCTGGCCGTCGTCCGCGAAGGAGCCGAGGCTTACGGCTACAGCGTAGAGGGCTTTGCGCCGACCAGCCGGGCAGCGCAGAAGCTGGCCGAGGCCGGCATCGAGACCAAGACCTTGCAGGCACACCTTGCCCGGGGTGAGCGCGTCGACACCGGAGAATGCCATTTGTACGTGGTGGACGAGACCTCCCTTGCCTCTACCCGGCAGATGCATGAGTTCGTTGGCCGTCTCCATCCGAACGACCGCGTTCTGTTGGTGGGTGACACCCGGCAACATGAGTCCGTCGAGGCCGGCCGCATCTTCGCCCAGATGCAGGAGGGGGGCATGCGTACGGTCCGGCTGGAGGAGATCGTGCGCCAGAAGGACCCCGAGCTGAAGCAGACCGTCGAGCTGCTGGCCAGGGGCAATGTAGACGAGGCGCTTGCGGGATTGGAGCGGCAGGGCCGCATCCACGAGGTGAGAGGTCACGAGGAGCGTATCGCTGCTATCGCAAAGGAGTACGCCAAGGCTCCCGAAAGCACGTTGGTCGTCTCACCCGACAATCGCTCCCGCGCCGAGATCAATCAGGCCATTCATGCCGAACTGCAAGGGAGAGGCATCGTGGGTAGGGAAGAGCACCGGACCGAGGTGTTGGTGCCGCGCCAGGACCTCACCGGTGCCGACCGCATGTGGGCTGCGCGATACAGCCCCGGCGATGTGCTGCTGTACTCCAGAAATTCCAAGGAGACCGGCATCGCCAAGGGCGAGTACGCGCGAGTAGTAGATGTCGATGCTCCGGGTAACCGGCTCACGGTCGAGCTCAAGGATGGTACAGAGAACACCTACGACCCGCGCCGGCAGCAGGGCGTCGCGGTCTACCGCGAGCGGGAGAGGGCATTTTCTACCGGAGACCGGGTGCAGTTGACCGCACCCTCAGCTGAGTTGAAGCTGGCGAACCGCGAGCTGGGCACGGTGGAGAGTATCAGCGAAGGCCGGATGGCTCTCAAGATGGACGACGGCCGCTCCGTTGAGATTGATCCAGCCAAGCATCCGCACCTGGACCACGGCTATGCCGTGACCAGCCATTCCAGCCAGGGCCAGACCGCAGATCGCGTGCTCATCCACATCGATACGGAGCTTGGAGCCAGAGACCTGTTGAACAACCGCATGGCATACGTGGCTGTGTCACGTGGTGCGAACGATGCTCAGCTCTTTACGAATGACCGGAATGGATTGAACGGGGCGCTTGGACGGGATGTATCACACTGCAGTGCCCACGGACCGGAATTGACACAGAAACTAGTGATCCCCCCAACGCAGCAGGAAATCGCTTCCAGGCAAGAACATTCGTATCAACATGGGAGGGGCTTGGGGCTATGACGCTTGCTGCCTTGACCATGGATTCCGCACACATTCTCAAGGTGGTGCTATCCGTGCGCTACAGGCGCAAACCCTATTTTCGGCTCATGCTCACCACTCTATGCTGGAACGGAAAGCAACTACGCCCGGTCGGTTCGGCGAAGGTTAGCGCCCAGGAACCATCGAGTGGGTACTACGCCAGGCTGGTGGCGACCGAAACATAGGGAGTTCGGCCACTCACACGAACTTCTCACCGTAGACGAACTTAGCCCCGGATTAGCTCATAATAAGGCTTTGAGGTTTGACCAATGGACTCTTATGAGCTGGGTGGCAAGATCGTCGAGGTGACATCGAGCGGCAAGCGCACTAGGCGTCTCCTTCTCGTAATCTTGTTCTTGGGACTGGTCACCCTGACCGGACTTTGGATCTGGTCTCGAAAACCCACAACCAGCTCTGAACCCGGTGTTCAGCAGCGAGGACATCAGAACCAGGGTGCCGGGGTGAATGATGGCGTCATGAACCAGACCGGCAAGTGAGTTAAGCACATGAATCGTTGGTCTCATCGTCTTCTTGCGGCAGCTGCTGGACTCCTCAGCAGTTACTTATTCGCTCAGAAACCTGCTGTTCAGCAGCAGGGAACCACGAATCAGGCTTCCGGTACCAACAGTGGCGTCATGAATCAAGGGCCCTGCAACGTCACCGTTATCAATCCAAAAGACTCCGTGTTGAAGATCACGGGGTGCAGCTTTGCGGGTCTCTCCGCTCAACAGCAAGCGACTCAACTCAAGCAGCTACTTACAATGGCGAGGCAAAATGGTGTCACGCTTGAGCGCATCGAGGCGGCAGTTACGAAGATAGTTGCCGAAGGTAAACCCTCGACCGTGCAGCAAAGTGTGGACGAGGGGGTCGCGAATAGCGGAACAATATCTGCGCCACTCACATTTAATGATAATCGGCAGTACGCCAGGCCGAACGCTCCCCCAAACGTCAGCCTGCTTCAGAGTGGTCCAGTAGACGGTCACTCGATGCCGCTAGCTCGCCCGGAAGGCCTCACTGACAATCAGTGGACAATGCTACAGGGCAAAGCGAATCACGAGAGCTTTGGGGAAGAAGCTCTCACGCAAAATCCTGGCTACCAGTTCTTGGTAGGCGTGGAGCGTACGTTTCCGAATCCGGAGTTCCTAATCATTTGTGATCACCCATGCAGAGGAACAGTGGCTTATCTGTACCATGGCCCCGATATCGAGGCTCTCGAAAGCGGCATGGGAGCACCGTCGAATGACTTCTTGCGAGATCCCAGAAATCCAAATGTAACCTTATTGCAAGTTTCAGCACCACCAACACTTACACCTGGTCGATACCTCGTAGTGAAAATCCGTTCGCTAGATTCGCAGCCCATTTCTGCGACTATCCGTTCCTACGCGGAACCCATCCGCTAGCGCCGTCCTCACAGAGGCACGTCGCCCTCGACAACACCCTCCGTGAGGCGCTCGCGGACGAAGATTGCGCATTTAACGAAGCGCACGATCTAGACCGGCTTCTGGAAGACTAGAGCTGCATGTCGACAGAGCCAACTTCCCCTTGGAGAGCC
>CAZZXY010000067.1:0-25012 GCA_964658105.1 Verrucomicrobia bacterium Tous-C9LFEB | reverse complement strand
GACGGAGGTCCGAGACCCTTGAGCGCCCCCACTCACTCGATGGAGTGGAGGGTATGACTTGTGAGAATGACTCAACCAAATATTCATGTCATCTCACGATTGGCACGTTCAACTATGTTGTCAAAGATCCTGACTGCTCGGTCTAAACCGGCAGTTTTGGATCAAGGACCCAGGATAGGCAGAGCCACAACCTTGTGTCCTCGAACTTGATGCGCTGTCTGACTGGTGTTGCCGGGCGGGATCTTTATAACCAATCCAAGCGCCTTTCGGCTTCGCCGCAGTGTTTTGCGCGACTCACCCAGAATATCGAACCCTTTCAGGCTTGTCAACCCGAGCCGCTTGGCACTTCTCGTGGCTAATAGGCTTGCTTTCGTGACTCTCCACCACGTCGGAGATTCACTCGAATCAGACAGCGTCAAAGATCAAACATCGTTACGAACCGCGTCGCGGTTCGCGGAGCCATATGCTCCAGTGAACTTGCAGTAGCTTGGGTTTGCTTGCGGTGGGCATTTCGCTCTCACCCGCGTTTCAAACGCTTGGACTGCGCCGTGCATGCCGGTTGTTCTCAGCAGCAGGCTTTGGTACTTCGCAAGAGTATCGAATCGTAATCGATTCTGCAACTCCTGCTTGCCACTCGCGCCGTTCTCAAGCGCGTTGACAAGATGAATCTTAGCAACTGGAGAGGATCTCGGCAAGAGGTGGTCGGGCGGAGTGTAGCCAGGAATGTTAAGTACCTTGTTTACGATGACTTGGGCCAGTTGTTATTCCACGATTCGTGCCAGGACCTCTGATTTCTCGCGCCCGGGACAGCTTGGACCCCTCGATTCCACAGCTTTTCCGCGCTGTATGGAGGAAATCGCGTCCCAGCGAGGATGGCCGCGCACGGTTGCTTATATGCTCCCCAGATGGAACCTGAAGAGATCTCAGAGTTTGCCAAAGAGATGCGTGAAGCCGGCGAGGCGAGCATGACGCGGGTTTCGCTTATCATCAGTGTCCTGGCCGTACTTGTGGCACTGGTGACCGTGTTCAGTCATCGGCAACACACGGAAGCTGTTCTCTCCCAGGCCAAGGCTTCCGACCAGTGGGGCGAGTACCAGGGCCGTCGTATACGGCAGGCCGAGTTGGGCATTGCAGGCGACCTGCTCGCATCGCTGCCGGGTGTCGATGCGAGTTCCAGGCAAGCAAAGTTGAGTCAGTACAAAGCGGCGCAGGTACGGGCGCAGGGGCAACTCGACGAGGATACCCGGGCTGCCCGAGAGTTCGAGGCCGAAGTGGGTCTGGCAGAGAAGCGCGCAATGCGTCTTGACGCGGGGGAGGCCCTGCTGCAGATCTCGGTGGTATTGGCGTCGATCACGCTGCTCACCCGCCGATGGACGTTCGTGCTTGCCGCAATCGGTCTGGGAAGCCTTGGATTGCTGGCTGCCGCTTCCGCTCTGCTGGTGAGGTGATCTCTCAGGAAGCCCTGAATCGCCATCAGTCAGTGTTTGTTCAGCACACCCAGATCGACCAGACCGTTGACGAAGTCCTGTACGGCCAGAGCGACGAGCAGCAAGCCCATGATGCGCACCAGGATGCGAATGCCCGTATCGCCGAGAGCTCGAGCGACCCGCATCGCGCTGCCAAGCACCAGAAGGCACACGGCGCAGGTCACCAGGATGGCACTGTAGATGGCCAGGCGCTCGCGAAGATCCTGCGCCTGGCCGACAAGCACCATTACACTCGTGATGGCTCCTGGCCCGGCAAGCATGGGAATACCCATGGGGACGATCCCTGCGTCATCCTTGGTCGCAGCGGCTTCTGTTTCATCGCTGACTTCCTGGGTAGGCGACCTCTTGGCTTCCAGCATGTCCAGACCGATGAGCAGGAGAATAATCCCGCCTGCGATTTCGAAGGCAGGCAAGGTGATGCCGAAGATGCGAAAGATGTACTGTCCGGCTCCGGCAAAGGACGTCAGGATGACGAACGCGGTGAGGGAAGCTTTGCGGGCAGTGCGAGCACGCTTTGCCTGATCCTGGCCAGCGGTGACCGCGAGGAATGTGGGAAGCGCCGCAAAAGGATCTACCAGAAAGAAGATCGAGCTCAACGCCAGCAGTGAGAACCGGACATAGGCCGAATGCTCAAAGTCGAGAAACGGAATGGTGGACGGAAGCAGCATAGCGGGCCGCGTCTGCGCACAGACACGGCGACCTCCTGAACAGACAACTCGCTCATGCGAGGGCCCGAAAGCGACTAGGGATGCGTCTGGATGATGTACCAGTCGGTCTCACTGGGCCTGTCGTACCAGTTTGGCCGCAGGTAGCTGCTCCGGTCGACAAGCTTCCACTGCCCCCCTGCGAGTTTCTGCATGATCATCGTGTCCAAATCGCGTTGCGCGATGGGCCGTCCGTGGTTATACAGCCGTTCGGCACCATTCATGATGTTCAGCTGACGCTGGTAGATGATCCATTGCGGCGGATTGCTTTGAAGCTCCCGCATCATCTGCTCGATGGTACCGCGCGTGGCGGTATCGAAGAAGGTCTGAACGTAGTTGTGCCAGGGCGGCGTGTCGCAGAAGTAGTTCGGATAAGGGTACGGAAGAGACAGGACCTCAGGACGATTCTTACCGGGGATCGCACCGAGGTCCTTGCACACGCGCTCGCTGAAGGTCAGAAGATCTTTGTCGATGTACATCTCGCCGCGCGTTGGATGGTGGTACAACTCGCGGTTCCTGAACATTGACGCATATTTGTAGTTCTGCCAAGAGTAGGGCACAACCGCCTTGGACTCGATGCCGTTCACGGCAACCAGCGCCATAATGCCAATGAATGCCGGGTACGCCCACAGGCTGTACTTGCGGAATGGCTGGAAGATCGGCACGAGCAGCAAAAGCAGAGCCACCGGGGCGTAGTAGTTGGTCAGCGGTTCGGCAGCTGCGCCCGCCGAGTAGGACGCCCACTCGAGAATCGGAAGCAGGATGACCATATACCGGCGATCCCATGGTCCAATGCCCTTCCTGTGCTGGAGGTAGCGGTAGAAGATGTAGCCAGCTACGAGGTACATGCCCAAGGTGGAAAAGAGCACGATTGCTTCAAAGAAGTGCCCGCGCTCCAATGCGGTGAGCTTCTCACGGGAAGAGATCAGAACGCAGAAGGCCGCGATCGCGAACTGCGCCGGGATAATGTAGCGGATCTTGTTGGGCCAGCGACGCGCGATGTAAGCGGCGACCCCAAACATGACGAGGATGGCAAGCGCCGACTTCTTCTCTCCGCGTGCGGCCCCGAAGGTTGTGTAGATCGTCAGCAGCGGCGCCATGAAGATACTGCCGGTGCCCCCTTTGCTGCTGGCCGCATGAAACAGGCTGTTCGACAGGTAGGCCGAGAACGTGTCTCCGGTGAGGCGCACAACGATCAGGACGGTAGCCGCTGCGGTACCTACCAGAAGAGCAAGCCCGGCAAACTTCCCCCGCGGCAGCAGAAACGGCAGGATCAGGAAGGAAGCGGTGATAAGCGCGGCGCCATCGGTGACCCGCGTCACGATGGTGAGGCCGCAGATCAGGCCGAGAGCTGCAACGAGTGCCAACTGACGCCTCGATCCCTCGGGCTGGGTCGGCCTGCCAAGCAGAAGCAGGATCAGAAGTGCATACGTGATGAAGGCTTCGGCCAGCACGTGGTAGTCGTCGAACCGATATGAGTGTCCCGCCACGGTCAGCACAAAGGTCGCGAGGAGCAGAACGCCCTTTTGCCAGTCGGGCCACACGGACTCCCGCAGGATCAGCGAGATGCCCCAGACAAGCAGGAAAGCATGAACAAGGGAGGGGATCTCGTACACGGCGATCTTGTTGCCGAAGAGCCTCAGCCACGTTGACGTTTCCAGCACAAAGAGCGGCTGCAACGCGATGTGAAGTTCGCTGTAAAGCTTGGTGCCCCCGCGGAACACGGTGCCATACCAGAACCACATGGCTTCGCCGCTCATCTGGGTGTTGAGCACCATCAGGATGGCAAGGACCATGCAGAGCACGATGGCCAAACGCTGAAAGAACCTTCCGGCGACCAGTCGGCCGTCTCCGTGCATCTTCCCTCTTCCTCAACTGCGATTCAGACTCTGCGCGCAGGGCAGCCAGCGGTCTTTCTGCACTGCTTGCTGGCGATCAAACGATGGGTCTTCAGGGATTATTCCATGAGTCGCTTCGAGGTCCTGCACGGGTGCCGTCCAGGGAACAGCGCTGCTTTGCAGGGATGCTGCGGGGAGTTGTGGATGCTCTCAACGTGCCATGACGACAGGCGGAGACAAACCTCCTGCCCTTAGCCTTAGAATCGAACTACAGTTTCGGCGATCTTGCCTGTCGAGCGGTTGCCAAGGAGTCCGTCTTGCCCATACAACCCACGCAAAACATCTGGCATAACGGCCAGCTCATCCCCTGGGACAAAGCCCAGATTCACGTCATGAGCCACGTCATCCACTACGGCTCGTCCGTCTTCGAGGGGATCCGTTGCTACACGCAGGAGAACTCGGCGGCCATCTTCCGGTTGTCCGAGCACATGCGGCGCATGGTTGACTCCGCGAAGATCTATCGTATGCCACTGCCCTTCACGCTGGAACAGTTGAATAATGCAGTGGTGGACGTTGTGGAGGCGAATGGTGTGGCTCCCTGCTACATCCGGCCTTTCGCCTTCCGTGGTTATGGCGAAATCGGTGTCAATCCGCTGAAGTCGCCGGTTGAGGTGTACGTCGCCAACTTCCCCTGGGGCAAATATGTGCAGGGCGATGCCGGCGCGGACGTCTGCATTTCCAGCTGGAACCGCCTCGCCCCCAACACGATGCCCTCCCTTGCCAAGGCCGGGGCGAACTACATGAATTCGCAGCTGATCCGGATGGAAGCCGACATCAACGGCTACGTCGAAGGCATCGCGCTCGATCGTAATGGCTACCTTTCCGAGGGCTCGGGCGAGAACCTGTTTCTGGTCCGCAATGGCGTGCTCTACACCTCGCCGCTGGCCAACTCGGTACTGAATGGCATCACCCGTGACTCGATCCTGGTATTGGCCCGCCAGTTCGGCATCCCGATCGTCGAGCAGGCCCTGCCGCGCGAGTTCCTCTACATCTGCGATGAAGCCTTCTTCACCGGCACGGCCGCGGAGGTCACCCACCTGCGTTCGGTCGACCGCATCATGATCGGCGACGGCAGCATGGGCCCCATCACCCGCAGCCTGCACCAGGCCTTCTTCGATATCGTGCACGGCATCGCTCCGGATCGCTACAACTGGCTTACCCCGGTGAAGGTGCGTTCTCTGGAGGCTGTCGGCGAGCCGATCAATGCCTGAAGCAGGTCCCCAGGCGCCCACGGGATCAGACCTCCCCGTGGGCGCTGCCCCACACATCCATCATTCCGCGACAGAGTCTCACGACGGCTCCGTGCCGCAACCGAGCGGCGCAACCGGAAGTGCGTACCTGCCACAACTGGATGGGTTGCGCGCCGTTGCAATCCTCATGGTGTTCGTGCACCATGCGTACGCCGTCTCGCTGCTCTGGTCAGGCGTGGATCTGTTCTTCATCCTGTCTGGCTACCTGATTACAAACATCCTGCTGCGCGATAGCGCGCGGATGAGTTTCGGACGCCTGCTGGGCCACTTCTACCTGCGCCGGGCCCAGCGGATTCTGCCTGCGTATGTAGTCTGCCTTGCGCTTATCGCCTTCTTCACTACGCAGGATTGGCACAGGCTGTGGCCGTTTTACGCCTTCTTCCTCCAGAATCTTCCGTACGCGTTCCGCTGGGTGGGTTTTAGTCCCCTGATCCCTCTGTGGTCGCTCGCGGTCGAACAGCACTTCTACCTCTTCTGGCCTTTTCTGGTCTACTTCCTGCCGCGTCGATGGCTCGCGCCGTGCATGCTTGCTCTTCTGCTCGGCTTGCCCGTGCTCCGAGCCGTTTGTACACCGCTCTTCGCCCATCCCGAGCCGATTTACGTGCTCACTCCCTTTCGCATCGATGCGATGGCTGCCGGTGCACTCGCCGCGTTGTGGCTACCGCGGGTTCGCCGTCTCGTCGCCCTGCGGTGGGCTCAGATCGGCATGTTCCTGGGAGTTCTGGCGTATGTGCTGCTCGGCATGCATCCCTGGTTCCGGCGCTACACAAACTCGCCTGCCTTCAATGGCCTCGGCTACTCATTGAACATCGTGGTGCTGGGCGGGCTGTTCCTCTGGTCCGTGCTGGCGGATGGCGACAGTCTGCTTGTGCGTGTGCTGTCGAGCGCGCCCATGCGCGGTCTCGGACGGATCAGCTACGCGTTCTATCTCTTCCACCTCTTGATGCTGACGCGCTTCGAGCCGTATTTTCCCCCGCGTTTCGCCCCGGCCATCATCTTTTTGTTAACCGTGGGCATGGCCGCTGTGAGTTGGTATGCACTGGAGAAACCAGTGCTCGCCCTGGGCGGTCGACCGAAAGGCGCTGCAACAAGGCCGCAAGCTGTTTCGCGTTAGCGGCAGCGAAAGGGACCAGCCATATGGGCTGGTCCTCTTCGCTGTGCCGAGGCCAATTTACTTCAACGGCGTAGCTACAGCTTCACCCTTGGGTATGCCCTTAAGGAAGTCCTCGCCCGTGGCAATGTGCTGGTCAACCAGGCGCGACGGAGTATGCGCCAGCCATTCCCCGAGGGAGATGTCCTCGTAGAACGGCGTAGGAAAGACCTCGAGGAAGACCAGGTCGTCGTCGCCGATGTTCTCCACGTAGTGGGGCAGCGACTGGTCGATATAGCCGACATCGCCCGGGTGGAAGTCCATGGTGCGAGCGTGGCCTCCGGCAGAAAACACCGTCATGCGGGCAGTGCCCTTCACGTAGTACTGCCACTCGTCATCGTTGGGATGCCAGTGCAGCTCCCGCAGGCCTCCCGGCTTCAGGGTCACAATGGCTGCCGCGATGTTGGTCGCGGGGAAGTTCTTTCGATCGATGATCTTCACCGAGCCGCCGGCCGTTACCTTGGTGGGCTGCATCTTGTCCGTGAAGAAGGCGAAGGATTCTGGAACCATTCCCGTACCTGCGGAAACCTCCTTCTTTTCTTCGGCAAGCGACCTCGGCAGGTCTCGCGGAAAGATAAAGAGTTCGCGCTTGGGCACCTTGTCGAAGGTCGATTCAGGCACACCGAAGTTCTTCGCGAGAACTTCCTTAGGTGTGTGGTGGAGCCAATCGGTCAGCAGAAAGGTTTCGAACTCGTTGAAATTCCCATCGTTGAAGACCAGTAGAAACTGGCATCCGTCGTCACCTGTGCCCTGAATCGAGTGGGGAATGCCTCCAGGGAAAATCCAAAGATCGCCCTCCTTGATGTCTTCCACAAACCCGCGCCCGTGCTGGTCCACGGCGGTGATGCGTGCGGTCCCCGCGGTCATAAAGGCCCACTCCGCCCCCACGTGCCAGTGCAACTCCCGGATGCCACCCTTGATCAGCCGCATCTCGACGCCGGCCATCTTCTTCGAGAGGGGAAAGTCGCGGACAGTCACCTGTCGTGTCCATCCACCCTCTTCCACGCGGCGATGGCCAAACGCGAACGGGTACTTGAACGGGGGCTGGCCACCGGCGTCTGAGGTCGGCGGAAAAACGGAATCAGGCTCCTGTGCCTCCAGGATCTTGTTTTCGGGACCCATCTGCTTCTCGTTCGTCCCGGTGTGCGTATCGTGGCTCAGGTCCTTGGTCTGAGGTGTCGCGAGATTGTTCTGCGCCCCCGCGGCAAACGGCCCGGCAGCAGCCGTCGCCGCGAGCGCTGCCGCGGTCGTGCGAAGAAAGTTGCGGCGCGAAAGTGCCGCTGCGCTTTGCTCGTTCTCGTTGTTGCTTTCCATTCTGTACAGCTCCTGGGCAGTGGGTTACAAACGAAGCCGTCGTGGACATACGCTCCCTTCCGTGCGGGACATCTCTGACAGCCTGTTTTCTGACAAACTCAACGGCCCTCAGCGGGCTTGTGCGCGTCAATCAATTGCGGTTCCTTCACGGATCCGAGCTTCTCGAGCTGGTCCTTGGTAGGGCGCCGCTTGCGCGTATAGGGCTCCAGCATCTGCGGCTTGCCTGTCACCAGAGCCTTCTGAATGGCCGCGATGACGCGAATATCCAGCAGCCCTTCCTCTCCGTCCGCCTCAGGCTGCTCATCTTTCACGATGCAGTTCGAAAAATACTTGAGCTCACCGCCAAAGTGGTCGGTCTTTGGGAAGCTCTCTTCGCTTTTGCTCTTTCCGATCGTCGTCAGATGCTTCATAGCAGCATTCATGCCAAATGCAGGGCTGGAATAAAGATCACCAAGCGTCCCTACTACCCGAAAATCATCGAGATCCGCACCGGAGTAGCTCATCAACATGGTGGCGATCCTGTCGCCTGGGAACTTAAGATTGACGGCTACCTGATCGTCAAAGTCTCGAAACCGCTCCGGATCGGTGCGAACGCCCATGGCGCTTACCTCAACCGGCTCGGCACCGAACAGATTGCGCACGGTGTTGATGGGATAGGGTCCCATGTCCGGCACCGGGCCAGCCCAGAACCCGTTCTTGGCGCGGTGGTTCTGGTAGTTCACGGGCTGCGAAAACGAAGAGTTAAAGTAACGCAGATGCCCGAGCTTGCCTGAGCGCGCGACCTCAAACGCATTCAATGTGCCGATCTCATGGTGCAGACGGTATGCAACCATCAGCTTTGCCCCGGACGTCTTTGAGGCCTCGATAATCTCCTCACACTGGGCTACGGAGACGGCCATCGGCTTCTCCAGCAGCAAATGAATCCCGGCCTTGAGCGTGCGCACGGCAAGATCTACGTGGTCGAAGTTCGGGGTCGCCAGATAGATCGCGTCCACGGTCCCGGAGACCAGGAGCTCGTCGTACTCCTCGTAGCTGTAAAGCGCGGAAACACCGTACTTCTCGCCAACGCGCGCAGCCTTGTCCTCGTGGCCACTCACAAAGGCCACAACCTCGCTGTTGCCCGTATGCTCCACCCCGGGGAGAAACGCTGTCTGGGAGATCCATCCGATACCGACGACGCCATAACGCACTTTGCGTCCCTGGACCACCACTGCCTGTGCCATCACCATGCTCCTGCATTGAGGAAAGTTGCGTACAGAAAGCATGGATGCCGTTCAGGCGCGTTACGGTAGCCGCCGTCCGACGACGAACGGTAGAGGCTTAGTGCGTTGGCACTGCCGCGACCGGCGCGCCGGAACTCGTCGACGGTGTACTGCTGATGTCCGGTGCCGCACTTGCTGCCAGCGTTCCCCAACCCGGCAGGTCCTGCGAGCCCACGATGAGACGCACACCGTCACGCAACGTGACGTACGTCCAGAACCAGCTCCGAAAAACCTGAAGACGGTTACGTAGCCCGATCAAGAAGAAAATGTGCACCACCAGCCACATCATCCACGCCACAAAACCACTCAGGTGCGCATGGAAGGGCCACGCTACGCGGGCAACAGCGGCCTTGCGGCCAATCGTCGCCATGTCTCCCTTGTCGAAGTACCGGAAGGGCTTCTGCTTCGCCACGAGGGCGTCACCCTGCATGAAGAGCTGAATCCGCTTCGCCGCGTAGTCGCCCATCTGCATGGCAGGCTGTGCCACGCCGGGAACCTGCTTACCATCTTGTTCAAAATGCGAGAGGTCGCCGATCACGAAGATCTCGGGGTGATCTGGCGGATTCAGGTGCTCATCTACCAGCACAGCGCCACGCTTGTCGACGGGAAACCCCAGCTGCTTACCTAGAGCAGAGGCCTGCACGCCCGCTCCCCACAGCGTGCACACGCTTTCAATACGCTCTTCGCCGACCTTGACATAGCCCGGGCCAACCTCGGTAACATGCGCCCCCGTGCGGCACTTGACCCCCAGGTGGGCCAGCTGCTCCACAGCCTTCTGCTGAAGGTCCTCGGGATACGCGCCAAGAATGTGCGGCGAGCCCTCAAAGATCATCACGTTCGCCGAACCCGGATCGATGTGGCGGAAGTCCTTGGTCATGTACAGCCGGGCAATATCCGAGATGGCCCCTGCCAGCTCCACACCCGTGGGCCCACCGCCGATGATGACGAAGTTCAGCGGGGGATGTGATCCAGTCTCCAGCTTTTGCCGTTCCGCCAGCTCGAAAGCAAGCAATACGCGCCGGCGGATCTCGGTGGCATCCTCTACCGTCTTCAGCCCCGGCGCAAACTGCGCCCAGTCATCATGTCCGAAATAGCTATGGGTAGCTCCCGTAGCGACGATCAGGTAGTCGTAGATCACCTCGGCGCCGCTTTTCACGTGCACCCGATGGGTATCCAGGTCGAAGCCAATGACCTCGTCCATCAGCACTTCCGTGTTGCGGTTATCCCGAAGGATGGATCGGATAGGCTGGGCAATGTCCCCGGGCGAAAGCACGGCCAGGGCTACCTGGTACAGCAGTGGCTGAAAGGTGTGGTGATTACGGCGGTCCAGCACCGTGATGTCTACCTGGGCTTTCCCAAGCCCCTGCGCGGCATGGATACCCCCGAAGCCCGCCCCCACGATCACCACACGCGGGCGACGTCCGGCTGTGTTCGCTGATGCTGTCATACGGGTTCGCCAGCCTCCAATTGTCCTTCTCTTCAGATTCCTTGTATTTCCATGAGATGCAGAACCACGTTGATCCTGCGAAAACTTCCGCTTCGCTCCCACCAGAAGCGAAGGGTTGCGAGGCGGAAACGCGCAAGCGTTCTCGTCTGCTCAACGTATGAGTTTCAGGGTTCCTGCTGAGAACTGATTGCGCTGGTACTCGGCTGGCTTCGTTGGTCAGAAGACCACGGCGATAGCTGACGCGGGATGGAATCCAAGTGGATCGGAGTGGCGATCCGTATTTGTGTGTTGGGGGGGACAACACTCCGCGAAATTCGATCCATCGTCTGCCCCTCCACCCGCATACCTCGGTGAAGCGGGGTGTGTGGCTGCATCCGTTCCCGCTGGAGGATCGAACTAGTCCGTCAGGATCCGTGGGCCATCCTTGGTAATGGCCACCGTGTGCTCAAAGTGCGCGCTCAGGCTGCCGTCGACCGTGATCGCCGTCCAGCCGTCCTCAAGCACCTTCACCTCGGCCGAGCCCGCATTGATCATCGGCTCGATAGCCAGCACCATGCCGGCCTTCAGACGAGGACCCTTTCCGGGATTCCCTACATTCGGTACCTGTGGGTCCTCGTGCATGCTCTTGCCAATGCCGTGCCCCACAAACTCCTTCACAACACCATAGCCCTCAGCCTCGCACAGGCTCTGCACTGCCCAGGCGATGTCTCCAAGCCTGCCCCCGGGTACAGCCTTTTCGATTGCCTTGTACAACGAAGCCTCGGTGACTCTGAGCAGCTTCCTGGCCTCCGCGCTCGGTGTTCCGACGGCATACGTCATGGCGCGGTCGCTATAAAAGCCGTCCACCACGACGCCACAATCGATAGAAACCACATCCCCGTCCTTCAACACACGTTTGTCATTCGGGATCCCATGGATCACCTCGTGATTCACCGAGGTACAGAGCACGGCTGGGTAGCCGTGATACCCCTTGAACGCAGAGACCACGCCCAACTCCGCAACCCGCGCCGCGGCCGCCCGCTCGAGGTCCATCGTCGTGGCTCCCACGCGCACAGCCTCACGAACCGCGTCATGCACCCGGGCCAAAGCTGCACCACTGATTCGCATCTTTTCAATCTCAGCGGTGGATTTGATCAAAATAGCCATAAGTTTCAGATGTGCCGGCAGCCAGCTTTACGCAAGCTCCTGCCGCATGCGTAATAACGTCTCCCGAATGGCCGCCGTGACCTCTTCCAGGGCACGGTCACCGTCCACTTCCGCGAAGCGGTTCCCGTGAGTCCGGTAGTACTCGATCACTGGTGTAGTCTGCGCCTCGAAGGACTTCATACGCTCGTGAAAGACCTCTTCACGGTCATCGGCGCGCTGCGTCAACGGCCCGCCATCCACGTCGCAAATACCTTCGACCTTGGGCGGGTGCGTGTAGATATTGTAGATATTGCCTGTAGGCGAGATCCGCCGGCCGGTGATGCGCTCCAGCAGCGCCTGACCGTCCACCATCAGGTGGATTGCAACGACGGGCAGCTTCGGCTGTGGTCCCTTGGCGGCCTCTTCGGAATCTGTAGCCTCTCCGTGTTCCCGGGTGATGTACTCATCCAGCCATTCAGCCTGATTGAGAGTGCGCG
This sequence comes from Verrucomicrobia bacterium Tous-C9LFEB, assembly GCA_964658105.1. Classification (GTDB taxonomy): domain Bacteria; phylum Acidobacteriota; class Terriglobia; order Terriglobales; family Acidobacteriaceae; genus Granulicella. Next base: position 12,878 of record CAZZXY010000067.1, on the reverse strand, counting down.
GAAAGCCGTCCAGAATATATCCACGCTTCGTATCCGGTTGTAGCAGCCGTTCGGCAACCATGTCATTCACGAGTTCATCCGGGACAAGCTTGCCCTGCACCATCAGATCGTCGGCGATCATGCCGAGCTTGGTGTGGTTCTTCCTGTGCTCCCGAAGCAGATCGCCTGTGGAGATCTGCGGAACGCCATATTCCGCCATTAAGCGCTTGGCCTGGGTTCCCTTGCCTACGCCGGGCGCACCCAGAAGCAGTACAGGGCCAGCATCAAATTGCGTCGACATGTCGTTCACTTCAGCCAAGTTCCAATCCTACAATCGAGCGGCAACGCCAGGGACCAGCGCAGACGGAGCGGATTTCGCTCACGCCTGCATTCGTCTTAATAGAGGTAGGTGAACTACCAGCGACGCGCCAGGCGGCGACTCGCCTTGGGCGAGAAGCCTTCATAGTGACGCATGATCAGCTGTGCCTCGATCTGCTGCATCGTGTCCATCGCTACACCCACGACGATGAGCAGGCTGGTTCCCCCAAAGTAGAACCGCACACCCAGACCGTTCGTTACCCAGGTCGGCAGGCGGTCGAAGAAGCCTCCCACGAGCCAGAGATGGTTGAAGTGAATACCGGAGATCAACAGTTGCGGAATGATCGAGATGATAATCAGGTACAACGCACCCACCAGCGTGATCCTGGTCAGCACATCATTGATGAAATCGGAGGTTCTCTTTCCGGGACGAACTCCCGGGATGAACGATCCATACTTCCGCATGTTGTCCGCAATGTCATCGGGACGGAAGATGATCGAAATGTAAAAATAGGCGAAGAACACAATCGCCGCGATATAGACGAGCTCATACCACGGCTCGGCCGGGGCAAGCGCGCGGAACACCGGCCCAAGATAGACCGTGTCGCGCAGTGGGCCGGATCCGAACAGGCTCACATTGGCCAGCAGCTGCGGCGCGGAAAGAATCGAAGCAGCAAAGATGACAGGCATCACGCCGCCTGAGTTCACCTTTAAGGGAAGGAAGGATGTCGAGGCCTGCGAAGCGGCTCGACCCACGACACGCTTGGCCGACTGGATCGGAATCCGACGCTCCGAACGCTCCACAAAAATGATGAAAGCAACGACCGCCACCATCAGGACCACGATCAGCAACAGGGCGATGGGTGTGAAGCCGCCCCATGCATTCGTCCTTGCCTTGGTCAGCAACTCGCTGATGCCACCTGGCAACCCGACGACGATGCCCGTAAAGATGAGCAGGCTCATGCCGTTGCCAACCCCGCGATCAGTGATCTGCTCGCCCAGCCACATGATGAAGGCCGTGCCGCACGTCAGCGTGATGATACAGAGAGGTACAAACGCCAACTTGGGAATGGTCACCATACCCTGGCTTGTCAGCGGTAACGAGATGAAGAAGCTTTGCACAATCGCAAGAAGAACAGTGACATACCGCGTCCATTGTGTGATCTTGCGGCGGCCAACCTCGCCCTCCTTCTGCAGCTTCGCCAGTGGCTCATAAACCACCGTGAGCAGCTGAAAGATGATGGAGGCAGTAATGTACGGCATGATGCCCAACGCGAAGATGGTGAACTTGCGGAGATTGCCGCCCGCGAACAGATCCAGCAATCCTAAAGCCGACCCGGCATTCTGATTAAAGAACTGCGCCAGCATGTCCGCATTCACACCCGGCGTGGGAATGTGAAAGCCGATACGGTATACAGCAAGCAGACCCAGCGTGAACCCAATGCGCTTACGCAGATCTGGCAGGCGGAAGATGTTGGCGAATTTTTCAAGCATCGGTGCGATGGCCTTAGATGTTGCGGTCTACGCAGAGGTGTTGCGCTGATTCCATGCGCTTGACGTCTGTTCGCGACTATTTTACCCGGAATGCCGGAATACACGAAGGCCGGAGCTCTTAGGCTCCGGCCTTGCAGGAACTAAACGGTTGCAGGGGACTCTGCGCCGATCACGATCGCTTTGCCACCGGCAGCCTCAATCGCCTTTTGGGCCGCAGCGGAGAACTTGTGTGCGTACACGGTCACCGCGGTAGTCAACTCGCCATTGGCCAATACCTTGACCAGCTTGCGGCCCTTGACCACGCCCCGCTCCTGCAGCTTCTCCAGCGTCAACTCGGTTTCGCCAAGTTCGGCGATCCGATCCAACCCCAGAACAAGGTATTCCGTGCGGAAGATGTTCGTAAAACCACGCTTCGGCATGCGCCGATGTAGCGGCATCTGGCCGCCTTCGAAACCGCGCATGCTGCGCGAACCCGACCGCGAACGCTGGCCCTTATGACCGCGACCCGAGGTCTTACCGATACCCGAGCCCATACCACGGCCCACGCGCTTCTTATTGCTATTGGCACCCTTCGGCGCCCGTAAATTGCTAAGATTCTTCGCCATGTTTTCCTCGCTGACGCCGGCATCCTGTTGGCCCAGGAGCTCGACTCGCATTCGGTTCTCCCCGGGGGAGAACGGGTGTGGACTACTCGACGATTCGAACGAGGTGAGGGATTTTCTTCACCATGCCGCGGATTGAGGGAGAGTCCTCGCGCTCAACAATCTGGTTCAACCTTGTGAACCCCAAGCCCTTAACCACAAGCTTATGCTTCACCGGTGTGCAGATCTGTGACCGGAAGTACTGAATCTTGATCTTGTTCTCGCTTGCCATCATCATCTCCGAAGCCGAACTCAGGTAAAACAAGGAACGCCAACCCAACTCGGCCTCAACGCTCCCTATCTCCTTCTCGACTCATATGCCGTTACAGCTCGTCTATCGACTTCCCACGAAGCGCTGCCACTTCGGCCTTGTCGCGCAGTTGAATCAGAGCGTCAAACGTCGCCTTGATCACATTGTGGGGATTCGCCGAACCGATATTCTTCGTCAGGACGTTCTGCACACCGGCTGCTGTCATCACGGCGCGCACTGTTTTGCCCGCGATGACCCCGGTACCTTCCGGCGCCGGCTTCAGCAAAACCTCTCCTGATCCGAAATGTCCCAGTACCTGGTGAGGGATGGAGGTCTGCGTCATATTCACCTTGATCAGGTTCTTCTTCGCAGCTTCAATCCCCTTGCGGATCGCCTGGGGCACTTCCTTCGCCTTGCCTGATCCATAACCGACGACGCCCTCTGCGGGGTCACCGACAATGACGAGCGCGGCGAAGCTCATGTTCTTGCCGCCCTTTACAACCTTGGTCACGCGATTGATGCTGACAACCTCATCCTTGAGGTTCATGCGGTTGCCGTCGAGCTTCTTCTTGGTAATCATTGTTCCCTCTATATTTCTCCCCGGCACACCGGTCCGGAGGCACTGCCAATCTCAGTGTTGGCTTAGAATTCGAGTCCAGCTTCGCGAGCGGCATCCGCCAGCGCCTTGATGCGACCGTGATACAGGTACCCACCGCGGTCGAACACGACCTTCTTAATACCGGCAGCCTGCGCGCGCTCAGCGATCAGCTTGCCAACTGTTTTGGCAGCTTCGATATTGCCACCGACTACCTTGTCGGCACCTTTTTTTGCAACGGTGGATGCTGCCGCAATCGTCACGCCGTTGGCGTCGTCGACCAACTGCGTGTAGATGTGATTCAGCGAACGATAGACGTTCAGACGGGGCCGCTGTGCCGTTCCGGACATCTTAGCGCGGATCCGATTGTGCACCCGCTGACGCGTCTGGTTCCTCTGGGGCATTGCGATCATAATTCTCTTCCTTCCTATGGGCGTCGGCAGCCTCTGCCGACGTTCGGTTGGCCAAACCGGTGTTCCCAGGATCATCCTCGGAGCACCCTGTCAGGCTGATTTACTTGGCGCCGGTCTTGCCGACCTTCTTCTTCAGCTTCTCGTTGGAATACCGGACACCCTTGTTCTTGTAGGGATCCGGCTTCCGCAAGGACCGCATGTCTGCCGCTACCTGACCAACCCTCTGTCGGTCAATTCCGGAGACGGTGACGTGAGTCTGCTTTGGATCGATCGTCACCTCGACACCCGTCGGCAGGGGGAACTCAATCACATGCGAGTACCCGAGTGTGAACACGACAGTGTTTTTGCCCTTCATCTCCACGCGATATCCGATGCCGACGACATCGAGTTCCTTCTTCCAGCCGTTCGTAACGCCTTCGACCGCATTGAAGACCAGCGCGCGGGCGAGACCATGCACGGCCTTCTGCGAGTCGTTCTGGCGTTCTACGGAGAGAATGCCGTCCTTTTCTGTCAGCGTGATGCCTTGTGGCACCAGCGCAGAAACGGAACCCTTGGGACCTTCAACGAGAACGTTGCCGCCGTTCAAGGTGTACTTCACACCTTTTGGCAACGTGATGGGCTTGAGACCAATTCGTGACATCTTGAATCCTTTTTGGCTTGCGAGTCGCGGTGGCACAAGGCCGGACCGTTCCACTGCAGCCTGCGGCAGTGCCGCTGAAACGGCTATCTGTTACTTGCTGGAAGCCGGTAAAAAGCTACCAGACTTCACAAAGAATCTCGCCGCCTACGCCCTCGCGGCGCGCTTGACGGCCCGTCATCACGCCACGAGGCGTCGTCATGATGGAGATCCCGAGTCCGCCCTGCACACGACGGATCTCATCCTTGCCGACATACACTCGGCAGCCAGGCTTGGAGACGCGCTTGAGGTCGCGGATCGCTGCCTCGTTGTTCGCGCCATACTTCAGGTACACACGAAGAAAGCGCATGCCCTCTTCATCCACAGGCTTGACGTTGGCAATGTAGCCCTCTTCCTTCAGAATGCGGGCAATCTCCGCCTTCAGGCGGGAGGCAGGCACGTCGAATTTCTGGTGCCGTGCGTTGTGCGCATTGCGGATGCGGGTCAGGAAGTCTGCTACCGGATCGGTGAGATTCATTGCTTTCCTTTCATTCCCCGTTCGCTCCGGGCCGGAGCCGAGAGAACCAGCGGGAATGGTTGTGGCGCTTGGTAAGGCGCCGTAAGTCTCATGCAGGGTGACCATGGTGCAGTCACCGGGCAGGTTTTCTGGCTTACCAGCTGGACTTCACAACACCCGGGATCTCTCCCTTGAGCGCCAGGCTGCGGAAACATAGACGGCAGATGCCGAACTTGCGGAGGAACGCACGCGGACGCCCGCAAAGCTGGCAGCGGTTGTGCTGACGGGACTTGAACTTCGGCTTACGGGCGTCTTTGACGCGCTTTGCTGTAGTTGCCATGTATCTGCTCTTTCTGTTCCTGGAACCGGTTACGCGCCCTGACGGAAGGGCATACCGAAGAGGCGCAGCAGAGTACGTGCGCCGTTGTCATCTGTGGCAGTTGTCACGATCGTGACATTCATGCCCTTCGTTTTCTCGACCTTGGAGTAATCGATCTCGGGAAAGATCAACTGATCGCGCAGACCCAGGGTGTAGTTACCACGGCCATCGAAGCTCTTGGAACTGACGCCGCGAAAATCGCGAACCCGCGGAAGGGCCACCGAGATCAGGCGGTCCAGGAACTCGTACATCGCGTCCCCGCGCAGCGTCACCATGGCGCCAATCGGCATTCCTTCACGCAATTTGAAAGCCGCGATGGACTTCTTCGCCTTGGTCACGACTGGCTTCTGGCCTGAGATAGAACCGAGGTCCGCGACGAGCGGATCCATAATCTTGTTGTTCTGCGTTGCTTCGCCGATGCCCATGTTAATCACGATCTTCTCGATCCGGGGCACGGCCATCACATTGTTGATACCAAGCTCTTTTTGCAGCTGAGACTTGATCTCGCTCGCGAACTTCTCTTTCAAACGTGCCGCCATTTCCTTCTCTTCTTTCTCCACGGAACCGGGGTAGCCAAGAGCCGTTTACCGTTGCGTGGGGTGTTTCCGTTTGCTTTACGGCTGTATTTACTTGGACACCGTCTCTGCCACGTCGCTGCCATTCGACCGCGCGATCCGAATCTTCTTGTCGCCATCGAAGCGGTAACCCACGCGAGTGGCCTTTCCCTCAGAATCCAGCAGCATGACGTTCGAGATCGCGATAGCGGCCTCGCGCGTCTCGATGCCCCCTTGCTTTCCGGTCTGCGGGTTAGGCTTGACATGCTTCTTGATCATGCCCACACCCTCAACGAGAATGCGATTCTTGTCCGTGATGATCCGTAGTACCCGACCGCTCTTCCCCTTGTCTTTGCCGGCGATCACGAGGACTTGGTCGTTGCGCTTGATCTTTGCCATGAAACTGTTCTCCTCGGCAGTCTGTCGGAGCCGGAATCCGCATTGAGTAGCTAGATAACTTCTGGCGCGAGCGAGACTATTTTCAGAAACTTCTTCTCGCGCAACTCACGTGCAACCGGGCCGAAGACACGTGTCCCTACCGGCTCATTCGCGTCGTTAATGACAACGGCCGCGTTCTGGTCGAAGCGGATGTAGGTGCCATCCCGACGACGATATTCCTTGCGCGTCCGGACAATCACCGCCTTGACGACCTTGCCCTTCTTGACGGTGCCATCCGGCGACGCCTCTTTGACCGCCGCAGTGACAACGTCTCCAAGCCCAGCCTTCTTGCCGAGCCCGCCTCCAAGCGGAAGGATCACCTGGAGCTTGCGCGCGCCGGAATTATCGGCGACATCCAGCATCGTGCGCATTTGAACTGCCATTGTGCTTCTCCTCAGACGGGCACGAGCCCGGAGCTAAACTACTGCGCTACGGCTACAGGCTTCTCTTCAGTCAGATTGGCCAGGGAAGAGCGACGAATGATCTCCTCGAGACTCCAGCGCTTCAACTTCGACAGGGGACGCGTCTCACGGATACGCACCACATCGCCTACACGCGCCGAGTTTTGCTCGTCGTGCGCGTAGAACTTCTTATTAGACTTCATGACCCGCTTGTACTTGGGATGAGCCTTGCGCATCTCGATCTCGACCACGATCGTCTTCTGCATCTTGGTCGAAACAACGTTACCGACCTTCTCATTACGACGAGCCGCAGGCTGACCCGCGTCTACGCCCTGAGGAGCCGTTGCATTCACTGTGGTTTCGGCCATGTCTACTTCCCTGCCTTTTGCTGGGCGAGCTGACGCTCGCGCGCGATCGTCTTGAAGCGGGCGATATCCTGTTTCAGAACGCGGATCTTTCCCACGCCCTCCTGCTTACCGAGACTCTTTGCGAAGCGGATGCGGAAAAGCTGTTCAGCCGTCTTCACGGCCTCACCCTTCAGCTCCTCATCGCTCAATCCACGAATCTTTTCAAGTTCCATCACTGACTTCCTAATCGAGACTGTTCCGGGTTAAATGCCCGGCCTTCTACTGAACCTGTTTGACTGCAGCCTCAATGGTGAGGCCCGGACGCACGACGAAGGTGGTCTTCAACGGCAGCTTGTGACTTGCCAGACGCATCGCTTCCTTCGCGACCTCCACCGGCACGCCTTCCATCTCGAAGAGCAGCTTCCCTGGGCGCACGACGGCAACCCAGTGATCCGGAGCACCCTTGCCCTTACCCATACGGGTCTCGGCCGGCTTCTTGGTGATGGGCTTATCCGGGAACAGCCGCAACCACACCTTGCCGCCACGCTTGATGAACCGAGTCATCGCGATTCGGGAGGCTTCGATCTGGCGATCCGTGATATAGCCGCACTCCAGGACCTTCAAACCGTAGTCACCAAAGGCGATCTCGGAACCGCGCCACGCCTTGCCACGCATGCGCCCGCGCTGCTGCTTGCGGTATTTGACCTTCTTGGGAAGAAGCATGATGAATTCCTTACGTGCCCGGAAGGGCAACAAGCCAGGGCCTTGATAATCGGAACGGCGAGGACGGGGACCAGAACCTTGAACAGGTCGAAGTACACGAATACGCTGACCGGGGTCTCTGCCGCACACCCCAAGGAGGGCGCAACAGACTCAGGGCCAAACTAGTTAAGTATAGCGAAGAGTAAGGCAGATGGGAAGCCCATGCCCCACTCTTCGCTCGTGGGCAGCGTTAGAACGCGCCTGTGGTGACCGCAGCCGGTTCGCGACGCTTCCGCTGCTCGTAGATGTCCCCACGGTAGATCCAGGTCTTCACCCCGATCACCCCGTAGGTGGTCTTCGCTTCGGAGAAGCCGTAATCGATATCCGCGCGCAGCGTATGCAACGGCAGACGTCCCTGGAGATACCACTCCGAACGGGCGATCTCGTTGCCGTTCAGGCGTCCCGAGACACGCACCTTGATCCCCTTGCAGCCGAAGCGAAGAGCCGAATCCACGCTCTTTCGCATGGCGCGGCGGAACGATACCCGCTTCTCCAACTGGAGTGCGATGTTCTCTGATACCAGCTGCGCGTCGAGCTCCGGCTTGTTGACCTCGAGGATGTCGATGAACACTTCGCGGTTTGTACGCTTCTGCAGATCGGCCTTTAGCTTGTCGATCTCCGCACCCTTGCGCCCGATCACGATGCCTGGGCGCGCTGTGCGGATGATCAAACGGAGCTTATTGCCCGGACGCTCGACTTCGACGGACGAAACACCTGCCTGCTTTAACTTCTCACGCAATTCCGCCTTCAACTTCACATCCTCGACCAGCAGCTTGTCATAGCCGCGCACGATAAACCAGCGCGACTTCCACGGCTTGTTCACGCCGAGGCGGAATCCATACGGATGGACTTTTTGTCCCATAGCTTCCTTCTCTTTCACGCCGTAGGCCGGTTGAGCCGGCGCGGCTTGGTTCCAAATTCTTTAAGCGGCAACAGCCTTCTTCGCTGCCGTTTTCTTTCCGGCAGCCTTCTTTGCTGTTGTTTTCCGAGCGGGGCGCCCGGCCTGAGCACCAGACTTGCCGTCCTCAGAATTCGCCGTTTCCGCGACCTTCTTCTCCGCCACAGTGATGATGATGTGGGTAAGCCGACGCTGGTAGCGAAACGCACGCCCCATGGGCGCTGGGCGAAGCCGCTTCAGTCGGGGACCTTCGTTGGCCACCGCCGTCTTCACAATCAGGTTATCGACATCGATATCCAGACCGCGCTCGTCTGAAAGGTGCAGCGCATTCTGGACTGCGGAACGCAGAACACCTTCGACCACAGGTGCCATTTTCTTCTGTGTAAACGCGACGATGTTCAACGCGGCTTCAATGCGCTTGCCCTTAATCAGGTCCAAGACAAGCTTGGTCTTCTGTGGGCTTGATCGCTGAAAGCGCGCTTCTGCGCGGAATTCGAGCGTTGTGGTTGTCTTTGCCATGATGCGATCCTTATCGGCCCAAGTCGGCCATAGCTACAGAGCGCTGTGCGCTCTGCCTCATTTACTTCGCCTTTGACGTATCGCCGCCCTTGGCGGTGTGGCCTTTAAAGGTACGGGTGGCAGCGAACTCGCCAAGCTTGTGCCCGACCATGTTCTCCGTGCAGTAAACCGGAATGAACTTCTTGCCATTATGTACCGCAATGGTGTGACCCACCATGTCGGGATGGATGGTGGAACGTCGCGACCAGGTGCGGATGACCTTCTTGTCGCTGGCCGCATTCAGTGCTTCGACTTTCACCATAAGGTGTGTGTCGATGAATGGGCCCTTCTTCGTAGAGCGTGCCATAAAGACTCCGGTACTCAATACAACGAATCGCGTGAGAAGAATCTGCGACTTGGTTTTGCCCTACTCCCTCCGCGTGCGTCGCGGAGATCTTCTCCAGGCATCGGTTGGCCAGATATCGGCCAGAACAGGAGGGACTTCCGAACCCTCCCCTTGTGTTATTTGCCCTTGTTGCGTCGCTGAACGATAAACACGTCCGTACGCTTGTTATTGCGTGTTTTGTAGCCACGCGTGGGCTGACCCCATGGGGTTACCGGATGACGACCGCCCGAAGTCTTGCCCTCACCGCCACCGTGAGGGTGATCAACGGGATTCATCGACACACCGCGGTTCGCCGGACGGATACCTTTCCAGCGGTTACGGCCGGCTTTACCGATCGTGACATTCTCGTGATCTGTGTTGCCCACCTGGCCGATCGTCGCCATGCAATCGACAAGTACCCGGCGCGTCTCGCCTGAAGGCAGCTTGAGCAATGCATAGTCGCCTTCCTTGGCCACCAGCTGTACCTGCGCACCCGCGGAGCGAGCCATTTGCGCGCCTTTACCCGGGCGTAGTTCGATGTTGTGGACCGTCGTACCAGCCGGAATGTTGCGAAGCGGCAGCGCGTTGCCGACCAGAATGTCAGCCTCTGGTCCGCTGGTGATCGTCTGTCCCACCTTCAAGCCAACGGGCTGAACGATGTAGCGCTTCTCGCCGTCCTTGTAGTGGATCAGTGCAATCCGCGCAGAACGGTTCGGATCGTATTCGATCGTCGCCACGGTACCGGGAACACCGTACTTATCCCGCTTAAAGTCGATGAGGCGGAGTTGCTTCTTGTGACCACCGCCCTGGTGGCGAATGCTCAGCAAGCCTGCGGAGTTGCGGCCACCTGTGCGTTGCTTGGGCGCCAGCAATGGCTTGTGCGGCTTGTCCGTTGTGAGGTCGTCATTCACCAGCTTCGTCTGAAAACGAAGCGTCGGCGTGATCGGTCGAAAACTCTTAATCGGCATTTTTATCCTTGCCTGCCGCGACTCCGGATCACCGGGCGCGATACATGGTTCTTGCTACGCGTTCGAGGGAGCATCAGGAAACCTGCTCAAGCCCTGATGCCCTCCTCTGTTGTTAGATTTCAGCGGCGAAATCAGGGACCTTCTCGCCAGCACGCAACCGGACATACGCCTTCTTCCAGTCAGGCCGGTATCCCGAGAACTTGCCGCGGCGACGCTCCTTGCCTTCGACGCTAGCCGTCCGAATGGAGGCAACATGGACGTTGAAGAGCTTCTCGACTGCCTGCTTCACCTCGGTCTTGGTTGCATTTGCCGCAACTTCAAACACGAGCGTGCCTTCAGTCTCACGGATGGTCAACGCCTTTTCCGTGATCAAGGGGCGAACGATTGTGGTGTACAGAGTTGGCATTATGCTGCCTCCTGGGCCGCAGCCTTGTGCTTCGGCAGGTTCTTCATCAGCGTGTCCTGAAGCGCCTCGAGGGCCGCTTTCGAGAAGATCGCGTGTTCATAGCGGAGCAGGTCATAAGGATGCACCTCAGAGGAGAGCACAAGCTCAACACCTGCGAGATTGCGCGTCCCTAGGTAGACCTTCTCGTTCAGCTGCTGCGAGCTTTCGACCAGCAATGCCGTCTTTTTGGCCTCAAACTTATCGAGAGCCTGGCGGAAGAGCTTTGTCTTGGCCTCTGCTGCCTCGAAGTTTTCAACAACGGTCAGCTTGCCATCAGCGAGCTTGGACGCTAACGCTGAGCGGAGTGCACCGAACAGCTTCTTGCGCGGAAAAGCATAGTCATAGCTGCGCGGCTGAGGTCCGTGCACCGTTCCGCCGTGACGCCAGAGCGGAGAACGTACACTTCCCACGCGCGCACGGCCCGTACCTTTCTGCTTCCAAAGCTTCTTACCGGAACCGGAGACAAGCTTCTTGTTCTTGGTTGCGTGCGTTCCCTGCCGCAGGGCCGCGCGATAGTGCTTCACGGCCTCCCACAGCAGCGCCTCGTTTACCTCACCGGAGAACACTTCGTCGCGCAGCTCGAAGCTACCCGTTGTGTCCCCGTTGAGACTGCGGATGTCGATGTTTGCCATCGTTCGATCGCCTTCTTGCGAGTTAACGTTGCAACTCGCACTTCCCTTGTTCGCCTGCGTTCCCGGTTTGTTCCCCGCGCAGCGGTTTTCGGTTTCCAGTTCAATCGGATCGGCTTTGTTTATAGAACGCCGATCCGACCCAAATACCTGGCTACTTCTTCTTGCCTGCCGAAGCCTTCTTGGACGCCTTCAACGGATCCACCGTGCCCGCGCCGGCGAAGCCGCGACGCTCACGGGGTGGGGCCTTTGCCTTGGAGATCATCACGTAACCGTCCCGAGGACCTGGAACCGCGCCCTCCACCATCAGGAGGTTGTCCTCAAGGTCGATGCCGCGAATGCGGAGGTTACGCACCGTCACCTGATCCGTACCGTAATGGCCTGGCATACGCTGTCCAGGAAAGACGCGGGAAGGAAAGGATGAAGCGCCGATCGAGCCCTGGATCTGAAACATGTGACCGTGTGACTTCGGACCGCCGCCGAAATTGTGCCGACGAACAACGCCCGCAAAGCCACGGCCCTTGCTGGTGCCGATCACATCGACAAACTTCTCACCCTCAAACAGGTCGACCAGGACACGGTCGCCAGCCTTCACGCCGTCTGTTCCATCGGTTGCCGCATCAATCGCGACTTCCTTCATGAACCGGACCGGAGGAGCATCGGCCTTACCGAAGTGACCCGTCATGGCCTTGTTCACCTTGGACGCTTTCACGAACTCGACGAGTCCGATCTGCGCAGCGTCGTAGCCGTCCTTGGCCTGTGTCTTGAGTTGCGTCACCACACAGGGTCCGACCTTCAGGACCGTGATCGGATGAACTTCACCATTGGTATCGAAGACCTGTGTCATTCCGATCTTCTTACCGAGAATTCCGTTAACTGGCATTGCTTTCTCTCCTCATCATGCCTTGCCGTAGCAAGGCACTGTAGGTACCGCGGTTACTTGGTTACGGTCTTGATTTCGACGTCCACACCCGCCGGCAGATCGAGCTTCATCAGCGCATCGACGGTCTGCTGCGTGGGTTCAAGAATGTCAATCAGACGCTTGTGGGTGCGAATCTCAAAGGCTTCGCGCGACTTTTTGTCTACATGGGGCGAACGCAAGACACAGTACTTATTCTTCACGGTCGGCAGCGGAATGGGTCCCGCCACCTGCGCCCCGGTGCGCTTGGCGGTATCGACGATCTCCCCTGTGGAGGTGTCGAGCACTCGATAATCATACGCCTTCAGGCGAATACGGATACGTTGCTGTGCCATGGTTGGACTACTTTCTGCGCCTGCGCGCGGTACTCAAAGAGCAGTTCGGAGTGGCTGCCGGGCGTCATCCATCTCGACGCGCCGGCAGCCCTCGTTC
>CAZZXY010000066.1:24186-25381 GCA_964658105.1 Verrucomicrobia bacterium Tous-C9LFEB | reverse complement strand
TCACCACCACCCCATCCACCACCACCCCCTTGTCATCCCGCAGCGAAGCGGAGGGATCTGCTATTCCGGCCACAACAGCCACCACCATCCCAGGCCCCTTCACCACCGACGACCTCGCCGTCGTCATCACCCCCAGACCCAACACCCCCGCCACCTGGGGCAACGACCCTCACTGGATCCCCAAAAAGGTCGGCCAGCTCCGCCTCGAACTCGCCAGGAAGTACGCCGACAAACACAAACTCTTCGAACAAACCGGCACCGCCCGCGACTTCCGCTTTCTCTGGGTCACCGACTTCCCCATGTACGAGTGGAACGAGGAAGCCAACCGCTGGGACGCCGCCCACCACCCCTTCACCTCACCCCACGAGGAAGACATCAAGTCCGGCGCACTCTGGAACGACAAGGGTGCCGTCCGCGCGCTCGCCTACGACGTCGTCCTCAACGGCACCGAGCTCGGCTCCGGCTCCATCCGCATCCACCGCAAAGACGTCCAGACCGAAATCTTCAAAACCCTCGGCATGACCGAAGCGGAAGCCCACGAGCGCTTCGGCTTCTTCCTCGACGCCCTCGAGTACGGCACCCCACCCCACGGCGGCATCGCCCTCGGCCTCGACCGCATCGTCATGATCCTCGCCGGCGCCAGCTCGCTCCGAGAAGTCATAGCCTTCCCAAAAACCGCCAAAGCCATCGACCTCATGGTCGACGCCCCCACCCCCGTCACCGACCTCCAGCTAAAGGAACTAAACCTCCGCATCCACCACCGCACCTAGTCCGTTCCTCTCCATTTCTCTTTCTCTGTGCGTTCGTCCCTCGACCGAAGCAAAGCGAAGTGGAGAGACCTGCAGGTCGCCAAAGCCTGCCTCCTCACCGCCCTTCATTGACCTCCCGCAGGGGCTGCTTTCTTTCGCTGTCATCCCCTTGGGACTCTGCCCTTCTCCTCGCTGTCATTCCAATGGGACTCTGCTTTTCTGTTTGTCATTCCCCGCACGGGGAACCTGCTTTCGCACGGCGGCCAGCCATAGCGGAGAGATCGCCTCTTCCGCTCCACCCCGTGTTGCCATGGCCGCCGGAACCCGCTCTCTCACGGCGGCCAGCCATAGCGCAGGGATCCGCCTCTTCCGCTCTACTCCGTGTCGCCATGCCGCCTGAACCCGCCGCGCTCTTTGTTCAGCCACAAACGGGAAGGGCGGGGCTT
>CAZZXY010000066.1:20303-24176 GCA_964658105.1 Verrucomicrobia bacterium Tous-C9LFEB | reverse complement strand
CACACGACTCCAACAAACGCGGCTTCAGCCGCTGAGGTCAGCTGGGTCATCTCGTCAGGGCTTACACCGCTGGACGTCTTCATCTCCCAAGTAGGGCCTCCTGCGGACCGCCAGGAGCCGTGGGCCTCCAGCGAAAGCAACAACAGCTCCGCCACCCTCACCGGACGTAACCTCCAACGACTTACCAGAGGGTGAGTGCATCCGGGCATGCGCTTCTGCTATACAGGCTTTCACCCATGAGAGCTTCCAAGTCGAGTATCTTCGCCGGGTGTCTCCTTGCGTTTGCAGTCATCTGCCGCGGGCAGACCAATACCGCATCAACTCCTCCAGCCGTCAAAGCGGACTACGCGGGCGAGCCGATCGTTATCGTTGACCGGCACAGCCTCATCTCCATGCACGCTGACGGCACCGGGTTTCGCCAAACGGCTATCGTGTTCCGCGTACAAACAGAAAGCGCGGTTCGCCAGTTCGGTGTCGTTCAGATTGGCTTTGCGTCCGCCGCAGAACATGCAGAATTCCTCTATGTGCGCGTTCGCCACGCAAATGGGACGGTCACTGAGACCCCGGTCAGCGGAGCGCTTGAGCAGCCCACGGAGGTCACGCGCGAAGCTCCCTTTTACAGCGATCAAAAGACGCTGCAGATCCCGGTCAAGGATCTCCGCTCCGGTGACACCCTGGAATGGAGCGCCCGCGTCACCCGAACGGTGCCCGAAGCGCCTGGACAGTTCTGGGGGCAAGAGACCTTTGTGAACGACGGAGTCGCCCTCGCGGAAGCGCTCGAACTGCATGTGCCCGCAGCGACCCATGTCACTCTTTGGACCAACCCTGACGTCCCAGCCCCCAAAGAGTCAACGACCAATGGTGAGCATGTCATCACCTGGTCCAGTCGCCACCTGAATCCCTCCGTCGGTCCTGAGGCCGACGCCGCGAAGAAGAAGCTGCTTACGCCGGAGCAGGATCTGGCTACCCGCAAGGGCGCGCTGCCATCCTTGGCCTGGACGACGTTTCCGGACTGGGCTGCGGTCGGCGCCTGGTACCGGGGGCTGGAAGGCGACCGTGCGAAAGCTGACCCAGCGGTTGAGGCGAAGGTCGCGGAAATCACCGCGGGCAAGGCCACCGATCTTGAAAAGGCACAGGCCATTTACACCTACGTTGCGTCCCAGATTCGCTACATCGGGGTAGCCTTTGGGGTCGGCCGCTATCAGCCCCACGGGGCGGCTGAGGTCCTCGCCAATCAGTATGGCGACTGCAAGGATAAGCACACGCTGCTTGCAGCCATGCTGGCACAGGTCGGCCTGCAATCGGACGCCGTGCTGATTGGTGCTGGCCTGCGCTTCAATCCGGACGTTCCGTCGCCAGGCTCATTCAATCACCTGATTACGCAGCTTCACCTGGATGGCAAAACAGTGTGGCTGGATAGCACGGCAGAGGTCGCCCCCTGGGGAACTCTTTTTCCTTCCATACGGGATCAGCAGGCACTCGTGGTGCCCGCCAGCTCGGCTGCCACACTGCGGGTGACGGAAGCCGCACCGCCCTTCATCTCTTACACAAAGGCACTCACGAAAGAAACTCTGGATACCGATCTCGCTTCCGACGCGCGCGTCACGCTCACCTTTCACGACGACGACGAGCTGACCCTGAGAGCTCTTCTCCGGCAGATCAGTCCAGCCCAGTATGAGCAGTTCACCCAACGCTTTGTGGCCTCCCTCGGGTATGGCGGCACGACCAGTGAGCCCACCGTGGAGCACCTGAACGACCTCACACAACCCATTGCGCTTTCCTTCCGCTACAAGCGCGTCAAGGAAGCCGAGTGGGGTGAAAACCGCGTCACGACTCCTTTCTGGGCGATCGTTCTGCCCACCGTGAATGACAAGGAACCACCGGTGGGTTCCATCGAACTTGGCACGCCACGCACCGAAACGAGTACGGTGGAGATCCGGGTTCCACAGGGCTTTGGTGTCGAGCTACCCGAGGCCGTTCACGCCAAAGCGGACTTTGCTTCGGTAGACACAACATTTCACCTGAACAATGGCGTGATCACCGCGGAACGCAAACTCACGGTTCTGCAGCCCAGGGTGCCGGCTGCAAACTGGCACGAGTACAGTAAGTGGTCGGAAGCCGCGCAGTTCAACAGCTATCCCTACCTTCAGCTCAAGCCCCCCAACAAGGGACGGGAGCTGTCTCCAGCAACCGCCGCCAAAACCGGAGCCGACGGCTCGGCCGGGCAACTTGTCTCGGAAGCGGAAGACGCCCTCCAGAAGATGAACACCACGGAGGCGACCCGTCTCCTGGATCAGGTCAAGGCACAACATCCTCAGCAGCCGTTCCTCTGGAGTGAATACGCCTTCTCCGCCTACCTTCAGGGCAAGATGTCCGAAGCCACGGAAGATGTAAACAAAGAGCTTGCCCTTCATCCGGACGAGGTGCAGCTCAATGGCCTGCTTGCCACCATTCAGCAGGCACGCGGCGACCACAACGCCGCGATAGCCTCCCTCTACCGCTGGGCACTTGCCGCGCCTGAAAATCCACAGCCCATCACGGCACTGGTGGGCTTGCTCCACGCGGCCAAGCGCGACGAGGAAGCCCTCTCGATTGGTGGCCCCGCCTTGACTCGCTTAGGCTCCGGCTCCCAGGATCTGACACAACTGCGTCTTGTCCTCGCGAATGTGCAAGGGGAGACGGGACACAAAGCAGAAGCAGCAGCTACCCTTGCGCCTCTCGCAAAAACCGTCAAAGATCCATTTCAGGCGAACTCCGTGGCGTACATGTTGGCGGACGCAAAGGTCGACCTGCCTGCAGATGAATCCATGGAGAAGGAGGTTCTGACCAACCTCGATGGAGAAACAGCCAGTTGGACGCTGGACGAGTCCCCGCGCACCCTGTCCTCACGCACAGACCTGCTCGTCGCCTCGTGGGACACGATGGGCTGGATCCTCTTTCAGGAAGGTCACCTTCCCGAAGCCCGCGCCTACATCGCCGCGGCATGGATGAACGCCTCACGTCCGGAGGTTCTGGACCACCTCCATGCGATTGATAAGGCCCTGCACCAGCCCACCAGGGAAGAGGCCGTCAGTGACCAGAACCGCCGAATCTTTACCCTGGGGCCTTCCCATGGCAGGCACGGCACCGCGGAACTCCGCCTTCTTCTGGGCCAGGGCAAGGTTCTCCGTGCGGAGCCAGCCGAAGACACCAGTCCTTCAAACGCAGCACCGCATCCCGGCGTATCGCCTGCTCTCAGCGATGCCGCGAGCCTTGCGAAAGGAGCAGACGTACACGCCCTTTTTCCAGGCAACAGCCACGCGAACCTCATGCGTCGCGGCATCGTGAACTGCAGCGGGAGCGCCTGCCAGCTTGTTCTGCTGCCCATGTCCGTTCACTAAGAATCTCTCGATCCCCGGCGCGTCGTTTTCGCAGTATTCAGGTATGGCCGCGCCGGGAACGTCGTCTGCAATTGGCCGCGTGTCCCCTGTTGTGCTCCGCCAAGAGCCGTGAGCAAAGCCACCCAAGACCAACCTGCGTGCACTTAACCCCCGTACGCTGACTTCACGTTGCAGGAAGTCGCCTCAAACCCAGAGCGAAACACCTAGGTCGCGGCCTCATGTACCCCCAAAACTCCCTTATCGAACGTACTTCGAGTAAGAAGTACCCCAGGGAAAGGGTACCCACCCAAAGACCCCCCACGAACAACTAACAACTAGCAACTATTCCCACGTCCTCGCCAGGACTCGAACCTGGACTTCAAGCTCCGGAGGCTCGCGTGATGTCCGTTTCACCACGTGGACGACGTCTATAGATTGGGCACTTTTGCCGTGAAGGGACATCTGCCAGCTCTTCGTCCTTCGCCGCTCCCGATACTCCTGGAGGGGGTTAGTG
>CAZZXY010000066.1:0-20293 GCA_964658105.1 Verrucomicrobia bacterium Tous-C9LFEB | reverse complement strand
CTAACAACTAGCAACTAACAACTAACAACGACCTCAGCGTCCACCCCGCCCCAGCCCATCCTCCTTGTGATAGTTCGGATAAGGCGGTGCAGGGTACGTCACTGGCGGATGGCTCTTCAGCTGCTCCATCACCAGCGCCACAGCACGCTCCAGCTGCGGGTCATGCCCCTCGCTGGTCTCCTTGGGCAGGTACTCCACCTCCACATCCGGAGCCACACCATGGTTCTCCACCTCAAACTCACCCTTCAGCCCATAGATGGCCGTCCGCGGCGCCGTCACACTCCCACCATCCAGCAGCGTCGGATACCCACCAATGCCCACCAGGCCACCCCACGTCCGCGTCCCCACCAGCGGCCCGAGGCCGGCCTTGCGGAAGTACCACGGCATCGCATCGCCACCTGAACCAGCCGACTGATTGATGATCATCGCCTTCGGTCCAAAAATCGCACCGCTCGGCTCGGTCACACGCTCACCCTCACGCGTCTCGTAATTCGACATCGGCACACGCCGCAGCACATCGATCACGTAGTCGGCAATCAAGCCGCCCTCGTTATACCGTTCATCGATCACCACGGCCTTTTTCTGCGTCTGCGCAAAGAAGTAGCGGTTGAAGTTATTGAAGCCCGCCCCAGCCGTATTCGGCAGGTACACATACGCCACCTGCCCGCCCGTCATCTCGTCGACCTTTCGAATATTCCCGGCGATCCACTCCTGCGCGCGCAGACGATGCTCCGAGTCAACCGGCACCACCGTCAGTTGCCGCGAGCCCTTGCCATCCGGCGTCGGTCCCACCTCGATCACCACCTGCTTGTCCGCCATGCCCTCAAAGCGAGCGTAGACGTTGTCCGTAGCAAACAGCGGCACGCCATTGACCGACAGCAGATACTCCCCGTCCCTCACCGTGATCCCCGGCTGCGCCAGCGGTGCGCGCAGCGACGGATTCCAGTTCTCGCCGACGAGCACGTGCGCGAAGCGGTACCGATTGCTGTCGATGCTGAAATCCGCACCCAGCAGCCCCGTCTTGGGTGAGTGGTCCGGCGTACGCGGCGCTCGGATGAACATGTGCCCAATCGTGATCTCGCCCAGCATCTCCTCTTGCAACGCCGTCAATTCGCTCCGCGATCCCAGGCCGTCCAGATACACGGCATACTTCTTCTCCGCCTTTCCGAGATCCAGTCCATGCGCATTCGGGTCGTAGAGATACTCGCGCTCAATCCGCCATGTCTCGTGATACATCTGCCGCCACTCGGCACGAGGATCGATGCGCGCCTGCATCTGCGATACGCGCAGCGGCTTTCCCGGGCTGCCATCCGGCGCGCCGGGCTTCAGATCGTCCACATCGGCAATGGCATAGTTTTCTCCACGCGTGTAGAGCATCTTGCTGCCGTCGAACGAGACCACAAACCCGTCCACGTTATGCAGCACGTCCTCGACCTGCCGCTTCTCCAGCGTGAACTTCCAGACAGAGCGCATGCTCCCTGAGCCATCTTCCGCGCTGTTCGCCGCAGCTGATCCTTCACCCAGGATCAGCACGCCTGTCTTGCCCACCGCCACGTTGACGTAGTTGCGCGCCGGGATCGGCAACGCCACCGTGCGCTGTTGAATGCCATCCAGGTCCACCTTTATCTCCGGCAGCTTGGGCTTGGGCTCGTCCTTCTTCGCCGCGGCATCCCCTGGCTTGCTGTCGTCAGACTTCTTACTCTCTTCCGCCTTGCGCTTGTCCGCGTCGGCGTCGGCCTTCTTCTCTTCCGCTGTGGTCTTTTCGTCGTCACTCTCAGGTGGCACAGGCGAGGGCAGATCCTTGCCGAGCACGACGACATACACGCTGGACGAGGTGGTGCGGTTCAGACTGGAAAGATTGAACCCGTCAATGGCCGGACCAAGGTCCGTGCTCGCCGTAAAGTACACATACTTGCCACTGGGATCGAACAGCGGATGAGCCACATCGCTCAGGCCGTCAGAGATCTGCGTGCTCTTGTGCGTGTCCAGCGAATACAGGTACGCCGCATGCTCCAGGTTATGCAGCGTCTTGCGATACAGGATCCATTTCCCATCAGGCGAAAAGGATGCGTCCAGCGACGGCGCGGAGAAGCCTTCGTAGTCGTCCGTGGCCACCTTGACCGGCTTTGCCTTCGCATCCGCATCCACGACCCAGAGGTTCAAGCGCTTGTCACCGAACAACACGCGTTTCGAATCGGGCGACCAGTGCGGGGAGTAGTAATAGGTCGGATCCGGGCCGAGATCGATGATCTGCGGCGGCGCAATGCCGTCCTGATCGCGGAGGTACAGCCTGTACTCGCCCGAGGCATCGCTGAAGTACACGATGCGCTTGCCGTCCGGAGACCACGCCGGTTCGCGCTCAGCCGCATCGGAGGTGTTGGTCAGATTGCGGACGTCGCCCTTCTCCGCCGGAACCGTGAAGATCTCGCCATGGGCCTCAAAGACTGCGCGTTTTCCTGAAGGAGAGAGATCGACGTTGCGGATCTCATCCGCGCGAATCATCTTCACTGCGGGCTCGAGCTGCGGCAGGTCTCCATCGATATGGATCGACACCTCATGCTCGCGCTTCGTCGCCGTGTCATAGATATGCACGGAGCCGAACTGCGCATACACAAGGCCGCCCGGGCCCGCGCTCACCGACTTGAGATCGAGGCCGTGATTTTCTATGGCCTGCTCCACCTTGCGCGTTCCCCCGTCATAGCGGAACAGCGTGACAGGCCCATTGCGATCGGACAGGAAGTAGAGGTCGCGATCCGACCAAACGGGAAAGCGATCGTTGGAATTCTCACGCGGTACCTTCACCAGGTCGAGGGTCTTCGCATCCACGATCCAGATGGGTTCTGTCTGGCCCCCGCGGTACCGCTTCCAGGATGCCGCCTGCCACTGATTAAACGGCGTGTACGCGATGTGGCTGCCGTCCGGCGAATAGCTCGCCTGGTCCACTGAGGGCAGCCTCACCAGCTCCGGCAATCCCTTTCCACTTACCGGCACCTTGAACATGCGGGTGAAGTCGTTGAAGCTCACTCGATCGCTGATGACGGTGATGTTCTGGCCATCCGGTGTCCAGCCGACCACAAAGTCCCCTGCAGGATGAGCCGTGATCTGCCGTGCGGCCCCACCCTCCACGGAAATGACATAGGTGTTGTCGTTCGACCCTACGTGTGCGCTGTAGGCAATCATCTTGCCATCCGGCGAAAAACACGGCCCGGAGCGGACATTGGCCGTGGAGGTCAGGCGGTGCGCCTCGCCTCCCTCACGCGGCACAGTCCAGATGTCGTCCGCATACACAAAGGCGATGCGATTGGCATTCATCGCCGGCTCCCGCAGAATGCGTGGAACCTGCGCGGACACGGACATCACGGCAACGGACAGAAGGGCGGCAAAGGCGCGAAACATGCGTGAGGACTTCCTTAGCTTGGGGACGAAGTGCCGAGATTGTAGCCTCTAGAGCGCGACAAACAGACACTTTTCGCTTGGTGCACTCAGTACGTGAGCGACAGAGAACAAGTTCCGGCCAGAATGGGGGAGGCGACATTCCCCATCGGGGAAAACATGTGCCTGACTGCTCCGCACTTGCCGGTAATTAGCACGCGATCCCGTAAACTCTTCGTAGTCGGAGCTTCTCCCTGCTCTCCAGTCGAGCAGAGGACCGTCTCAGCCTCTTTGCAGTGGAGAGACCAGAGAAGCCACGATCGGATCACCCATCTGGTCCGGACCTAAGTTCTTTCTGAACAGGATTTTGCGCAAAAGACGGGGGGAGGGGGGTATCGCCCCGTCTCACCCGAACAGGTGAGTTCGCGGAGAACCCAGACCAGCACAGCTCCTGCGATGCGCACGCTTGTGAAGTCCGCGTATTGTGGTTGGGTGCTTCGCTCCATGGTCCGTCTGCCCCTTGCTTTTACCGGCTTCGCCCTCCTTACCGCATCCCTCGTGGCACAGCGGACACCACCGCCCGACCTCGGCCCGGATGTCCTGATCCTCGATCCGTCCCAGCCCGCGGCGGAGATGCAGGCAAAGATCAATCGCATCTATGCCACGCAGCAGCACAACGAGTTCGGCCACGGGCGCAACGAGATCCTGCTCATGCCCGGCGAATACCACCTGGACATCCCGCTCGGCTACTACACCGAGGTCCGTGGCGTCGGCATCTCGCCCGATGACGCGCACGTCACGGGCAATGTGCACGCCGACGCCTCGTTGCCGCGCAACAACGGCACCTGCGTCTTCTGGCGCGGCGTGGAGAACTTCGCCGTCACGCCCACGGGCAGCGACCTGCCCAACACCATGCAGTGGGCTGTCTCGCAAGCCGCGCCCATGCGCCGCATGCACATCCACGGCGACCTCGTGCTGCACGATCACCACGGCTGGGTCTCCGGCGGCTGGATGGCGGACACTCTCGTCGACGGGCACGTGGACTCCGGCGGCCAGCAGCAGTGGATCTCCCGCAACAGTGACTGGGGCAGCTGGTCCGGCTCCAACTGGAACATGGTCTTCGTTGGCGTGCCGCACGCGCCGGAAGGGACCTGGCCCCAACCCGCGTACACGGAGATCGCCCAGACACCCACTGTTCGCGAGAAGCCTTACCTTCTGGTTGGTAAAGACGGCCATTGGAGCGTGCGCGTCCCTGCGTTGCGCCAGAACAGCAGCGGTGTCAGTTGGCGTGATGGCAACACGCCTGGCAAGGACATCCCGCTCACACGTTTCTACATCGCTCACCCGGGCCGCGACACGAGCGCGACCCTGAACGCACAGCTTGCCCAGGGCAAGCACGTGCTCTTCACGCCCGGGATCTATGACCTTGCCGAGCCGCTCAGGATCACAAAGGCCGGCACTGTCGTCCTCGGCCTCGGCTTCGCTACCCTTCGCCCAACGGGCGGCAAGGCAGCCATCCTCACCGCCGACGCGGCCGGCCTCACGGTGGCCGGTCTGCTCATCGACGCCGGCCCGCAGCTCTCACCCCTCCTGATGCAGGTGGGGCCGCAAGGCACGCAGACACACCATGCAGCCGATCCCATCGTGCTCCACGACGTCTTCTTCCGCGACGGTGGCGCCGGTCCCGGCAAGACCGTCGGCAACCTGGAAATCAACGCCCACAACACGATCGTCGATCACACCTGGATCTGGCGAGCCGATCACGGCCACAACGTCGGGTGGACCGACAACCTCAGCGGGAATGGTCTCGTCGTCAACGGCGATGACGTCACGATCTACGGTCTCTTCGTCGAGCACCACCAGCAGTTCCAGACGCTTTGGAATGGCGAACGCGGCCGCAGCTATCTCTACCAATCCGAGATCCCCTACGACCCGCCTACGCAAGCCGCCTTCACCAGCGCCCCCGGGACCGAAGGCTGGGCCTCCTACAAGGTCGCCAACAACGTGCACCAGCACGAGGCCTGGGGCCTGGGCGTCTACAGCGTCTTCAAATTTCCCAACGTGTTTCTCACCCGCGCTATTGAGGCGCCGGGCAAGCCGGACGTACGTTTTCACAACATGATCACGACCTGCCTGGAACACAACGGAGCCATCCGCAACATCGTGGACGACAAGGGCGGCGCAGCCACCTGCGAACCGCATCACTGGCCACGACTCACCAGCTATCCGTAGCGGCGGGCGTGACGGGGCGCCGCAAGAGTCCTACTTCTGGGCAACGCTCTTCACGTCCGGAATGGGCACGTTGATGCTTCCTAGTTGCCTGGTGGTGATGTTCCAGACCGTGATGTCGAGGTAGTCGCTGCCCTTCGGCAGTTCGATCACCTGGTCGAATTGCAACGTACCGTTTGGGTTGCTCTTCCATTTGTCAGGATCCAGGGTCAGGCCGACCTCCTGCACCAGCGTTTTCACAGGACGGCCAAACTCATTGATCGCTAAGAGGCCCGTGCCGATGGACACCTTATTCGGGTCGGGACCACCTTGCTGAACGAAAGCACCAGGAGGCAGGACGTAGTGCACAACGTACTGCTTCATGCCTTTTCGGGTTGGCACGGACGGAACGGCTTTGCCCCCCGCGCCAGTCGAGATGCTCTCCGCAGCATCACTGGGCCTGACATCTACCCGAAAGATGATCGGCTGTCTTGCTTGCTCAGGAACAACTGTTGTCTTTCCTCTGGCTTGCAGCAGGGTTCTTGCCGGCCTCGTTGGGGCATTCAGGTTCGCGCCGTCATCGTAGTACCCGCGGCGATAGCTCAGCGTGTACTGACCTCCCGCCAACTCGATGCTCACCTTGTGCCACTTGTTATCGAGACGTAGATCGTGAGGAGCATAGGTGAGGGTGTAGAAACTCGTGTCGGTGCTGAGACGCGAGACGCTACGAGGTCCAATTCGTTCTGGTCCCAAGCCGCCTGTCCGCCCGTGGCTGCCGCCATCTCCTCCATCATGATGTGCTGCCAGGGAGAGGCCAGCATTTCGGTTCCGGTGAGGCCACGGGCATCGATGGGGTAGAGCGCGATTCTTTCCACGTCCAGCTCGTCGTACAACGGGCGCAGGTCGACGCTGGGTGGCAATGATGAGGCATCGGCACGAAGGGCGAACTTGGGGCCCCCAGAGAACCAAAGGACGTTCTTCCGGCCAGCGAGGTAGTGGAGCTGATCCAGCAGTTGCTGCAGCGTGCTCATGTCCGTTACATTCCGCACGTTTGGATCCCGCAGACGGGGAAGTGCACGGTTGATGGCCGCAAGCAGGAGATCGTGATCGGAGGTAAAGTCCTGCTGGTCGATGAGGTATTCACCGAAGCGGCTGTAGATCGCGAGCGACTGCCATGGCGAGAGATGCCGCACCAGCTTTTCCAGCCTGAGCCGCATGTCCATCTGGTCCGTGATGTCGATGCTTGTGGTGTCGAGCAGGAGGACATTGGATACGGCTGGCGGTGCCGCGAGGTAGTTGTTGTTGAATGGGTGCGCGCGGCTTGGGGTCTCCGACGAGTCCGGGAGGGGGTCACCTTTGTGCTCGTCGAACGACGCGATGGTTTGCAGCCGGCCATTGTCAAAGACCTGAAACGCAGAACGACCCAACCCGTGAACCGGGTTGCCACTCTTGTCGAGAACGGTGACATCCGTCAGCACGAGCCGTGTGCCGGTCTGTAAGCGGTATGGCTGCGAACTTGTATCCGGCGAACCTGACGTTTGTGCAGGCAGTCCACTGCACGGAGCCAGGGAGAGAAAGACCAGGCAGGCTTGTAAGAGGCGAAAGCTCATGGTTCGTCACCTTGAATCAGGCGCGGTCACGCCCTGATCCATGCAGCGATGATATGGGGACCGACATCCCTGCTGTAAACAAGATTTCTATGGGCGAGGCGTACCCAGAGCCTTTGTGACAGCGGCACGCGCCAGCGGTTCCATCACCGCATAGCCGGCATCTGTTGGGTGGATGCCATCGATCGACATGCCGGGCTTCATGCCCTCATCGGGGCCAACCAGCGCGGGGAAGTAGTTCAGGTAGGCGAGGTGCTGCTCCCCTGCGAACTGCTGGAGCCATGTGTTCAGGGCGGCCACCTCGGCCCGGGGATCGACTCCTGGATGCCAGGGGAACCGCGCTGCGGGCAGCACCGAACTCAGGACTACTCTCACGTGCGCCGACTTTGCCAGCGCCACCATGGAGCGGAAATTGTCCTCGACGGCATTGAGTGACTCCGCTCCCGTATTGCCGGCGATGTCGTTGATGCCGGCAAGGATCACCACTGCTTCGGGATGCAGCTCCAGCACGTCCCGCCGGAAACGCACGAGCATCTGCGGCGTGGTCTGGCCACTGATGCCGCGATTGATCCACGGCATGTCCGGGAAGAACTTGCCATGCAGGCGGCCCCATCCGTCGGTGATGGAGTCACCGTAGAAGACGACGCGTTGCTCACCTGAAGCCGGTGCGCGAAGCTTGCTGTTCTCCTCGCGATAGCGGGCGAGCTGTGGCCAATCTGCCAGCTTGTGCTGCATGCCTTCTACCTGCTGCGGCGTGAGGTTTGCAGCGGGGACGGTCAGCTCCGGTGCGGCGGCAGGCGATGTCATCGTGGATACCGCCGGAGTGGATGCAGTCGGCTGTTGGGCTGGTGCCGCACCATGGCCGCTGGCAAGAAGAAGGCCGATCACGCCGAACAACCGAAGATTCCCAAGACCACGGCCTGTCATCACTCTGCTCTCCTTGTTTCATCATGCTCCCTGCATTTGCAGGCCCGCACGTAAGGCTTCCACCCTGCCACACGCTCCAGCCAAACGGCAAGACCCGCCCCCGGGCTCTGCTGATGCACGCTCTGCACCTGGGCAGGTACGATGGATGCCGTTGTGCCGTCCGAAGTCTCGACCCAACCAGGTGGACGGTAAGGAGATCGATGCAGGGGTTGCGCTTGTTCCCATCTGTCCGCTTTGCTTTGCATTTCTTGCTGTTCGCAGCGTTGATTCATCCAGAGACCCGGCTTCAGGCTCAGGACCAGGCGTCGCCTGCACTGGATCCAACGCTTGGGATCACGACGATACCCCTTTGGCCGCACCCCGCGCCGGCCGCCAAGGGTGACACCGCTGCCGATACACCCACGCTGACAGTGTTTCGGCCCTATCACCCGAACGGAACCGCGATGATCGTAGCGCCTGGAGGTGCTTATCTGAATCTGGCAGCCATCCATGAGGGCCGTCAGCCTGCGGACCGCCTTGCTGAACTCGGCATCACCGTCTTTGTTCTCAAGTATCGGCTGGGTCCAACGTATCTGTATCCCGTGCCACTGGACGACGCACGCCGGGCCGTGCGCCTTGTGCGCTCACTTGCGCCCAGGTACGGGTACTCGCCCGATCGCATCGGCATGATGGGCTTCAGCGCCGGTGGCCATCTCACCGCCGCTACGGGGACCTTGCCGGAGGAAGGGAAACCCAATGATCCTGACGCCGTCGAGCATGAGTCCAGCAAGCTGAACTTCATGGTTCTGGTTTACCCCTGGTTGAACGCCATGCAGCCGCCGGTAGCCGATGCGGCCCAGGGCGGCAAGCTGATGATCAACTATTGCTCGGTCACAAAGGGTTTGACGCAGGCCGACTGCGCTCGCCTGGACCCGCAGTACACCCCCCTTGCTCACGTCTCGGCGGCCACCCCGCCCACGTGGATTGTGCACACAGCGGACGACGGTGTTGTGCCCATGATGACGAGCGTCGACTTCTTCACCGCGATGCGCAAAGCGGGCGCGGATGCCGAGCTTCACATTTTCGGACATGGGCCCCACGGCTTCGGCACCGCCGGGGACAATCCCACACTCGCCGTCTGGCAGGACCTGCTCGCGAACTGGTTGCGTGCGCGGGGCCTGCTTACACCCATCGCTGCGCATTGACCATTGGAAGCCCCCCATCTTACCCGGAGGACTCTCGGGTAAGATGGGCGCGGTCTCTCACCCCTGCTCTCAAGCGCAGCGAACGAGATCGCAGACCCCCCAGGAAAGCATGACCGATGCGCCGAGTGTTGCTGCTTCCCGTGGTCTTCATCACTTACTCGCTGGCCTACCTGGATCGAGCCAACTATGGCTTTGGCGCGGCTGCGGGTCTTGCGGGCACGCTCGGCATCACGGAGTCCCGTTCGGCCCTGCTGGGTGCGCTTTTCTTTGCGGGCTATTTTGCTTTTCAGATTCCCGGCATGCTGGTTGCGCGGCGTTTCAGCTCCACCAGGGTGGCTTTTGTAGCGCTGCTGGCCTGGGGTGCGCTTGCGGCGCTGACCGGGGTGATCCGCAGCTTCGCGTGGCTTGCGGTGGATCGCCTCCTGCTCGGCGTTGCGGAAAGCATCATCTTCCCGGCGATGCTGCTGTTGCTGACCCGCTGGTTCACGCGCGCGGAACGCTCGCGAGCGAACACGGTGCTGATGCTCGGCAACCCTGTCACCGTGCTGTGGATGAGCGTCCTTACGGGGTTTCTGATCCAGCGTTTTGGCTGGCAGCGCACGTTCATTTTCGAGGGGCTTCCCGCGATCGCGTGGGCGTTCCTCTGGCTTGCGGTGGTTCACGATGAGCCCGCCGAGGCTGCGTGGGTGCCTGCCGCGGAGACCCAGCGGCTGCGCGCCGAGCTTGTCGCCGAACCCACCTCAGAGCACTTCTATGGAAGCCAGGAGGCTACGTCCCTGGCCCAGGTGCTCACCAGTCGGAGCGTCATGTTGCTCTCGGTGCAGTACTTCTGCTGGAGTCTTGGCGTGTACGGGTTTGTGCTCTGGCTGCCCACCATGGTCCGGCGTGGCGCCACCCTTGCCAACGGAGGCCACCTGCTCTCCATGGGCACCACAGGCCTGCTCAGCGCGGTGCCCTACATCGTTGCTGTCGTGCTGATGATCCTCGTGGCGCAGCGGTCAGATCGCACGCTGAAGCGGCAGGAGTTTGTGTGGCCCTTTCTGCTGCTTGCCGGGTTTGCCATGCTGGGTTCCTTTCTGGCGGCAGACCATTTTGCCCTTGCCTTTGGCTGCCTTGTGCTTGCCGGTGGATGCATGTACGCGCCCTATGGCCCGTTCTTCGCCATTATTCCCGAACGCGTCCCGCGCCGCTATAACGGCGAGGCCTTCGCCCTGATCAACAGCAGCGGGGCGCTGGGCGGCTTTGCGGGAAGCTATATCGTCGGGCTGCTCGCGGCTGTTACCGGCGGCCATCGCGCCGGCGACCTGCTGATGTGTTGCTCCCTGATCGCTTCCGCGCTTCTGCTGTGGCTTCTGCCCAAGGCTCCGGGCGAGACCTCTACCGCGAGGCTGGCTTGATTGTTGCCCTGACCTGCCAGAGGCGCCCCGGTTCTGAAAGGATGGGATGGCCGTGATCGAAGCAGCTGCCATCCTCGACTCGCCACCGGAGCTGTACGCCGGGACGACGACGCACGCGCGTGGTCCCCAAGGCGCGCTGCCCATCACAGCCGAGATGTTGCTGACGCAGCCCTCCGGGAACCTTTTTGGCCTGACGCAGAACGCGGGCATGGGATGGGAGCCGCAGCGGCTGCTGGACCCCGAGTTCCTGATCCTGTCGACGCATGGTGGCCTTCGCGCAGCCGACGGGACGCCCATTGCGCTTGGATTCCACACGGGGCACTGGGAGGTCGGGCTGCTTGTGGCCGAGGCGGCACGCGAGCTTCGCAACCTGCATGCCATCCCCTTTGCCGGTGCGGTCACCGACCCCTGTGACGGTCGCACGCAGGGCACCGCCGGCATGCTGGATTCGCTGCCGTTCCGCAACGACGCGGCCATGGTGTTGAGGCGGCTGATGCGCTCGCTGCCTACACGCCGTGGCGTGCTCGGCATTGCGACCTGTGACAAGGGTCTGCCTGCGATGCTGATGGCGCTGGCCTCCTCTGGGCCGTTCCCCAGTGTCCTTGTCCCGGGCGGCGTAACGTTACTGCCCGAGGGCTCTGAAACGCATCCGGCAGAGGACGCCGGCAGGGTCCAGACGATCGGCGCCCGCTTCGCCCAGGGGGAGATTTCGCTTGCGTACGCGGCGGAGGTCGGCTGCCACGCCTGCGCGTCGCCCGGTGGAGGCTGCCAGTTTCTGGGCACTGCGGCTACGTCGCAGGTAGTCGCCGAGGCGCTGGGACTGGCCCTGCCGCACACGGCGCTTGCGCCCTCCGGCCAGCCTGTCTGGCTGGACGCAGCTGCTCGCTCCGCGCGGGCGTTGCTGCGATTGGCGCAACTCGGCCTGGGGACGGACGCGATCCTCACTGATGCTGCCATTCGCAACGCGATGGTGCTCCATGCGGCCTTTGGGGGCTCTACCAATCTGCTGCTGCATGTGCCCGCTGTGGCCCATGCGGCCGGCCTGCGGCGGCCCCATGTTGCGGACTGGACCGCGGTCAATCGTGCGACGCCGCGCCTGGTGGATGCCCTGCCCAATGGCCCGCGAGGCTTTGCGACCGTTCAGGTGTTTCTAGCTGGCGGCGTGCCCGAGGTGATGCTGCACCTCCAGCGGGCCGGGCTTCTGGACACCTCCGTACGCACGGCCACAGGCGAGACCCTGGCCGAGAATCTTGCGTGGTGGGAGCAGTCGGAGCGGCGCGTTGCGCTGAAAGGGCGCCTGCGTGCGCTCGACGGCATTGATCCCGATGAAGTTATTTTGTCGCCCGATCGCGCCCGCACACGCGGCCTGACCGCAACGGTCTGCTTCCCGGTTGGCAATCTTGCGCCGGAGGGTTCGGTGATCAAGTCCACCTCCATCGATCCATCGCTCATCGACGAAGGCAACGCGTATGTCCACACGGGTCCGGCACGCGTCTTCACCACGGAGGCCGCGGCGATCGATGCCATCAAGCACGGGGCGGTCGGGCACGGAGATGTCATCGTGCTGATCTGTGGTGGGCCGCTTGGTGCGGGTATGCAGGAGATCTACCAGGTCACCTCGGCGCTGAAAGCCCTTCCCTTCTGCAAACATGTTGCGGTGCTCACGGATGCGCGGTTTTCCGGTGTCTCCACCGGGGCGTGCGTGGGCCACATCTCGCCCGAGGCGCTTGCGGGAGGCCCGATCGGCCGTGTTCGCGATGGCGATCTGCTGCGAATTCGCGTGGACCGCGACGCCCTGCACGGGGCTGTTGACCTTATCGGCGAAGACGACCAGATCTTTAGCCCCGAAGAGGGGGCGAGGCGCCTTGCCGCGCGCGCGCCCCGTCCGGATCTGGCGCCGCACCCCGATCTTCCCGAGGACACGCGCCTGTGGGCTGCGCTGGTGCAGGCCTCGGGCGGCGTTTGGGGTGGATGTGTGTACGACACCGAGCGTATCGTCGCTCAACTCACTCGCAGCACCCAGGACGCACACGCATGAAGCTCTACAACACCCTTCAGGGCATCCTTGCCACTCCCGACGACCAGACTTTTTACGAACTCCTGGCGACTAGCTGGGACGAGGTTGTAACGCACCCGGATCTCGGCACGCTTCTGCGCGACAGCCTTGCCAACCGGGCAGTTCCCGCGCCTGCAACGGTTGACCTGCTGCCGCCCATCGGGTCGCAGGAGGTCTGGGCGGCCGGTGTCACCTACTACCGGAGCCGCAGCGCGCGGATCGAGGAATCAAAGGATGCCGGCGGTGGCACCTTTTACGACCGCGTTTATGCGGCGGAGCGGCCGGAACTCTTCTTCAAGGCCACGGCGCGGCGGGTTGCCGGCCCCGGCGCCCCCGTTCGCATCCGGTCCGATGCGAAGTGGTCCGTTCCTGAGCCCGAGCTCACGCTGCTGATCAATCCGGGGGGCGAGATCATCGGCTACACGGCCGGCAATGACATGAGCTCACGCGATATTGAGGGTGAAAACCCCCTCTATCTTCCGCAGGCCAAGGTCTACGACGGATCCTGTGCGCTGGGTCCCTGCGTTCTGCTCGCGGAAGGGCCGCTCCCCGACACGACGCTGATCAGCATCACGATCTCGCGCGCCGGCAGCGTGGCCTTCGAGGGCGAGACCACGCTGGCCGAACTCAAACGAGACCCGAAGGAGCTGGCGGGCTACCTCTATCGCGACAGCACCTTTCCCGCGGGCGCCTACCTCCTGACCGGTACCGGCATTGTTCCAGGCGACGACTTCACGTTGGCTCATGGGGACACCATCGCCATTACGATCGAAGGCATCGGCACCCTGACCAACACTGTGGCGTAGCCGAAGGCCTGTAGCTCTGGCTAGCGCTTTTCATGAGCTGCAGCCCTTGCAGGTGGAGACGCTTCCTCCCAGGGTTTCTGGGCAAGGTCCTACGTCTTTCCCAGCACGCCATTGACCATGCGCTGGATCGCCAGCGGATTTTCACGCCGCAGGGACGGTGGCAGCGCGGCATCCGGGAAGTCCTGGTAGCAGACGGGGCGTGCGAACCGTAACATGGCTCGCGTGCCTACGGACGTAAAGCGCGCGTCCGAGGTTGCCGGATACGGTCCGCCGTGCACCATGGCGTGGCATACCTCCACGCCCGTGGGGTACCCGTTCACAAGGATGCGCCCCACTTTCGCCTCCAGCACACCGATCAACGCGCCTGCCGACCTGAGGTCGTCATCGGTGCCATGCAGCGTGGCCGTCAGATGCCCGTGAAGGCCCTGGGCGGCTTCCAGCAACTGCTCCAAATGGCCGTAGTGCACCAGCAACGTCGTGGGACCGAAGACCTCCTCTTCGAGTGCCTCGTTGCCCACAAACTCCGCCAGTGGGACGGAGAAGACCGCTGCCGAGGCAAGAGCTCCCGACCCCACCGGTGCGCTCTGCTGACCGGCAAGCCAGGCAGCCTGTCCGCCAGCCAGCCGTTCCTGCACACCTTCTGCATAACGGCCCGCAATGGCCGGCGTCAGCATGCCGTGGCTGCCCAGGGTGGCAACTCCCGCCCGCAGGGCATCAAGGAACCCACCGCTGCCTTCTTCCGGCACAAAGACCAGCCCGGGCTTGGTGCAGAACTGCCCCGAGCCAAGCGTGAAGGACCCCTGCAGACCCCCAGCCAGCGCGGCTCCGCGCTCACGCATGGCCCCCGGCAAGACAAAGAGGGGGTTTGTGCTTCCCATCTCCGCGAAGCACGGAATGGGCTCGGGGCGATCCGCGGCGAGACGCATCAGCGCTTTGCCTCCGTTCGCGGAGCCCGTGAAGGCGACGGCTTTGATGCCCGGATGCTGAACAAGCGCCTGGCCTACCTCGATGCCGGCGTCGAGGAGCAGGCCGAAGACACCCCCCGGCAACCCTGCCTGTTGTACGGCAACTTTGACCGCCGTTGCGACCAGTTCGCTCGTGCCGGGGTGTGCAGGATGCCCTTTCACGACCACGGGACAGCCAGCAGCCAGCGCTGCGGCCGTGTCGCCACCGGCTACAGAGAACGCAAGCGGGAAGTTGCTTGCGCCAAAGACGGCGACCGGGCCGAGAGGACGCAGCATCGACCGTACATCCGGCCGGGGCAACGGCTTGCGGTCGGGCAGCGCCTCGTCAATGCGCGCATCCACCCAGGAGCCTTCTTCAGCGACATCAGCAAAAAGGCGCAGCTGCCCCGTGGTTCGGGCCAACTCCCCCTGCAGACGCGCGAGGGGCAGGCCTGTTTCAAGATGTGCCCGTGCAACGATGGCCTCGCCGTTGGCCGTGAGTTCCTCGGCTATCGCGCGCAGAAAGGCCCCACGTTCTTTGCCGGTGACGGCACTGAACGCGAGCGTGGCGTCCCCGGCGGCATGCACGGCAGCGTCGACCTCTGCGAGGCTTGCGCTGCGAAAGCGCGGCTCCAGCAACTCTCCCGTCATCGGGTTCACCGCAGCGAACGTGTCTCCCTGCCTCGACTCTTCGCCCGCTCCCAACATCACCCCTGTCGCCATCTTCGCCTCCCACCGGCACGACCTCATCTTCGCAGAGGAACACGTGGAACGTCTCCGTGAGGTGGCCTTGGTGGCGCACAATTGATGTACATGGACCTGCGCGCGGCAGCCCGCGAGATCTTTCTGGAAGCGATGCACGCAGTGGATCTGCGCAGCGTTCTGCGACGCAAGGTCCAGGCCGTGGATGGCCGTCTCGCGATCGGTTCTGCCCAGTATTCGCTTGCGAGCTTCGACAGAATCCTTCTCGTGGCTGCCGGCAAGGCCGCTCTGCCGATGGCCGAAGCTTTGCTCCAGGCACTCGATCCCCTGCTTGGTCCCGGACACGTGCTTCGGGGCATCGTCATCGGCACGGCTTTGCCTACCCAGCCGGATGCGCGGCTCACGTTTCGGATGGGCAGCCATCCCCTGCCGGACGAGAGCGCCGTGGTGGCTGCTCGCAATATCCAGGAGTTGCTTCGCACCGCGGACGACAGGACACTCGTCTTTTTTCTCGTCAGCGGGGGCGCCTCGGCGATGGTTGAGCTGCCCGTCATCCCGCAGCTCAGCCTGGGGGACATGATTGCCTTTCACAAGGCCCTTGTACATTCCGGTCTATCGATCGTTGAGATGAACACGCTGCGCAAGCACCTTTCCGCCGTCAAGGGCGGTCGTCTGGCGGTTGCGGCGATGCCTGCTACGCAATGCACGCTGCTTGTATCCGATGTCCCGCCGGGGCAATCCGAGGTGATCGGCTCGGGTCTGTCGATGCCCGATCCTACAACGCTGAGCGACTGTCGAGAGCTGGTGCGAACCAGGCTGGACGATGGTGCTTTGCCAGCAGCCGTGCGCGAGCTCTTCACGTCGGGCGCCCTGCCGGAGACGCCCAAGCCGCAGCACCGGGCCTTTGACCGTGCTACGTTCCACACGCTGCTCTCAAGCGCCGATCTATGCGATGCGGCGCAGACCGCGGCAGCCGCGCGTGGCTTCACGACGGCCATGAACCTTACCTGCGACGAGTGGGATTACCGCGATGCAGCGCACCTGCTGCTCACGCAACTTGCCTCCAGCGAGCCGGAGCGGCCGTTCTGCCTGATCTCGGCAGGCGAGCTCTCCGTTCCCATCCAGGGCGTGCCCGGAACAGGAGGCCGCAACCAGCAGTTCGCACTGGAGTGCGCCCGGAGACTTGCCGGGGCTGCACGTGCGAGTGTTGTGCTGAGCGCTGGCTCTGATGGCGTGGATGGCAACAGCGCTGCTGCCGGCGCCATTGTGGACACCACAACGGCAAGTCGTGCCCTTGCCCAGGGTTTCAGCATGGATCAGGCGCTGGCGCACTACGACGCTTATCCGTTGCTGCATGCGATCGGCGACAGCGTTGTTACGGGTCCCACCGGAAACAACCTGCGCGATCTTCGCGTTCTTCTTAGAGCTCCCGGCTTGTAGTGGTCCGTCGCGCATTCGCGTGAAACGTTGGACCGCGGCGACAACGGGGCGAAAGAAAGCCAATTTGGGTCTGCTAGTCTTACCGGACCAAGCAGGGAGCAGGGTACGATGCACGACACGAAGACACCTTTGCGCCTGGCTCTCGTCGCGCACCGCATTGAACGCAACGATGGGCAGGGAAGGGTGAACTACGAGCTTGCCCGGGCGGCCCTGGCGGTCGGCATGCAGGTTACCCTTCTGGCCGCGTACTGCGCCGAGGAGATTGCATCGCACCCGAACGCACACTTCGTCCGGCTTGGGCGCGAGTCGCGGCCGACCCAGCTCTGGCGCAACCTTGCCTTTGCCCATGAGGCAACCAAATGGCTCCAGAAGAACCGCGACCCTTTCCATGTTTTGCAGGCGAATGGCTTCGTAACCTGGGAACCATGCGACATCGTTGCCATGCACTTTGTACACAGTTCCTGGATGCGCAACCCCTTCTACCCGTTCAGAGGTTCCGTTCGTCCCTACGCGCTCTACCAGCGGGCGTTCACCGCGCTCAACAGCCGCTGGGAGAAGCAGATCCTTCGCTCCGCCCGGTACGTCACCGCAGTCTCTGCGGCGGTGGCCCAGGATGTGCAGGCTCTTGGCGTGCCAAAGGAAAGAATTGAGATTATCGCAAATGGGGTCGATGTGGAGGAGTTCCATCCCGGTCCTGCGGAACGGGCTGCGTGGAGTCTTCCGGAAGACGCCCCTGTAGCGCTGTTCGTCGGGGATATCAGGTCGCCTCGGAAAAATCTCCGGACACTTCTTCGCGCTTTGCAGCACCTGCCGACGCTTCATCTTGCGGTGGCCGGCGATCCCGGGGGCAGCTCCGCTCCCGCGCTGGCCAAAGACCTGGGGATCGCTGAGCGGGTCCACTTCGTGGGGAAGATATCGAACGTCCCGTCCCTGATGCGATCTGCCGATGTGTTTGTCTTTCCGTCCTGGTATGAGCCCTACGGCCTGGTTGTCGCCGAAGCGATGGCGAGCGGGCTGCCAGCCATCGTCTCCAAGAACGTTGGCTGCGTCCAATCGTTCGCGGACGTGCTGGAGGTCCTCCAAGATCCTGACGACGCCGAGAGCCTGGCCGGGGTCATCGAAGGCTTGCTGCAAAGCCCGGAAAGGCGCCGGTCCATGAGCGCGAGGGGTCGGGCGCGCGCGCTCGAAGTGTCCTGGGCCAATACGACGGCTGCTTACCTATCCCTCTATGAACGCGTGGCGAGATCACGAGGCACAACGCTTCCGGAAGATCGTCCCGAGACCCCCGCCCGTACCCACGGCGACAGGTAGCCTCAGACGCTTGAGAGCTTCAAATAACAAGCGCCCGGATGATGTCCGGGCGCTTGTAGTTCTGTGTGGGTTGCTGTTTATCGTGGCAATGGGCTTGTGCCGCGGACGGTGAACTCCGCCTCGCTCTTTTGTGCTGTTTCGCCCGGCTGTGTCGATCCCATGCTCAGCTCGTAGTGTCCGGCCAGCACCGCGCGATCGCCCTTGTCGTCCACGCTGGAAAGGGAGCGCGGGTCGAAGGTGAGCTTCACCTCGCGGCTTTCGCCCGGCTCGAGCCGCACGCGCTGGAAGCCCGCGAGCGAATGGATCGGTCCACCCTTCTGCGGTGTCTTCACATAGGCCTGTACCACTTCATCACCGGCCACCGACCCCGTATTGCGCACGTTTACGGTGGCGGTCAGCGGTTCACCCGCCTTCAGCTCCTTGTCCACCTTTACCGGGCCGTACGCAAAGTTCGTGTAGCTGAGGCCGTAGCCAAAGCCCCACAGCGGCTTGCCGGTGTAGTAGCGGTAGGTCCGGTTCTTCATGGCGTAGTTGGTGAACTCCGGCAGATCCTGGGTCCCGGCGTAGAAGGTCACCGGCAGGCGGCCCGCGGGATTGTTCTCGCCAGCCAGGGTCTTCGCCACGGCAGTACCGCCGGCTACACCCGGATACCACGCCTGCAGGACGGCCGCCGCATGTTCGCTGGCCCAACGCATGGCCACGGCGCTGCCGCTCAGGTTCACAACCACCACCGGCTTCCCGGTTGCAGCGACAGCCTCGAGCAGCTTTTGCTGCGCCTCCGGCAGATCGATACTCGTGCGGTCGCCACCGGCAAAGCCCGGAATCTTGACCGGCATCTCCTCGCCCTCAAGCTGAGGGGAGAGACCGGTGAAGGCAATGACTACATCCGAGTCCTTGGCAGCGGCCACGGCCTCCGCCAGCTGCGCCTCTGCAGGCGCCTGCCAGGACAGGGTCATGCCACCGCCGGACATGTCGCCGGAATGCGTGTACTCCAGAACAAAGCTGTGTGGCTCCGTGTCGTTCAAGGTCAGCTCGAGGTGGGCCGGCTTTGTTCCGTTCATGACGGGCGGTGCCGTTGCGTTGGCGCCCGTGCCGAGCTTGAAGTTGCCCATATCCAGGTGACCTTCGCCGCTCAGGCTGCCCTCGCCCAGCACCTTGCCGTCCATCAGCAGGCGGTAGCTTTCCTTAGGGGAGTAGGGGAAGACGTCGCCCGGCGAGACGACCAGGCTGTACTTGCCCGCGACGGGAGCACGGAATGATCCCGACCACCGCACGGAGTAGTCATGCGTCTTGAGCTCCGGAACGGGCAGCAGGTTTGCCCAGTCATTCTGGATGTCCGGCTCGGTTCTTACAGCAACCGGCACGCCGGTCAGGTCCGGGGTGG
Organism: Verrucomicrobia bacterium Tous-C9LFEB; assembly: GCA_964658105.1. Classification (GTDB taxonomy): domain Bacteria; phylum Acidobacteriota; class Terriglobia; order Terriglobales; family Acidobacteriaceae; genus Granulicella. Next base: position 955 of record CAZZXY010000066.1, on the reverse strand, counting down.
GGAAAAACTCCGTCTTCAGGCCGTTGCCGAAGACCGTCCGCGGCACGGGCACGTTGAAGCCGTCGGCGAGATTGGCTCCCTGCGCATAAAGCACGGTTACGCCGGAGAACTGTTGCTTAATGCCATCCAGTGGTGTCACTGGGTTCAGGGGCTGACCGTTGTAGTTGCCCTCCAGCGACACCAGCAGGTCCGCCGTCGGTCCGACGACCGCGATGGAGTTCACACCCGGCTTCAGCGGCAGCACGCCGGTGTTCTTCAGCAGAACCATGGACTCTTCCGCGGCGCGCAGGGCGGCTCCCCGGTGCGCATCCGAGGCGATTTGGCTGGCGGGCTCACCGCGCAGGGGCGAGGTACCTGCAGGATCGAACAGCCCGAGCTGCATACGGGCTGTGAACAGCCGCTCCGCCGCACGGGTCACATAGTCTTCGGTGACCAAGCCCTGCTCCACCGCTTTATCGAGCGTATTGAAGCCCGGCGCCCAGATGCTGCAGGAGAGATCCGTTCCGGCCTTGACCGAAATCGCCGCTGCATGGACGATATCCGGCGCGTCATGATGGCCGGCGGTCACGTCCATGATGGCCGCGCAATCGGAAACTACAAAGCCTTTGAAGCCCCACGCGTCGCGCAGATGATCCTTCAACAGCATCGTGTTCGCGCAGGCGGAGTGGTCGTCGATCGCGTTGTACGCGCACATCACGGACTTCACCTGGCCGTCGACGACTGTCTTGCGAAAGGCCGGGAGATAGGTCTCTTCCAGGTCACGGCTGCTGACGACAGCGTCAAAGGTGTGCCGCTGCGACTCCGGTCCGGAATGCACGGCGAAGTGCTTGCTGGTCGCGACTGCCTTGGGGTGCTCGGGATCCGGGCCTTGCACGCCCTGAATGAAGGCTGTGCCCATCGTGCCGGTCAGGTACGGGTCTTCGCCGTAGGTCTCCTGCCCGCGGCCCCAGCGCGG
>CAZZXY010000065.1:6238-25703 GCA_964658105.1 Verrucomicrobia bacterium Tous-C9LFEB | reverse complement strand
CATACCCACAGGGGTGAGGTGTCGCCGTACACGACGTAGCCATTGAAGGCGAATCCCTGCCCGCGCGCGACCGATCGCGCGAACTCGAGATGAATCCAGGCGTCGTCCTCCCAGTAGTGCAACGTGTGGGCAAACCACAGGATGGCCCAGCCGGCGGCAAGCAACAGGAGCAGCAGCGCGAGAGGAGGAAACCGGGACTCGTCCGCGGCAGGGGTTTGTGCAGCTTGCATGCGTCTCCTGAAAGAAAGTGTGGCCCGGTACGGCAAGGACGGCTGCTTCCATGATGCCCTGCCCGCGTCGCCTTGCCAACGACTCGGAGCAGGTCCCTCCCTCAATGCTGAAGCTGCGTCGTGGTGGGTTGCTGGCCGAGTTTCGTGCGCAGCGGCCGCGGCGGGCGAACGCGGCGCCGGCGGGAGAGCCGTGGCGTCACTGCCGGGTCGAGGCGATACAGAATCAGCTGGTCGCGCTCGGGATCATCCATCGTGGGAAAGGCGGCGATTCGCACAGGGTGGTACAAGGGCGCCAGAGCGTCCATCTTGTCATCATCGATGTCATTCCAGGCGACATACCAACCGGGCCGATACTGGCGCACGCGGTCCTCGAGGTCCTGCGTACCGAAGTCGTCATCAATGGACGGCAACCCGGTCATCAGGGTCATGTTTGAACCGGAGACCGAGAGGAGCAGACGGGATTGCTTCGGATCGGCCCGGATGAGGCGCGCGATGGCACCCGCGGCCGCCGTATAGGTGTACTCGGGGTGCAGAACAAAACTTAGCTGCAACAGGGCGTCAGGAATCGCAATGGCCAGGGTGACCGCGACCAGCACGCCGCTGTTCAGCCAGCGCAGAAGGCGCCGGGGAGAACGGTTCCAGACGTAGCGGAATTCCTCCATGGCGAGTGCCACGAGCATCGTGATGGGCACCGCGGGCACGAGGTAGTACCGGGGTTGCAGATTGTTGTGGTACGCGAGGAAGAGGAAGTATCCGCCCGTCCAGAGCAGCAAGGGAGGTACCAGGGGATTGCGGAAGAGCCGAGGCCTGCCAAACAGGGCCAGGATCATCGCAACGAAGAAGGCGGGATACAGCACGCCGCCCATCCACTGGCCATCAGCAAACGTGTTGTAGAGCACCGTTGCCAGGGGCTGCAGCTGAAAGCCCGTGTAGGCATTCGCGGAGAACAGGTACTGGTAGTCCTCCCAATAATGCGGGCGCACGAGTACCAGCAGGTACGCGGCCCAGAGCAGGCCCCCAAGGGCAGCCGGCAGCAAAGCCAGCTTCAACGCCGGTTTAATTCGGTAGCCGGCACGGTGCCAAAGCATGGAAGCCACCGCGGGAAAAAGAGCGACTGCGGTCGTCTTCGTCAGCACCATCGCGGGAAGCAGCAGACCCAGGGCCAACTGCGGCCAGAGCACGCGCCAAAGGCCTCGCCTGCCCAATGCACGCCCTTCCCAGGTGGTCAGGTAGGAGGCCGTCAGCAAGGAAAAGACTGTGATTGCTGCCAGCGGTGGTTCGAGAATGGCCATTCGTACGAAGACGTAGAAGAATGGGCTCACGCAGAAGAAAAAGATCGCCAGCGGAGCTGCCAGCGAAGTCGCGCGCGGATCCCTGCCGACAGGTCGAAAGCGCTCGATCAGGCAGTACACGGCGAGCAACATGGCGGCAAAGGTTCCTATCGCCAGCGCACGTGCCGCAACGAGGCTGACACCTGCAAACCGGAAGACGACGGCCTCCAGAAGAGGCCACACCGGCAAGGCAACTGCCGGGTTGAAGTCTCCCGCGAGATACCAGTGCCCGAACAGGAAGTGCCGGCTGGCTGCGTCGCTGTACCAGCCCTCATCGGTGTATTTGGACCAATCCATCCATGGGGAGTCGTTGGGAAAATCGGCGCTGAGGTGGAGAAAGTGCAGCGCAAGAAAGACCGCCGCGACGGCAAGCAGCAGCCACCGGACCCAGTAGGCGACCGCCGGGCGATGCCTGTTCAGAGATGCATGGGTGCGCTGCAAACTGGTGACTGGCCTCCGCATGAAGATCAACACGCCCGCAGCCCGGAAGATGCGCCAGGGCAGATCCAGCTAGAGCAACCCAGGCAGGACCTGCGCAATGGGAGCCGCTGTGGCCGGGCAGGCCAGCCTGGCTTGCTCCGGAGCTACCGCCAGGTAATGCACGTCGGGCGAACGCACATTGTCGAAAGGATAGGACCCACAGACGGACCACCCGGCCAGGCTGCGCTGAAAGGTGACCTTCTGCAGAAACTCCCGGCTGCCAAAGGCGAACACAGGGTGCAGCGCCATGCAGTGGTCGAAGCGTTGCGCGTACTTGAGCTTCGCGGCAGCCCGGCCGTTCACCAGGCCGTAGGGGTCGCAGATGTCGCCCTGTGTGAAGTAGCCGACGAAACCTACATCCTCCGCAATGCCTAACTGCCCGCGCAAACTCGCAAGCTGCCCCTGCGCACGAAACTGATTCAAGGCAGCGCCGCGATCCAGAAAGAGGCGGTGAAAGGTCCTGGCCTCCCAGGCGAACGCCGGCACCAGGGCGACGAGGAACAGCAGGCACAGCGCGTGGAGCGCGCGGGCAAAGCGCAGGGCAGGACGCTGTGCGTCCTTTGCAACCCGCAGCAGGTTCCACAGCAACGGGAAGAACAGGGTCCATCCGAAGTAACGGATGCCCTGGATCTGCTGACCGCGCGCGGCGGACGCCAGCAGCACCAGGGGGAACAGCAGATTGCCCGGCAGGTCGGCCACGCGCACACGATCCCAGACCACCAGCGCGGCAAGGCTCGCCAACCAGAGCAGCAGAAGACCGACACCGAAAGAAAAGCTGCTCGCCACGGTCACCGCGGTCATGTCGAATGTGTCCTGCCAGGCTCCTGCCCCGAACGCCTTGGCGAGTGCGGTATCGGGCAGCAGCGCGTGCATGGTGAACACGATCAAACCTGCGCCTGCCAACCCACCCAGAGCAGGCATGGATGCGGCCCACAGCCCCCGGACGGGGTGTTCCACGGCAAGGCGCCGCACTCTGCCGGTACAGAAGTCCAGTCCCGCCATCAGCGATACGCAGCCCGCCAGAAGCAGCAACTCCACCCGCAGCAAGACGGTCAGCAGGCCATACATGAAGGCGGTCGCCAGCAAGGAAGCGGTCAGTCGCGGCGACCGAGTCAACACACGCAGCAGAACGACCCCAAGAAGGGCGTCAAGGAAGACCAGCCCAGTCTCCATCCCGTCGTTCATCCATCGCACCGCGGAGGGTGCCACCATCACAGCGAGGAGCGCCATCGCCATCAGCCACACGGCCGCCGGCTGCTCTCCCCCGTCACGCACACCGCGGTACAGGGCAAAGGCAAGCAGGGCAAAGAGGGCCGCGTAGACCAGGGACGAAACCACACGGGGCAGCAGTGGTGACGTGGAGAGAACCCGGAGTGCGGCAAGCAGAGACACGTATAGCAGACTCGATGTGCCGAAGGAGGCATGCACGCCGTCGTACGTGATCCTGCGCTCGTGCAGGAGGTGGTCAGCGTACCGCAGGTGAATGAGCGCGTCGTCAAGGCTGTACGGCCACGAAAGGAAGATCCAGGCCAACAGCCAGGCGAACAGCAGCGAAGCGACCCACAGGTAGGCGCGCTCCGCACCCGGTCCGGCGGACGGCAAGGGATGGGCAGCGAGCCCTTCCCTACTCATACGCAAGCGCGTCGATGGGATCCTTCCGCGCAGCCTTGAGCGCGGGATAGCTCGCGCCCAGCATCGCGCCCACCAGGGTGATGGCCGTCGCGGTCAACACCCACGCGCCGGTGAAGGTGAAGGCCAAAGAGGGAAAGCGCGCATGCAGCACAGCCTTCAGAAGCATCGTGGCGAGGATGCCGAAGATTACGCCACAAACGGCAAGCAGCCCCGTCTCCCGCAGTACGACGGAGACGATCGTCCCCTGACCTGCGCCCATGCTCTTCAGGATGCCGATCTCCCGCGTACGCTCCATGACGGCCGTGTACATGGATTGGAAGATCACCAGGAAACCAATCACCGCGGCGATGCCGATGACAACGCGAATGCCGATATTGAACGCCGGGATGTGCTCTGGCGTCAGCTGGGAGAGCAGCTCCTGCAGCGTCTGGACGTTCCAGTCGTTCATTCCCTCGGTGGCCAGCACTTCGCGCCGCACGGCTTCCTGGAACTGTGGCGGGTTCTCGGTCCGAAGATAGAAGAAAGCGGCTTTTCCCGGTGTGCCTTCGGCCTCGTCCAGTGTGGAAAGCTGAACATACCGCCGGGCGCCCTTGCCGTGGGCCACGATGCCGCAGACACGAAAGACGTGACCCAGCTGCGGAATCTTCACGGGATCGCCGACATGCGCCTTGGTGTTGGCGGCCTCGATGTCATCGATCAGAAGATCGTATGGGCCCTGGAAGGGACCACCTTCCTTGTATTCGAACGCTTTCAGGGCGTTGTAGCTGGGGTAGTCGATCCCCAGCAGATTCTGCACGGAGGCGCCGATCAAAATCTTGATGCCGACGGGCGAAACGACCTGCACATGCGGCAGCCCGCGAAGCACCTCCCCCACCTTGACGCTGGCTGAGGCACTGCTCGTCGCCAGGATGGCGCTGCCCTGGGATGGCCGCGCGATCATGTCGTACCCGGTGCCCGCTGCCTGATCACGACTGCCATTCAGAATTCCGTACATGATCCCGACAATGGAAAGGATCATGATGACTTCAATGCCCACAGCCAGCGCGCTGATCACAGAGCGCAGGGGACGGTGAATCAGATTGCCGAAGACCAGCTTATTCATTCGTTCCGGTTTCTTGGGCGCGTCCTTGCGCCGCTATCAGCATACCGTGACGCCCGGCTACGCGGCTTCCGCGCCCGCCACCCCGTCCGGAGATGTCAACGGCAGGTTGGAATGCCAGAACGGGACCCGCTCGCGGCCTTTCAGCAGCTGGCCAAAGATGGGCGTCACGTAACCGCAGACCACAATGCAGAAGATCGTCCCGATGTTTCCGACCCAGACGAAGGTGATGCTGCCACTTAGAAGTTCTTCGGGGGCGATATGCGCAAAGAGCAGCATCGGAAGCAAGCCCCAGGGCTGCGCACGCACATCACCGCACACTGCATCCGCGGTGATGAAGACCAGGAGGAAGATGCACGGCTGCAGCAGCAGAACAGCGATCCACCCGCCGAGGTGAAACGCTTCCGCAGATGGACTGTAGGAGATGCCCGTCGTGGTGTCTTCATCCGCAAGCTCTCCCATTTCGTGGGCGTACCGATTCCCTCCGACCAGAACACCTTCCAGCTTGTGGGGATCGATGAAATGCGGAACCCAGTTCTCGAAATACACAAAGATGGGGTAATAACCGAAGTAGTGTCCCTGCGACGTAAAGTTGATCAACTGCGCATCATTCGGCAGCATCGTCAGGCGATCAAGCACGCCGCGCTGCGTCCCGTAGTACCAGAAGTCTCCTGCATAGGCTTCGGCCCGGGTCTCGTTGGTGCGCCGTAGCGCGGCCGGGTTCTCGATGTACTTCTCCAACAACGCCTGGCGTTCCTTTCGACCGCCGTTCATCACGTCCACTCGCCCCACGTTGGAGATCGGGGTCAGGAACTCCTGCGCAACAAAGCAAAACGCAACGATTGCCAGGATGTGCTTCGGCCTGAGCCGGAACTGTACCCACGCCATGCCCAGCATCCAGCACACAAACGGGGTAAACATGGCCTGCTTACTGAACGAAAGCATGCCCTCGTACATGGAATAGACCATCGCAATGATGGTGAGAGTGGAGGTGCTGCGCCTTCCGCCACTGTCGCGAATTGCCGCGATCGTGCCGACCAGGATGCCCAGTGGAAGGAAGTAGTTCACCATCGCCACCGCGTGCAGAAGGCTTCCGTTGCCTCCGGGAAAGATTGCAAACGCTGCCTGAATCAGGAAGACCATGACGAAGCAACCCAGGGCCGATGTCCTGAGGTTGATGTTGGGGACTTTCAGGATGCCCGCGATCCCGTCGCGGGTCATCACGATCTTCCGCGTCAGATAGGCTGCAGCCAGCAGGCATACCGTGGTCGCCACGTAAATGGAGATCGTGAGCAGCGGATTCTCAAGATGCGTCTGGGCTGGCTGCCCGAGCAGAGCCTTGACGACCGTTCCCACACCGGCCGTAAGGGTTGAATAGAAGAAGATGTAAGCACCCGACGGCCGGGTGAAACCACCTGCGACATTGAACGCAAAGGTGCTCACCATGAAGAACAGGAACACCAGGAGCACATACAGAGGGAGTGTGCCTTCCAGCAACTCCACCAACGCGAGAATGGCAGTGAAAACGAATGCCTTTACCACGGGGATTCGGGTGGGCAGGATGAATCTCATGGGCTCGGATGATTATATCGAGCGCCTCGGCCAACCGAACCCGTGGGGGCAACCCGGTTCCGTTGTCCTGGAGCAGCCTCATCGCAACGGCCTTCCGCAGGCCTGGGCTAACCTCGGTCTTGCCTGGCTTCCCACGCACTAGATGAGGGCGCCGGTAACGCTGTGGATGCCAAAGAGGGCGATGGTTCACACCGGGGGGCAACGCATGGCATGCTGGACACAGAATACGTTCTCTGCATTCTTTGCTAAACCTAAACGTAGTGAGCCTCTTTCGGGTTTTCCGGAAACGGAGCACAGTTTGGTTCTTCGGCTGTCGTTCGGGTGCGCGGCGGTAGCAATAAGCGCCACCCTCGTGTAGAAAGCGGGAAAGGAGCTCCCGTGGTGGAAATCGGAGCAGACTCGCAATTACGGATCGGTCGCGACCTGCGCCAGGAACGCGAGCGGCGCAAGATCACCCTGGAGCAGGTGGCCAAAGCCACGCGTTTCTCCATGCGCCATCTGCAATCGCTCGAGGCCGACCTCTTTGACGAGCTGCCCAGCGGTGTCCTCCGCAAGGGCCTGGTACGGAGCTACTGCCAGCACCTCGGCCTAGAGGACGAGGTCTGGATGGAGCGCTTCAGCGCCTCTGGCGCCTTTGATCAGACCGAGCCCGATCTCGCCCAGTTCGCCGAAAATGTGCACCGTGCCCGACTGGAGGCTATGCCGCCCGTTCGCCGACGCTGGTGGGGGGTCGCCATCATGATCCTTGCCCTGCTCGCGCTGGCCTACGCCGCGTGGCACTACGTCATCCAGCCGCGAATGGGTGTACGGCACCATGACGCGCCCCCCGAACAAACGCTGCATCTGCCCGCCCCCACCCCAGAGCGAGCGTCAGCATCCTGTTGAGGGCGTGAAAGTCCCCGTGCGGCCGCGCAAGGGTGCCTCCCGCGACGATCCGCGCGGATACAAACAGCCTGCAGCCGTGGTCCGGCTTCGATCTGCGCGCGATTCTGCCAGTGTTCGCTTGGCGACACAACGGGGGATCCTGCATTTGAGCCCGGTACAAGGTAGAATCCTTCTTGTCCCGTGCGACCATTTCGGTCATCGGAACGGCCCGGTCGTCTGCCTCGCGGCAACGTCTCCGGGCGTCGGGCGTCCGCGCCAATGGCGGGCGGGTCCGGCTATCTCATACGAGGAGCACCTCATTTTGTCCACGACCGACCGTTATCTCTTTACCAGCGAAAGCGTCACCGAAGGCCACCCAGACAAGATCGCCGATCAGATCTCTGACGCGATTCTTGATGCCTGCCTCGCCGAAGACCCCACCAGCCGTGTCGCCTGCGAGACGCTCACCTGCACCGGCCTGGTCGTTGTCGCCGGCGAGATCACAAGCAAGGCCCATCTGGACGTACAGACGCTGGTGCGTGAGACGATTCGGCAGATCGGCTATGACGACGCGCTCAAAGGCTTTGACTGCAACACCTGCTCCGTCATCTCTGCCCTAAACAAGCAATCGCCTGACATCGCGCAGGGCGTAGACACCGGCGGTGCCGGCGATCAGGGCATGATGTTCGGTTATGCCACCAACGAGACCCCCGAACTGATGCCAGCCCCCATTTCGCTGGCGCACCGTCTGGCCGAAAAGCTCAGCCAGGTGCGGAAGTCCGGCAAACTGGCGTATCTCCGTCCTGACGGGAAGAGCCAGGTCACGGTGGAGTACAACGCCCAGGGCAGACCCGTCCGCGTAGACGCCGTGGTGATTTCCACGCAGCACGCCGAGTTCTCCGACCGCGATCCCAACAGCACGCTCACCAACGAGCAGCTCCATGCGGACATCCAGGAGCACGTGATTGAAGCGGTGATTCCGGCCGAACTGCTGGACGAAAACACCAAGTACCACATCAATCCCACCGGACGCTTCGTTATCGGCGGCCCTATGGGCGACTCCGGCCTTACCGGACGCAAGATCATCGTAGACACCTACGGTGGCATGGGCCGGCATGGTGGCGGAGCCTTCTCCGGCAAGGACTCGACCAAAGTCGACCGTTCGGCTGCCTACATGGCCCGCTACATCGCCAAGAACATCGTTGCTTCCGGTCTGGCCGAAAAGGCAGAGGTTCAGCTCGCGTATGCCATCGGCGTAGCCGAGCCGGTCTCCATCCGCGTCGATACCTTCGGCACCGGCAAGGTCTCCGAAAACCGCCTGATCGAGCTCGTCCGTGAGAACTTCAAGCTAACGCCGAAGGGCATCATCGAGAGCCTCAACCTCCGCCGCCCGGTGTTCCAGGCGACGGCAGCGTACGGTCACTTCGGCCGTACCGGTGATGCTTTTACCTGGGAGAAGACGGACAAGGCTGCTGCCCTGAAGACGGCAGCCCAGGGCGAACTCACCGCCCAGTAGCTTCGGCTGCTCGCGAGCACCTAGAGAGGGACGGGCTTCGGTTCGTCCTTTTTCTATGCGCCCACCAGCACCCGATTGCGGCCTGCTCCCTTGGCACGATAGAGCGCCTGATCGGCTCGCATCAGCATGTCCTCGATGTTGTCGTCGAGGTCACGGTACGTTGCCGCCCCGATACTCACCGTGAGACGAGCGGCCTCGGACGGCTCAAACGGGTTCCGGTCCAGCGGCACTCCCATGCGCTGAATGTTCTCCCGAATCCGCTCCGCGACGATTCGTGTCGCATCGATGGGCGCGTTGGGCAGAAGTACGGCGAACTCCTCCCCGCCCCACCGACAGAGGACGTCTATGCCGCGAACGGAGTCCTGCATGCGTTCCACCGCGTCCACCAGGACCTCGTCCCCGCGATGGTGCCCAAAGTTGTCGTTGATGCGTTTGAAGTGATCGAGATCCACCATCAGCACGGAAAAGGGGATCCGGGATCGCTGCGTTCGGAGCAGCTCTTTCTCGCACCACCTGAGAAAGACCCGCCGGTTGAAGACGCGAGTCAGCGGATCGGTGCTGGCAAGGTGCTCGGCCTCCGCGGTCAGGGTAGCTGTCGTCATCCAGAAGAAGCCAAACGCCAGTCCCATGGCGACAGCCAGATACAAAACAAACGCCCAGAAACTGAGCCATTCTCGCCAGTGCATCGCCAGCCAGCCGGAGGCCACCAGCACGCTTCGAGTCAGATTAAAGAGACCGAAGCCCGCCAGAACGCAGACGCTGTACATCGCCGGCACCCGAACTCTACCGCGGGACATGCGCCACAGGATCACGGCGGTGGTTGCGGCCTGCACAGCTACCAGCAAACCGAACACACTTACACGCACGCGAGGCCCGACCAGCCCAGCGAGGCGAAGGGCGTCTACCCCCACCTGGATAGAAACCAACGCCAGTCCGGGCCACACCGGCCTGGACCGCTCTGGAAACAGCTGCAGGACGGCCACATGCAGCAGAACAAACGAGCCCAACAACGCGATATCGGACAGCAGAACACTGACGAAGGGAGCGTCACGCACCAGCAACAATCCTGCTCCAACGGAACCCGCTGCAAACGAAGCGCTGAATCGTCCCATCCCCTGCAGACTCGGGCTGGAGAGCCGTACGACCAACATGGATAAGCTGCCCAGCGCCAGGAGGATTACTCCCAAAAGCAGCACCAGAACGAGTTCATCATGCATACGGACCTGCCTCGGCATCTCCTCCCGAAAACGACCCGGGAGGATCCCTGCTGATACAGTTATCGACCGAAAGGCCGAAAAGCTATAGGGCACGTACGTTGCATTTTTTGATGGAAGCCTGGCCTCTCAGTAACGAGCGTCCTGCCGAACACGTAATGCAACTTATGGAGGACCTGGCGATCGTAGGCCTGCCACACCGCTCATCTCGGCGACACGCATTCCGCTAGCCTGGCCGCGGCTTCAGCCGACTTCCCACCGATGTTCACTCGTCACCAGCTAAATGTCGTTTGCAGCAGAATGGTGCGGTTTGAAGCGGTGATCGGACTGAAGTCGCTTGCCAGCGACAAGGAATGGCCGAAGTACGGGGATGGCACCAGCGAACACGACCCGGAGGAGCAGGCGCAGTTCGCTGTGCCGGTCTGACCGCAGGGCTGCGCCGAAAGCACGCCCACCGGCAGGCCAGGGTTGTTGTGGTTGGTCAGATTGTGCACCTCCACGGCGAAGTTCAAATCCCAGGGCCGATCCGGGACGGCACCCGGCTTGCCACCGGGTCCGGCGCTCTCCACCTTTGGCTTTGGGCCAAGATGAATGCCCTTGCTCGCCTGCAATTGCAGCCAGAAATAGCCAGGGGACGTCGCATTGTTGCGCGGCAACACAGGCTGTCCGTAGGTGGGTGACACGTCAAAATTCCCAAAAGCGGTCGCGACAACGCTGGCCTGCGACGCCCCGGTCGGGATGCCAGGACGGTCGTTGTAGATCGTGTCGCCGTTCCAATCCTGCCCCGTCGTGACATTGAAGGGCGTGCCCGAATGCGCATACAAAAACGGGGTCATCTGCACCCCGTAGGGCAACACCCACTGGAACCCGCCCGTAAAGGTCTGCGCGTGGTTCAGGGCGGCTCGGGAGTAATCCTGCCTCAGGTTGTACTCATTGGAGGGAAACTGATCGATCCCATCCGACTCGTTGTAGCTCTTGTCCGCGTCAAAGACGCCAAAGGCGAACAGGTGCGACGTGACCTGGAAATGGAAGTTCAGGTAGAAGCGCTCCAGATTGCCGTTTGAATCGGAGGAGAATGCGTACAGATTGCCGACGCCGAGTGGCCTCACCCCGCTCGTGGGATCGCCCGGAGTGAAGGTGCCCGGGAGCGGGGCATTCACGTTGCGCGTCAGGAAATCGTGGGAGTTGTGCTCGTACACCAAGTTCGCGGACACCGTCCCATAATGCCCCACGGCTCGCTCCACCGAAACACTCGACACCTGCAGGTACGGCGACCGTAGTCGCGAGCTGACCATGAACGTCGTTGGCTGGGCGGTGGAGAGCACCAGCCCGGGAGGCGGTCCGGAGGCGTCGAACCCGGTGTCCTGGGCCACATACGCCACCTGGCGCGTCCCGTTCTGCCGCACAGACTGCAGCAGCTGCGCTGCCGGGAAGCGGCTGTAGAAGATGCCATACCCACCACGAAGGACGACGATGGGGGTCTTTCTCTTACCCGGGAGCACGGCCCAGGCGAAACCCAGGCGCGGCGCCGGGTCGCTGTGATCGGGGATGGCGGATTGGCTTTCGAAGCGGAAGCCATAGTTGAAGGTCAGATTGGGCGTAATCTTCCAATCGTCTTCTGCGTAAAATCCCAGCTCGTCCGTGGTGAGCACGGCGTTCTGTTGACCCACGGTCTGGCTGTACTGTGTCGCCTGCCCCGCAAGGTACGAGGCCACATCCGGAAAGGTGTACTGCCCGTTGAACCCGGCGCTTGAGCGGTTCGCATCGCGCAGAGCACGGATGCGAAAGCCTGCCCGCATCGCATGCGATCCATGATCAATATCGAACAGATCCTGCATCTCGTAGGCGTCCTGCCCGTCCCGCAATTGCTGCGACGGGGCACCACCGCTCTGAAACGAGCCCTGCACGATCACCGAGGGAAGAAAGCTGTTCGGATCCTGCCGCGCCCGTGTGCGCAGGTACTGAAAGCGCGCTTCGTTCACGGCGTGGGGGCTAAGGACCTGTGTGTCCGCTGCCTGGAGGGAGTTGGTCAGCGTATTCAGCGCAAAGGCCGCATCCGGCAGAACCAAGGGCGCGATCCCGCTGTTCTTTACGTGCGTCTGGCTCCACTCGTTCCTCACAAACCCGTAGTTCCTCTCATTGAACTGCCGGTCGAGGCGGAGAGAGTACACCTGCGTCGATTGCGGCGTGGGAACCGTCGTTGAGATCTGGGTCGCCGGTGCATCCGGACTTGCCGCATTCACCACACTGTTGTTGGCGAGTTGCTCAATCGTGTCCGCAAGGAAGAACGAGGTCTTCTTCCCGATCGGTCCGTTCAGGTTGCCGTCCTGCTGAAAATCGTAAAACGGCGGCTGCGCGTCCGCGTACGGGTTGCGTGCGTCCAGCGGCTGATCTGTCCCGCTGAACATCAGGGACCCATGGAGCCGGTCAGCACCCGCCTTGGTCGTAATCTCGACCCGTGACCCACCATAATCCGCGTAGTAGCTCGAATAAGGGTTGTCGTTGATCCGGATGGACCGGATCGAGGATTTGGGTGGAAGGTGCCCGCCCGAAAAGCCGTTGATAACAAAATCCGGGGTACCCAGGCCTCCGGCAAGGGCCTGCAACTGCTGCCGAAGTGTTTCGCTGTCGTTGGAAAGCAGCTTCAGGCGATCCCCTTCAAAAACAAGGGCCGCTCCGGGCTGACCCAGGTTGCCAGCACCTGAGGTGGCATCCTCCAGCACGCTGATCTCCTGTTGCAGACTTGCCACCTTCAGACGTACCGGTACATGAACGTTTCCGCTCCGCTTCAGCGATAGCTGTGCTGCTTTGTAGCTGGCGAAGCCGGGAGCTTCCACCTCGAGCACATAGGTTCCGGCTGGCACCTGAAAGCGAAATGTGCCGGATCCGTCGCTGGCGTCATCCTGCGGGGTCCCATGCTCAGCTTTTCCCGTGGGTGTCAGGTGCACCAGCGCACCGCGGATAACGGCTCCGGTCGCGTCCGTCACGGTACCCGAAAGCACAGTAGCATCGGCACTCTGCCCCTCGGCCGATTGTGGCACTGTGGCCATCAACAAGCTGAGAGCGCCGCACAAACTCAAAGGGCGCAGAATGTGGTTCAGCCTTGCCAGAAAACGAGCCCCCGGTACCTGATGCACACTGCTGACTACACGAAAGGATGGAGATACGAGTAGCTTCGCATAATCATTAAGTTTTGGGACTCCGTACAACCATTTTTTCTTCTACGGGTCGACTCTGTGCCGATTCGGCCAGAATCGAGCCCCCGGGCAGGACGACTAAAATCTCCGAAGGACGTTTACAGCTAGAGTGACGTCTCGTGTGAGTCGTGAAACGATGAAACTTCGCCCCGTTCTTTTCGTGCTGCTTCTTCTGTCCGGCCTCTACTTTCTTGCGGGCCGGGTGTTCCCCACGTCTGGGACCTTTGCCGGATTACTTCACCCCACGGTCGAAAACGCGGCCACGCACGAGGTGCAAGGTCCTCTCGGCAAATTCAATCTCACGGTGGCAAGCGCCGCACCTGCCTTTGATCCCGAAGAGCAACAGAATATTGCCGTGTACAAGCGCGGCCTGCCCAGCGTGGTGAACATCACCTCCACCCAGGTCGCCTACGATTTTTTCTACCGCGCGGTACCGCAGCAGGGTCAGGGATCCGGCTTCATTCTGGATAAACAGGGGCACATCCTCACCAATAATCACGTGATTGAGGGTGCGCAGATCGTCGAAGTCACAACAGCCGACAAGCACAAGTTCAAAGCCCAGGTTGTCGCCCGTGACCGCAATCACGATCTGGCCCTGCTTCAGATCCAGGGCTCGTCCAACCTGCAGCCGGCAGTACTCGCTGAGAGCACCAACCTCGTCGTCGGCCAGCAGGTCTACGCCATCGGGAACCCGTTCGGCTTCAACGGCACCATGACCCGCGGCATCATCTCGGCCATCCGCTCAATCGAAATGCCCTCCGGCAACAAGATTGAGGACGCGATCCAGACCGACGCTTCCGTAAATCCCGGCAACTCCGGCGGTCCGTTGCTCAATTCGCACGGCGAGGTGATCGGGATCACAACACTGATTGCGTCGAATCCCAATGGCGGCGCCGATCAGTCTGCCGGCATCGGCTTTGCGATCCCGATCTCGACCGCAAAGGCCGTGCTGAGCGACTTCGCTACGTATGGGCGTGTGCGGCGTCCCTCACTCGACATCGTCAGCCTGCAGATCGGTCCGGGCATCGCCGAGCAAATCGGTTTGCCTGCCGATTACGGCATCCTGGTCGAGCGCGTTCTGCCCGGCGGCGCTGCCCAGAAAGCCGGCCTGCATGGAGGCACGCAGCAGGCCTACATGGGTAATCAGCCCGTGATGCTCGGCGGCGACCTGATCGTCGGCCTCGACGGGCAGGAGATTACCAATGCCCAGGATCTCTCCATGGCCCTGAACGCCCATCATGCCGGCGACACGGTCACGCTGACCGTGTACCGCAATGCGCATCGGCTTACCGTGCATGTCACCCTGGATGATGCCAAGCAGAGCGCAGACGATCAGGCCGCTTAAGCAGGGACGCGGCAAAGCAAAAAGGCCCGGCATGCCGGGCCTTTTCGCTGCTTGACGTTCGGCTCCTCAGAAGATGAACCGTCCCAGGAGTTGGATCTGCCGCGCACTGTAGATCACGTTGGAGGTGCTCGAGGGCGTCATGAATTGAGCCGAGGATGAGGGCAGAGGCGCCAGGCAGCCGACGTTTCCTGTCGAAGCTGCCGGACATCCGCTGGTACCAGGTGCGGTATAGGCCACGATGGCGTTGTTCACGGACAGGATGTTGCGGTGGTTGGCAAGGTTGAAGGCCTCACCCGCCAGCTCGAACCGGTACCGATCCTTGAACACCGGGAACTCACGCGAGACGCGAGCGTCCAGGTTGTGCACGCCGGGACCTGCAAAGGCGTTGCGGCCGGCGATGAAGTCCGGCACACGGGCGCTCGGGCCGGAGGTGAAGGCAGCGTTCGTGACGCCGGCATCCGTGGTGAGATTGCCAAGGTTGCCGCCGGTCAGATACGTAATGGCCCCGCTGACGGTCGCAGTGACGGGCTCACCACTCTGCGCGGTGTACGTTCCCGACAACTGCCAGCCATTCACCGCGTAAGCGGCGAATCTGTTGCCGATCGGAAGATTCGATTTCGCAACCAGCGTACCCACAAAGCGCCCGCGGATATCGAGATCGGAGCGGGAGTACTCTCCACCCAGACCCTGACGATGGCCTTGTCCGAACGGGATCAACGGTGCATCCGTACCGTTGAAGGTGCCGTTGCTGCCATAGGTCTGGCCTCCATCCATGGCCTTCGCCCAGGTGTAGTTCGCCAGCACCTGCACGCCGTGGCTCATCGGCTTGCGCACGGTGACCACCATGGAGTGGTAGTTCGAGTTCACCACGGAAAAGCCCGTAGCTACGGAGCCCGTCGTCGTGTACAGCCGGTTGGTGTAGATCGGCACCACCTGCCGGGACACCTGGCCCGTATACGGGTTGGTGTACTGGTAGCTGTGCGCTGTGGTTACGGAGTTCGGGTCGACGTTGGTGTCGATGTACACCGGGAGTCGCAACGCACGATTGCCCACATACCCGACTGTCAGCGTCGAGTGCAATGGCATGGCCTGCTCTACCGTCAGGTCCCACGAGTGGGAGAGCGGATTGGTAAAGCTCGGGTCAAGGCCGCGAATCGTGATCGTGCCGGCCAGCTGCGAGGGGATACCCGAAGGGATGCCGATGGCTGCCCCCGTCACCGGGTTCGTGGGTGCCGGTCCGGGAGGCGTAAAGATCGGCACGCCGCCTGCCGGCAGGTAGGTGTTGTACACACCAGGATTCTGGTAGGTGACCGCGCAGGCCACGCCTGCCTTGCAGGTGCTGGTGTTGTAGGCCTGGTTTGCCGTGGAGGCGCTCGCCGGTCCGTACTGCTTCTGGTACACGCCGTTCTCGCGACGCTCGGTGTAGTAGGACGAGTTCGAGATCTGGCCGTAGAACATGCCGTACCCGCCGCGGATCACCGTGCCTTCCTGCGGATTCCAGTTAAACCCGATGCGGGGCTGGGCCATGTGCAGGTTCGGATTGATCTGCGAGGTTGCGTTGAACGCCACCGGGCTCGGGTTGAGCGGAAGCGTTCCAGCCGGGTACCCGGACGCCTGTGCCGCCGTTCCCGGATACGGCAGATCGGGACCTGGAACCAGCTGCACGTCATACCGAACGCCCGTAGAGAGCAGCAGCTTGGGCGTGACCTTCCAGGAGTCTTCGAGGAAGCCGTCGATGTTCTGATTCCAGAAGTCATCCGCGCCAACACCCGTCAGCTGGTCGACCGTTTGGCTGAACGAGTTGTAGTGGCGCACCGCTCCCGCCGCGCCACCCACGCCTGCCGTCGGGTTCACGCCGAGCGCGTCCTGCGCGAAGTTGGCGAAGTTGATCTCGGTGATGGAGTTGTTGTAGCTGAAGCTGCCGTCGCCGCCGAAGAGGTTGGCGATCTGCTCGTGGACGAGGTTCAGGTCAAAGCCCGCCTTCACCGTGTGCCGTCCGCGCGTCAGGCTGTAGATGTCCGTAAACTGCCAGCGGTGCTCGTCCGGGAACTTGCCGCGGGGCAGAGCCGAGGTCTCGCCGAAAGACACCAGCCCTGTGAGGCTGTTGAAGGGCCCACCTGCGTTCGTGCCATCTGTCTCAAGATCCCGCGCCCACTGAAAATGCACAACGTTGGTCGAGTTGGACGTAAGCGCTGTCTCGGCGTTTGCAATGGCAAACCGCTCATGGAAGTCAGCCGTTCCGTTGTTGCCGATGCCGCCGTTCGATACCGTGACCGAGGTGTTGTAGCCGTTCGGCTGGTGAAAGTCCTGCCACAGGAACTCGGCGGAGATGTGCGTCTTCTGGTTGAGCTGATAATCCAGGCGCGGGAAGAAGATGTTCTGGTTGATGTTGCGCCCGAACGCGCCCAACTGCCCCTGGATAGCCGCGACGACCGCTGTACAGGAATTCGCGCTCACACCGGGAATCGAGGTCGGAAAGGTGACCGGCGTCCGAACGCCGCCAATCGTCACCGTGTCGGTAAGTGCCGTCGTGCCGCCGTCGCACAGGTGCACCAGGTTGGCGACCGTATTCGTCGCGCTGTTGAACGTCGACGTGTACACAATCGGGTTGATCCGACGATAGCCGTCATAGGTGAAGTGGAAGAACAGCTTGTCATGCAGGATGGGCCCGCCGACGGACACACCGAACTCGTTTTGCACCTTGATCGGTTGCGATAGAAAGATCGGGTTATTGGCGCTCAGCCCCTGGAATCTGTTGTACGGATCCAGCGCGTTCCAGCCGGGCGTGCGGTAGTACTCGTAAACGTCCCCATGAAACTGATTGGTGCCGCTCTTGGTGATGGCGTTGATGATGCCGCCTGCCGCACCGCCCAGTTCAGCCGAGTAGCCCGTCGACGACGACTCGAACTCGCGTATCGCGTCCACGGGGAACACATACGGCGCGCCGATCGACCGTCCTCTCGCCTCCGAGAAGAATTGCTGATTGTTGTTGGCGCCGTCGACGATGTTCTGGTTGTAGACACCGGAAACCCCGCGGTAGCCGATCAGACCCGTGTTGCCGTCCGGAACCACGTTCGGGGTAAGCAGAACGAAGCTTTCAAAGCGCCGGCTGTTCACAGGCACATTGGAAACAACCTGCTGGTCGATCACCTGCGACTGCTCGACTTGCTCGGTGTCGATCAGCGGCGTCTCCGAGGTGACGGTCACCTCCGTCGAAACGCTGGCTGCCGGCAGCTCCGCATCCACGGTGATCGGCGCGCCCACGGTCACCGGAATGTTCTTGCGATCCAGCCGGCCAAACTGCGCTCCCCCGCTGACAATGATCTCGTAGGTTCCGGGCTGCAGATCGCGGGCCTCGTAGTGCCCATCGGAATCGGCGATCACCGTCCGCGCGGCGCCCGTGCCCGTGTTGGTCACCAGGACCGAAGCCCCGGGCACCACGGCCCCGCTGGTGTCACGCACAACGCCTCCAACATTGCCCAGCGCGGCAGTTTGCGCGTGCATCCCTGCGGGGACCAGCAGGACGGCGCCACACAACACCCCAGCGCTGAGAAGGTCAAAACGGGAACGGCTAGCCATACGAAGACACACTCCGGGCGATCGAGTCGTGTGCAAGGGGACCATCCGGCCACTCACACCGTCGGAGCCCGCGTACACAATGGAACGAAAAAAGATTGAGGATCGCTCCCCAAGCTTCCCGTAGTCATGGGACTGCTGTCAAGCCGCAATGCCTGCACGTCCGTGTGGCCGTTAGGTTACGTCTGGCCTCACCAGCGCGTGCCGCCCGGCTTGGCTAGGATAAGGAGGACACCCTTGCCGACCCGCCTCATCCTCGGAATCGAAAGCTCCTGCGACGAGACCTCCGCCGCCGTCGTCGCGGACGGTCGCACCGTGCTTTCCAACGTCGTCGCCTCGCAACTGGTGCACGCCGACTACGGCGGCGTCGTCCCCGAACTTGCCAGCCGCGAGCACCTGCGCAACATGGTCCCCGTCGTCCGCGAAGCCATGCGCGGGGCAGGCATCGCGGACTACCGCGACCTCAGGGCCGTCGCCGTCACGGAAGGCCCGGGCCTCGCCGGCGCCCTGCTGGTGGGTATCAGCTTCGCCAAGGCGCTTGCCTTCGGCGCCGATCTGCCCCTGATCGCCGTCAACCACCTCGAAGGCCACATTCAGGCGGTCCTTCTCGAGGCCGAACAGCACTTCGCCGACGCCAGTCCCCTGCTCGCCGCCGTGATCTCCGGCGGCCACAGCCACCTCTACCTCGCTCACCGCAACGAGGATGGTCTCTGGAGCTACCGCAACGTCGGCCGCACGGTGGACGACGCCGCCGGCGAGGCTTTTGACAAGGTCGCCAAGTTGCTCGGCCTGCCCTACCCCGGCGGCCCCTGGATGGACGCCCTCGCGGCCTTCGGCAACCCGTTCGCAATCCCGTTCAACCTGCCGCAGATCAAGATCAAGGCGAACGGCCATACGGCGCCGAAACTCGCCGGGGACAGTATGGCTGCGGGGCCGGTCGATCCGATGCGCTTTGATTTCAGCTTCAGCGGGCTCAAGACCGCCATGAGGCGGCATGTCGATGGGAACGCCATGCGCGACGCCGTAGGGAGACGGGAAGCGGCCCTGCGCACAGCGGGCCTGCACACCGCCAGACCGTCCGCGCCCGGCGCCCTGGATGCCGCGCTCGTCCATATGGACCGCGCCACCCTTGACCTGATCGCCAGCTTTCAGGGGACGGTTGTCAGCTATCTCGCGAAACAGGTCTTCGCCGCGGCGGCCCATTTTGGCGCAAAGGGTGTCCTCGTCTCCGGTGGCGTATCTGCCAATCGGCTCCTTCGGGAACGCTTCACGAGCATCGCCGAGATGCACAAGGTAGCCCTGGCGTTCCCCAGCATCTCCCTCTCCACCGACAACGCCGCCATGATCGCCGCTGCAGCCTGGCCGAAGCTACTCAACGGCCGTTTCGCCGACGACACCCTGGAGGCAGC
>CAZZXY010000065.1:3287-6138 GCA_964658105.1 Verrucomicrobia bacterium Tous-C9LFEB | reverse complement strand
GCCACTCCCCTAGTTGCCTTGCCAGACTCCCGGTGTGGCATCGATGGCCTGCACCAGCCTGTCCCGGATCGTCCTGTCATCCACCAGCGACGGGTGCGAGTGGCAGCCGCTGAACTGCAGATGATCCATCGGCACAAAGGCAATCCTGGATTCGCCCCCCGCCTTCATCGCCTGCACTACCTTCCCCGCCTCCGATTCGATCTCACCGCTAGCCATGTCGGTGGCCCACACAATCAGCAGCGCCCCCGGGTTCTTCGCTCGAAGGCCCTGCAGGAAGCGCAGATAGGTCGCCTCGTAATCGGCACGCAGTTGTTCGCGCGTCTTCCACTTCTCGCCGTCGTGAAGCGGTGTGGAAAAGTCGTTCGTCCCCAGCGCGATCACGAGCACCTGTGGCTTCCAGGCAGGGTCGG
Source organism: Verrucomicrobia bacterium Tous-C9LFEB (assembly GCA_964658105.1). Lineage (GTDB taxonomy): Bacteria > Acidobacteriota > Terriglobia > Terriglobales > Acidobacteriaceae > Granulicella. Next base: position 5,728 of record CAZZXY010000065.1, on the reverse strand, counting down.
CCACGGGCTGCTTCTTATCGAAGAGCACGTAGGGATACGCTGCCGGCAGCGTATCTCCGGGACTGTTGTTGTAGTTGCGCACCACGCCGCGACCGGAGATCGCGTTTACCTCGTAAGCCGCGTGGTAATGGGCAGCGGTAAGCGCGCCAAAAGCGGCGGAGCTGTCCGTTGTAGCCCACACCTCATCGGTGGTGCACTCCCGCTTGGTGGAAGTGTTGCCGTAGCCGACTGTGTGCGAGTCGCCGATGAACTCTATCTGGCGCCGGGAGGGCTCAATCGGAAGGGCCTTTTCCCCCGCCACGAGCCCGAAGCCACCAAAGATCGTCGGCAGTTGCTGATCCTCCGTCACCACCAGCACGCGCACTGCGTGGCGGCCCGCTCTGAGACCGGAAAGCCTGTAGAGGCCGGGTTCTGGGCTCTTCAGAACAAGCGGCTCTCCCCCATCGACGACGACATGGAAGATGGCATGGCTGGTGCCGACCCGCAGGTACAGCTCGCGACCTCCGAACGCTGTGTCGAAGTACACACCCGGCCATTGAACCTCATATCCCTTGGCGCCCGCGCCCTCTGACGCGCTTAGATCCTCGGTCAGCACGCGTCCGGTGGTGGCAAAGGCCAGGGGATGCAGCCCGGGAGGTGGCTGGCTTGGTTGCAGCGAAGGCTGTTGTGCCCAGAGCAATGTGCCCAGACACGGTGTGCCCAGACAGGCGATCAGGAGGCATTTCGCCCCGGCTTTCCGTAACGCAGACGACATTGAGAGGACGCTCCGTCCTGAGGCTAGCGGTACTTGCCTTTCCGCACAACACCGGCCGACGTGGACATTTCAACGCGGGCACCGGCGCTTCGCTAGAATCGAAGGCATACCAACCGGGAAGGCAGCCGGGCAGGGCCACGCGCCACGCCAGAGGCACACGGAAACACATCAGGCGTGGCGGATCAGACTCTTCACCTCTTCAACACCCTCTCCGGGCAGACCGAATCCCTCTTCGCCGCCGATGGCGCGCACTTCCGCTTCTATTGCTGCGGGCCCACCGTCTACGACTACGGCCACATCGGCAACTTCCGCACCTTTCTCCACGTGGACGCCCTGCGCCGCGCCATCGGCCTCTTTGGCCTCCAGCCGAAGCACGTGATGAACATCACCGACGTCGATGACAAGATCATCCGCAACGCCGCCGCCGTCGGCAAACCCATCGGCGAGTACAGCGCCAGGTTTGAGCAGGCCTTCTTCGAGGACATGGACGCGCTCGGCGTTCAGCGCCCCGAGATCATCGCGCGCGCCACGGAAAACATCGACGGCATGGTCGACCTCATCCAGCGCCTCGCCGCCGAAGACATCGCTTACAAGGCCGAGGACGGCAGCTGGTACTTCCGCGTCGCCCGCGACCAGAGCTACGGCAAGTTAAGCAAAAAAGACCTCGAGGGCATCGAAGACGGCGCGCGTATCGCCGCCGATGAATACGACAAGGACTCCGTCCGCGACTTCGCCCTCTGGAAGGCCACCAAACCCGGCGAAACCAGCTGGCAGACCCCGCTCGGTGAAGGCCGGCCCGGCTGGCATATCGAGTGCTCGGCCATGGCCCTGCGCTACCTCGGTGACAGCTTCGACCTCCACGCCGGCGGTGAAGACCTCATGTTCCCGCACCACGAGAACGAGATCGCGCAGAGCGAATGCGCCACGCACCAGACCTTCGCGCGGCACTGGTTTCATGTGCGCTTTCTGCTGGTGGAAGGCAAGAAGATGTCCAAGTCCGAGGGCAACTTCTATACCCTGCGCGACCTTCTGCTGAAGGGCTACAAGGCCTCGGCCATCCGCTTCCTGTTGCTCAGTGTGCCCTACCGCCACCAGCTCAACTTCACCTTCGACGGCCTGCGCGAAAGCACCAATGCCATCGAACGCCTCCGCACCTTCGCCGGGCGCATGCGCGATGGCAAGTGGTCCCCTTCCGGTTGCGATGAGGTGCTCTCCGCCGCCATTCGCAAGGGCGACGACGCCTTCACCGCCGCACTCGGAAACGATCTCAACACCGCCGAAGCCCGCGCCGCCATCTTCGAGGTCATTCGTGCGGTCAACACCGCCGCGGACGGAAGCAAGCTCTGCCAGAGCGATGCTGACGCGACCCTGGCTTTGCTCGCTCGCTTCGATTCCATCTTCGCGGTGATCGAAGACCACGACGCCGACCTGACGCGTGCCGCGCTCGACTGGGCCCGGAGTGAAGATCGCCTCGACCAGGTAGACCCCGAAATCCTCGCCCGCTTCTCCACCTCCGGCCCCACCGACGCGGACATCGACGCCCTCGTTGCTGAGCGCACGCAGGCCAAAGCGAAGCGCAACTTCGCCCGCGCCGATGCCATCCGCAATGATCTGCTGGCAAAAGGCATTCTCATCGAGGACTCGAAGGATGGCGTTCGCTGGCGCAGAAAATAGAACGGGATGGAGC
>CAZZXY010000065.1:0-3187 GCA_964658105.1 Verrucomicrobia bacterium Tous-C9LFEB | reverse complement strand
GGCAATGGCTCGGACGTCAGCGTCTAACCTGTGAGCTTGAGGAGTCAACAACGCATGCCCATCTCCCGTTACAGCGTGCTCAAAGGCCAGCCCACCGCAGGCAAGGTAGTCTCTGGCGCCAGCGCTCACTACCAGATCACCGTGCAGGCACCCGGCGGCGCAAACGGCAGCTTCACCGTGGCCGTCAACATTCAGAGCGTGGATGGCAGCGAGGTGCTCTATGCCATCAAGACGGGCTTTACGGTGCCGGACCCCGCAGATCTGGCGAGCCTCCCAAGCGGCATCACCTTGCTGAAAAGTGCGCCCGGCGGGTTAGCACTGGACTTCGTTCGCGAGACCATCGCGGGGCAGCCCATGATCACGCGGGCGGAGATGACCCTGCTGCCCACCGCCACGAACTCCGCGAACTTCCTTCGGCAGAGCCAGACGGGCCATGTGCCAGCGGAAGACCAGGCCGCACATGCGCTCGAGAATGCCGTGGTCCAACTGCTGAATCAGGCTGTGGCCGATCCGGGATCAGTGGTCTACGCCTTTGGTAGCGCGTTCGTGGACTCCGGTGTGGTGGACGGCATCCACGACATCCACATGAATCAGGGCAATCCCGCGGACAATCACGGCGGCGACAATGGTGTCTGGCAAGACGGTGCGCTCTTCATCAGCCTGCCAGGCCAGTCCACCTGGACAGCACTGTTCATTGCCTTCCAAACTGAAAGCTGGACGACAGACGATAAGGGCAACCCGCTGTAGCCATGGACGCCTACCTGCGCTTCCGCACCACCCAGGTCGTCATGCAGCGGAACTCCTGCACCACCGTCGTTTTCAGCGGATCCATCAACAACCCCCCGAGCGCCTCCGTGCAGTCCAGCAGCATCGCCTCATCCACCAGGAACCACTCGGACCCATCGCCCACCCGGTAGCGGTGCCCCTCAATGTGCTCGAAGTCCATGCCGATGCGCGACCCCAGCCGGCAGAACATTATGCCGCCGGGCCTGAGCACACGCCACAACTCCATCAGCATGGATTCAAAGTGCTTCTCGTCCCGCGCAAAGTGCAGCACAGAGTTGCACAGCACAACATCCGCGGACGCATCCGGAAACGGCATGCGCTCAATGGCACCCACACGGAAGTTTCCTGCCGGCAACCCCGGCTGCAGCAGCCCGGCAAGCTCCCGCACATGCGCTACGCCCGCCGGGTCCGCATCCAGCGCAAAGACCTCACAGCCCTCCCGCAACAGGTGCACCAGGTTGCGCCCATAGCCGCACCCGGCATCCAGCACGCGCATGCCCGGCTCGATATTGCCCCGCAGAATCTGATCGAAGACATAGATGTCGATCTGCCCGAACTGCTCCTGAATACTCATCGCCATATCGCCAGCCACTCCTGTCTCCACCGCTTCGAAAGAAACTTCGCTACTCCACCGCGTTGCCGCTGACCGCCATCACCTCGCGGTCCAGCGCCTCCCGCGTCTTGGTTCCGCCGACCCGGCTCAGCACCACCAATGCCACTGAGCCCACAATCACCGCCATGCCCGCCAGCTCTGTCGGCCCCAGCCGCTCGCCTAGCAGAGCTATCCCCAGCAGCACCGCGATCACCGGGTTCACAAAGGCGTACGTCGCCACCTTGGTCACGGCCACGTTCTGCAGCAGGTACGTAAACGCCACCAGGCCCACCAGGGACCCAAACACTGACAACCACAGGATCGCCTCGATTCCACGCGTCGTCCACACCGCCCGCCGATAGCCCCCCGTCACCAGCGCAAAGCTCATGTTGAACACCGCGGCGACCCCGAGCTGCCACCCCGTGGCCACAAACGTGTCGGCTTTGAAGCGGAAGCGCCGCGACAGCACCGACCCCACACCAAAGCACAGCGCTGCCAACAGGCAGACCACCACACCCAGCCCCACACGCCCGCCTGTCTCTGCCCCTTTCGCATGGTGCAACGAGGGCCACACCAGCACCACGATGCCCAGCGTTCCCAGCAGCGTGCCCGCCCATCCACGCCTGTTCAGGGGCTCGCCCCCGGGCAGTCGCCATTCCATCAGCGCCACCATGATCGGCAGTGTCGACACCACGAGCGACGCAAACCCGGACGGCACCATCGTCTCGCCCCAGGTCAGCAGCATGTTATTGCCGCTCATAAACAGCAGGCCCACCAGGGCCAGCTTCAGCCCTTCCCCGCGCGGCACGCGCAGGCTCTTGCCGCGTCCCAGCGCAATCGCCACGATCAGCACAGTCGTCACAATAGAACGCGTCGCCGACACCACAGGAGGCGGCAGATGCTCGCCCGCCACCCGGATCGCCGTATAGGTCGATCCCCAGCACAGGTACACCGCGGCGAACGCGGCGATCACTCGCCCCCGGTTCGCTTCCGTTTCAGGCATCCTCCCAGCATAGTCGTCCCGTGCCAGCGGGACCCGTCCGGGTGCTAGCATCGCCCCATGCGCCTCTCCCCGGCCCCGCTCCTGCTCGCCTGCCTACTTTCCGCCGTCGCGCAGACCGCCCCTGCACCAGCCCCGCCGCCGCCAGCCCCGCCCGCACCCGCCCCGGCCGACATGACCAGCTACCGCAACGACACGCTGCGCCTGGACTACAGCTATCCCAGCAACTATGTCGACGCCTCGCCCATCGTCGGGCCTGCCTTTGAGGCCAGTGTCGGCCACAACACAGCGGCAGCCGAGGCGACCAAGTGCATCTCGCTTCCCTTTTCCCGCATGGGTTCCGGCACCGGCCAGGTTGGCGTTCTGCTGCTCGTGCGCGCGGATGCCTCCTGCATGAAGAAGAAGTTCAACGCGCAATCGGTCACCGATCTCACCGAGGGCGAAGCCAAGGGCATCGCCGCCTCCGGAGGCCACGCGAACTTCGGCAAGGCAGTGAACTTCGAGCTCGCCAAACGTCCCGCCTCATTGCTGCAGGGCAGCTTCACCCTGCCCACCGGTCAGGCCATGCAGTCCCTGGTGGTCTGCGTTCTCGACCCACCCGATATCGCCTGCTTCCAATTCCTCTCCAACACGACCGCCGGCCTGAGCACGATGAGCTCCTTCCCGGTAACATTCGAAGGCAGCCCGGCAACCCCGCTCGTACCCGCCAACCTGCTCCCAAACCACTAGGGCAGCGCAAGAACACCCGCGGCAAGGGCGTGGCTTCACCCATCGGCAAGAACGGAAAGGGCACACCTTCACCATCGGCA
>CAZZXY010000064.1:0-26077 GCA_964658105.1 Verrucomicrobia bacterium Tous-C9LFEB | reverse complement strand
CAAGGGGGAAAGACTGCGGGATGACAAGGAGGTAGGGCTGCGGGGCTGGTTGCGGGCGGCGTTGCGGAGGCCTCCGGTGGCGCGGCGTTCTATCCAGAAGACGGTGTTTTTGTCTTCGGATTCGAGGAGGAACTTGAGGTGGTTGCGGATGTCGGAGGCGCGTTTGCGGAGGCCTGAGGCCTCGTCGACTTCTTTGAGGCGGTCGAGCTCGCCTTCAAGGCGGACGAGGGCGTTCGAGGTGGCGAGATAGGCGTCGCCGCGGGCTTCGAGGAAGTCGGCGCGCTCGGTGAACTCGAGGCGGCCGAGGTGCGAGGGGCCTACGGGGAGCGAACCGAAGAACATCTTGCTGCGCTCGCGGAGGCTGGCGGTGGCGGACTCGATGGCCGAGGTGCTGACCTGTTTGGCGCGGAGCATGTTCTCGGTGTCGCGGGCGAGCTCGTCGAAGCGCGCGTTGGAGAGCGCGACGCCGAAGTACTGGCTGGCGATGTCTTCGAGCTCGTGGGCCTCGTCGAAGATGACCACGGCGGCGTCGGGGAGGATGCCGACGTCGGGGGCGTCACCGGCCTGTTGCTTGATGTTGAGGTCGGCGAAGAAGAGGTGGTGATTGACGATGATAAGTTCGGATTCCAGGGCCTTGCGGCGCATGGACGTGATGAAGCAGTTTTCGAAGTTAGGGCAGGTCTGGCCGAGGCAGATCTCGCTGCGGGCGTCGAGCTTGGGCCAGAGCGCGGAATTCTCGGGCAGGACGTCAACCTCGGCGCGGTCGCCGGTCTCGGTCGAGCGCTCCCACTGGAGGATGGCGTGGAACTGCTGGATATCATCAAGGCCGCTGAGGATGGGGTTGTCGCGCAAGGCGTAAAGCTTCTGCTTGCAGAGATAGTTGGCGCGGCCCTTCATGACCGAGACCTTCAGCGGGCCGAGGAGCGACTCAAGGAAGGGGATGTCTTTGAGGGCGAGCTGTTCCTGGAGGTTTTTGGTGCCGGTGGAGACGATGACGCGCTGGTTGTTTTCGCGGGCGTAGCGCAACGCCGGGAGCAGGTAGGCGAGGGTCTTGCCGGTACCGGTGCCAGCCTCGACGATGAGGTGACGGCGGTCTTTGAAGGCCTGTTCGATGGCCTTGGCCATGGCGACCTGGCCCGGGCGCTGCTCGAAGTTGAGCGAGGAGCCGGCGAGCAAGCCGCCGGGGGCGAAGAAGTCGTGCAGGGATGGCAGCCGGGCGTTTTCGCGCGCTTCGCTGAGCGGGGTTTTGCGGTCGGCGAGTTGGCTGGGTGGCGACACGGCGGGCTCTTGCTATGATAGTCGCCGTTTGTTCGCCTGCTCTCACCTGGCCGTTTTGTGGTGACTCCGTGTGCAGTTTGGAAGGACTGCGGAGGTGAGTTCAAGCACCCGAAAGTACCTCAGCGGCTGAAGCCGCTCTCTAGCACAGGGTTATACGGCACGGCTGAAGCCGTGCCCTTCCCGTTCGCAGGCGAGATGACACTTATGACTCCTGTAAAGCTCGCCCTGCGTCCGTTGCACGGATAATAGAAGAGACGAGGTTTGACGTTATGGCACCGAAGCGCGGAGAAAAGAAGCGGCTGGGCAAGAAGCATCGGCAGGCGAGTACCCGGCCCAAGATGGGCAAGGGACCTGCGAAGGGTGCGCGCCGGGGTGGGGCCGTTACGGGGGCGGTTTCGCCGAAGCAGCGGAAGCAGATTGCGGCGAAGAAGGCCGTGGCGGATAAGGTCAAGCTGACGCCTTCGCGCAGCCCTGAGTTTGAGCACCGCATTATCGTGGGTGACCTGGATGACGCGCCGGTGCGCAGCAAGCGGGCGGACTCGCGGGCGGCGCGTGGGCAGGCTGGACCAGCTGTCACCAGCAATCAGCTGGGTGCGGCTGCGCCGAGGGCGCATGAGCCGCTGGTGGCGATTTGTGGGCGGCCGAACGTGGGCAAGTCGACGCTGTTCAACCGGCTTACGGGAACGCGGCGGTCGATTGTTGGCGATGAGCCGGGCATCACGCGCGATCGCATTTATGGCGAAGTGGAGTGGGGTGGGCGCGAGGTGCGGCTGGTGGATACCGGCGGCGTGGTGCCCACGGATGAGGCGCTGATCCCGAGTGAGATCTTCCGGCAGGCGCGTGTGGCGCTGGAAGAAGCCGATGCAGTGGTGATGGTTGTGGACGGGCGCACCGAGCTGGCTGCGCCCGACGAAGAGCTGGCGCGACTGTTGATGCGTGGTGGCAAGCCGTTGTTTCTGGCTGTGAACAAGATGGATTCTCCGCAGCTGGAGGCGGGGGCGGAGAACTTTCGGACGCTGGGTTTCCGCAATGTGTATCCGGTGTCGGCGGAGCATGGGTCGGGCATTGGGGATTTGCTGGATGCGGTTTGGGAGGTTCTGCCGGCGGTATCTGTTGTTGCGGAAGAGGAACGCAGATTCCCTTCGGGAATGACAAACAAAAAAGAAAGTGATGTGGGGCATCCGGCGGCTGAGGGGGAAGAGCCGGAGGAGGTTCTGGATACGCAGGATGGTGAGTTCTCTGAGGATGAGGGCGACTTCCTGGGCGATCGTGCGGTGCTGGAGCCTCGCGCGATGTACGAGGATCTGCTGGAGGGTGGGGCGGCCACGGCGGATGAGCCGGCGGGGGTGGATGCACCAGAGATTGGCGAAGAGGATGATGAGGAGCCGACGGGTGGGTCGGGGGTTGAGCCTGAGCTGGGGGGTGGTGGCGGTGCGAAGAAAAGCAGAATCCCTACGGGAATGACAAAGAGAAAAGCGGGGATGATTGACTCCGTGGAGTTCGAGGCGGAGGAAGGCGAGGGCGCTGAGGAAGGCGAGGTTGAGGCCAAGGAGCGCAAGCTTCGTACGCATGGGGAGCATATTCAGCGGGAGACGAAGATTGCCATCATTGGCCGGCCGAATGTAGGCAAGTCGACGCTGCTGAATGCGCTTACGGGAACGGATCGGGCGATTGTTTCGCCGATCGCGGGCACGACGCGCGATGCGGTGGATGAAGTGGTGACGCGCGAGGGGCACGACTTCCGCTTTATTGACACGGCGGGGATTCGGCGCAAGGGCAAGACGACGCAGATGGCCGAGAAGCTGTCTGTGATCATGAGCCGCAAGCATCTTGAGGCGGCCGATGTGGCGCTGTTGATGATCGATGCGGCCGAGGGCGTGACGGGCTCCGATGCGACGATTGGCGGCTATGCGCATGAGAGTGGCCGCAGCGTGATCATCGTGGTGAACAAGTGGGATCTTGTGGCGCCCCCGCGGAGCAAGCTCAACGCGGATGGCACGCGGCCGTTTGACGGCAAAGCGCCGGCGGATAAGAAGGTGTTTGAGCAGCAGGTGCGCGATGCGTTGAAGTATCTTGACTACGCGCCGCTGGTGTTTATTTCAGCGTCAGAGGGCAAGGGCGTTGAAGACATTTTCAAGAAGGTGCAGCTGGTGGCGCGCGAACGCCGCAAGCGCATCAGCACGGGCAACATGAATCGCTTTCTGGACAAGGTGGACTTTGGACGGGCGTCGGTGCCGATGAATAAGCGCGTGCGGATTTATTACATGACGCAGGCCGCGGTGGCTCCGCCCACGTTTGTGCTGTTCACGGACCGTGATGTGAAGCTGCATTTCAGTTATGAACGCTTCCTCTCGAACGAGATTCGGAAGACGTTCAAGTTCATTGGCAGCCCGATCTGGTTCAAGATCAAGGCGCGTAACAAGAAGAAGGAAGAGTAAAGGACCGTGCACGTGAATCGCCGTACCCTTGCGAAGCTCCTGATGCAAAGCGCTGTGGCATCGGCGGTCTCTCCCGCTGTGCCCGCCATGGCAACTCGCGCGGCGGACGCGAAGCTCATGCCGAAGTTCTCCTGCATGCTGTGGACGCTGGAGGGCAAGGCTCCGCTTGCGCAGTGCCTGGAGATGGTGGCCGGTGCCGGGTATCAGGGCGTTGAGCTTGTCGGGGAGTTTGCGAAGTGGAGCCCGGAGGAGACCAAGGGCTACGTGGCGCGAATGCGCGCGCTGAACCTGGTAGTCGACGCTGCCAGTGGCGTGAAGACGGGCTTTGCCGTTCCGGATGGAAGCGACGCATTCCTTGCCGAGCTCAAAGCGCAGCTGCAGTCGATGGAGACGCTGGGATGCCGCCGGGTGATTCTGCTCTCCGGCCCCGTGGTGAGCGGCATTTCGTCTGCGGATCAACGCAGGACCGCACTCGACAACCTAGCGAAGGCGGCGGATCTGGCGGCGGCGGCACAGGTGGAGATCCTGATTGAGCCGATCGATCCGCTGGAGAACCCGACCATTTTCTTGCGTAGCGTGACCGAGGGTTTCAGCCTGGCACGGGCGCTGAACCGGCCGAATGTGAAGGTGTTGTACGACCTGTACCATGAGCAGCGCGCCTTCGGGAACCTGATCGAAAAGCTCGAGGTCAACATCGACTGGGTGGGGCTGGTACATGTGGCGGATGTGCCCGGACGACATGAGCCAGGCACCGGCGAGATCAATTACGCGACGATCTATCGCAGCCTGGCAAAGATGCGTTACGACCGATGGATTGCGATGGAGTTTATGCCGACGGGCGAGCCGCAGGCTGCGCTGCAGGCGGCGAGGCTGGCGGCGCAGGCCGCGCTGGCAGGCTGACACCGCTTACACTGAGGGCGGTGGTTCCCGCCGCTACGCTCCGGATGCCCTCGCCCCCTCGCAGCCGTACTGGATATCTGCCCAGCCTCGATGGCTGGCGCGCCGTGGCGATCCTTTCCGTGATCGCCGTACATGACCATGCCTATGTCGTATTCGGGCAGTCGCTGCGCTTGTTGCAGAATTACGGATCGCTGGGTGTGGTGCTGTTTTTCGCGATCAGCGGCGTGCTGATTCCATGGCGCATTCTAGAAGAAGAGACGCTGACGGGCAGCTTTCATTTGAAGTTCTTCTACATCCGGCGACTGTTGCGTATTCAACCTGCGGCGCTGGCGTACCTGGCGCTGCTTGCGGCGTTGACGCTGGCTGGCCTGATGGAGATCTCGTGGCATCACTGGGCCGGGGCGCTGCTGATGTACGAGAACTTTCTGTATCGCGATGACCTGGCCAACTGGACGTACGGCTTCTTCACCGGGCACTTCTGGACGCTGGCCGTTGAGGAGCACTTTTACCTGCTGGTGTCGCTGGCCCTGTTCTTCGTGCGCCGGCACAGACTCCGGACGTTTCTGATCGCGCTCATTGCGTTGAAGGCTGTCCAGTTTGTGCTGCAGCACCATACACCCGAACCGCTGCTGCGGCGCACCTACTGGCAGGCACAGGTGTTGCTGTGGCCTACCACGGCGGCCATTGCCCTGCGCAGAGCGGACATCCGCGCATGGGCAGAGCGATGGCTTACGCCGGCTGCCGCCTTCAGCGTGACTGCCGCCCTGGGATTTCTGGCGTATCGCCGCTCCGCTAACTTTCTGCTCAACGTGCTGGAGTACGCCTTTACGATCTGGGTGGTCAGCACCATGCTGCATCCTGCCAGCTGGACGACACGGCTGCTGGAGTGGCAGCCTCTGCGATTTCTTGGTCGGATCTCCTACAGCCTGTACCTGTGGCATGTGCTGTTTTTCAGCGCCGACTCGCTCGCACCCGTGCACTCCTCGCTGTTGTTGTGGCTGTCCGGGCCGCACATAAAGTACGTCAGTGCGCTGCTGGCAGCCATTGCGAGTTACTACCTTCTGGAGAAGCCCTTCATCCGGCTCGGCCATCGGCTTGCTCCGCCAGCCACAGCAGGGCATCCGTCTTTGCTCGATGAACCGACGCTGACGCCGCAGCCCACACTGTAGAAGGACACACGCTTCGCCTCCCGTGTGTTCGGGGTTCACGGCAGGGGCTGCATCTATACTGGGTCGCATGCGCCCGTCCAAGATCGCTCTCCTGCTGGTGTTGCTGTTGTGCACCTCAAAGGCTGTACGTTATTGGACGAAGCCGAATCTGAGCGACTTCCGCGTGTATGAGACAGCTGCGCTGCTGGTCAGGGAACACCGTAGCCTCCTGATCTACAACGGGGCCGACACGGGAGCCGACCCCCAACTGCGGTTCGCGGATCCCCAAAGCGTGTTTGCCGGTGCTGCGCGGCAGCTGGGGATCGATCCCGTTCGGATGTATGTGTACCCGCCGATCCTTGCAGATCTTCTGCTGCCGATGACGCTTATGAACGCCAGACATGCCGGCATCGTGTGGAACGCCGTCAATGTCCTTATCCTTGCCGGGTTCGTGTGGCTGTGCACGTCCATGCTGCAGATTCCGTGGAAGGGTGTTGCGGGTATCGCACTGGTGCTCGGAACAATCACGTACAAGCCCATGCTGGAGTGCCTGACGTGGGGACAGATCACGATTGTGCTGCTCGGCCTGTGGACGTTGGGTGTCTACTGCTATGCGCGCGGTTGGATCGTGGCATCGGCGCTCGCGCTGGCGCTGGCTACTTCGATCAAGCTCACACCCCTGGTGGCCATTGTGCCCTTCCTGTTGTGGAAGGAGTGGCGTTGGCTGCGGGTGTACCTCCTCGGGCTTGCGGCGCTCTTCCTTGGGGTGCTGGCACTGAACGGGCCGATGTGCCTGGAAGACTGCTTTCGCCACGTCATTCCTGCCATGTCGGCGGGCATACCGGATGTAGCCAACCGCTCCCTGCTTTCCTCGTTTCAGCTGTTCTATGTCACGTGGAAGGGTGGCGATGCGATGACGCCCACTCTTCTGGTACCGCACGTGGTGGGAACGATGGGCAAGGCAACCGGCTTGCTCTGCCTTGCGGCTGTTGCGGTGCTTGTGGCCCGCTACAGAGCTTCGAGCAGCCTGTATTCACGAGCCTTGACGTTGTCCTTGTTTCCACTGTTGTCGGTCCTGATCTCGCCCGTTTCCTGGATGCATGCCTACGTGATCTGCCTGTTACCGCTGGTCATGTTGTGGGCCGAGGCGCTACGGACCAAAGTCCCGGTGGGCTACTTGGCACTGCTGACAGTGTGCTCGGTCGAGTTGAACTGGTTTGCCGTCAGTTATGCGTTGCGCCGGCATACGCATGGCCCGGTTTTTGCGTTGACCAACTCGCTGCCGGTGGTGTGCGGAATGGCTCTGATCCTGTACCGGCTGGCCGCGATGCCACGCTTTGCCGCGGCTGCTTCGGAGACGCCGTTTCCTGCGCCCGTGCTCTCGCCTGCCTGACGGTGTGCGGAGGCTCAAGTACGCGATCCGTGTGTCTCTAACGCAACAGGGTTCTTCGGATGTAGGCAAGCTCTGCGATCGCCTTGATGAAGTCCGCCGAGGTGAGGCGCGAGCCGGCGACGTCTTCCCAGCGTTGCAGCGGAAACTCATAGACAGCATGCGCGGCGTACTCGGTGTCCCCCCTGTGCTTGCGCAGGAAGCGCGCGAGGATCTCGACGTCGAAGATCCATTTGGAGTGAAACGGTGTGGCAAAGATCTCTCGCAGATCGGGCGTCACGCGAAAGAGTTTCGCGCCGCACTGCGTGTCGTAAATGGGCAGGCGCAGGGACACGGAGACGACAGTGGCGAAGATGCGGCCAAGGTAGTGACGTGTGGTCTTGCGGTGGATAAAACGCCCCAGCAGGCGCACTCGCGCGCCAAAGACCATTTGGACGCCGGAATTGCCTTCCAGGACCTCCTGCATGGGAAGGATGGCATCCAGCGGCGTGGCCAGGTCTGCATCCCAGAAGCCGATACAGCGGACGTCCCCGCTCGCCAGAGCATGCAGGAACCCGTTGCGAACGGCTTCCGCCTTGCCGGCATTGGGCTGACAATCCAGGACGTCGACGGAATCCGGAAAGCGTGCCTGCAAGGAATGTAACAAGGCGAGCGTGCCATCCCGGCTGCCATCGTTTACAAAGAGGAGCCTGACCTGCGGCGTTTGCCCCAGGTACGCCGCGAAGCTCTCCACCGGGAGACGGCTCTCTTCGTTGTAGCAGGGCACCACAATCAGGCAGCGATGTGTGGGATTCGGCATAACCAACCTCGTACTCGCAACATCGCTCCGCGAAGGCACTACCCGGCTTCGGATAGGACATCATAACCCGCTGGGCCGAGGCCGCCGGATGGCAACGGAGCCGTTTGCGCGTCGAATGCATCGGGGCGCGATCGGACGGTCGCCGATCTGGCTAGAATGGCGCTACATGCGTCTTCGCTCTTCGCTCGCCCTCCCCTTGCTGGTGGCTTCCTCCTTTGCGCAGGCGCAGGTACCAGCTTCCGCGTCCCATGGCATCAGTCTGTCGGCGATGGATCCGAGCGTCCGTCCCGGCGACAACTTCTATCTCTACTGCAACGGTGCATGGGCGGCACGTACAGAGATCCCGGCCGACCGCACCGGCATCACCGGCTTCTCGCAGATTGCCGAGCGCACCGACGGGCAGCTGGCGGCAATCTTCACGGACGCAGCGCACGGGGGTGCTGCGGCAGGCACCGACGGGCGCCGCATCGCGGACCTGTATGCCTCCTACATGAACGAGGCGGCCATTGAAGCGCAGGGTGCTTCAGCGCTGAAGCCGGAACTCGAGCGCATCGACGGCATCCGCGACCAGCATGGTCTGGCAGAGGCCCTGGGCCGCACGCTGCGTGCCGATATCGACGCCTTGAACAAGGCACAGTTTCACACTGAAAACCTCTTCGGGCTGTGGGTGGCTCCTGGTTTTCGTGACCCGCATCACTATGCGGCCTATCTCTTTCAGGGCGGACTTACGCTGCCGAGCCGCGACTACTACACCGACACGGGTGCGCGCATGACCGAGGTGCGGCAGCAGTTCGCCGCCCATGCGACAACGATGTTTCGGCTTGCCGGCTTCGACAACCCGGAAGCGCGAGCGGCGAGCGTCCTTGCGCTTGAGACGTCGATCGCCACGACACATCTCTCGCTTGCCGAAAGCGAGAACATCCGCAAGGCAGACAATCTCTGGACGGCGGCGGACTTCGCAGCAAAGGCGCCCGGACTGGACTGGACGACTTTCTTTGCTGCGGGACAGCTTGGCGCGGGGAAGGAATTCTATGTGTGGCAGCCGTCAGCCGTGACGGCCGAGGCGGCGCTGGTTGCCTCGGCACCGCTTGAGACCTGGCGCGACCTGCTTCGCCTGCACGCAATAGACCGGCTTGCGCCCTACCTGCCGAAGGCGTTTGCGGACGAGTCGTTCCACTTCACGGGCACGGTACTGTCCGGCGCTCCGCAGCAACGCCCGCGCGACCGCCGCGCCCGTGATCTGGTGAATGGCACGCTTGGCGACGCGGTGGGCAAGCTGTACGTCGCGCGGTATTTCCCTGCAAGTTCCAAGCAGCAGGTGGAGGCGCTCGTCGCCAACCTGCTGGCGGCTTACCACCAGCGGCTTGAGGCACTGACCTGGATAGCGCCCTCCACAAAGGCAGAGGCGTTGCACAAGCTGAAGACGCTGCGTGTAAGTGTTGGCTATCCGGACCACTTCCGCACGTATGACGGCCTGGAGATCCGGCCGGACGACCTCGAGGGCAACATGCATCGTGCAGAGCTGTTTGAATACGGCTTCCAGCTCGGCCGCATCGGCCAGCCTACCGACCCCGGCGAGTGGTCGATGACACCACAGACCGTGAACGCGGTTGAGATGCCGTTGAACAATGCCCTGAACTTCCCGGCGGCGATCCTGCAGGCCCCGTTCTTCGATCCGCAGGCTCCGAATGCAGCCAACTACGGTGCGATCGGCACGGTGATCGGCCATGAGATCTCGCATACCTTCGACTCAGAGGGATCTGACTTTGACGCGGAGGGTCGTGTGCGGGACTGGTGGACACCTGCGGACCGAGCCCACTTCGAGGCCTCCACGGCCGCGCTGGCGGCCCAGTTCGACAGCTACGAGGTGCTGCCGGGGCTGCACGTGAACGGCCGCCAGACGCTGGGTGAGGATATCGCCGACCTGGCCGGCATCAACGCCGCGCTGGACGCCTACCATGTCTCGCTGCATGGCAAGGCCGCACCCGCCGTGGGCAAGTTCAACGGCGATCAGCAGTTCTTTATCGCCTTTGGACAGAACTGGCAGGGCAAAGCGCGTGAAGCAGCACAACGACGGCAGCTGCTCACGGATCCACATGCACCTGGCCCCATCCGCGCTGAGACGGTGCGCAACCTGGATGCCTGGTACACCAGCTTCGGCGTGGAGCCCGGCCAGGCACTGTATTTGCCGCCGGAGAAGCGGGTGAAGATCTTCTAGGAGTTGCTGTCGTCCGGTGACTTCGCCTGACCAGCCGCCGCGGTGCCGAAGTAAAAGCCGATCACCGTGCCGATGATACCGGTCAGGGCCGGCATGATGATCTGCAGCATTTCCTTCGTCTGCGCCCAGTGATCCGGGTAGGACGCAGCTTCCACGGTGGAGAAGACTACGAGGTAGCCCAGGATCAGGAGGAAGCCGCAGGCAACGATGAGCCTTACGTTGTCACGTTGACGTTCCGGGGAGTAGGCCTTCGCTTCTGCGCGGACGACACCCCCCTGCAATTGAGCCCGGGCTCCCAGACGCGTGTCGGAGACGATATCCAGGGGGAGTACAACCGGCTTCGGCTCCCCGTTTTCCTGTCCGACTGTCATAGAGTTATTCGTCGTCGCCCAGAACCAGCTGTTTGTAGCGATTGCCGCGCTTGAAAAGTACCTTGGTGCCCGGTTCAGCTTTCTGCCGAACGACAACGTCGCTGATGTTGATGGACTGGGCCAGCGCTTCAGAGACGGTGATGTTTTGCAGTTTCGCGAGCTCCTGCAGCTTGTTCATCATGCCTTCCGTGATGCTGAGCCTGTCCGGAAGCGGAATGGGTTGCGATGCCATGGCGGACCCTCCTTCTCGCAATTGGATGCTGTGGAAACAGCATTCGACAGAAACACAGTAGCACGGCCTCCCGCGTCACGGGCAACTCCCTTTGTTCCCGGAACAGGAGCAAAGGGTGCCTCCTCGCTGGAAGGAGGCGCCCTGCATTGTGAGGCTTAACGGCCCCCTGGAGCCGGTGCGCCCGCGGGTGTGCTCACGGGTTTGCCGTTGATGTCCCGCACCTCCACGGGGCCGAGCCCCGCATCCTTCAGGCCTGGCTCGATCTTGGTGCGGTCGCCTGCAGCCACGATCACCAGCTGGTCCGGGTGGAGGTCCTGCTGCGCCACCGTGGCCACATCGGCCGAGGTGACGGCGTTGTACTTGGCCGGCAGCGTCGCGTAGAAGTCGAGCGGACGGTCATACAGGAAGATCGTGCCGACAGCTCCCGCCGTTGCGCCCATCGTCTCAAACTGACCCGGCAAGGACTGCACCAGGGCTGTCTTTGCGGCGTTCAGTTCTTCCTCGGTCGGCGGATGGGACGGGAAGTTCTTGATCTCCGTCATCAGCTCCTTGGCTGCCGGCGCGGTGACATCCGTCCGCACCAGGCCGCCGGCCAGGAACTGCCCACCGGCCCGAAAGCCCTGGTACTGCGACTGCGCGCCGTAGGTATAGCCATGCTGCTCGCGCAGGTTCATGTTGATGCGCGAAGCAAACGAACCGCCCAGCGTGTAGTTGGCGACGCGAATGGTGGGGTACTCGGGGGCGTTTGCCGGCACGCCCACGCCGAAGGCAAACAGCGCCGTCTGTGGGGCGCCTGGCTTGTCCACGATGACCACGTGCGTGGGCTGACCGGTGGGTGCGGGAGGCAGCGAGACCGCAGCGCTCGCTGTCCCCGTCCACTGGCCAAAATATTTCTCCGCCAGCTGGCGCGCCTGGGCCTGGGTCACATCGCCAGCGAACACTACGGCTGCGTCGGCCGGCCCGTAGTGGCCCTTGTAGAAAGCCGCTACATCGTCGGCGCCCAACGCTGTCACGCTCTCGGTGGTGCCACTGCCGGGTGTGCCGTAGGGCGTTTCACCAAAGACCAGCTTTGGGCCCACGCGGAAGGCCATCTGCTGGACGTTGTCGGTCTCCTGCTGGATGCGTACGAGCCGCTGCTTGCGCCGCCGCTCCAGGTCTTCGGTTCGGAAGGCCGGGTGCTGCATCACGTCGCTCAGCAGTTCCACGCCCGGTGCGGCGTAGCTTGTCAGCACGGTCATGGACGTCGTACTGCCGTCCATCTGTGCGGCCGGTGCAATCGTGGTGCCGATGATCTCCTGGTCTTCGGCCAGCTTCTGGAGACTGCGCGAGGCCGTCCCGTCGCTCATCAGTTCGGTGGTCAGGGAAGCCAGGCCGGCCTTGCCCTCGGGATTGCTGTCGCTACCCGCACGGGCAACGACCACAGCCGAGAGAACCGGCAACGCGTGGTCTTCCACGACAAACACCTTCATGCCATTCGAGAGCGCGAAGGTTTGCGGGACGGGCAGGTGCACCTGCGGAGCCGGACCCGGCTTGGGCGCGGACTTGCGCCAGTTCTGCGCTGTCTCAAAAGTGGGGGCGTATGGGTTGGTGATCTTGACGTTCGCATCGGTGGTGTCCGGACTGCGCGGTACGTCGTTGACCACCTTCTTGCCCGGAACGGTGTACACCACCACGGACGCATCCCTGGTCAGGTACTTCGCCGCAGCTGCCTTCGTGCTCGCAGCCGTGACTCCCTGGAGCATCGCCACATCTTTGGGCAGAAACCCTGGGTCGCCGGTGTACTGGTTGTAGGCGTCCAGCGTGTCGGCCACACCGCCGAAACCGCCCAGTCGTTGCAGCCCGGCGATCTTGCGCGTCATTTCGCCGGCTTTGGCCGCTTCGACCTCTTCAGCTGTTGGGCCTTCGGTCTTCAGGCGGTCGATCTCCTTCCAGACCGTGGCTTCCAGGTCTTCTGGCTTGATCCCGGGCTTTGCTGTAATGACACAGTTCGTGACGCCCGTCAGCTTCAGTGACATGCTGCTGCAGCTTACGCTCTGTGCTACCTGCGTCTTGAACACCAGCGCCTGATCCAGCCGGCTTGCCTTGGCTCCGCCAAGCGCGAAGATGGCCGAGTCCATGTCATACGCAGCCTGCGTGTATGCAGGCGGGGTGAGCCACCCGATCCGCACCTGCGAGAGCTGCACAGTATCCGTCACCGTGGCGCGCTTCTGGCTGGTGATGGGCGGCGTCGTTACGCTGACCGGAGGCACCGCCGGCCCCTTCGGAATGGGCCCGAAGTAGCGCTCCAGCAGGCCTTTCAGAGCCTTTGAATCGAAGTCACCCGCGATGGCGATCGACGCATTGTTGGGCGTGTAGAACTGCTGGTGAAAGTCGCGCACGTCGGCGATGCGCGCCGATTCAATATCTGTATGGCTGCCGATCACGCTGCCGTAGTACGGGTGCTCCTTGGGAAAGAGGAGATGGTATTGCTCCTCCTCGGCCAGATTGTAGGGACGGCCTTCCCCCTGCCGACGCTCGTTGCGCACCACGTCGCGCTGGTTGGCCAGCTTTTCGCGGTCAAGGCCCTCCATGAGGAAGCCCATGCGATCGGACTCCAGCCACATAGCCAGCTCGAGCTGGTTGGAAGGCATGGTTTCGAAGTAGTTCGTTCGGTCGAAGTCCGTGGTGCCATTCACATCGGTGGCGCCGGCGGCCTGCACAAACTTGATATGCGCTTTTTCGCCCACATGCTCCGAGCCTTCAAACATCATGTGCTCGAAGAGGTGCGCAAAGCCGGTGCGCCCCGGCCGCTCATTCAGCGGCCCGACGTGGTACCAGAGGTCCACTGCGACCAGCGGCAGACGATGGTCCTCATGCGTGATCACCTTGAGCCCATTGGGCAGGGTGTAGGTTTCGTACTTCAGTTCCGGCAGCTTTGTCTTTGTTGCCGGTGCGGCGGCAAAGCCCCCCACACCGCATCCTGCCAATACCCCTGCGACCAAAACCGCTCGAATCCCACGGCTACGCACTACGGCCATCCTTTGCTCTCCCTTGAACAGGTACGCACATCTGTGATCTGTGTATCTAAGAATAGACCGTTCATTTGGAGGGCCGTAAGCCTACTCCACGCCGAAAGCGGATGCCATGCGCTCCAGACGTCCTTCCAGAGCCGCGACCTTCTCCTCCAGGGCTGCCACGCGCGCCACCCATTCTTCCCGGTCCGCGGCGCCTCGCATGGCACCGGGCGCGACCGCGGCACTCGTTTCGGACGGCACCGAAGCCGTCACGGGATCGTCCGCCACGCCGTCCAGCAGATGACGCCAGCGCGCCTCGCGGGCACCCGGTTGCCGTGCCATGACCCGCACCACGGGATCTTCGCGCCCTGCCAGCCGATCGAGCGTGGCGGTGACGGCCTGGGTGTCGTCGAAGCTGTAGAGCCGGTCCGCCCGCGCCCGCAGTTCGGCGGCGGTCTGCGGCCCGCGGAGCAGCAACAGGCAGATCACGGCGACCTCATCCCGACGCAGCTGCAGCGGATCTCGCAGCCGGTGCTCGTATTTCGGCACGCGCGCATCCGCCAGAACCCGGACCAGCCCGTCATTTTCAAGGGCAAACAGCGACGAGCGGACATCCGCCTCACTCAGCTCCATCACCGGGTCGCGGCTGCTCTTCTGATTGCACGCATTGACCAGCGCATTCAGACTCATCGGGTAGTACTCGGGTGTCGTGATCTCTTTTTCGATCAGTGCCCCGAGAACACGGGCCTCAACAGCATTCAGGATCAGCATGGCCCCATGCTACCCAACCACAGGGGCTTAACGCTCTGTAGGGGACTCGGCTCGTTCGCGCTCAATGACACGCTGCGCCTCTGGAACCAGCCGCTGCAACAAAGCCAGCAGCTTGCCCGGATCAAATGACCCCAGGTAATGATCCGCGTCGCCGTAGCAGCTACCGCCCGGCGTCCCGATGACGATGATGGGGGTAGCGGTTTGCCTGCCTTTGATCTGCCTGATCAGTTCCTCGCAGGAAATATCCCGGATACCGGCGTCGAGCACCAGGCCATCCACGTTGGGGAAGCGTTCGAGCATCTCGAGGGCTTCGGCCCCACTGTAGGCCGTGATCACGTTCAGCTTGGCCGTCTCGATAATCAGTTTCCGTGTGGAGATGCTGCCGGAATGTTCGCGGTCAACGACGAGAAAACATGGCCGGGTCATAGGCTCCTATATGCTGGGTACCGTTTCATCATAACGGCTGTCCCGAGCGGCAGCCGTGGGTCCGAGGCCTTGCCTCGTTCCACGTAAACTAACGTCAGTATGGCATTTTCCGAACAGTTCGATGTGCTGATCGTCGGCGCGGGGCACGCAGGTTGTGAGGCCGCCGCCGCCGCCGCCCGCATGGGTCTGCGCACCGCCCTGTTCACCCTCAATCTCGACCTCATCGCCCAGATGTCGTGTAACCCGGCCATCGGCGGCGTCGCCAAGGGCCACCTGGTCCGCGAGGTTGACGCGCTGGGCGGCATCATGGGCGAGGTCGCCGATAGCTGCGGCATCCAGTTCCGCCTCCTGAATACGTCGCGCGGTCCTGCAGTCTGGAGCCCCCGCGCCCAGTGCGACAAAGCCCTGTACCGCGTCCGCATGCGCGAAAAACTCGAGTCCATCCCGAACCTGTTCATCAAGCAGGCCGAGGTCGTAGATGTGGTGGTGGAGAGAGAGGAATCAGAACCCTCTTCAAGCGGAGAGGCCCAGGACGGCATCAACCTGCTCCCAGATCCCCCTTCCCCACTCCCTGCTTCAAAAAAGCCGCGCATCACCGGCCTGAAGCTTCGCGATGGTCGAACGATTCACGGCCGGGCTGTTGTGATCACGACCGGCACGTTTCTGAACGGCTTGATCCATTGTGGGGAGCAGCAATATACGGCAGGTCGCTCCGGTGAACCCGCCAGTGTGCTGCTGGGCGAGTCGCTGAAGAAACTGGGCCTGCGCGAGACACGCCTGAAGACCGGCACCCCGCCGCGCCTGGATGGTCGCACCATCGATTGGTCCCGCTTTGAAGAGCAGCCTGGCGACGCGGATCCCACGCCTTTCAGCTTTCGCAGTGCGCCGGCTGCAGGCGCAGCTACCTGGACGCCGCCGCTCAGGCAGATCTCCTGCCACATCGCGTTCACCACACCCGAAACCCTGGCGCTGATCCGCGAGAACGTTCACCGGTCGCCTATGTTCACAGGGCAGATCGAAGGTGTTGGACCACGCTACTGCCCTTCGATCGAAGACAAAATCGTCCGGTTTCCTGACAAGACACAGCATCAATTTTTTCTGGAACCCGAAGGCCTCAACACGCACGAGGTCTACATCAACGGCATGTCCACCAGTCTGCCGATGGACATTCAGGCCGCCATGGTCCACAGCATCCCCGGCCTGGAGAACGCCGAAATGCTGCGTCCCGGGTACGCCATCGAATACGACGCCATCGACCCCACCGAGCTGGACCGGACGCTGAAGGTCAAAGCCTATGAGGGCCTTTTCCTGGCCGGCCAGATCAACGGTACCAGCGGTTATGAGGAAGCGGCCTGCCAGGGCCTGATGGCCGGCATCAATGCGGCGCTCTCTGCACGGCAGGGATCAGCGCTCAGGGGTCAGGAATCCGAAGAGCCCTCCCACTTCACGCTCGACCGCACAGAAGCCTACACCGGCATTCTCATCGACGACCTCATTTCCAAGGGTACGGACGAGCCATATCGCATGTTCACCTCGCGCGCCGAGTTCCGCCTTCATCTGCGGATCGATAACGCCGACAGCCGTTTGACGCCGCACGGTCGCGCGCTCGGCCTCATCGACGACGAGGCCTGGGCGGCGTTTGGGGCCAAGCAGGCTCGTGCCGCTGCGTTCAGCCGGCTTCTTGAGGTTTCCAAGCTCACCGAAGAGGATGCGGCTGCCTTGAACGCTCGGCAAGCAGCTTCGCAGCCTGTACGGAGTGCGGTGCGCGAAGAGCCCCTGCCCTTTGCACGCGACAACGAGACGGCAATGAGCCGTCCAGAGGTCTCCCAGCCTTTTGCCAGGGGCGACAAATTTGCCCAACTGCTGAAACGGCCCACGCTCAACGTGGAGACTCTGCTGCCCCTTCTGCTGCCACGCATGCTGCCGATGGAGGAATTGGCACCCTGGGAGAAGGCCATCTCCGCAGCGCAGGTTGAGGCTAATGCGACGAGTGCACCGGCGTGGGTTCGGAACGAGATGAAGACCGTCGAGACCGCGATCAAGTTCTCCGGCTATCTCGCGCAGCAGCAGCGCTCCATCGAACGTCTGAAGCGGGACGAAGGGCGCAGGATCCCGGATTGGTTCGATTACAACCGTGTCTCCGGCCTGTCACGCGAGATGGTCGAAAAGCTTGGGCGGGTTCGTCCTTCCACGCTGGGCCAGGCCAGTCGCATGGCCGGAGTCACCCCTGCTGCACTCTCGCTGGTGCAATGCTTCCTGGAGATCCAGGCTCGCGGTCGAACGGCCTGATGTTGGCGAATTCGTCATACCTGAAGTAGGGCTTGAAGGGGCTGTTGCTTCGGCTGGTTCGCCTCGAGACATCCACAACGACTCCGAATGCGAGTCCGTCGTCATTGCAGATCAAATCGTCCTTGCGAACGAAGTTATCATCGCAGACGAACTCGGCATTCCACAACAAGTTGTCATCCTGAGCAACGCGAAGGACCTCGGTATTTGTCGCGGCGGCTTAGCTGCCCGGAGGAAATGCCGAGGTCCTTCGTTGCAATCAGGATGACGGCATCATCGCAAGTGATTCCGCATCATTCAAGCGAATCCGCGTCAGTGCACCAGCGCCGGGAACTCCGCCCACTCATTCATCCCGTGCTCCAGAAGACCGACTCCCTGCAGGAAGTGGACTGTCCGTCGTGCACGGCCGAAAAAGACGTAGTGGCATCCACGCATCTTTGTTCGTTCAAAAGCGACTGGGCCGCCACTGTATTCGAGTGTGCAGTTGATGAGCACGCAGTCGGTATACAGGGTGTCGTCGATCGTGAGGATTTCGCCCTCGAATGTGGTGTTTTGTACTGTCTGCAACGTGCCCTCCTGAAACATCACGTCAGGTCACGCTCGAACCGACCATCTACCAAACTACGCGTAAGTCCACCGGCTGGCTCTTGCTCTTTCGACGCATACACGGTGGCGCAATGTGGTCACGTACTGGTGGTTCCGGCAGCAAAGAGCCGGGCAGATCCGCCCGGCTCTTTGCCGTTCCCGCTTTACGGACGGGAACTAGTAGTTGTAATTGATCTCTTCGGCTTCCTCGACACCGTAGCGACGAAGCAGGTTGGGCAGATTCTGCGAGAAGGCTGCCTTGGGCATGACGGTGTCACAGCCGGCCTCGACGGCCTTTGCCTTGAGGTCGCCCTGAATCGACGAAAGGAACCCGATGATGGACGCAGACCGCTTCAGCTTCGTCTTGAGTTTCGGAATCAACGTCAACGGTTTGGCATTGGCATTGTTCAGGTCGAAAACGATCAGTGCAGGCTTGTTGACTGCTTCGCCGCTCGTCAGTTCCGCAATCGCTTCCTTCTCGTTCTTGATGAAGGCGACCTTTACGCCCAGCTTGCGTGCTGTTTCCTGCACCTTGGCGGTGATGAACAGGTCCTCGACAAACAGGTATATGTGGGTCTGCGCGCCCTCGGGGATCGGCACGGGCCGTGGTGCGTTGAAGTCGATGGGCTGGCTGTCCCCGAACTGCCGATGCCCGCGACGCCCACGCATCTGGATGGTTGACGGCGGCGCATCCCCGAACTCAGGGGTGCTCTCGCGATAACTGTGGTCCATGGGACCGACAAAGCTCCGATCCTTGCCGCCACCTGGACTCTTGGTCTTTCGGCCCTGATGGGTGAGCAGGTTGCCGAAGTTGTCCGGGCGCCCGCCTCCCTGACGGAAGGGCCGCTCAAAGGTGCGATCGTTGCTGAACTGGCGCTCGCCACCGCCGGAGCCGTTGCCGTTGCTGCTGCCGCTACCATTTGCGTCTGAGCGGAACTCTGCGGGTGCTCCCTGCCCTGGGCGACGTTCCCGATCACGAAACTTCTTCTTCCAGCGTTTTCCCTGGCCTTGCCCTTGGCCCCCAGCCTGACTTTGCCCGGGTGCCTGAGCACCGTTCTGGGGCTGCTGGCCTGCACCGTTCTGAGAAATGCGGCGTGGCGCCGGCGGGACAACGGACGCTGCCAATGCCAGGCTTTCACCCTCCATCACCACGGGGACCGGTGCCGGGGTGCTCGTCGAGCCGTCTCCGGTCGCGCCATCCGCCCCGGCGCTCTCCGGGGCACCTGACGAGGCGGTGCCTGTTTTCTTGCGCTTGCGACGACGGCGGCGGCTGCTCTTGCTCTGCCCCATGCCGGGCGCGGCGGTTCCACCAGCAGCACCCTCTCCGTCCCCTGCTTCAAAGCTGTCCCCTTCGAAGTCGGCTTCGAACGCCTCGCCACCGATCTCCTGCGAGCTTTCCATTACGTTTTGTTCTGACATTTCCTGATACTTCCCCTTGCCTCTACGGCAGAGCGACACAGAACCACGCCTTCACGAACAGCGCCGAAAGTGGCGCAGGCGTGAGCCTGACTCCTGGTAACCCGATTTTTATTGGCGCTCAAGCGTGTTGCTCGCTCACTTCACTGCATTCAGTCAGCCTGAATGGAAACGGAACAGCTCATCTCGATACACGCCCGGGACACGGTCCACTCCGGGCTGCAATGTACAGGTGCCAGCCTTTGGAATGCGGTTGTTGGCTCAACTACAAGCCAGCGCGTACGCCCACTCCCTTGCTACACACAGAAATCCGAAGGGTGTTGTACTTTGCGCTTGGACTCGGCGACCGGCCAGTATGGGATCGGGTGCACCTGCCGAAGAACTCGTACCCACAAATCCCGCCGGAGCGTCGCCTCACGGTCTCCCGAAATGGCGACTACCCTAACGGAACATATCCTACGACACATTTCGCCCGAGAGCAACTAACACTTCAGCAGCAGCTGGCCAGAAAGATGGCAGGCCATCCCCCCTCCCCGAGGAATGGCCTGCATCTCCCCAACGGCCAGTCACTGGCCTCCTGAACGGGCCCCATGGACCCGACCCGGCGAGTGGAGCTCTTCTGCGGAGCGTTCTCTGGTTTCTCGCCAAGGTTGAAGATCGTTCGGGAGCTCAGGCCCCTCGAACCATCGAACACAGATCCTTAGAGCACGTCCTGTGCCAAACCTCTACTCCCCGGAATGCCGCGGAATTTGCGAGAACCGGGGCTGCAACGCATCCTCACCATCACAATTCCATAGGTCCCGGGACGATACTCTCCGAATTTCAGAAGACTACCTCCCAGGTTGCCTCCCCGCCCCTCGCTACTCCTATATAATTTCCTCAGTCAGAACGGCGCCGGTGCGCTGGCATGATCGTGCCAGTGGAGCAATACGTAGACTCGCCATTGCGCACTGTAACGAACTTCTGGCTGCTGCAGCCCAGCGGGTTTCCGCGTCTTGCGGCACATTCTACCTTTCCTACCGATGCTGTAAGGAGCTATCCACCCCGCATGAACCGTACGCTGCCCTTTGCCTTCGCGATGGCTTCGGCCCTTGCTGCCCCTAGCCTGTTTGCTCAGGCCGCCCCCGCTACCGCTCCGACGAAACCTGCTGCAGCGGCGCCTTCCGCAGTTCCTCCCCAGGCAATCCCAGCCAAGATCGCGGTCATCGACGTGCAGGCCGTGATTGTGAACACAAACGAGGGACAGCGTGCCTTCGGCGAGATCAATAAGAAGTTCGAGCCCCAGAAGAGCCGGATCGAAAGCGAAGGGGCCGAGGTCGAGTCGCTGCGCAAGCAGGTTCAGGCTCTGCCCGCGACCACCAGCGATGAAGAGCGCGCCAACCGCCTCAAAGTCATCGACACCAAGGAAAAGGCGCTGCAACGCGATAGCGAAGATGCGCAGAATTCCTACAACACGGATATGAACGAGGTTGCCGGCAAGCTGTATCAGAAGGTCGGGCAGGCCGCGGTCAAGTATTCGCAGGACAATGGCTTCACACTGATGCTGAACGTCGGCGGCAACCAGCAGGCACAGGCCGTCAATCCCGTCCTCTGGTGGCAGGGTTCGACGGACATCACGCAGGCTGTCATCAATGCCTACAACGCCAGCTCGGGCGTGGCAGCACCACCGCCGTCTGCACCCAGCCCCACCCGTCGTCCGGCTCCAGCAGCAACAACGCCCAAGAAGTAAAGGGTCGTTCGAGCAAAGCGAAGCGGAGATCCTCAGGGATCTCCGCTTCTGCTTTCAGCTGTCTGGCTGCTCGCTCTCATGAAGACTCGCCGCGCCGATGCAAGGGTGCTCCCTATTCCTCGCCGACCTTCAGCACGGCCAGGAACGCCTCTTGCGGGATGTCGACCTTGCCGATTCGTTTCATGCGCTTCTTGCCTTCTTTCTGCTTGTCCAGCAGCTTGCGCTTGCGGCTGATGTCGCCGCCGTAGCACTTGGCAATCACGTTCTTGCGAATGGCCGTCACCGTCTCGCGTGCAACGATCTTGGAGCCGATCGCCGCTTGAATCGCCACTTCAAACATCTGTCGTGGAATCAGTTCGCGCATCTTGGAGACCAGCGCCTTACCACGGTCGTAGGCAAAGTCGCGGTGCACGATGATCGAGAGCGCATCCACCGGCTCACCCGACACCAGAATGTCCATCTTCACCATCGGCGACACCCACATGCCCGCCAACGCGTAGTCCAGTGAGGCATAGCCGCGCGATACGCTCTTCAGCCGATCATAGAAATCCAGCACGATCTCATTCAGCGGCAACTCATAGGTGATCATGACCCGCGTCTCGGAGACGTATTCGAGATTCTGCTGACGGCCGCGTTTGTCTTCCACGAGCTTCAGGATCCCACCAACGTATTCTTCATTGGTCAGGATCTTGGCCGTGATCACCGGCTCTTCAATGGTCTCGATCTCCGTCGGATCCGGCCAGCGCGAGGGATTATCCACTTCCAACACAGAGCCGTCCGTCATCGTGATCTTGTAGCGCACGCCGGGTGCCGTGATGATCAGGTCGAGGTCGTACTCACGCTCCAGCCGCTCCTGAATGATCTCCAGGTGCAGCAGGCCGAGGAAGCCGCAGCGAAAACCGAAGCCCAGCGCGACCGAGCTTTCAGGCTCAAAGTTGAAGGAGCTGTCATTGAGGCGCAGCTTCTCCAGTGCATCGCGCAGCATGCCATGCTCATGCGAGTCCACGGTGTAGAGGCCCGCGAAGACCATGCTCTTGATGTCTTCAAAGCCGGGCAAGGCCTCCGCACAGGGCCGGTCCACATGCGTGATGGTGTCGCCCACTTTGGTGTCGGCCACGTTCTTGATGGTCGCCACGAAGAACCCGACCTCGCCCGCCGAGAGCTCCTGCAGTTCCACCGGCTTTGGCGTCATCACGCCCATGGAATCAATGTCAAAGGTGCGGCCGTTCGACATGATCTTGATCTTGTCGCCCTTGCGCATGCGTCCATTGATCACGCGGGCAAGCACGATCACGCCACGATAGGCGTCAAACCACGAGTCAAAGATGAGTGCCTGCAGCGGAGCATCCGCATCGCCCTTGGGCGGCGGCAGGAGGTGGACAACGGCCTCCAGGATCTGCTCGACGTTGAGTCCGGTCTTTGCACTGACCGCCACGGCATCATCGGCCGGTAGACCGACAGACTTCTCAATCATCGCCTTGGTACGCTCAATGTCGGCCGAGGGCAGGTCGATCTTGTTGATGATCGGGATGATCTCCAGCCCGTTGGAGATCGCCAGGTACGCATTGGCCAGCGTCTGTGCTTCCACACCCTGCGAGGCATCCACCACCAGCAACGCACCCTCGCATGAAGCCAGCGAACGCGAGACCTCGTAGCTGAAATCTACGTGACCGGGGGTGTCGATCAGGTTCAGCTGATAGTCATGGCCGTCGGAGGCGTGATACATCATGCGCACCGTATGCGCCTTGATGGTGATCCCGCGCTCGCGCTCGAGGTCCATGGCGTCGAGCACCTGCTCCTGCATCTCGCGCTTCGTCAGCGAGCCGGTAAGCTCCAGCAGACGATCGGAGAGGGTCGATTTGCCGTGATCGATATGCGCGATGATCGCGAAATTACGGATGTACTTGGGGTCCATGCTGTCCGGCGAGGGCGAAAACCACTCGAGACTCTAGGATACCAGTGTGGACCCGCAGGATCCCGGCGCAGGTAGCTGCAGACCGCGCCCATGGCATGTGGCAAGCCTGCGTCTGCGCCTCGGAATCCTTCGCGCACGACCGGTGGTGCCGGTGCAAGCTCTTTACAATAAACGGTAGATGGCACGCGTTCAGCGGTTCTTTCCCTTGATGTCCAGGTCCCTCCCCCGCTGCGTGCAACAGCTCCCTTGCGGAAAGTGTGCGATGGTCCTGCTGGCCTTGGGCATCAGCCTGGCCCTGCCCGCGATGAGCCAGCAACCCAGCAGCGCCGTCCCGGCGAAGACGCCACCCTCGCAACCAGCGACAACCGGGACGCCGCAGGTCAGTGCCCAGGAACAATACGCGGCCCAGCAACATGCGTTGAAGGTGCAGGATCTGGTCAATCGCGCCCATGCCAGCTACCAGTCCGGAGTGAGCAACTACAACGCGAACCGTCTGGATGCAGCGCGCACCGACTTCGATATGGCCGTTGACGTGATGCTCTCCTCGGGCATGGACCTGAAGAACGATCCGCAGCTCTCGGAGGAATTCGAGCACCTGCTCGATCAGATCAACTCGCTGGAGATCCTGGCGCTCAAGCAAGGCAACGGCTTCAGCCCGAAGCTGGAAGAAGCTCCGCTGGAAAACGCAACCGACGTGACCTTCGCGCCCAATCCGGAGCTGGTCAAGCAGCTGTCCAGTGAGCTCAACACCGCGTCGGATCTGCCCCTCGTGATTAACGACCAGGTCGCCGGCTACATCGGCGTCTTCTCCACCTCCAACAGCTTTCGCGCGCACATGTCAGCATCGATGGCGCGGCTCGGCAAGTACCGCACGCTGATGCAGAACGTGTTGCGTGAAGAAGGCGTGCCGCAGGATCTGATTTACCTGGCCGTGGCCGAATCCGGCTTCCAGGCACAGGCGCTGAACACGCGCAGCGGTGCCGGCGGCATGTGGCAGTTCATGACCTACACCGGGCCGGAGTACGGCCTCACACGTAACGGCTACTTTGACTACCGCTTCGACCCTGAGAAAAGCACACGTGCCTATGCGCGCTACATGAAGGTGCTCTATGGCATGTTCGGCGACTGGTACCTTGCCATGGCCGCCTATGACTGGGGCCCGGGCAACATACAGCGTGTGGTCAGCCGCTCCGGCTATGCCGACTACTGGGAGCTCTACAGTCGCGGCATGATGCCTGCTGAGACGCGCGCGTACGTGCCAAAGATCCTGGCCGCCGTGCTGATGGCCAAGAACCCCGAACGCTATGGCTTGAACAAGCTGCCACCCAGTCCACCGGTTATCTACGACACCGTCTCGGTAAGCGATGCGATCAGTCTGAGTCTCACGGCAGATCTTACCGACTCCAGCGTCCCGGAGATCGTTGCGCTCAACCCTGCACTGCTGCGCCTGGCAACGCCACGCGACATCTCCTACGATCTCCATCTGCCACCCGGCACGAAGGACTCATTCCTCACACGGCTGAAGGACATCCCTGCAGAAGACCGTGGTTCGTGGCGCTTCCATGTGGTGAAGCCCGGCGAGACGTTGGAGACGGTGGCCACATCATTCCATGTGAGCGTAGAGAACCTTGCGTCCTTCAACGAGGTAACGCCTACGCAGCCAGTGGAAGCCGGTGACGAGCTCGTCATTCCGATCTCAAGCGGCTCTGGCGTTACGCCCGGCCAGCAACGATATACCGTGCATCGCGGCGACACGCTGGTCACCGTGGCGGATCGCTTCGGTATCACCGTGGAACAACTGCGTACATGGAATGGCAGCGCGGGGGCGCGGTTGTCACCGGGACATTCGATCTATGTGGCAGAGCCGATACGCTTGGCGCCCGGTGGTCGTGCAACACGCGGAAAGCACACGGCGCATGGCAGAAGCACTGCCGCCGGGCATACAGCAACACATGGCAAGGCACATGCAACTTCAGGTGGAAGCGCTTCACATAGCAACTCTTCATCGCATGGGAAGCGGCACTAAAGAGAGCACTCCCAAGAGCACAACGTGCCTTTGCGCATCAACCTCGATTCATCCAGTTCATGAAAAACTGCTTGCACCAAAAACAGTGCTTGCTATTTGCGCACGTGCGGCGTACATCTGTTGCTAATCTTCGCGCGAAGGGGCATGTTTGCTGACGAAATCAGCACACGCAATCAAGCCCTAGAGTGCATGACGTGTCGCAACGCAGATGACCGCGAAACGGCTGGGCGCATCGGAGAGCACATGATGGTTGATGACGAAGTTCTGAAGCTCCACGCATCGGCGGCAGATGTCGATGACGAAGATGATGAAGACGAGTTTGATCTCGATGACGCTGACGAAGAAGACGAGGAAGAAGACGAAGCACTGGATCCCGATGGGGAACCCGGTCCTGATGTCGAGTCCCGCGATGAGCTGACGATGAAGGTCGGCAGCACGCATGGGGAAGACGCACAGATGGACGCCATGCCGAGCTCACCGGTGGACCCTTACGATCCACCCGATTCGCTCTCCCGCCTTCCGCAAAGTGACGAGGCTCTTCCGACGATGGGTGACGCGCTTCGCTCCTCAGCAGACGATGCAAAGCTCCGCAAGGGGAACTCTGCAGAGAAGAAGGTTGGCCCTGGAACTGCGACGAAAAAGCAAACACCTTCGAAGAAGCAGGCCTCGTCGAAGTCCAGCCCCGGCAAGAAGGCCGCAGGCAAGCCAGCCGTGAAGAGCACAGGAACACGCACCGCGAAGAAGGTTGTCGCGAGTAGCTCCTCGGCGAAGAAGAGTGCGGCGAAAAAGGCTGCGGGCAAGAAGGTCGCGCCGAAGAAGGCCGCCGCCACGAAGAGCGCCGCCAAAAAGATTTCAGGTTCCTCTGCAAAGTCCGGTCGGACTTCGCGAGACGGGGCTGTCTCGAAAGGGACGGCAAGTAAAAAGGGCAGTGGCAGCAAACAAATCACATCGAGAGGTACGACCTTGGCAACTAAGAAAGCAGCCGAAACCAAATCCACGGCAAAGAAAGCCGCAGGGAAGAAGACAGCCGTAAAGAAAACCGCAGCCAAAAAGACTGCCGCCAAGAAGACAGCGCCTGCCAAGAAGACGGCTGCTAAAAAGACCGCGGTGAAGAAGACCACAGCCAAGAAGACTTCGGCGAAGAAGACCTCCGCCA
>CAZZXY010000063.1:0-26650 GCA_964658105.1 Verrucomicrobia bacterium Tous-C9LFEB | reverse complement strand
TCTACCAGCAACTGCCATGGCAGACCGGGACTGGCGACGGTGGCGGGGTTCATGGGCGTCAGACTCCCATCCGCGGCGTTCCGCGTGTACTGGGAAATGGATTCCGCCTGGCGATTGACGACGTACAAGTATTTGCCAGCGGGATCGAAACCCACGGAGGTGGGGTTGTCGTCTGCGTCATACACCGGGGTCGCCGCATCGGTCAGCGTCCCTGTTGTCCCGTCAACGGCAAAGACATGGAGGCGATTGTTGAGCGTATCCGTGGAATAGAGGAACTTTCCCGAGGGGTCCACGGCTGCCGTAAACGGGATGCCTACGCCGAATACGGCTGGTGGCGTGGTAGGCGTCAGCACGCCGGTCCCCTGGTCAATGGCATAGCTGGTGATGCTGCCGAAACCGTTGCAGGAATAGAGGAAGTGGCCGCCTGGATCGATGACCACGCTCAAGGGATCGGACGCTGGGTCATCCAGCCCCGGGTTGACCTTCGTCGGAACCGACGCCGGGCTGGTCGGATGCAGAAGACCAGTCTGTCGATCGATCGTGTACATCGACAGTGAACTGTCGTTGCTGTTGGCCGTGTACAGGAAGCGGCCCAGCGGATCGACTGCGGTGTACTGGGGCAAAGCACCTGTAGGCACCGTGGCCGGCGAGAGCGCCGTGAGCAGGCCTGACGTCGTATTCACTGCAAACATGGAGATCGTGTTGTCACGGATGTTCGGCACGTACACAAAGCGCCCGGACGGATGGACGACCAGGCTTTCCGGCACCACGCCCACCGGTATCGTCGCCGGGCTCGTGGGCGTCCACAAGCCCGCTTTGGAGACCTTGAACATGGAGATGGAGCCGTCGTGGCCGTTCTCTACGTAAGCGAAGTTCAGCTCGGATACGGGCGGCGGCGGGTTGGATGGCGGCCGGGGATCCGGAGTGGTGACTGGTGCCGAAACCGTGAGAGGAACTGCAATGGTGGTACATCCAACCAGGCCGAGGGACAAAAACAAACAACACGAAAGGGAGACGGGGCCGCGCAACCAGGGACGTTTCATACCGGAATCTTTCACACGCAGGATGGCGGGGCGAGTATACAAAATCCTTTGTTCCGCTGCCCTGCCCGGTCGGGCTGGCACGGCAGCGCCCTCGCGTCCAGCCGCATGATCTCTTGGCACTACGTGAGAAAATAGGAGGTGTGATGGTCATTAAACCGGTCCAGCTTGTCGACGAGCCACTTTCGCTCAAGCTAGAAATTCCCGCAGGACAGATCGACTACGCGCCGGATGTGCAGCAGACCGGCCCGCTCGCAGTGGATGGCAGGGCTGAACTCCTGGTGGAGCACCGCGGCCATAAAGAAACAGTGGACGACATTCGGGTTCGCGCGCACGTTGAAGGCAGCTTCGAGGTGCTCTGTGCGCGCTGCCTGACGGCCGTTCAAACACCCGTGGAGGCCAGCTTTGACCTGATCTTTCGGCCGGGTGGCGTGGATGCGGAATCAGGCGAGCACGCGATCACCGAAGACGAGACAGAAATCGGGTATTATGAGAGAAGCGGCCTGCCGCTGGAGGATGTCGTGCGTGAGCAGGTGCTGTTGACCCTGCCCGGACGAACGCTCTGCCGGGAGGAATGCAAAGGACTTTGTCCGCACTGCGGAGCCGATCGCAACGTCACGGAGTGTGCCTGCGGTGAGACTACGGTCGATCCTCGCTGGGGTGCCCTGGCGGGAATCAGCCTTCCCGGCGCGACGAAGTCCTGAGTTCCGCAAGAATAAGGAACAGAGCTGACCGGGGCGCGAGCCGTCGGACGGCAAATCTGAGTTTGAGAGGTTCACCATGCCGAATCCGAAACGGCGCCACAGTAAACAGCGCACCGCCAAGCGTCGCTCCCATGACTTCCTGATCCCGACCGGCGTTTCCGCCTGCCCGAACTGCGGAGAGCGCAAGCTGCCGCACCGCGTATGCAAGAAGTGCGGTCAGTACAAGGGCCGTGAGGTTCTTCCCGCACAGGTAGCCCAGTAACTTCCCCTATCGGGTAACAGGCCCTCGCGTCGCTTGCGGGAGGGCCTGTTCCATTTCGCGCAGCACCCTGAGCCGACCGCGCCTGCATGCCAATCGACATCGTTCTCGATGCCATGGGTTCCGACAAGGCACCCGACCCGGAGATCCGCGGCGCCATCCTGGCTGCCAGCACGCTTGACGTGCGGGTCCACCTTGTTGGACCTGAAGAAATCCTGCGCCCAAAGTTACGCGAACACCTGAAGGCTGCTGAACGCAAGCTCGGCCTTTCCCTGCCCGGTGCCAAACCGGACAAGGTCCCCGTTTTTATCAAGCAGGCCAGTGAGTGGATCACGATGGAGGACAAGGCTGCCCAGGCCGTGCGCTCCAAGAAGGATTCCACCATGCGGGTTGGTCTGAAGATGGTCCGCGAAGGGCTGGCTGGCGGCTTTGTCACGGCCGGTAACTCCGGTGCAGCGATGGCCTCGGCCAAGATGGTGCTTGGGTCGCTCGCCGGGGTGGACCGCCCTGCGCTGGCAGCCGTGCTGCCCACGACCTCCGGGACGCCCTGCGTGTTCCTGGATGTTGGCGCGAACGTCGACTGTGATGCGAACAATCTTCTCGAGTTCGCCGTGATGGGCTTCATGTACGCGAAGAACGTGCTGCACATGCCCGATCCGCGGCTTGGCCTGCTCTCCATCGGTGAAGAAGAATCCAAGGGCAATGCCCTCACCCGCGAGGCTCTGCCGCTGTTGCGCGAGTTGGCTGCACAGCATGGCCTACGTTTTGTCGGCAACGTGGAAGGCCGCGACCTCTACAACGGCCATGTTGACGTTGTCGTTACGGATGGCTTTGTGGGTAACGTCGCGCTGAAGACCAGCGAGGGCCTAGTCAGGCTGGTCAACACCTCGCTGAAGGAGAGCCTGAAGTCCACGATCACCTCGACCGTGGGCGCGATTCTCAGCCAGAAAGCCTTCAAGGCTTTTAAGAAGCGCCTGGACTACACCGAGTATGGTGGCGCCCCGCTGCTCGGGGTGCGGGGAGTCTGCATCGTCGGTCACGGTTCTTCCAATGAACGCGCGATCATGAACGGCATCCGTGTGGCGGCGGAGTTTGCTTCGAACGAGGTGAATCCAGGCATTGAGGCGATGCTTGCCCACAAGCCGGAACCTGCAGCGACTGAATCGGCAAGCTGATCCCCTAGTGCATGCGACTGGCGTGGACCTGCCCGTTGTTGCCGCCTTCGATCTTCAGCAGTTCAAACTCGCGATCTCCATCGAGAGCGAGGATCAAGCCCATCAGATGAAAGAGGGCAAAGAAGCGGGACCACGCGATGGGTCGGAGACTCGCTTCCGACTCTGGGACATCCCCGAAGACAAAGCCCAGTTGGGCAGGTTCTCCATCTGGCCGAAACGGCTCTCGTTCGACGGGGCGGGCGTCAGCTCTGGCAGCCCATAGACGGATCTCTTCTTCGTTGTTCGTTACCTTGCGCAAGACTGCTCCTTCAAGCAGGAACGCGCACGACCAACGCCCCTCTCGTGAATGTTTCTCAGAGTTGAGCAGACGGGTGGCTGCGCTTTCAGGTTGCCCCCATCCTGCCGAGGGAGGGAACGATCCGTCTCGATCTCATTAGGTGGGACCGTAGCGACACGCGGTTGATTTGCTGAACAGCGCTTTACCTGGACGCAAGCAACCTGGGGTTTGCACCCGACGGCGGGCATCGCCTCGCAACAGGCCAACATCCCAACCGGTTGAACGCTGCGCCATGTACGTCACGGCGTAGCAAACCCAGACGCCTTGGAGGGCCGTTCATGCCGCAGATCGTCGACCAGTCGCAGCTTCCGTCATTTCCCGCAGGCCAGGGCAAAGGCGCACATTTCCGCCCTCTACCGCAGGATGTAGAAGACGGAATGGTCCGTGCTCACACATTGCAAACCATCAATGCCGACCGTCAGACCCTGTACAAGATGTGGCGGGATGTCACCAACGCCCCAAAGTTCCAGGAGTATGTGGTGTCGGTCGTGCCTGTCTCCCCAACACGCAGCACCTGGACCTTTGGCGACCCGGAGAACCCCGAAAGCAAGCGGGTCAGCTATGACACCGAGGTATATGAGGATCTCCCTGGCGAGAAGATTGCCTGGCGTTCCGTCGACACCTCTTTTGAAGAGCACGGCGAAGTGCATTTCACGGATCATCCGAGCGGTCGCGGCACCATCGTCACACTTATGGAGAACATGAAGACGCCAGGTGGGAGACTGACGCTGGCCGTTGCCGGTCTGGCTCGTCGGACACCCCGGCAGATCGTGATCGAAGACTTGCGTCACTTCAAGGAACTGGTTGAGTCCGGGGAGATTCCCTCTGTGGTGGGAATTCCACACGGTCCGCGTGGTTTCGTAGGCTCGATCAAGGCGCGTCTCTACGGGGAGAACAATCCGACGCCTCCGGGCACCAGCGTTCTAGGAACCGCCAAGGCTCCCACCAGCGACCTGACGTAAGAAATTCAGCTCGTGCATTGCCGTCCACGGGTACTCAGACCGAAGCTACCCGGGGCAATGCCACCTCAACCCGGCCCGCAGTGTGCGTGGCCATCATCGACTCTGGAGAACACCAATGAAGGCTGTCTGCTGGATGGGCGCGAAAGATGTTCAGACACTTACCGTGCCTGACCCCACAATCATCAACCCGCATGATGCGATTCTGCGCGTAACGCGCACGGCAATTTGCGGTAGCGATCTGCATCTGTATGGCGGTTTCATTCCCACGATGGAAGCCGGCGATATCCTCGGCCACGAGTTCATGGGGATCGTCGAAGAGGTCGGCCCTGAGGTGAAAAACCTCAAGCGCGGCGACCGGGTTGTCGTTCCATTTACGATCGCCTGCGGCAATTGCTTCTTCTGCAAAGGTGCCATGTGGAGCCTGTGCGACAACACAAACCCCAACGCACAGGTAGCGGAGACGATGTACGGCTACTCAGGTTCCGCGCTGTTCGGCTTCTCGCACATCTACGGAGGCTATGCCGGTGGTCAGGCGCAGTATGTGCGTGTGCCGCACGCTGATGTCGGACCGATCAAGATCGAATCTGACCTGCACGACGAGAAGGTGCTCTTCCTTTCCGACATCTTCCCAACTGGCTACATGGGCGCCGACAATGGCAACATCAAGCCTGGCGACACCGTTGCGGTCTGGGGTGCAGGACCGGTCGGGCTTTTTGCCGCGGCAAGCGCGTATCTGTTTGGAGCCGAGAGAGTCATCGTCATCGATCGCTTCCCGGAGCGTCTGCGACTGGCCCGCGAGTACTGTGGAGCGACAACGATCGACTACACCGAGGATGACGTAACCGTGGTTGAAGCTCTACGCGATCTGACCGGCGGAATAGGACCTGACGTCTGCATTGATGCTGTGGGCATGGAGGCGCACTCCAACGCCGCCCTCGGCACCTACGACAAGATCAAGCAGATGCTGCAGCTTGAGACCGA
Organism: Verrucomicrobia bacterium Tous-C9LFEB; assembly: GCA_964658105.1. Lineage (GTDB taxonomy): Bacteria > Acidobacteriota > Terriglobia > Terriglobales > Acidobacteriaceae > Granulicella. The sequence continues at coordinate 21,192 of CAZZXY010000063.1, read as the reverse complement.
TCGTCCCTTTGTGCTGCGGCAGGCGTTTCAGGCCATTCGCAAGGGTGGCACGCTGTCTATCCCTGGCGTGTATGGCGGTGTGCTCGACAAGGTGAACTTCGGGGCAGCCTTCGGCAAGGGTATTCATATGAACATGGGGCAGACCCACATGCATAAGTACCTGAAGCCGCTGCTGCAGCGCATCGAGAATAAGGAAATCGATCCCAGCTTCCTGATCTCGCACCGTATCGGTATCGAAGAAGCGGGCGAGATGTACGCGGTCTGGCAAAAGAAGCAGGATCAGGTCACCAAGATCGTGATCGATCCCTGGCAGGACCGGATGGGCACCCCGCTCCAGGCTACTTGATTCGTCCAGTGACACTAAGAGGGCCCGGCCGAGCCGGGCCCTCTTCTTTGGATCTCGTCCGGTCCCTCGCGGTGTGTTATCCACACTCCTTGAATGCAGGCGGGAAGTTCCACGCGAGACAACATGACGCGTACATTGAGGGCGGCGGGGTGACCTTCAACGTACGCGTGGGTTTGCCTACATCACTCGCGCGACACGTTCCAACTCAGCCTGGATGTGTTCTGCCGTCACGCCTGGTACTTCGATCTTGGAGGCAACGCTTCGAGCCTCCATGGAGGAGATACCGTAACCGCGCCCACTTAGGAAGCTGCACACAATCTCGGCAGCCTGGAAGGAGTCGACACCCGCTCGCAGAAGTTCGCTTCTCAACGCGAGCAAATCCGTGGGGGTGAAGCGTTCCACGTACGTCTTATCCTGTCCATCGCTCAATGGGTTAGTCTCCCTCGCCTGCACACTTGGGGCGGCGGTTAGTGGGGTTAGAGCATGTCCGTCCTCGCATAGTTTGCTATCGATTCAGCAAATCTTGCGGGGGTTGCGCTTAACATCAATACGCTGGCAAATCCCGTGCGGATGTCGCAAATCGCTATCGCGTTCGACGGCAATGCCGCAGACGCAAGCTATCCTGATGCCATGGTGGATGTGATCACTGCGCCCCGCGTCCTTGACGGCATTGCGACTGCCGGAGAGATCAAAACCGAGGTAGCCCAAACGGTTCGCGAGATGACCGCCCAGGGCCACCGTCCGGGACTGGCTGTCGTGCTTGTTGGCGAAAACCCGGCCTCACAGATCTATGTTCGCAGCAAGATCAAGACCTGCGGCGAGCTTGGCCTCTACTCCGAGCTGATTACGCCGCCAACCTCGATCACCACCGAGGAGCTGCTCGCGATCGTGAAGGATCTGAATGGGCGTGACGAGATCGACGGCATCCTTGTGCAGCTGCCGCTCCCCGCGCATGTCAAAACCAACGAGATTCTCGAGACCGTAGACCCGCGCAAAGATGTGGACGGCTTCCATCCGCTGAACGGCGGACGTTTGCTGCACGGGGCTCCGATCGAGGAGGTCCTGGCGCCTTGCACGCCTGCCGGCATCCTTCAGGTGCTCAAGCGCAACGGCATCCCGCTGGTGGGCACCCGTGCCACCATGGTGGGCAAAAGCAATATCGTGGGCAAACCCATGAGCCTTTTGTTGATGAATGAGCAGGCTACTGTCACCATCTGCCACTCGCTGACCAAGGATCTCGCTCGCCACACCCGGGAAGCCGAACTGCTCATCGTTGCCATCGGTCAGCCCGGCTTTTTCACTGCCGACATGATCATGCCCGGAGCTACGGTCATCGACGTCGGGATCAACCGGCTGACTGGCGAGGCCGAGGTCGAAAAGTATTTTCCACCGGACACCCCCGAATACAAGAACCGGATTGAGGGCTTTCGGAAGCGTGGCTCGACGGTCATTGGCGACGTGGACCCGCGCGCTTTTGCCATTTGTGGTGCTTATACGCCGGTACCCGGCGGCGTTGGTGCGCTGACGATCGCCATGCTGATGGCCAATACGGTGAAGGCCGCGCGCTTCCGCCGCGGCATCTAGCCCATGCTGCGCGTAGGCCTCACCGGCGAATTAGGGAGCGGCAAATCCACCGTGGCGCGCCTGATGGCGGGGTACGGCGCGGTCGTTCTGAGCTCCGATGAGACGGGCCGTGCCATGATGGAGCCCGGCCAGCCCGTGTTCAGGGCCATCGTCGACCGTTTCGGGCAGGACGTCGTCCTTGCAGACGGCAAACTCGATCGGCCGGCGTTGGCGCGACTTGCCTTTGATCACAGCCACCCGCGCATCGAAGAACTGAACGTCATCATCCATCCCGCCGTCATCGCCGAGCAGGAACGTCGTATTGCAGCGCTCGCGAAGGCGCAACCACAGGCAATCGTTGTCATCGAATCCGCCTTGCTCTTCACCACGAAACATGCAGGTGGAGAGGAGCCATGGCGAAAGCGCTTCGATCGCATCGTCCTGGTAATCGCGCCCGATGAGGTGAAGGTGGAGCGTTTCCTGCAGCGGGTCGCCGCCGGTCGTGGACTCAATGCAGAGGAACAGACCGCCATCAGGGCTGACGCGCAGGCCAGGCTGGCGGCGCAGCGCATCCCGGCCGCCCTTGCGGCGGATTGTGTCCCCATTGAGAACACGGGCTCGCCGGAAGCCCTGGCTCGTCGCACGGAAGAGGTATTCCGGCAGCTTCGTGCAGAGGCGGATGCTGTTCAGCAGTGAGCTACGAGGTATCGAGCGACGAGCTCTCGTCACACAGCTCGACAATTCATGGCTTACCGCTAACACTACCTACCCCACGTCCTCGACGAGGCTCCTTGAGAGACTTGACGATGTGGCGCGGTGCAACCCAGCTCACGATGAAGATCGCCGAGGGTTGCGGCCAAGACTTGCCCGCGAACTACAACCGGTGCCTCCAACAGGCACGTGGGGGTTGGTGTGGAGGTCGAGTACCCGCTCCTGCTCGCCCGCGACCTTCAGCTACTCGCAACCGAGGTGCACGACGCTTTGCGCGATCAAGTCGTCGAGGTACGTCGGACGCCCTCCGGCCTTCTTCGCTCGGGTAAACCGATCGCCGTTTGATACCCTTACAGGTGGTATCTAAGGAGACATCGCATGGCAACCGCAGTTCTGGAGACCGTCGCGACCGACTACAAGGTCGCAGACATCTCGCTCGCCGAGTGGGGACGTAAAGAAATCTCGATCGCCGAGCAGGAGATGCCCGGCTTGATGAGCATCCGGCGCAAGTACGCGCCGCAAAAGCCCCTTGAGGGTGTCCGCATCACGGGCTCGCTGCACATGACCATCCAGACTGCCGTGCTCATCGAGACGCTGGTCGATCTCGGCGCGATCGTGCGCTGGGCCTCCTGCAACATCTTCTCAACCCAGGACCATGCAGCCGCGGCCATCGCCAAGTCGGGCATCCCGGTCTTCGCCTGGAAGGGCGAGACGCTGGAAGAATACTGGTGGTGCACGGACCAGGCTCTCCGTCATGAAGGCGGCCTCGGTCCTCAGCTCGTCGTCGACGACGGTGGCGATGTCACCCTGCTCATCCACAAAGGCGTGGAGCTCGAAAAGGGTGAGCGCGAGTGGGTTGACGCCAATGCCGATTCGCAGGAAGAAGCCGTCATCAAGGATCTGCTGAAGAAGATCCACGATGAGGACAATGGGCGCTGGACGCGGGTTGCCAAGGACTGGCGCGGCGTTTCCGAGGAGACCACGACCGGCGTCCATCGGCTGTACAAGATGTTGGAGCAGGGCAAGCTTCTTATCCCGGCGATCAACGTCAATGATTCCGTCACCAAGTCCAAGTTCGACAACCTGTATGGCTGCAAGGAGTCGCTCGCCGACGGTATCAAGCGCGCAACGGACGTCATGATGGGCGGCAAAGTGGCCGTGATCTGCGGTTACGGCGACGTAGGCAAGGGTTCCGCGCACTCGCTGCGCGGCATGGGCGCCCGCGTCATCGTTACCGAGGTCGATCCGATCAACGCTCTGCAGGCTGCGATGGAAGGCTACGAAGTCACCACGATCGAGGAGACACTCGGCCGCGGCGACATCTATGTCACCTGCACCGGCAACGTCGACATCATCACCTTTGAGCACATGGGGCAGATGAAGGACCAGGCGATCGTCTGCAACATCGGCCATTTCGACAACGAAATCCAGATGGCTGAGCTGCAGTCCGCGACGGAAGTCAAGCACCTGAACATCAAGCCGCAGGTGGACATGTACACGTTCCCCAACGGCAACTCCATCTTTGTCCTCGCGGAAGGGCGCCTAGTGAACCTGGGTTGCGCTACCGGCCACCCCAGCTTCGTCATGTCCAACAGCTTCAGCAACCAGACGCTGGCGCAGATGGATCTCTGGGCGAACAAGGATAAGTACGAGATCGGCGTGTACGTCCTGCCCAAGAAGCTGGACGAAGAGGTAGCCCGGCTCCACCTTGAGAAGATCGGCGTGAAGCTGACGACCCTTTCGAAGAAGCAGGCTGACTACATCGGGGTCCCCACCGATGGTCCTTACAAGTCGGATCATTACCGTTACTAAGCAGCAGAATTCGCAGGACAACGAGAAGGCCGCGCACCCAGCGCGGCCTTTTTCGCATCTCCAAGCAAGGAGACTCACGGGACGATGGCAAGGATGAGCCAAACTGCACGAAGCATCTTCGCCGTGATCGACGGCCTGCTGCTCTTCTTTGCCCTTGAAGGCGTCTTCTACGCGATCGCCTTCCTGGGGCTGCACCTGTCTTTCGATACACCGACCCGCCTCTACCTGAGCTGTAACTTGCTCTGGGCGCTCGCGTCCGCACTCGTCGCCGGCTATGCAACCGGCCGTATCGCGCGACGCCATGCCGTGGGGCATGGTGTGGCTTTGGCCGTCCCCTTCCTCCTACTCAGCCTCTACAACCTGAACAAGGGCGCGGGCGGCCAGCACACCTTCTTCGTCATTGCAATCAATCTTCTTGTCCCGCTCGGCTTTATCGTCGGATCCTTTTTCGCTGTCCGGCGCCATGGCGCACCCCGGAACCGGCCCGTGGCTCAGGCGTAAGCGGCTTCGGCATGAACACTGCTAGGGCACATCGGCATCGGTCAGGGTGAATCCCACCACACCCGTGCGCAGCCCGGGCTGTGTTGTGCCCGCAAAGACCACCGATCGAACCGCGCCGGAACCTGCCTTGATGGTTACGCTACCCAGCGGCATGTTCAGGCCTCGTTCCGTCACGGTGGCTACAACGGTGTAACCTCCAGCGACAGGAACCGTGACGTAGCCACTTGCTGAGCCGGTACCAACGTTCATCACGGCCGTGGGGGCAGCGTTGGCAGTCACAGGCGAGATATACACCGTCAGGGAACCTGTCCCCTCTACCTCATTCAGGACCCGCAGGGCTACCTGTCCTGCTGGCGCGGGCGTGTCCTGATCTGCATAGACATGTTCCTGCAGGCTACCGAGCCCGTGACTCACGATCGCGGTGTACTGACGACCACCACCCAGAACTCTCTGAGCACCGGCAAGCGCCTGCGCTCCGCCGGCACGGCTGACGCTTAGATTGACCGTGCCAGAACTGACCGGCAGATAGGAAGTAAAGTTCTCAAAACCGACCCCATAGGCTACTGCGGCGCCATTTACGTAGAAGTCCATTTGAGGACCGCCGGGGGAAACCTCCACAAAGCGGACCTGCGCCGCGCTCAGGCTGGTGTCAGTCCCCAGGCTGCCGCAGCCGGTAAGCCCGAGCGTCAGCATGCCCGCAACCGCGCAACCGACGGACCGTCTTTCACCTGGCAAGCTCGACAGCACGAGTTCAGGCCTCTCTGACCCGGAACACAGGGCCGTCGATCGGGGAAGCACACATCCACTCTACTGCGCCTGGGTCCCAGGGCGGTGGCACAAAGGTGTTATCCGCAGCCTTTGAAGTGAGCAAAAAATCAGCCCCGCCGGCGCGAACGGGAGTCCACAACCGGCAGGGCTAGCTCTTGTTTGCTGCACTTACGATGGTAACCAAAGTCGCATTACCTTGCAACCCTGAATACCCAACGTTTTGCACAGGATCGTTACTATTTGGCTGCGTGACGTGCCACAACGCTATCTTTGATCTTGTCGTAGGTGCTTTGCGGCAGGATGCCTTTGGTAACAAGCTGATTCTTCGCCGTGAAGGGTCGCCCGTCCACGATGCGCTTTGCGTAGGCGTCGCCAATTCCCGGAAGCGTCTTCAGTTGGGCTGCCGTCGCGGTGTTCAGATCGAGTTGTCCGCTGGCAGCGGTGGTCGCGACGGCCGGGCTTGGCTTCCCTACCGTCTGCGCATGCAAGGCGTTCGTTGCCAGACTTCCCCGCAGGAGTCCCGCGAGCAATACGAACATGGCCAATCGTCGAAACATTCGTTCCCTTTCATAGATACCTGGATTGTGAGGCTCTGCTCTTGCAACAGCGTGCCCAAAGTATCACGGAGGGTATAGACTCGCCGCACTTCACCGAGAGGATTTCCAATGAATCGGTATTGTTTCGCTGGATGTGTCCTGTTTGTAGCTCTGGCGGCCCCGGCGCAGAGCGTACCTCCACAACCCGCTTCCTCACCCCAGCCCGGACAGCCGGCGCAACCTGCGGATCCCACCACCGAGTCGCCCGGACTCATGCCTGCGCCTCCCACCTTTTCGCCCGATGCAGCATCCGGCACGGCACAGAAGCCTCGCGGGCCGGTACGCATTTCAGGGGGCGTAATGGCCGGCAACCTGCAGTCCAGAGTGGAGCCGGTGTACCCGCCTGACGCCAAGGCGAAAGGGATGCAGGGTGCCGTTGTTCTGGACACGCTGATCGGCAAGACGGGGACTGTTCAGGAGGTACGCGTGCTTTCCGGACCGGCGGTGCTGGCCAGTGCGGCTCTGGATGCCGTCCGGCAGTGGACCTACAAACCCTATGTTTTGAACGGTCAGCCGGCACAGGTCAGGACGACGGTGACGGTGAACTTCCAACTGGCGCAGCCAGCGCCAACCCAGTAGCGGCTAAGGGGTAGCTGCAGATGCTATCCGACCGTGCCCGGTCTCGATGCCTACTGTGCGCCCATCCCGCATATGCAGGATGCGGTCCGCGATCGTGGCAGCCTCGGGATTGTGCGTGATCATCATCACCGTTTGTCCCAGTTCACGGCTGGAATCGCGCAGCATGGAAAGCACGCTGTTCGAGTTTTCGGTGTCCAGATTGCCTGTCGGTTCGTCCGCCAGAACAATGGACGGCCGCGAGATAAGCGCACGTGCAATCGCGATGCGTTGCTGCTCACCGCCAGACAGTTCATTGGGACGATGATCCAGGCGTCCCTTGATGTGCAGCAGGTCGGCCAACTTGTCGAGCAGCGCCCGGTCAAACGGCTTGTCCGAGCCGGAAATCGTGTGTGCGAGTTCGATGTTGTCGCGTGCTGTCAGCGTGGGGAGGAGATTGAATCGCTGGAAGATGAAGCCGATATGCCCGCGCCGAAATCTGGTGAGTTCCGCATCGCTCATGCGGGAAAAATCCTGATTAGCAACCCGCAGTGATCCTGTACTCGCCGAGGTCAGGCCGCCCAGAATGTAAAACAGCGTCGATTTGCCCGAGCCGGACGGGCCGACGATGGACAAGAACTCGCCCGTTTCAACCGCAAACGTGGCGTCACGAAGCGCATGCACCTCCAGCTTGCCCGAGCGATAAATTTTACCCAGGTGACTGGCCTCAATCAGAGCTGCCATAGACGGGTTTCAGTGTAGCGCAGCGGGGCAGCGGTGAGGCGGCCGGCGATAAAGCGGTCAGCGCTGCGCGGCGGCGTGAGAGCAGCGTTTCGATTCTGCGCAGGGTAATGTTGAACCCGATAGGTTCATTTCCACAAAGCACTTCCTCTGAATGCGCAACACTCGCCACGCCTTATCGCCCACGTCCCAGCGGAGCGCAAACCGCTCTACGACCACCGCGCAGCGCCAACCGCTTCACCGCCAACGCGCAGCGCCACAGGAGAACACCTTGGTCCTCGGCCTAGGCACCGACATCACCGAAGTTCCCCGCATCCAGGCCAGCCTCGAGCGTTTCGGCCAGCAGTTCCTCGATCGCGTGTATACGCCCGGGGAGGTTCTCTACTGCCAGGCCCGCAAAAAGAGCGCCGCCCAGAGCTTTGCAGCCCGTTTTGCGGCGAAGGAGGCTGCCGCCAAGGCGCTGGGTACCGGCATCAGCCGAGGCGTCACATGGCGTGAGTTTGAGGTCGTTCGCCAGCCCGGGCAGGCTCCGCAGATCCTGCTCCACGGCCGTGCAGCCGAGATTGCAACGGCTCGTGGTATCCGCCGCTTGACGCTGAGCCTGACGCACACGCGTGAGATGGCGATGGCGGTGGTCATCGCGGAGGACTAGAGCCAACCTGCTTCGCAGGTGCTGTCTTGCTACCATTACCCCATGCCCAGCCAGCAGGAAGTGAAGTGGTCGCAGCTGAAGGTAGGTGTTCTGGTGCTGGTCTCGCTGGCGCTGTTGGTCGTGCTGTTGTTCCTTATGACCAACGCCACAGGCATGGCGACGTTTGAGAAAAAGCTGACTGCTCGCAGCTATTTCGCCAATTCAGAGGGCCTGAAAGTGGGCGCGCCGGTAAACCTCGAGGGCGTGCCGATCGGCGAGGTCAAGGCTGTTCGCCTGTCGACCGACCCGGGCCGCAAACTGACGCCAGTGGAAGTCGTCATGAAGCTGACGCCCAAGTTCCAGGACCGCCTGCACGCGGATACGACCGCTTCGCTGCAGACTGCCGGCATAGTTGGCGACACAATTGTTGAGTTGAACAGCAAGCTTGCTCAGGGGCCGGAGTTCCAGACCGGCGGCGAGTTCAAGCCGGTCGAGCAGCCCTCGATCGCGAGCTTTCTGAAGTCGGGTCAGGGCACCCTCGACCAGTTGAATGGCACGATCGCGAAGCTCGATAAGGTCGTTGACGGCCTTCAGAACGGCGAAGGCAGTGTGGGCCAACTGCTCAAAAATCCCGCACTTTACAACGAAGCGAGCTCCACGCTGAACCAGCTGCATACGCTCTCGGTCAACTTGAACCGGGGCCGCGGATCCGTCGGAAAGCTGCTCACGGACGACACGCTTTATAACCGTCTGAACGACACGGCGAGTCGCCTCGATACGTTGACGACCGGGCTCAGCACAGGCAAGGGTTCCGCTGGCAAGCTCCTCACCGACGACACGCTTTACAACAATCTGAACACCACACTGACGCGCACGAACTCGATTCTGGCGCAGGTCGACAGTGGGCAAGGCAGCCTGGGTCTTCTGCTCAAGGATCCTGCGACAGCGCAGAAACTCAGCGACACCATCACCCAGCTGGACACGATGCTTGCCGGGGTGAATGCAGGCAAAGGCACAGTCGGCCAGCTTGTCACCAACGACTCCGCCTACAACAACCTGAATGTGCTGCTGAAGAATGCGTCCGAGCTGGCTGTAATGTTGCGTACGGATCCCAAGAAATACCTGACGATCCACATGAAGATTTTCTAAGCGCTCAGGACTGGCCAGAAAGGGAACGATGCGAACTTGGGTGGGAGGCGGATCTGGTCCCGCAGCGCAGGTACCCTCTTCGAAACTTTCCGTCGCAATGCCTCGTAACCGAAACACACCAGTATTTCCCGCTCACGGAATCGCCACGCTCTTTCGCGCTTCTTGTGTAGCGACACCTTTGCAAGCCCCCGTTCAGGAGCTCGAATGCGCCGTTTCGTTGTTTCGTCTCTGCTCGCCCTTTGTGCCCCGCTATGCACAGCGCAGCAGATCGCCGTCACCTTTGCCCCCGCAGATATGCCTGCCAGCCCGACTACGCCGCCCAAAAAGCCGCTTTCCATGGATCTTTCGGCCATCGACAAGACGGCCGACCCCTGCAACGACTTCTACCAGTACGCCTGCGGCAACTGGAACAAGGCCAATCCGATTCCGGCCGATCAGGCACGCTGGGGCCGCTTCAACGAGCTCGCTGAGCGCAACAACTACCTGCTCTACGTTGACCTGAAGAACGCAGCCGCCAGCCCCAAGACGCCGCTGCAGAAGAAATACGGCGACTTCTTTGCCTCGTGCATGAACTCGTCGGAGGTAGACCAGCTTGGCGCCAAACCGCTGCAGCCAGAGCTGGACGCCATTGCGACCCTGAAGTCGACCAAGGATCTGGCCGCGCTAAACGTCACGCTGACCAAGCGCTTTGGCACGGCGGAGCTGCTCGCGGTCGGTGTGCAGCAGGATCAGAAGGATTCCTCCAAGCAGATTCTCGGCACAGGCCAGGGTGGCCTCACGCTGCCGGACCGCGACTACTACCTGAACGCGGCTCCGCGCTTTGCCAAGCTTCGCGACGGCTACGTGGCAAATGTGAAAGACACGTTCGTTCTGCTCGGCGACGGCCCCGAACAGGCGGCGAGCGAGGCTGCCGCCGTCATGAAGATTGAGACTGCTCTTGCCCAGGGCTCCATGGACCGCGTGCAGATGCGCGACCCGTCCAAGCGTTATCACGTGCTTACCGTGGCTGAGCTCCAGGCCCTTACTCCCGACTACAACTGGAAGGCCTACCTCAGCGGCATCGGTGTGGGCACAGTGCCCACCCTGAACGTCATGTCGCCTGAGTTCGAGAAGACTGTGCAGACCGAGATCACCAGCGAGCCGCTCGAGGCCTGGAAGAGCTATCTTCGCTGGCACGCTGTCCACGGCGCAGCCCCGCTGCTCGCGAACAAGTTCGTCGATGTCAACTTCGAATTCTTCAACAAGCAGCTGCAGGGACAGGAAGAGCTGCAGCCCCGCTGGAAACGCTGCACGCAATTGACCGATCGCGCGTTGGGTGAGGCCGTAGGCCAGGACTGGGTAAAGGAGAACTTCCCGCCCGCAGCCAAGGACAACATGGAGAAGCTCGTCTCCGCGCTCAAGGTCGCCCTCGACCAGGACATCCAGCAACTGCCCTGGATGAGCCCCGACACAAAGAAGGAGGCTGAGGTGAAGCTCAACGCCTTCCGCGACAAGATCGGCTACCCGCAGACGTGGCGCGACTACTCCAAGCTGGACGTGCAGCGGGACGAGCTCCTCGGCAATACGGAGCGCTCCGCGATCTTTGAGCGCAATCGCAATCTCGCCAAGCTGGGCAAACCCGTGGACGAGACGGAGTGGGGCATGACGCCTCCGACGGTCAATGCCTACTACTCGCCGTCCATGAACGACATCAACTTCCCTGCCGGCATTCTGCAGCCCCCCTTCTATGACCTGTCCAAGGATCCTGCCGTGAACTTCGGCGGCATCGGTGTCGTCATTGGCCACGAAATGACGCACGGCTTCGACGATCAGGGGTCCAAATACGGTCCGACTGGCAACGTGAAGTACAACGCCGATGGCACCATGGGCACCTGGTTCACCACGGAGGACCTGTCCAAGTTCAAGGAGCGTACCGAGTGCGTTGCGAAGGAATATGACGGCTTCCAGGTAGCTCCTGGGCAGAATCTGAATGGCCATCTGACACTGGGCGAGAACAGTGCCGATAATGGCGGCATCCGGATCGCCTACCAGGCACTCCTGAATACGCTGCAGAAGGAAGGCAAGTCCACCACCGACCAGGTGGATGGCTACACGCCGGCGCAGCGCTTCTTTATCTCGTTCGGCCAGGTATGGTGCCAGAACCAGCGGGAACAGGCGGCCGTGAATCAGGCAAAGACGGATCCGCACTCCACGGGGGAGTGGCGCGTGAAGGGCACGGTGCAGAACTTTGACGAGTTCGGCAAGGCCTTCGGCTGCCACCCAGGCCAGGCCATGATGCCCCAGAACGGCGGCTGCCGCGTCTGGTAGGTCTGGTTCGTGGAAACGCAACGGCCACGGAGCGAACTCCGTGGCCGTTTTCTTCCCGGGTCCGGGGTGGGGCATTCCGGGCGCCTGCTCGCCAAAGTGCAGGGTTCCTGTTTCGCGCGCGCCCGCAGGGAGAGATCAACAAAGTTGATCCGCACTGCTCACCAGCGCCGCGCTCCCTCGTCCCAACCTGCAGTAAGTGGCATGAAACTTCCGCAACCCCTACAATGAAGTGAAGTTTTGTTCCACCCCTCGAAAGATAGGTTCCCGCCTGCACCAGACCTTTCACAGGTTTCGGCAGCAGGGCGGGTGGTGAAGGAATCGCATGAAGTGGAGTTGGTTCGGCCGTGCAGCGCTGGCCCTGACGTCGGCAGTTTCCCTGGGTCTGAGCATGACGGCATGTGGCGGGGGAACGATTGCGTATCTATGGGCAGTCGGCAACACAGCAACACAGAACGGGCAGATTGTCGGCTATCTGGTCGATAACTTTACCGGCAACCTGACCGCGATCCCCGGCCAGCCGTTTTCAACCCACGATGCCACCCCGGTCGACATTGTGGTGCGTCCGGGTGGGCGGTTCCTGTATGTCATCAACCAGGGCACAGGGTTCACCGGTACCTCCGCTGGGACAGCCGAGGGTGTCGACCTCTACGCCATCGGCGGACAGGGTGCGCTCACTTTTGAGCAGCACTACACGACGCAGGGTTTTGGCCATATCTGGGCCACCTTCGACTCGACTGGCTCCTTCCTGTACGTACTGGACAAGTACAACCCGAACTACCAGCCCGACACCACCAAGCCGAACTTCGATGCAAATGGCGCGATCACGACCTTCTCGTCGGACCCGACCACGGGCCGGCTGAATCTTGTGCAGCAGACCGCCAGCACACAGCCCGGCCAGACGTCTCCGACGTTCCTGGAGGTGGGTGAAACCCCGCTGCGCATGGCTTCCACCGGTGGCTGCCTGTTCACGATCAACAGTGTCGGTCAGACGGTATCGACCTACAGCATCGCCAACGGCCAGCTGGGCACGGTGACCACGGGTCTGTACCCGGTTGGTTCTACGTCCTTGACGTCCATTGCCGGCAACGGGCAGTACATGTTCATCACGGACAGCAACGCTGGTTCCGGCGCGGGCAGGCTCTTCAGCTACACCATTGGTGCGAGCTGCGCTCTCACGCCCTTCACACCGTCGGCAAGGACAACCCTGGACGCCGGAACGACGAATCCCACAAACGCGTTCCTCTCGACCTCGAGCAAGTTTGTGTACGTGTTAAACGCAAACAACAATAATACGACCGGTACGACGCAGGGCAGCACCATCTCCGGTTACTCCATCACCACCGGAACACTGCAGCCCATTGCGGGTTCGCCGTTCCCCGTGGGTTCCGGACCTCAGTGCATCGTCGAGGATCCCACCTCGAAGTACATCTACGTTGCCAACGGCAACGACGGGACACTCACCGGCTATATCTACTCCGATACCAACGGTGAGATCCAGCCCTTGTCGCGTGGTTCAAACTTCCAGTCGGCAACAAAGCAGTTGAGTTGTCTTGCGCTCAGCGGGTCCGTCTAGGCAAAGGGACTCTCACACAGCCTGCGTTCGCGCAGGCTGTCTTGAAACATCGCCGGTTTCGGCAGAAAGTAGAAATCGGCTCCACTGTCCGGAGCCGTTCCAAGGATTGCAGGAATGCAGATGAGGTTTAAATCAAAGGTTCGGAGCGCCATCACCGGAGGAGCCGCTCTTACGCTGGCTCTCGGCCTGACCTCCTGCAGCCGCGACTATACAGTCGCCTATGTGTACGCTGTCTCCGCATCCACCGGCACGATCTCTGCCTATGGGGTTGATTTTCAGACGGGCATCCTGAACCAGATCAACGGTTCGCCCTTCACCAGCACCGTCTCCGAGCCGCTTAAAGTCGTTGCGAACCCCAACAATCAGGCGATCTACATCGTCGGTGGCCCCAATGGCTCCCAGGGGAACGAGGTTGAAACCGCGCTTGTCGGCACAGACGGAAAGCTTTACGGCCAGCAGAGCATCAACCTGACGGGGACGCAGGGTCCCGGCACCTCGAGCCTGCCGACTCCTGTTGGCATGACGGTCAACAGCGCTGGGACCTTCCTCTACGTTACCTTCACCTACCAAAACGGCTTTACACCTGCCTCCCCCGGCCCCGGCGGCGTCAGCATCTTCCCGATCAAATCGGATAACACCCTTGGTACCCCCATCACGGTGAACGTCGGCAACAATCCCGTCGGTATTGCCGTGTCCGCCCCGGTTTGCGTGGCCACGCCGATCATCAGCACCAATGCATCCTGCTCCACTGGCGCGGGTACAGGGGCGTACAACACGTATGTCTACGTGGTTGACCAGGAGGTCACGCTGGGCAAGCCAACGGTTCTCGGCTTCGCGCAGGACACCACCTCCGGTGCCCTCACCCCTCTCTCCGGTACCACCTTCAACAAGACCCTGAACACCTATCAGGGTGTTGCGGCTGGCGTAACGCCGAGCGCGATCGCCATCGATGGCACCGCCAGCTACGTGTACGTCACCGATCAGGAGACCAATCAGGTTTACGGTTACTCTGTTGCGCGATCCACTACCGGCAATCTCACCCCGATGGCCAGCAGTCCTTTCGGCACAGGGGCTTTGCCAGTGTCCATCACTGTGGATCCACGCGCAAAGTATGTGTACACCGCAAACGCCAACTCCGGGTCAGTTAGTTCGTTCGCAATCAACCAGTCGAACGGAAGCCTTTCTTCCGTAGCTGGATCGACCTTCAGCACGCATGCAGGAACGAACTGCATCACGATCGATCCGAACCTGGGAACCTACCTCTACGCGACGAACTACGTCACGGGCAATGTCGATGGCGCGGAGTTGAATGCCAGCACCGGCGTTCTCAGTGCCGTGGCGAACACCCCGTTCCCCACCGGCTCCCTTCCCTCCTGCCTGGTAGCCGTGGGCAATGGCTCCCATGCCACCTCCATCACCTTCCCGTCTACGGGAACGACAAACTAACGCAGACGCACCGCATGACGAAACGCCCCGGCCAGCCGGGGCGTTTCTGCGTGGAATGCATATTGAGAGCAAGCGCATCCGCCCTCGGCTTCCGCTCACCGCCTGTGCTCCAATAAATGCGTGACTCACCCCCAAGCCTTCTCCCTCGGCGAGGTCGCCATTGGCGGCCGTGAACTCTTTTTGATAGCCGGTCCCTGCGTTCTGGAGTCGGAGGCACACGCCCGGCATCTTGCAGACGCCATCCAGCAGATCACCTCGGACCTGAAGGTCCCGTATATCTTCAAAGCCAGCTACGACAAGGCCAACCGCACCTCCGCCCGCAGCTTTCGCGGTCCGGGTCTTGCCGAAGGCTGCCGCGTCCTTCGCAGCATTGCCCAGAGTAACCGTGTGCCGGTCCTCACGGACATTCACACCCCGGAACAGGCTGGCGCCGTCTCGGACGCACTGGGTGACGTGGATGCCATGCTGCAAATTCCGGCGTTTCTTTGCCGTCAGACCGACCTTCTGCTTGCCGCCGCAGAGGCCTGCGCTGGCCCTCGCCGTGCCGTGAATGTCAAAAAGGGCCAGTTCGTGGCGCCCTGGGATATGCGTCATGCCATCGAAAAGCTGAAGGACGGTGGTTGTGCTCGCGTCTCGCTCACCGAGCGCGGCGCCAGCTTCGGGTACAACAACCTCGTTGTGGACTTCCGTTCTCTACCAACCATGCGCGGCTTCGCACCTGTGATCTTCGACGGTACGCACTCGGTCCAGACGCCCAGCGCCGCCAACGGCGTTTCGGGCGGTCAGCCCGAGTTCATTCCGGTACTCGCCAGGGCAGCCGTGGCAGCGGGGGTGGACGGGATCTTTCTTGAAGTGCACGACAACCCGGCGGAGGCCAAGTCGGACGGCGCCAATGCCCTCCATCTCAACAGACTTCGCCCCGTGCTGGAGAACCTTCTAGCGATTCACAGTGCAGTCCGCGACCACGCCCACGTCTAGCGCCGGGGTCAGCAAAAAAGGGCCCTCCATCGCTGGAGGGCCAATCTGCCTTGGTACCTCTCCGTCAGGAGAGCTTTCAGGACGGACATTCGATCCGCCCAACTGGCGCGATCAGCCCTGAACTTGAGCTCAGATCACTGCTAAAGGAACGCAGCCCCTAGGCGATCGGATTTCCTCAGATTGCATCCAGATGTGGAAAACGGAGAAGGCAGTCGCCCTCTCCGTTGAAGTGCCTCATCGCGAGGTGCCAGATGGCTACTTCGTTTCGACGTCCACCAGGTGAATCTCCGGCATTTGCTGGTTCCACTCCGGCCGGATCCCCTCAAAGATGAGCCGAAAATCCGCCCCGGCGCCGGGCGCGAGCGGTGCCGCACTGACCGGTTCGGTATCCAGATAGGGCTTCCGCGTGCGCACCAGGTTCATCGGCACGGTCTCCAGCTGGGGGGCACCGCCACCGTCCGAGGCGAAGAGCACCTGCGCCGTGATGCCGGTCACCGTCCCTGATCCAGCGTTGGTGACGTGCCCGTCGATAAAGGTCGATTTACCGCCTGAAAAGCTGCTGGACTCGCTCATCGCCAGGCCAGTCAGTTTGAGACTGGAAGCGTAAGCAGCCGCGGGCCGCAGGGTATCGGGCGACTCCGCGCCCGTTCCATGCCGCTTCCCCGCCCAGATCAGCACCGCCACAAGCACCAGGACGGCCAGTGCGGCAATACCCACGGCCACCGTGGGAAAGCTTCGCGCTTCACGCGCAGGTTCACCGAAAAGCTCACCGCTGCCAGGCCGCGGCGTGCTGGAAGGCACAGGCTGATTGGGGTCCGCCATACTGCGGCGATTTTACTCCGGAACCGTCTTCCGGTGATGCCGCTCAGCCGTGGGTGCAAAGGTCGCGCGGCCTGCAAGGCTCTTCCGGTAGTCGGGGCCGTCCATCTCCACCACGACACACATCTCTTCCAGCCGCGACAGCATGCGTTCGCCGATCCGGTCGCCCAGCGTCTCCTGGCGCGTGGCATCCTTCGCCGTATTCGTCGCGGCACGGGCCGGGGCATACGGGAGATTGGTCGTAATGATCGTCGTCTTGCGATCGTTGTAGCGCATATTCAGCACGTGCTCGATCATGTCGCTGACCCAGTCCGTTCTGCGCGCCGCGCCGAGTTCGTCCAGCACCAGCACCTCCGCATCCAGCGCCGGGCGCAGCACCTGCCGCTCTGTCTGCTCGCTGTTCGCGGAGTAGGAGTTCTGGATCTGCTTCAGCAGCTCCTTGCAGTCAAAGAAGCGGCCATTTACCCCGCGCTCAGCAGTCAGCGCCTGCAGAATGCCCACCGCGAGGTGAGTCTTGCCCACACCGCAAGGCCCCACAAAGAGCAGCCCGTTGCCGTACGTGTCGCCGGGATAGGCCTTTACAAAACCAGCGGCCCGCATCCGGGCTTCCGCCAGGCTCCGGTTCGCGCCGCCGGTCTTGGTAGAAAAATTCTCCAGGGTGCACTCGCGATGGCGCTCCGGGATCCGGGCAGCCGCCGTGCGACGCACTCGGCGCTCCGTGGAGCGGCAGGCGCAGTCGCTCACGGCACGGTTGCCGTCAGGCCGTTCGACCATACGCAGCCCAGAGCCGCCACAGATTGGACACAGATTGGACATCGTCAAGCCATGTGCCCGCAGGGCACGTCCCTAGTATCGCAGTCACCGCCCGGACCTGCCCACCGCGGGCTGTGCGATCTGAGGACAACCGGGACGTCACCAGCCCAGGGTGCCGGGCGGTCCCTTGAACGGGCCTCTCACCTTCGAGGTGATCCAGCCACCGTAGAAGTCGCCGGCCTGCGCCTGAACGCGCTCCCCGTCCACCAGGCACTCGTCAACCCGGCTGGCATAGAAGGCCAGGTGATCGCGAAGCGCGGCATACTGCGGTGTGGGATCCGCGTAACTCCACGCGACATCCTGCACGAGGGCTCCCTCCGTCTCTGCGCCGAGCGCGCGTCGCAGATCCAGCGACCAGTACGCGGCCGCGCCCTTGAACTCGCAAAACGACCCACGCCGCGCCGATCGATGCAGCAGGTCCATCCGCAGGTCCTCCGGCGGGAGGTAGTACACCGGCGGATGGCTGGTTTCGAGGATGCGCAGCGCACGATGCGTTTCGGCGACGACCACGCCCCTGTGCACGATGCGAATCGCACTGCCTGTTGTCTCCAGGCGAGGCGGTCGAGGATAGTCCCAGACAGATTCCACGGCTTCCTGTTTTGTCACGCCAAACTCTCCCGCCAACATCGGCCCACGCCCAGCGTAGTCTGGGCAGACGCCTCCCTTTTGTGCACTTTGAGACGCGTTGGAGCGGACGTGAACGCCGAAGACAAGAAGCTGAACGCCATGAACAGGCTTAGCGACATGGGCCATTTTCCCGTCGCCGTAAACGCCGGCGCGACCGCCAACGTGCTCCTCACCATCCTCATTACGTGGTGGATCCAGCCGCGCTTGCCGCAGCCCTGGGGTCCGGTGGCCTGGGTCGCCCTGGTGCTCGCGTGCAATCTGCTGCCCGTTGCGCTGCTGCGCCTCGGCCTGAACGACCGGACGCCGTACCCTTCCCTGCGGACGATGAATTTCTGGCGCGATCAGCACAAGTTCTCGGACTGGGTCTACGTAGCGGCCTCGGCCAACATGGCCTTCTGGGTGCTCGTGTCCTGGGCAGTCTTTTCGATCGGGCACACCGTGGGCGCACTTGGCCTCATGCTGGGCATGGCGTTTCTGCTGACGTTCTCGCCGGTGATTCTGCGTTCCTGGCGCACCAGGATCCGCTAAATCTTGCCCAAAAGCCACGCTCCGCGGCATCTGCATCCCTGCCACCGAATGGTAATCTAATCCCTAAGCGCCTGAGGCCTCGGGAGTCGGGGTCCAAGCTGCAGCGCGACAGGAATTCGATGCCCTGAGCCCGGCCTTCTGGCCCCAAGCGAGGACATGGCAAGCGATCCGTTCTGCGGCGGGAGAGCTACGAAAGGATTCACCATGCCACAGGAAGGCATTCACCCCAAGTACGACGAAACTACCGTGCGCTGCGCATGCGGCAACAGCTTCCAGACCCGCTCCACGCACAAGGGCGACATCGTTCTGGAAATCTGCTCCGCCTGCCACCCCTTCTTCACCGGGAAGCAGAAGCTCGTGGATACAGCCGGCCGTATCGAGCGGTTCCGCCGCAAGTTCGCCGACACGACAGCCAAGAAAGCAGAAGCAGCCGCCAAGTAAGGGCTGCACTGAAAGCAGAAAGCCTCCCGTCCGGGAGGCTTTTCTGTTTTGCACTCTCAACCCAAACCCTCTATCGACGCGGTTAATAGGGCGCGTAGTATCGCGGCCGGTACGGCACCGCGTACCGCGCCGGGCCATACGTATACGGCACGGCAACCGCTGGCGGCGGGTACGGCGGGTACGCAGGCCCCTGCTGCACAATCACGGTCGGCGGTGGCGGAACGTAGGTGGGCTGCGGCGCCTGCACCACAACCACGGTCGGCTGGGCAGGCTGCACGTAGCTGTAGGCGGGTTGCGCCGGCGGCGTGTAACTCTGCGGCGCATAGCTCTGCTGCATCGGCGGCTGGTACTGCTGCTGTGGTGGGTAGTAGGGCTGTTGGCGTTCCACCGGCTCGCGATATTGCTGATAGGTCGGCTCATCCGAGGTCTGCCGTGCAATCAGCGCCGGGTTGCGCACCGCGTTTTCCTGCGGTGTGGGGATGCCGAAGTCATCCAGCACTTTCAGCGTCAGCCGGGTCTCCGCAGCCAGAACCGGGCGCGGGCCACGCCGCGGCAGATTGATCAGATCAATCGGCCACAGCAGCGGGATCGACCACTCAATGATGTCCCGCACCGGATGCCCCGTCCCGTGAATACGTTCTTCTTTGTCCACGGGATACTTGGGTGTCGCCACCACGCGCACACTAATGGGCACGATTGTGTCCGGGACCACCACAAGCCGATCGAACTTCAGCTCCATCCATCCCTTGCCCACAAAGTGGCCCGGGTCCTTGTACTCCTCGAAGTGCCCCTCCAGATAGCTGCCGTACGGAAAGCTCGATCGCCCGTAGGCCTCGACATGGCTCAGCTGACAGAGGATTGGGTCGCCAACGTTCTGTGTCTTGGAGGACACCTTCGGTTCAGCGACCGTGCATGAAACCACGGAGCCAGCCGGCACCAGCTGATCGGCGAAGGCCGAAAGCGGTGCGGCAGCAAGCAATAGAGAAAGAAAAAGTTTGCCTCTCAAGGGGTCGTCTCCCGGCACATCTCTTTGGCTCGCGTTGGAGCCGGTTACACCTGCATTTGCACCTCGGCAAGACCGTCTCGATCATGCCCGGCCCCGCTGGCGAAGCGGGTGCCAACGTCGTTCAGCACGAGGACTGAACCGGGATCGCCTCCCGGCGTCAACAGATGTGTGTCCTGTTCAAGACACGTGACGCCGATCAGCGAAGCGGAAAGGGAAACCGGCGCGGGAACAACCGTGCCGGAACGGAAGAGGCAAAAGGGCCCAGAATTGCTTGATACCCCGTCCAGACACGTGCCTCCCACAAAAGTTGTGGCGGTGTTGTGAAAACATTTCTGCGTGCTCCGTGCTCGGGGGACTTCAGCCCATCGCCCGGGCACTCACGCTGAAGCCCGGTAAACTGGAGATCATCCAATCATTCGATGGACAAGCAATGGACCAACTCGCTCGGCGCTGACACGCGCCCGCTGCCCCCCGAGGCCGCCGTCCCCGCCGACTTCCACATCGGCCCGGTCCGCATCGCGCCCGCAACGGTCCTCGCCCCCATGGCCGGCGTTACCGACACCGTGTTCCGCCGCTTCATCCGCCACGCCAGCCTCTACACGCCGGATGCCGCTGCCCAGTCCACCGACATCGACCAGGACACCACCAACGAGCGCTCCGGTTGCGGCCTGCTCATGACCGAGTTCACTTCGGCCGACGGCCTCAGCCGCATGCGTGAGACCAAGCGCAAACGTTACCTCACCTACTACGAGGACGAGCACCCGATCTCCGCGCAGATCTTCGGCTCCAACCCCGTCACCCTCGCTGAATCCGCCCGCATCATCCAGGACGCCGGCTTCGACCTCGTCGACCTCAACCTCGGCTGCCCCGCCAAACGTGTCGTCAAGTGCAACGGCGGCTCTGGCCTGCTGCGCGACCTGCCCCTGATCGCCGAAATCTTCCGCCAGGTCCGCGCCGCCGTGACCATCCCCTTCACCGTCAAGTTCCGCATGGGCTGGAACGACTCGAACATCGTCTGCGTCGAGCTCGCCAAGCTGGCCGAAGACTCTGGCCTGAACGCCGTCGCGCTCCACGCCCGCACCCGCGAGCAGGGCTACACCGGCGATGCCCGCTGGGAGTGGATCGCCGCCGTCAAAGACGCCGTCACCATCCCCGTCATCGGCAACGGCGACGTCCGCACCCCGGAGGACGCCGCCGCCATGGTCGCCGCCACCCGCTGCGACGCCGTCATGATCGGCCGCGCCGCGCCGGCCAATCCCTGGATCTTCCGCCAGATCGCCC
>CAZZXY010000062.1:0-26778 GCA_964658105.1 Verrucomicrobia bacterium Tous-C9LFEB | reverse complement strand
GGTACCAGATACCGGCACTGGCATCGACAAAGACACTGGCACTGGAACTGGAACTCAGACCTTGTCTGTTCTCAACCAGAATCTGCCAGCCGGAACAGTTGGTGTTTCATACACCTCCACACTGCAAGCGACAGGCGGCACGGCGCCGTATAAATGGAGCGCTGTCTCCGGCAGTCTGCCGCCTGGCATCACGTTGTCGGCAGCGAGCGGTATTTTATCCGGCACGCCCATAACAGCAGGCTCTTACAGCTTCTCGGGTCAGGCGCAGGACTCAACGGGTGCCACAGCAACCGGCGAGTTCGTGATCACTATTTCGCCTGCACCTACACCCACCACCCTGACCCTTACCTCGAGCACACTGCCAAACGGCACCGTAGGCGTTCCGTATAGCTCGACCATTGGTGTGAACGGGGGCACGTTTCCCTACGCTTGCACTGTCACCTCCGGAAGCTTGCCGTCGGGCCTGACGCTGGGTGCCAATTGCCTGGTCAGCGGTACGCCTTCCGACGCCGGGCCGGCGAACTTGACTGTTGCCCTGACCGACGCCGCGAACCCTGCCAACACCGGCAGCGGTGCAGTGACGCTGGTGATCAATCCGTCTGGGGTCCTGACGCTCAGTTCTCCGCCAGCGGCTACTGCCGGCTCACCTTATGCGAGGGCGATTGGCGTGACCGGCGGCACGGGGCCGTACACCTGCTCTTTGATCACGGGTGCCCTGCCCGCAGGTCTGGCCTTGAACAGCAACTGCACCCTTTCTGGAACGCCAACCACCGCGGACGCGGCTTCCATCACCGTTCAGGTGACGGACGCCAGCAGCCCATCCAACAGCAGCTCAGGTTCGGTAACCGTCACAGTCGATCCCGCGCCCGCACCAGGCACACTCGTCATCGGTACCTTGCCGAGTGGCACGGTAGGGACGCCGTACAGCGCCAACATCGGTGTAGCTGGGGGTACGGCTCCCTATACCTGCACCATCACCTCGGGCATTCTTCCCACGGGTCTGGTGCTTGGCAACAACTGCCTGGTGAGCGGCACACCCACGCTTGCGAGCACGGCAACTCTAACCGTGAAGGCCACCGACAGCGCCAACCCAGGTCTGACGACGGTCGACAACGTGATCCTCACAATCAAGCCCGCCTCTGAACTGACCCTTGCAGGGCCCCCGGCAGCTACGGTGGGAACTCCCTATACGGGGACGATCGGCGTCACCGGCGGTACGGCACCTTACAACTGCACAATCACCTCCGGCACTCTACCCGCGGGGCTTGCGCTTGGTGCGCACTGCGCTATCGGAGGAACACCATCTACCTCCGGTTCGGTTACGCTCACCGTCCAGGCAACGGACGCGAGCAGCCCGGCCAACACCACGACAGGGCCTATTTTCGTTGCGGTCAACGCCGCAACTGCGGCACTCACCGTGGGCACACCCGCTGCGGCCACGGTGAACACACCGTACACCAGCACGATCCCCGTCAGCGGAGGCACCGCACCATACCAATGCACGTTGGCATCCGGTACGCTTCCTGCGGGAATTACGCTCGGGGCCGGCTGCGCTCTTTCCGGAACACCAACCGCTACCGGCAATACCACCGTGTCGATCACGGCTACGGACGCGGCGAGCCCGGCCAACACCAAAACCGCTCCGGTAGCTGTGACGGTCAATCCTTTGCCGTCTCTCAGCTTTACCGGAAGCTTGCCGAACGCGGTGGTAGGCACGCCCTACACGCAGACCTTGTCTGCTTCCGGAGGGTTGGCCCCATACACCTACGCGGTGACTGCCGGGACACTCCCTGCAGGTATTACGCTGGCGGGCAACGGCTCGCTTAGCGGGACACCCACCGCGCCTGGCGCCTCCAGCTTCACGGTAACGGCGACAGACAGCGAGGGGACACCGCAGAGCGTCAGCCTTCCCCTGGTTCTGCTGGTCACCTACCCGGCCGAATCCACCGACGCTGAACTGGTCGGCCCATACGCCTTCCTGTTCCAGGGGTTCGATGGCGCGTTGGCAGGTGTACTGACCTACCGGACGGCAACCGTTGGTAGCTTCACGGCGAACGGCGCAGGCGTGATCAAAGCTGGAGAGCTGGACACCAACCACCAAAGCTCTACAGCTACCGAAAACATCCTCGGTTCCAACCAGTTCGTCGGCACGTACACGCTTGATACCGATGGACGCGGATTCATCACGATCACCACGCTCAACCAGGACGGCACCACCGGCAGTACCTCAACCTACGCCATAGCAATGAAAGCACCAGTGGCACCGGCAACGGTTGCGACGCAAGGCAGCCTCATCGAGTCCGACGCGAATGGCCTGGCAGGAACACGCGGCACGGGCACACTGCTTGCGCAGGACGCTACGGCCACGGCTTGGGGCCTGCGCGGCAGCTACGCCTTCGGTCTCCAGGGCGATACACCGTGCTCGGTCTCCTGCGGGCTCAACCTGAACCTGTTCGGTCCTGTGGCGGAGGTTGGTCAGTTCACCGTAAGCTCGGGCAACATCACAGGCACGGCAGACGCAAACATCGCTGCGACGCATTTCGCCACGGAAGCACTCACCGGTACATCCGGCACTGCTGATGGCAACGGCCGCGTGGCGCTCACGCTCAACACAGCCGGTGTACCCGCGGCCGCATACCCGTCGGACTACGCCGTGTACATCGTGAATGCAAACCAGGTCCTCGTGATGTCTACGGACAAGCACTCGGCCTTTATCCTGTTGGCTGGAAGCGCCCAGCTTCAGACTCAAACAACCTTCTCCAACGCCTCGGCGAACGGTCCCTATGTTGGTTACGAGAACTCTCCCACCAACCCGGGTCTTGTCGGCCAGACCTTGCAGAATGTTCTCAATCTCACTACCGCAACGTTGTTCCAGGGCGACGGTGACGGAGCTGGCAACTGCAACACCAACTCCGTGACGCAGGCCGGAACTACAGGGCTGGTCAACACGCTCACAGGTCTCGGCGGCCTGCTCCCGACACTGCAGGGAGTCCTGGGCAGCTACACCGTGACCGGCGCAAGTGCCTGCAGCGTGGCAGCAAATGGGCGCGAGATCCTGAACTACGTGGCCCCGCACACCTATGTGGGTGGGGTCATCGTGGTGACGGGCACTGCACCTGCACCCCGCATCGTGTACCTGTACAGCCCAAACCAGGGCTTCTTCCTGGAGACGGGGTATGCGGGCTTGGGCCGCCTAGAAGCACAGACCGGCGCACCCTTCACGTTGGGCAGTCTCAACGGCACCTACGTGTACGGTGGCACCACGCCGGCTTCAGTGGTCAGCACCAGCGACTCCGGTGCCTTCACCGCAAATGGTCGAGGAACCGCAACGGCGACGTTGGACGAGAACGTTGATGTTGGCGCCCTGAATGTGCTGCAGCTTGGGGTCTCGGGATCCTTTCCGTACGTCCTGATGAGTGGCACATTCGGGACCTACACGCTTGGAACGGCAGATGTGCTGTACGCGATCTCGCCCAACCGGTACGTGCTGGTCGACACCAATGCCACAACCACCTCACCCTCCGTTGCGTTGCTGTACTGAAATGCCAACCCGCTATACCGGCCAGATCCCTCCGCAGATCTGGCCGGATGCCGGGAACGGCCCGGCTCAGGAGACCCTCAATGCGTCATCATGCCTCAACTGCGTTGCCTTTTCTTTTCTCATCACTTCCTGTAGTTGCACAGGCCGGCCCGCAGGACCCGACCAACTTCCTCCCTCGCTATAGCCTGGCTCTGGGCTACAACAACATCCGAGCAAATGCTCCGCCAGCCAACTGCGGGTGTTTCAATATGGACGGCGGCTCTGCCTCAGGCAGCTACGCATTCAATTATTGGTTGAATGCCGCGGCGGAAGCGACAGGAGGCCATGCAAAGGACATCGGTTCCCTTGGCCAAAACCTGACGCTCACCACATACACCGCGGGACCTCAGGTGACCTTTCGTGGACGCGCTTCACACCCTACGTGCAGGCACTCTTCGGTGCAGCCCATGGAAGCGATTCCTACTTCCCGGAGGGCAACTCATATAGCACCAGTGCGACTGGCTTCGCAGTAAACCTTGGCGGCGGCGTTGACTATCATGTGGGTCACCGCCTGGCGGTGCGCCTGGTGGAAGCGCAATATCTTCGCACCTACCTGCCCAATGGCACCAGCAACGAGCAAAACCACCTCATGTTGAGTGCCGGCGTGGTACTCAAGTTCTTGGGTCACTACGCTCAGTCAGAAGCCGAACGACCCAAGCCGACCCCCGCACCACCACCGGCACCACCACCGGCGCCGCCCGCACCCCTCATCCCCCCGACACCGCCGTCAGCGCCACCTGCCGCGCCTGCTCCCGTGCCGGATCCTGCGGCGAAGCCAATGACCCCGGCCGTCTTCCATCAGGGCATCAGGGATATCTTCTTCGATTACGACAGCGCTGCTGTGCGCCCGGACGCGCAACAGGGGATCCAGGACGCCGTTGCATTTCTGAATGCGCATCCGTCCCTCAACGTGCAGGTGGGCGGCTACTCGGACGAGCGCGGGACGGCGGCCTACAACTTTGCACTAAGTCGGCGACGCGCAGAGGCTGCTCGTGACGAGCTGGTGAACGCCGGGATTCCCGTTAACCGGGTCCGCGCCGTTTCGTACGGTAAGAGCGTGGAGGTCTGCACTGAGCAAGACGAGGCATGCTGGCAGCGCAACCGCCGAGCCGCGTTTCTGCCCCAGCCTTGATCCGGGCGAGCTGAGTCCTCATATTCACTTGCATCCCGTTTCGGGGATTGTGGGTTCCCCAAGTGAAGTATTAGAGTCGGGCGGGATCAGCGAAGCTTGCTGGTCCTGGACCGAGGGATTTTCACCCAGAGAAGGTTATGACGAAACCCCAGCTAGCGGCCTCGCAAGACAAAGTACTCACCTTTCGTAAGCACCCCGTCTCCCACCTCCTTCGTACGGGAAACTTTCTCCCGTACTTCCAATCGATGGTTGACCTCCGAACCGGCCACATCACCGGTTTCGAGGTACTGGCACGATGGCACCATCCGGAAGTCGGGCTGGTGTTGCCGGAGAGCTTCATTCCTCAGGCTGAAGCCGAAGGCTGGATTGGCGAACTCACGCAACGCATGCTCGATCAGGCTCTCGTGAACATCAGCGTCCTTCGGCCTCGACGCATGCTTTCCATCAACGTTTCCCCACTGCAACTGCTCAATTCCGCGCTTCCCGAACAGATCGCAGCAGCCGCGGATCGCGCACGCTACAACCTTTCCAACCTTACGGTTGAGATCACAGAGAGTGCATTCACTGCGAATCGCGAACGCGCGCTCTCCGTTGCGCGCGAAATCAAATCCATGGGTTGCAGACTGGCCTTGGACGACTTCGGTACCGGCTACTCCAGCCTGCTACATCTGCAGTCTCTGCCTTTCGATGAAATCAAGGTGGATCGCAGCTTCGTTCACTCCATGCTCTGCCGGCGAGAGAGCCGCAAGATCGTAGCGGCCGTCATCGGACTCGGCCAGAGCCTCGGCATCCTGACCGTGGCGGAGGGGATCGAGAACGAAGAGCAGGTAGAGCAGCTGAGATGGCTCGGTTGTGATCTCGGCCAGGGATGGCTCTTTGGCCGACCAATGCCGGCAGCAGAGCTTGCATCCTTCACAACTCGGTTTGAGAGTAGCGCCAACGTCGACATCAAATGCGATCGATCGGCTCATTGCAATTGCGACCTGAAGTCTGGGGAGCGGCTCGCCCAGCTTCAGGCGCTCTACGATGGCGCGCCTGTTGGGCTCGCCTTTATCGATCGACAGCAACGATACCGCAACCTTAACCAACGGCTGGCGGAGATGAACGGACTGCCGATATCCGAGCATCTCGGACGAACGGTCCAGGAGGTGCTTCCTTCCATTTACCCGGTGTTGAGACCCTACCTCGAGCGCGTCCTACGAGGCGAGGAAGTCCGGGAGTTCATGATGACCATGCCGCATCCCTTGCGGTGCTCGTTCGATGGAACGCCCAGTGCGAACCAGCGTACCCGCCTGGTCTCTTACCGACCCGCCCTGGATGAAGCAGGTGAAGTCGTAGGCATTTCGGTTGCAGTCATCGAGTGCCACGAATCAGGATCCAACTCCCCGCTGCAGGTCACGCAGGAAATCGCATAAGGACACGGTGCCTGGAGAGGGCCGATGTTGATCTTACCCACGGGTCAACTCGGCCCTTCAGCTTCGGCCGGGTCCTCTGAAGCGGGTGCTTAGACTACGAATGACGGGGTAGCACTCACATGCTGTTAGCTCCAGCTGCGAGCGGTCAAGGATCTCCACCTTACCGCGTGAACAACTGATTGCTCCGCCCTTTTGCAGTCGTCCAACGGCTGCCGTAACCGTTGGCCTGTGCGTGCCCACCATTTCCGCAAGAAACCCCTGTGTAACGTTCAGTTCACTGCTCCGAAGCCGGTCTTGGATCATCAGGAGCCAGCGGGCAAGCCGGGCCTCTACCCCGTGGATCGCGTTGCAGGCCACCAACTGTGCCGAAGTCATCCCCTGTTCCTGGATTTGCTGCAGGACCGGCTGCCGCAAAGGTTCCGCCCATTGGAACTCCTTCAGAACATCAGCGAAAGGAACTCGTAATGCGGTGGCTTCAACTTGCACAACAGCTTCCGTCGCCACCTCGGAGGCACCCAGCATGTGATATGCCTCAACGATTCCATCTGATCCCACTAGGCCAACATCTACCGCATCGCCTGTGGCCAGGCAAGTAGTAAGGGAAACCAAGCCGGATGTAACGAAATGAACGTGGCGGGGAGCTTCACGAGGGCGGTATAGGATCCGGCCGACCGGAAGTCTGACATACTCCATGTGAGCGAGTAATCCATTCCTCGTTGCGACAGGAAGAGTTTCGAGTATCGAGTTACCCTGGTAGTCGGGGCTAGGTTCTACGTTGTAAGACAAAGCGTTTCCGTCCAGATCTCTGCATAAGTGACGATGCCGACAATACGGAGTGGCATCCTAATGCACTGTGCAGAGTGCAACGCCCTTCTGTAGGTTTCCATTCTATACCTCAGGACCAATGTGGTCGCATGTATGAAGGCGACTGGGATGGGCTCCCAATAGCTTGCTTCTCTGTGTGGTTGGCATCACTGACGCGCAACCCACGAGCACGCGGTTGGAAGCCACATTGCTAACACCTAGAAATGCTCTTAACCAGCTACTAGCAATTGTCGCCGCTACTGGATCTCAGACGTCTCCCAGAGAAAGCGTTTTAACGGCTTAGCCGCACTCCTTCACGAATCGCAGCCTTGCGGAAACCATTCAGGACGGCTCACAAACGCTGTGCTGGGCAGAAGCGTGAGTCGAGGGAAGAAACGGCCGACAACTCTGCCGCTTCGCTATCCTTCAGAAGCCAAGCTCCCGCTTACTCGGACGGTGCCGATTTCGTCATGCGTCCTTGGGAGGCAATGGACTGTGTCGGCATCCGCGTTCTCACTTGATGATCAATGGGGCGAATGCCTTGTAGCATGCCGCCCAAGGCTTTCGACCAGCACTGGTAGCGAACCCTTACCTGGCGTACACGAGTCACCTTCCCACTAAAATTGCATACCATTGTCTGTCCGCAAACAAAGTATTGAGGAAGTGCCGTGAACGATCGCTGGGAAGCCTCCGATCAATCTCTTTGCGGCTTGGCCAAACTTGGGCTTCTCTTCTACTGCTATCCGGTCGGCATGACTGACGTTCATCTTTCAGATTAGTGCGTTCCGTCATGGGCCTCATCCACCCGGCGGTCCTCCAGGAACGCGACCACCCGACTTGCCCGGCGATCTCCAACTCGGCGGGCTGCCACGACGCTCCACTAAACGGCGTCGAGATACCCGTCAAGCGATTTGCGATCTCAGAAAACTTCACGGGCGTCCTACTGCCTTTCTACTTTTGAGTGCCACGCACACACAACCTGCGCATGGCGGATGGGGAGTACAGGAACCCGCTTGGCTGATCGGTCGATTGTCCTTCGTCGAGGTCGAAGTAGGGGTGGGAGCTAGAAACGGAGTGACCACCTTCATCATTGGCCCATTGAAACCCCGTCAGGAAGAGAACTCCTTGCACATGCCAAGTGGAGTTTCTCTGCTTGTCGCGGTAACCCGCCCTCCCAGGAGTATCAGCCATTTTGTCGAAGACGCCATTTGGCTCACAAGCGATGGCAGTCGCCAGTCGGAGTTTCCAGCCAACCGAAGATCGCGGCAGAAGATCATCGCGCCCCTCCAGCTCACATCACTACAGCTGTCTTTCCCAGCCACATAAGGCCGGTAACTGGATAGGTCCAGAAGCCGCGCGCCTGAGTTCCTGCACACGGCTTTGACCTTCCGGTGCTGACTGAGCAACGGTGGCCCCTGCGACTACGGTGAACTCGGAGTAGTTCTGCACTTCGAGCGCCAGCAGATGGCCCCGCATCAGCGCTTCGAGCGACGTCCGCAGCGAGACCGGAGGCTTGCCCCTCTCTCTACGCGGGCTATGCGGCTTCCCTGTGAGCGGCTCCATTGCTGTGTGCCGGTACGACTACGACCGGTTCGCGAAGCAAACGGCAGGTTCAGTGCGCTTTAGCGTTTTCTTGTCTCAGGACGATGGAAACCGTATGAACACAGGTGTTGCGTCGCTCCGCGACACTCCCGCCATCCTACCGTTCTGGGGGCGCTTTGGGGCCGCGACCTTGGGTTCTCGCCCCGCGAGGTTGCCGTCGTACCGCTTGCCTGTGAGCTCTCGACACCGTCAGCACCAGGCAAGCGGTTCAACAGCTCCTCATTGATGTCGATGGCCGTTGTCGTCAGGAGATAATCACCGGGCCTTCGATCCGGTACTGGTGCGTCAGCAGCCGCCCCGTCGCGGGGTCCTTGCCCGTCGACGCGATCGACAGCACACCCTCCTATTGCAGAAGCTTCAGCGCATAGGAAGCCGAATGCGCCCCAGCCTCTTCCGCGATGGCCAGCACCGTGTGCTTTAGATCGGCCTCCGTCATATAGAAGAGCGATCGCCCGGTCATGGCCGAGTACTGAAACCGCTGTTCCTCGCTCTCCCCGGGGTGGATCGAGGTCACAGCCCTAACGGCCGTCGCCATGCGAAATCCTCCTTGCATCAGGAATGGTCACGCAGAAGGACCTCGATCGCTTTCAGGCGCTATCGAGACGGCCTCAGTCCACCCGCAGGTGAGCAAGGCCGACATTCAGGAAATGCTCAGCAGGCTGCGCACTGGAGCCCTATCCAGGCTGCGGTAAGCCTTGCGATCGTGGGCCGGCCGTCCTGACTGTTTCCAGGAAGCAAGGCGAGAGCTTCAGAGACAGGGAGTGTGCCTGGCCGTTTCGAGTCGCATGAAGAGATGGGCGCAAATAACGCTTAAAAGTCGGGTTCACACTCTTGTGACCGTAGGCATTCCGCCACGGCTGCGCTTCTTGGCTTCCGCTTCCCGCTGCGCTCGGACCTCGTCGCGATGCGCCTCGAGGAGTGGGCGCAATTCCTGAGTTGGAGATTCCAGGATCGGCAAAGCCAGCTCGAAAAAGAATCGGATCAAATCGGTCTGGTTCAGTTCCCATCCCTCGCGGACGCGCGTTACGCGTGCGTAATCCTGGTAGGGCAGCTTCACGGTGACACATTGGTGAGGCTGCTTGCGCCGCCTCTTCGTGAGGGTCCTGTCGATGACCTCGCGAACGAATTGATGGTGCACCTCTGTAGGTGTGGAAGACAGCTCGAATTTAGACGACTGTCTCTGGTCTTCGTCCGTTACCTGCTCGCGATCAAGAACGCTTTTCTGCATCGCATTCTTCCCCAGTCTATGCAGTTTATAAGCAACGCCCGAGCGAAACAAGAGCGAAGACACGGAGTGTAACTCTCTTCGTCTCTAAGATATCTCGAGTGACCACCGCGTATGTACATACGCGGTGGTCGTGCGATAAGGATCAAAGCAACACACCCCCTATGCTGCCTTGGGTAGAACGTCGCCTGCAGCCTTCATGAGCTCAAGCTTGCGTTCCGCGTCCTTGGTCTGACCGGCGATCCACGAGATCGCGTTCGACAATCGCCAGTTCGTGTGGCCGGCTGGCAGGTTGTAGGTGCCCGGTGATTCGAAGGCCTGCAGAGCGGCTTCTGACTCGCCTTTCTGCAACATGCGACGAAAGGTCTCCTTTGACTTCTGTGGGCTTACGTCCTGATCGTTGGAATGTCTGACCGCTTCCATGCGGCGGCTGAGCGATGCGGCATCGAGCTGGCCCTTGATCACGTCTTTCAGCGCGCTTATCGTGGCACGAGCGTCAAGCTCATAGGTGCGATTGGAATACAACATCGATTCATCCAAAGGCTTGCCCGGGTGGACCTGCCGCATTTCCTCTTGCGTGATCGCCAGGTTAGAGCACCAGATGCGAAGGAGGTAGGCGTCCTTCGGCTTCGGAGCTACATCGCATGTTGGTTGCAGATATCCATGGTGCGATCGGGTATAGCTTGGTGGATATCGCAGGCCGCTGCTGCGCGGCTTCTTGGGACTGACCCTTCTGGGTGACGTAATGATGGCCCATGCCGATGGCGCGATCGAGTGCAGCTTCCCGGGTAACTGGGTTCTTTCGTTGGTCAAAGAACTGGCCGCTGGGTCCTCGATGTGAATGTGTCGGTGCGTGCCCTCGTGCTGATATGTCTGCACAGTACCCGTTTCTGCGCGCCAGGCGAAGTGACGTACGTCTTCGGTGTGCAGCTCGCGGTTAAGCGGTACGTAGTGGCGTTCATATTCAGCCGGCGAGTAGATACGTTCGCGTGTGGCTTCCTTGGTGCCGCCGACGAGGTGGTGGCCAGCGTTCGTGTCCTTAGGCGAGGATGGTTCTTTGACGTGCTGATGCGGAGCTGATTTTGTGACAGCTTCCTGCATTGTGATGGGCTTTGCGGTGAGATCGTCCGAAGAGAGAAATTGGAGTTGGGGAGCCTTGGGGTCGAGCGTGATGTGCATTTCTTTGTGCGTCTGGAGGTGTTCGTAGGTCTGTACTCCCACGACCAGTTTGGATTCACGCTTCCAGCCGTACTGCTGGGACAACTCATCGGGCATTCCTGCGTGGGTTACCGCTGCGACGATCGGGGCATAGTGGCGCTCGTACTCTCTGATTTCCTGTTGCCTCCGCAGATCATCTTGTCGGGTTTCCTTGCTGATATTCCGGTCCTGCCTTGCCATGTAGCTCTTCTATTTTGGCGGCAAGCTGTGGGTGCCCTGCCTGGCGGAGCTGGCCAGCGACTTGATAGTGCGAGGAGCCGGACACGGACTTGTACTGTGCCTTTCCGGGCGGTATGTGATTGCAGCTTCATCACCGGGAGTAGGTTGCGTGGAGAATCGCTCAATTGGGGCAGCGCAATTGACGCATCTCGTTGGGTATAGTCGATCCCTTCCAGCAGCATTGACAGCTGCGCAGGACTCAGCGAGACGGTTTCCACTGCTCGCCAGAGGACAAATAGAGCGACATTGTTCCAGCCGCTAGGCCATCAGGCATAGCTCGTCGCCTCGAACCGCAGCACCCTCACGACATTTTCCTTACCGGCCACGGAAGACAAACACATGTCCCGATAAGGGCTGTTGTTCAAGCACGGTCTGCGCCTGGACACTAAGCCCGTGAAATCCACGCCGCAACTCCTGAGGCTTGCGTTATTTGGCGTACCACCAAAACGATCCAAAACAGACTGAAGAGACCGGTCGATAGGAAGGCGGCACGCCAGCCAAATCGGATTGTCCCAAGGAATCAGCGCGGGCGCAACCATGGCACCGATGTTCGCCCCAGAGTTGAAGATCCCGGTCGCAAGCGAGCGTTCCTTTTGAGGGAACCAATCAGCAACAGTCTTGATGGCTGCCGGAAATTCCCGGACTCGCCTAACCCTAGAAAGAATCGCGCCACGCCCAAGCCAAGGGCCGAACGCGCCAGAGCGTGCGACATGGCCGCCAAGCTCCACGTCCCCATAATTAAGGCATAACGAAGACGAGACCCTAGCCGGTCCACAAGACGCCCCGCCAGCAGTAATCCGGCAGCATAGGCTACTTGGAACGCTGCAATGATGTATCAGAATTCGGCTTCGGTCAGCCCCATGCTGTTTTCCAGTGTTGGTCTCAGAAGGCCAATCACCTGACGATCCATGTAGTTGATCGACGTAGCCACGAAGAGCATGCCACAGATAGTCCAGCGCACACGTCGGATCCCCCCGCGGTTTTCGGATTTGAGAATAAGCGCCATGAGAGGTCTGCTATAGCTTATAGGCCCGGGGCAATGGGCTGCTCGTTAGGGTGCGCCACTATGGACATATTGGGCTTCTGCAAACGGGTGTTGGCGACGGGTGGGCAAGAAACAGGTGTTCGGCGCCGAACGCACGACCCACATGGCGGGCAGTACGAGTTCAGCTAAGTTAAACAGTCGAAACGGTGTATACACGAGAGCTTACTGCTCTTTACCGATCATTAGGATCGTGAACGAGCCCGGTACAGGCGCACCTTGCGGTGCCCGACTTCCGGGTGACAAGGCGGCGCCGGCCGGCGGAGCAGGTCCGCGCTCCTGCGACATTGTAAAAAGGTGACCGGTCTTGCTATCGAATGTGACGGTGCGAGCACCAATCATCGTGTGCAGGTTCTGCTCTACCTCGAAGCTGCTCGGGCTCTTCTCCTTCACAATCGTCATGGTCCCGTTGCCTTGCGTGCTGAAGGCCTCCATGGATGAGGGATCAAATGATGCTCCGTCGGAGCCCCCTGCTAGAGGAAGGTTGGCCAGAAGTTTTCCGTCTTTGGCGCTGAGGATCACCATGGACGGTTGTTCGTTGGGCAAAATACCCGACCGGCAGGCCGCAAACAGGATTTCATTTTTGAGATTAAACGCTAGACCGTTACACCCGCCTTTATCTCGAAATGAGTAATGCGCAACCGCCTTCATCGTCTTTACGTCGACTGCGGTCACACTGCCGATCGGATCCTGCATCACCACGTAGAGCATGCCCTTTCCATCGCCGATACCCTGCTCCGGCGTACCCCCCAGGTCGATGGTTCCGAGCACGGAACCATCCTTGGCGTCGATGACAGTTGCGTCTTTGGTGGGATGGCTGAAGACGTACACCCGTTCGTTGAATGGGTCGAAGTAAATACCGTCTGGTCGTGCTGCGCCAACATCGATGCTCTTGATCAATGTTAAGGATTTGGTGTCAAACATGGACACTTTGGGATGATCGCTCGTGAAACCATGATTCGTCTTTGAATCAACAGCGGTACCATTGCCGCTGACACCGTCAATCAAACCAACAGGGCTAAGGGTGTCAAGGTCGAAGATGGTGAGGCGTGCAGGAGAGGCAGCTACTTCGGGGACGGTTCCGGTCGCAGGCACCGCAGGGCTTGCACCGCGAGGAATATAGAGGCGGCGAGCGTCCGAGTCCGCATAGATGTAATCCCAGCCTCCCTCCCCTCCAACGTTTGCAGTCTTGAGGACCTTATATCGACCAGTTTGCTGCGCCGCAGCGAAAGAAGCACTCAATGCCACAGCTGCCGCAGCAAAGACGAAACCATTTCTCATCATGTATCCTCCGGCTGGAGTATAGCTGCCCGCCATGCTGCCAAATCAGGTCCACTCGCATTCTATGGACCAGCTGAAGATCAGCATCGAGCATGAGGGCTTTGGGGCTAGGCTTATGGTTGGCTTAGTCACCTGCGCTTAAGAGGTGAGGGCTGCTTTACTTTGAGCCTGCTTGCGTCGTCCCTCACAGGTTGATATATGGGGCCTTGACCCGGCTGGGGGGACGTGGCCGGGGGGACTGACCCATCCTCTTGCTGGATCAAAATGTTGTCATAAAAGGGCGTGCTTAGGGCTTTCTCGTCGCCGCCAGCCATAAGACCCGCCATACCCATTGAATAATGACTGTCTGTTGCAGTCAGGACTTGGAGCCCATCCACTACGCCTAGGATGTTAGACCCATTAAAGACCAGCTTAATCGTATGCCATGTACCCGCATGGATGCTCGTCAGTTGCACAGAGCTCAGCACCAGTTCGCCACCCGGATCGACGTCTTTGTGCGCGCGGAGGAACGCCTGCTGCTCCGCATCCCCATCAGGCACATCCTTGTTCTTCTTCCCCCGGGAGACGATCAGGCGGCATAGGCCCTCATCGTTCATCTCTAGGATGTACCCCTTGGGAGTTGTGCCGTACCCGCTGCCAACATCGTTCAGCCGTCCTAACACCCCGCCGGACTCACCGTCTTTCAGGTATATGTCCGAGCTCACTTGGTAGTCCTGCCAGTGCTCGTCTCCGAGGATCGTATACGGCTTCCACTCGGGAGCCCAAGAGATCGGCGGTTGGGGTACAGTTTGATGGAGACACTTTCCTGCCCGTTCCGGGCATTCCGCAATCTCAAATGCGTCGTCGATATCCGCCGTATAGCGCGGCAGGTAGCCGTACTGCTCGGGGACTCGATAACTCTCAAACGTCTCATAGTAGGGCATTGGGAATGGCTTGTCCGGCGGTATGTTGGCGAAACCACCTTTTCTCTGCCCTCCAATTGTCGAAATCGAGTAGATCGATTGCGGATCGACCGTCAGGGTAAAGGTGCTGCCAACCGGCTTGATCGTCGCCTGCTGGACGAACTGTTCTGCCGCGTTGCTTCGCCAAACGTTAAGCTTCTTTCCTGATAGTCCACGGCCGATACTGAGGCGGATCTGCTGCTGTTCCTTGGCGTCTTTGCTTTCCACGATCACGCTGTAATCATTCATCGGCGACCTCAGCGTGACATAGGTGCCCCCATGGGCCAACTCCCCATATCCGCCATTAAGGTATTGCCAGCCCGGTTCCGCGAACTGGCCGTAATGCGCGTATCCCCACAAGGCCTCGCGTACCGCATAGTTTCCGCTCCAAGGTGAGCGCGCGAGCAACGCGGCGGGTGTCTCGGAGTAGGGTTCCATCGGGTACAAGCCCGCGATGTCGTACCAGTTCACTGTCAGGGTGGCGCCGTATCGAATGTAGTTGAGGTTGAATGATCGGACAATGCTGATCTCGGCGTCGAAACCTTTCTTGTAGACGTGCTCCTCACTGTTCCACAAGGGCTTGTGGAGCTCGTTTGCCCATTGCCGAAGCTTAATTCCATCCGTCGGCGGTGTGTCGACCAATGTGTGCGCGCTCAGAATGTCCACTGCATCACGCTTCGCCGGATCTGCGAACATCTGCTGAGTGAAGGCAAGCTTATTTGCCGGCCAGTTGTCGAAGCCTTGCACCTTCACCTTCCCAAAGCCTCGAGCGCTAAGCGTATCGCGCAACTTTTTGGCGAATTCAAAGCTCACACCCTTCTCATTGCGCACGCCGATAGAGGTCACCTCGACTCCATAGACCTTCCTGAGGCCCTCCAGCCATTTCACGTCGTAGTCTGCTGCATCCTGCGACCAGAAGTTTCCATTCCCAACCCACCCGGGCGCTCCCCACGGAGTGACGGTAAGCGTCAGCTTGGGATTGCGAGCCTTTGCTTGTTGCAGAATCCACCACATATACCCGCGGTGGTAATTAAGGTCGTCCGCTGTGTGCATGTGGCTTGGCATGGAGCCTTGGGTAGAGTTGCCGTCCCCAGGGATCTCCGCCAGTAGGGCGCTAACCGAAGCACCGAACTTAGGTTTGTAGAGCAAATCGAGAATTTCGCTGCGCTGGGGCTCGGGATAGTCCTTCAATAATACGGAGGTCGCACCGCCGCCATTCACCACGCCCACTCCGTCGAAGCGACTCCCCCCCGCATCTCCCCGGAGAACAACATTCTGAACGGCCGAATCGGCAGCGGTAGCTTGTCCATATACGGCGGTAGCGAGGCCCAATAGGAACGCGGCTTTGCCGATCGTCCAAGCACACCGAAGCGCTAGGGCTTTACCAGCAGTACGACGCCGCGCACTTATGCACCACAATTTTGATTGCCCAGATATCACGAGACCTTCCATCAGCTCAGCACAAGAAGTTTACCCTCCCCCACTACGATTCAGGTGTAGGGCCAGAGCAATCCTGGCCCTACGCCCGCGACATCGAAACAACGCACAGCAGAGGCGGTGCACCACCTTCGCGCTTTGCTCAAACAGTTTGACTAAGCTGGGCTGTGCGCGCTTCACATCAGCACTTCGCAGCTGATATCGGTGCCATGGCAGATCGCCAGCAGCGATCGCAATTGACTGGTCTTGGAGCCGAACTTAGATGCCCGTCCATCCAACGTTTGGCTCGCCCAAGCTCCTTCATCCGATACCTTGCGATAGACAACAACGCAAAGGACCTCGTTAAGCCGGGGCCTTCCCTGCCAGGCGTGCGGCTCTATAACGGAGAGCACCTGCTGTGAGGACATCATGCGTCTGTGCTCCTTTTCTCTTCCCTGGTTTGGCTGCTCGTTTGTGGCGTGTTGCCTGCAACCACTCTCGGAGCTACCGGCGCGCACTCTGTCCGCTCGCCAGACAATTCGATTGTGCTCACCATCTGCTGGCGATGGATCCCTCCTCCTCTGAGCAGTGGACTGTCGCCAGGGCAGGACGCAACCTCATTAAGGGTCACCGGAAGCTTACGCAGGACCCCAACTGAATGAAATCGGCGCGTCAACGTTCAGGACATTGTGTACGGGACACGCATGAGCTGCTGCTTCCAATTTGCGCCGGTGGTCTTCCTTAAGCAGACCAGGAACATGCACGTGAACTGCTATTTTCGCGATTCTGCGCGGGGCGTTTGCCATCTCTTTTTCTATGCTCGCCGTTGCTCCTGTGATGTCGAGTTCAAGTGAACGCGCCGTGAGGCCCATGATGCTCAGAATGCAGCTTCCGAGAGAAACAGACAACAGTTCACTCGGCGAGAAGCTCGCACCATTCCCAAAGTTGTCTTTAGGGGCATTCGTCACGACAACAACGCCAGAATTCGTGTGCTTGGAACTGCACCGTAAGAAGCCCTCATACGTCACCGTTTCGCTCACTTGCCAAGTCCCTCCGAGTCCGTACTCCCAGTTATGAAGATAAGGCACTGTTTTCATTGCTCTGCCGTCCCGAGACTATTGGTCCTGGGATGTCACACAGGGTTGACCAACTTGAGCTGCCTGGCCGTCCGGATCCCGAAGCGGACCAACTTACGTAAGGCGCGTTCCATAGGACACGTTCGCTGTGAGCTCTACATCCAGCACGTTTCCTTTGCCAAGGTCTGGAACCGCAACCTACTCAGCCAGGGCTACCTGCAAGCATTTCGCCCGACCGAACACATCCGCCACTAATACTTCTCCCTCCCCACCGGAGCGGAGATGCGGGTGACTGTGTGTCCGCTCTCCAACCTTCAACCCAAACCCAGCTCAAGAGAGCACCCGAATGCAGAACAGCAGCGCCTTCCAGGTCGTCGCCATCGACCACTTTCGCGAGTCCGCCACCAACCCCGCCGGATCTTCAAGAAAACCAAAACTTCCACGAGCTGGCCGAGAGCATCCGGCAGCGTTTGCAGCGGAGCGCGGAGCACCGTCCTTCCCCGCACCCGTGCACCCCGATCAAGCTCCGTATTACCTCTGATAAGCAGCATTGGCGTGGCCATTCAAGAGCTGACCCCACTAGCACTCTTCTGTAACCAAAGAACCTCGAATGGCCGGTAACCCGGGAGTGACCGATCAGCTGTACAAACGGTCGCGCATTACTGTTCCGAGCTCGCCTTAAGCTGCTGGACAGATTTGGCAGCGGGTGGTCCAACACTCGGTCCCTGCAGAACAAAGCTCACAATCCAGAGCCTAAACAATTGGTGACGAACCGCCAGAAGCTATTCAGTCATCCTCAGATTGTGCTCTAACAGCTCGATACTTGACCGCCCGAAGGAACGCCACTCGCGATCTTCTGGTGTCTGCCAGTCCGGCCGCTTGAAGGGTTCACGCCACTTATCGAAGGCGAAACGCATCTGGCGGGCTGCTACGCTTGCAGGCATCTTTCCGCTGAGCGTTCCAAGACCGGGACATCCGAGAGTCTTGACCCCTTTGGCTTCCGCCGAGGTGAGTGCCGCGAGGAACGCAGCATAGGCATGATTGGTCCACGAAGCGTCCATTGGTACGCGCATAGTCGGACAATGCGCAAGCCAGGGACAACTCGAATGTGCTGTGGCCACCATGAGACAAGTGCCTACGGGCTGTTCCCCACGAAAGCAGCGCCAGATCTCGCGCTGTACCCGCTCTTCAAGAGCAATCCCGAAGTAGTGAATGAACGCTGCGTCCATGCCGCCGTCCATCAAACCGAAGGAATTGGCTGTGCTTACGAGACAATCAAAGCCCCCAATCTGTGACTCGAATCGATCATTACGGATGCGAACACCTTCGAGGTCAGAGAAGGCGATGTGCCATTCTGCGCAGCTTTGGGCGCACGATATCGGCAACAATACAACGCTGTGTCGTGTGGTGCAGATCAACGTTGCGGCGATGTTGGCGAGCTCGGCCGACGCGAGACTCTTTCCGCTTCGCTGCGGACGGTTCCGGTCAGAGTGACAACGCCTTCGTCGACCGAAGGCAGCATGTAGGATCCGACAAAGGCGTGCTCGTCGTTAACAGTGGTCTGGACTTTGCCGAGGATCTGAGAAGCATAGGGCTGGACGGATTCGGCGTGTCTGGGCGCTGCCAAACACGGGAGCAGGATCGTGGCGAGGAAGTAGCGATTGCGAAGGGTAACTATCGGGGCTGTCATCGTTGAACGGTGTTTAGTAAAGCCTCGGTCCACTTTCAATCAGCAGGAAGTGAGCCCTGAGGCCTTCGGTTTGACAGAATTATCTACAGACCGAAGCCGACGCTTTGATCCACGCGGCGTTGCTGCGCGGATTCCGGCACCTGGGGGTTCTGAGTAGCGTGGTGATTGCCGATACCTATGGCGCGATCGAGGGCGGCTTGCTGAGTTATCGGGTTCTTCTGCTGATCGAAGAATTGGCCGCTGGGTCCGTCGATATGGATGTGGCGGTGCGTTCCTTCGTGTTGATAGGTCTGCACGCTGCCGGTCTCTGCGCGCCAGGCGAACTGGCGGGCGTCGTCGGCGTGGAGCTCGCGATTGAGCGGAGAATAATGACGCCGGTGCTCAGCAGGGCTGTATACGCGCTCTTGCTCGCTCTTCTGCATCTGCTCCGGCTTTTTCTGATACAGCTCCGGCGCGGATCTCGCGATAGCTTCGTCCATGCTGATGCGCTCAGCGCCGAAGTCATCTTTGGACAGGAACTGCACCTTAAGCGTTCGTGGCTCTATCGCGACGTGCATTTCTTTCTTGGTTTCGGCGTTCTCATAGGTGTGAATGCCTGAAACCAGTTTGGACTCACGTTTCCATACGTACTCCTGGCCCAACTCGTCTGGAAGCCCTGCCTGGACTACAGCAGCGACCATTGGGGTATAACGACGCTCGTACTCCTGATTCTCTCTATGTCGGATCAGATTTCCCTGCTGGCTCTTGTCCTGGTGGTACTCAGGGCCTGCTTTACGATGAAGATCCTCCACTCTGTCAGCAAGCTTTGACCGGCCCGACTCCCGGAGCTGGTCCGCTACCTGGTAGTGCGAATAAGCGGAAACTGCGGTGTAGTGATCCTGTCCGGGCTTATACGTAATCACGGCCTCGTCGCCGGGACGAGGAACATGGGCGAACCTTTCAAGGGGGTAGCGCCATTGACGCGCTTCGTTGCGCACATCTTGCTGAATGACGTGACCGTCCCGGACCTCCCGGATGTATCCGACCACGGTCTGTTCTTTGTTCGGGTCTGCTGGCATGGTGCACTCCTGTCGCGGTTGGGGACTGCCGGCAGTGCGTTCATTCTGCTGGCGAAAGTCGATTGCAGAGGTTTTCGAGGCATCGTGGCTGAGCTTCTGACCGAGTGCCCCGGCGTCATTGGTGTAAAGCCGTGCGTCCTCTGAGGCGCGGGACACGGAGACATAGGCGAAGCGCGTGTTGATGAGTTCCGGATGTGCCCGGGTATCCATGTTCACGAGCACGCGATCTGCCGTCACACCTTGCGAGCTGTGCGAGGTCACGGCGTAGCCGTGGTCGAAATGGCGCATCGTTCGGGCGTCGAAGCTGATTTCCCTGCCCTGGCCATCCTTGCTGTCCAGCTTTGCCGTGACCGTTTCACCGTCAAGGCGGACGATGGTGGCTATGTCGCGGTTGGCGACAGAGATATCTTTCACCGGCGCGGTGAACTGGATCCGGTCGCCTTTGGCGAAGTCCCGGCCAATCTCCTGATAGGCCTGCACACCCTGCAGGCGCTTAGGGTCATAGGTCACCTCGCGGCCATCCTCACGGCGCACGGTGATCCTGTTCGCCTCGGCATCTACGGCGGTGACGTTGGCGTAGCTGCCTCGCTTCAAATCCAGATCTTTGCTCCCGGCCGTGTAGTGGAGTACCTCGCCCTGCGAGTATCTGGCCGCCCACTGGCGATCTGCACCGGTGAGGTCGGAGCGTGGAATCAGGGTGGGCAGATGCTGGTTGTCATAGGAGACCGCTCCGGACCGCTGGAGCTCTGTCCTGACGGCCTTGTTGAGCTCGCGGCGGCTCGCGTTGTCGGGCGAAACGATGATGGTGCCTTCAGGCTTCGCGGCATAGTCCCTGGCGATGGCCGCGATTCGCTCTTCGCGATCGACTATCTGGCGCACCCTGCCCTGGTCCTGCAGCATGGAAACGCCTTCGGCCGTCTCGTTTCGGGAGAGCTTCTCCACGGCGGCAAGCAGCGCCGGGTCTTTCTGGCGCACGATGGTTTCGAGCCGCGAGGTCCGCATGCCGGCATCTTGCATCTGCTCGAAGGGTTTGCCAGCATCCACACCTTGGTGCTGGCGGGTGTCGCCGATGACCAGTACACGATCCTGCGAACCGATCTTGCTGAGGAAGTCACGCATCTGCCGGGTGCTGGCGAGCGAGGACTCGTCGAGCATGTAGAGATGCCGGCTGGTAGGGTCGCCGGCCGTGCGTTCCTGGCCCCCCTGCTTCAGAAAGCGCTGCAGGGTGCCGGCAGAGATGCCCGCGTCGCGGAGCTCGCTCGCGGCCTTGGACGTCGGCGCGAAGCCTTCGACCGCATACCCCTGGCGCTCTGCTCCCTCACGGATTGTCCGAAGTGCCGTTGTCTTCCCAGTGCCGGCGAGACCCTGCAGGCCATGCACGCGGTCCGGTGACGTCAGGACTTCCTTGATAGCCTTTCGCTGCCCCTCGTTCAGCTGCGGCCGGGAC
Source organism: Verrucomicrobia bacterium Tous-C9LFEB (assembly GCA_964658105.1). Lineage (GTDB taxonomy): Bacteria > Acidobacteriota > Terriglobia > Terriglobales > Acidobacteriaceae > Granulicella. Next base: position 5,632 of record CAZZXY010000062.1, on the reverse strand, counting down.
GAGGCTTGCTCCCGGGCGGCTTCGCTTGGCATCATCGGGTCCATGGTGTCCTGACCGAGGCGAAGATTTTGGACAGCCGCGCGTTCCATACCGATCGTCTCGGGCGTAGTGAATCGGCGGCCGGTGGCGTGCTTCGAACCCTCAACGCTGCGGAACTCACCCGCTGCGGTTCGCTGCTCGAAGTTCTTCCGGATATCGGGGTAGGTGACGTCGCCCATGCCTCGGCGTAGCGCATCGCGCATGAGTAGGCGCTCGTCGGAGACGGCCTCCCGCTCGAAGCCGCGCTCTTTGGCGTAGGTAACCGCTTGGTGCGCTCGGCCCGGGGTGTCGGTTATGCGCTGCTCCGGCTGGGTCTGCGCCCGCTCTCTGGCTTCGGAGACGACGCGGGCAGCCTGGTCGCCGTGCGCAGCGGCAACCTTGTAATGCGCAGCCATCACTTGGTCTGTGGAGAGGACCTCCTTGCCGTCGCGCGTACCGTGGGCGGCGATCTGCGCGGCTTCAGGTCCCTGGAAGCCGTTGGCCTCGAGGTACTCGCGGATCTGTTGAGAGCGTGGGCTGGACGCGTCCAGGTATTCGCGGGTGAAACCCTTGATCTCCGGCGCTCCGCTGCGCCCGGCCTCGAGCTCATAGCCGAGGTTGCGGAGTCGGAAAGTGAGCTCGGACTGGTAGACCGCCGTGGCGAACTGCTGAGTATCAAAGAGCGCCCGCTCCTGGAGGGCGCGTGTCTTTCCTCCTTCCATCTCGGTCATGTTGAAGACCACGGCGTGGGTATGAAGCTGGGGCGCTGCATAGCCGTCGACCGGCCGGGCTGTGTCGTGTTCGAACTTCGCGACGACGAACTTCCCGGTCGTGTGGGCTGCGTTGTTCCCGCCGATCCGCGCCTGGGTGTAGCGCTCAAGCTCGGCGAGCGCGGCCGCCGCGGAGTCCCGGTGCGCTTCCCTGACCCGCTCATCGCCTCCGGCCAGGGCAGTGAGGGACACGGACTTGGGCGCCGAAAAGGTAGCATCCCACCCGGCCCGATGCTCGACCGGGTTTACGGTCTTTCCGTCCTCGGTCGTGTACTCCGTGGACGGCTTGTGCTTCACCAGCTGCTTTCCGGTGAACGGGTGCTGACCCTGGGAAAGTCGGGCAAAATGCTCCGCATCGACGTGGCCGGAGAGGCCGAAAGACTCGGCCATTTTCCCCTGCCACTCGCCAAGGTTCACGTCCCCCTTCTGCCAGTAGTTTTGGCCGGGAGAGGTGAACTCCTTGGCATGGTAGGTCTGCGCTTGCCCGGCATTCAACGGCTTGGAAATGGTCAGCATGGCTTAGAGCTCCGCAGGGCGTTGGTAGCCCCGCGCCGCTGCGTCCAGTACGGATGGAGCGAGGGGAGGCTGGCTCGGGTCAGCTTCGGTGGCAGGCGTCTCGATCGGTTCAGGAGCCGCGGCAGTTGGCTCAGTAGCCGCGGCCTCAAACAAGAGCAAGGAATGGGGAGTGCTCTCCTCCACCGGCTGAGGCGCACTGGCTTCCTGGACGGTGTCGAGGCCCGTTTCTCCGATTTCCTTCGCAGCGGATACCTGCTCGGCGACCTCGGTGGGTTTTGCTTCCGCCGTGCCCTTCGCAGGCACGGGTACGGCGGGCGGCTCCGATTCCGAGGCGGGCGCTACGGATACCTCCGCAGGCGTACCTGAAGCTGCGAAGTCCTCATCCTCTTCCGGATCGGCGAGCAGCGTCGCCTCCTCAGGCATGCAATCGTTTGCGGTGACTTCACGCTGCTCTAAGGTCATCGGATCGTAGGTCAGCTCATCGTCCTCAACGGTGCGCGGCTGGAAGGCGGCGGCCGTGGCGGGCAGGTCGGTGTAGGAGAAGTCGAAGCGGGCGACATTGTTTCCGAGCTTCATAAACGCGTGCTTGTCGGGCAGGCCGGAGATCTCCGAACGCATGACGAGCGGCTCGGTCTGGCGGTCGATCGTGAAACTCTTGCCCTGGCGAGTCCCGTGCTGGTGCGTCTCCCGCATGCGCTCGATCTCTATCTCGCCGATAGTCTCCGAGACCCACTTGGAGGCGTTCGGCTCCGTGGTCCGGAGGAAGATCTTGGTGGCCGGCTGCGAGAGCATAACCTCGGCCAGGTGACCGTAGATAGTCTCGAGCTGAGCCTTGCCCTGGAAGCCGAGGACGAGGGGGTTTTTGCTCTTCCGGATCTCTGTGAGCGCAGTGCTGAGCTGTGGCAGACGCTGCAGGCTGGCGAGCTCGTCCAGGACGAACCAGACGGGCCGCTGCTCCTCGGTCGGCGAGGTCAGCAGGCGCAAAACCAGGAGATCAATCCAGAGAGAATGGAGCGGGCGGAGGGCTTCGCGCTCCGTGGCCTGTGAGGTGATGAAGATCCAGCCCTCGCGCTTCTCGGACCAACGAGTGGCGCTCCACGTACGGCCGCCCGTCTGCTCCTTGGTGGGGAGCATGCGGAGGCTGTCTGCGATCAGGCCGAGCGAAGCCAGGACGCCGGCCCGCTGCTGCTGCGCACCCTTGGCGATGATCTGCTCAAGCTCTGTGCCTTTCACGCGCCGATCAATCTCGTCCGGGTTGGACATCCACTCGACAAGCTGCTGCGGCGTCGGTCCGAAAGTCAACAGGTGGGCGAAGAGCTTCTGTGGGGTCTCCGTGAAGAACTCGCCCTTCTTGTCGTTGGTGGGCTGGTAGAGCGAAGCGGCGATCGCCTTGGCTTCTGCCTTGCGCCGGAGCTCCTCGGCCGGGCCCCAGTAAGGGCAGCGAACGTCCAGCGGGTTAAGCACCACGTCGCCGCGGCTGGGGTCGTAGAAGCGCTGGATAAATTCACAGGCCGGGTCGTAGACGATGGCGGACTCATTGCGCTCAGCTACCTGCTGTAGGAACTGCCGGATCAACGTGGACTTTCCGGTCCCGGTGTCGCCGATAAGGGCAATGTGCTGAGCTTCGTTCGTCTTCGGGATGCGGATCGTTACCTTGGCTGCGGCCGTGGTGATGCCGAGCCCGGTGCCCTTGACCTCGCGATTGAAGTCCTTCGGGTCGAGCATGAGCGGCCCCTTCAACCGCCTCCCGTACTTGAGCTCGCGCAGCCGGCGCATGTCGCGGGGCACGGCGTAGCCGAGTGCCAGGCACAAGACCAGTACGCCCTCTCCGATGGGCCACGCATAAGCGCCGACGAGCGGCTTGCCTCCGAAGATGGCGCCGCAAAGCCAGCGATTCATCGACGTGTCGCTGAAGCTGCGGGCCGGCGCCCGGTAGAAGTACTCGAAGCCCTGCGCTCGAGCTGCTGGTGAGAGCATCACTGGGACCGGAGCCCCATTCGGGAGCACGGTCGTGCCGTCTACGAAGTCAGACGGCAGGGCCATGCGCTCTGGCTTGTTGGGGCCTCCGAGCATGATCAGCTGGTACTTGCCGTGCATATTGAACTGGGCGCCCACCGACGCCCGGAAGTACTCGACGGTGTAGGCCTTGCGGATTTCCGGCTGCTGGAAGGTGTAGCTCTCCCAGCCGAAGAACACGGCGCACAGCAGGGCGGCCGCTATCGCGAAATAGCTGAAAATCGGCATGTGCGGCTGCCAGACGATCCGTTCTTTTCGTCCCCATTGTGTGGCCATCGTTACTGCTCCTCTGTGCGGCTGGGCTGGTACTGCGCAAGCAGCTGCTGCGCGGCATCGTGCTTGTCATTCCGGACCCCAGCCTGAATGGCCTGGAAGTCTTCCGGGGTGAGTCTCTCGCCCAGAGCCAGAGGGCGGAGAACGTTCGTCACGAAGAGTCGGAGGGCGGTCACCTCCGTAAACAGGGCTCGTTCCGTTCGAGAGCCACGGGCGGCGCTCAGGAGAACTTCGCGGCCCCACTCGCCGAGAGCTTTGCCCTCTCCTTTCGCGGCTGCCTCCAGCTCCTCCCGTTCCTCTCTTGTCACCTTCGAGGTAGCGGGGACGACGCGGGCGCCGCGTCCACGCGAGCGCCTGATGCGGCTGGCGATTCCGAGGTCTTGCGTGGATGTCGGGGTGTTCATCGTGTCCTCAAATTCAGGGTTCCTATAGGAACCCTTCTGCCGTCAGGCCTTTATGCACCGGGGTGCAAGTTCTTTGTTTCTGAGGGTTCCTATAGGAACCCTGCTGGCTGCACTGCATCCCCCTGGAAGGGATGGAGTGTCAACCGTATTCCGGTGCAAAGCACCGTTTCTATAGCTGCACTGCTGCGTGTGTGTGGAGTGCGTGTCACCGTGCCGTTGTCGTGCGTGGCGATGCACTGTCCTTGGCCGCTTCCGGTGTCGTCGTCGCGCTTGTTGAACGCTTTACGCGCACTGCTTCCTTCGGCTTCGCATCGGGGTTCTCGGTGCAGAACTTCTTGAAGTCGGCGTCCTTTGAAAAGACGTATTCGAGTGCCTGCTGCACAACCTCATCGACCGTGCCTTTGGTCATGGCGGCGTACTGCTCGATCTGCTTGACTGTGGTTTCCTCGATCGTGCTGTAGATCGTGATCTTCTTCGACTCGGCGATTTTCAGGAGCGGCATGATGTCCTCGTTGGTTAGGCAGCGAGCGTGAGTGGAGCGCGGTAGACGTGCTCGGTCACGAAGCTGTGGGTGTCGTGGTTGTAGCCGGTGACGGTGAGCATCTCTCGCACCTGGCGGCGTCCGGAGGCGAGACGTTGGCAGTACAGAACGAAGTCGATAGCGGCGGCGGTCTCGGATCGGACGAAACTGTGGTTGAGGTTGGAGCGTGCACTGAGAGCGAGGTTGGAAAGGCGGCCGAGAGCATCCAGAGCACTTGCGGCGTGGATCGTGGACATGGTTCCGCCGTGCCCTGTGTTCATGGCCTGGAGGAGGTCATACGCGCACTCGTTGCGAATCTCGCCGATGATGATCCGGTCGGGCCTGTGACGAAGGGCCGCGGCGAGAAGCTCGCTTGGCGTGACGGCCGGCTGACCTGGGATCTCTTCCACGGCCTCCCACTGGACGGCATTGGGGTGGGCGATCCGGAGCTCGGCGGGCTGCTCAATTACGCACAGCCTCTCGCTCATGGGGATGTGGTCAAGCAGCGCTTTCAGAAGCGTGCTCTTGCCACTGCCGGTGCCACCCGCGATGATGCCGTTCTTCCGGTCAGCGATCAGTGCGACGATGCGGTCTCTGACCTCGCGCGGAAGGCTGCCCGACGCGATCAGCTCATCGGTTGTGTACCAGCGGTTGAACTTCCGGATCGTCAGGGTTGGACCGTTAAATGACGACGGCGCACCCACCACGGCGACACGTGAACCGTCTGGGAGGCGCGTGTTCAGGATTGGATTCTGCGTTGTCAGGTCCTGCCCCAGCACGCGAGCCACACGCTGAATGGCAGCGAGGAGCCGCTCGTTTGTGTAGGGCTGCTGGAGCGTGACTGCCTCCACCACACCGTCCCGGTCCGCGAAAACACCGCGTGTCCCGTTGATCATCAAGTCGGAGATCGTGTCGTCCAGCAAGAGCGCCTGGATCTCCGGTGGGAAGTACGGAAGGATCTGCTGGTAGCTCACCGGCGTGCTCCCGGAGCGGACGTAGCGGAAAGCGGAGCCGTGATCGTGGCAGGTGGTACCCACTGTGTGAGCGGGTCAACCGAGATGCGGTTCTCATGGAACTCGGTGATGGTCATGCCGAGCGGGTTGATGGTCTCGAAC
>CAZZXY010000061.1:0-26927 GCA_964658105.1 Verrucomicrobia bacterium Tous-C9LFEB | reverse complement strand
TCGCATTCATCGTGAGCTGGCGGTGTATGGGGCGAACCTCGTCATCACCCCGAAACCTCGTCATCCTGAACGAAGTGAAGGACCTCAGTATTCCTCCCACCGCCACCACCTCACCAGGATGCAAACCCAACGCACCGCAGAAAAGGCGCCCCAAAAAGGGGCGCCTTTTCTCTTGCCACTCGCTCACCTATGCCGCAATACGCTCGTCTGCAACTCAGATCCAACCAACACAGCAAAGGGAGCTTCGCGTGCGTATCCGACTTTGGCCAACCATCCTCAGCATGGGCCTGCTCGCGCCAGCGGTCACCCCCGCGCAGGCGCAACAGTCCGCCGTTGCGACATCGTCAGCTGTAAGCACCGCCCCCGAACCCACCAGCTACGACGTCGTCTCTGTCCACGAGCACAATCCCGACGACCACAACGTGATGTGGCGCTCCACCCCGGACGGCATCAGCATGACGAACATCTCGCTGCGCAATCTCGCCGCCGCTGCCTATGAGATCCGCATGATGGACCTCGTCACCGGCGGCCCTCCCTGGCTGGCCGACCGGGGCTTCGACATCTCCGCCAAAGTGCTCCCGGCTGACGGGCAAGGGGCCATCCAGCTGACCGACGAACAGCGCCTTCCCCTGCTCCGCGCCTTGTTGGCCGATCGCTTCCACCTCCAGGCCCACGTGGATACCAGGACCATGCCGGTCTACGACCTCGTCCTTGCCAAGGGCGGCCTCAAGATGAAGCCCACTCCCGCGCAGACCGGCGAATCATCGCAGGGCAGCGCCGCCGAGCCCGCCAGAAAGCCAAATGGCAGCTCGCGCTTCTCCCCCGGGCACCTCCAGGCATACGGTTACGCTGTAAACACTCTCGCAGGTCAGCTCGCCGCCTTCGTCGGGAAGACCGTCGTCAACAAGACCGGTCTCTCCGGCAACTACGACTTCACCCTCGAGTTCACCCCCGAAGACGTAGTCGCCAAGGGTGGTAACGCCGCTGCGGCAGGCGCAGACGTCAGGCCCGACCTCTTCACCGCTCTCGGGGAGCAGCTCGGCCTCAAGCTGGTCCCCGCCAAGGGTCCTGTCATGACCCTCGTCATCGACCACGCCGAGCTCCCCACCGCCAACTAGCCTGCCCCGGTACTTCGCGCGGCGCCCGACCGATAAGTACTCAAGAGGTCACGCTGCTCTGTTGTCCTTTCCCGAAGGGAACCCGCGTTACTCTCGCCCCCTGCTAAGCCGTAAACATTTGCTTTTACCAAGCTTTCCGCTCGTTCGCGTTTTTCTCTTCAACTAAGCTCACCGTAGCAAACACCCCTCGTCTGACCTCTCATAACTCCTTTCGATCGGCCACGGCCGGCGAGATATCAGCACGCAGGCCCTCTTTCCGAGCCCAGTACGCAAGTCACCTACCTCAGGAGATTTGCCCTTGTTGCGTCACCTTTCGTTTCAGTCCTCGGGGAGCATCCGGACTGCAGCCACCCTCCTCTTGTTCGCCTCCGCACCGGGATTCCAGGCTCAAACCACCAGCAGCTCACTCGCAGAAGCCTCGGCGGCGGACGGCAATTGCTCCGATCTCCGAAGCACCCCATGCCCGCCCACACCACCCCCGCCCGGCACCCCCGTCCATCACGGTGTCGAAACCTCCATCTCCCTGGGCGCCTTCGCGCAGATCACACCCACGCGACTCCAGAACAACAAGTACGACGGCCTCCTGCTCAGCACGCAAACGCAGGGCATTGCCCCTACGGCGGGCGTCCTCGGCACCTTTCGCCAGCAGTTCCGTCCGTGGCTCGGCTACTCGGTCAACATGGGCTACACCCGCGTCGACGAGCGCTACCTCCTTCCCTCGTATCCTGCCTACAATTCAGATCTCCACGTGCCCAGCAATCTCTACGAGTTGAGTTTCAGCTACGTGGCCACGGAGCGCCTCACACCGCGTCTCACCGGTTTCGCGGACCTCGGTGCCGGCTTCCTCACCGCGCTGCCCACCCACCGCTCCGTAACCCCGTCCGGCGAGCTCCCGCGCTCCGCGAACTTCCGCCCCGAAAGCGTCACCGGCTTCGGCCTGGACTTCCAACTCGCGAACAACCTCGACTTTCGCGCCGAGTACCGCGGTCTGCTCTACAAAAACCCGGACTTCGGCGGCCTGCAGAAGTCCACCACCTGGACCAGCGAGCCCACGCTCTCCCTCGTTTATCGCTTCGGCGGTCCACACCCCGTCGCGAAGCCCCGTCTCGGGGGAAAGCAATAGCCGCACTTCCGTCTAAAAAACAGCTGGCAATGTAGTTCGGCGCAGGATAGAAGTGAGTTGCCCCGGAGGACTATGCAGCAGGTTGCGTCGAAGCGTGCTCTCCTTCTTGTGCTTGCCCTGATCAGCTTCAGGGACGCCAGGTCTGCTGCCCAGGGCCTTCCACCTCCGGTATCGTCAAAGCGTTCAGGGGCACGGGATATGACCGCGGGAGGTCCTGCCGCCTTCGACGTCGTGTCCATTCGCGAACATGGCGGCGACGATCACATGGAACGCTGGATGAACAAGCCGGACGGCATGAGCACAACCAACATCCCGCTACAGTCGCTGATCGCCAGCGCCTACGGCATCAAGATGGATCTCGTCTCTGGTGGTCCTTCCTGGGTGAACAGCAAGGGCTTTGACGTGGAAGCCAAGCTCCTGCCCGAAGAAGGTTCAGCCCCCGCCAAACTGAGTCAAGCGCAGCGCGAGGCCATGCTCCGCGCCCTGCTCATCGACCGCTTTCACCTGAAGGCGCATGTTGAATCCAAAATCCTGCCCATCTATGAACTCGCCGTCGCAAAAGACGGCCCAAAGATAAAGCCTGCGCTACCCCAACCACCTGCCACGGACGGGAAGCCGGGCGACTTCTCGGAACCCGGCAGCATGAACTTTGCGCCCGGTCATTTGGAAGCGCACGAGTACCTCATCTCCTCGCTTGCAGATCAACTGGGCTACATCGTCCAGCGAACTACCCTCGATAAGACAGACCTCACCCAGCCCTACACCTTCACCCTGGACTGGACACCCGACGAACAACTGCAGGCAGCCGGCGACAAAGCCGCAACGGGCACAGAAGCCAAGCCATCCATCTATGCCGCCCTTCGGGAACAGCTGGGTCTCAAGCTCGTGCCCGCCAAAGGTCCGGTCAACACACTGGTGATCGATCACGTCGAGCTACCTACAGCAAACTAGGTAACGCCGTCCCCCCGAACTTTTAGTTGTCATCCCGAAGGGATCTGACTTTTCGCCTCGCCGGGTCAGCCTAGCGATGCGCCGCCAGAAACGGCATCATCGCAGCGGCAATCTCATCGGGGTGCGTCTCCAGTGCGAAGTGGCCTGTGTCGAGGAACTGCACCGTCGCATTGGGGTTATCGCGTCGGTACGCCTCGGCTCCCGGCGGAACGAAGAACACGTCGTTCTTGCCCCAGATCGCCAGCAGCGGCGGTTGGAACTGGCGAAAGTACTCCCCGAACTTCGGGTACAGCGCCACATTGTTCCGGTAGTCCAGGAACAGGTCGAGCTGGATCTCCATGTTGCCCGGACGGGCAATCATGGCCGCATCCAGCGTGTATCCTTCGGGCGCAATCATCTCAGGATGCGGCACGCCGATTTCGTACTGTGCCCGCAAACCCGCCGGGGTCAGCTCGTTGCGCACAGCCTCCCGATTCGCTGCAGTAGGCTCGCGCCAGTAGCGCTGGATGGGCGCCCATGCATCGCCCAGGCCCTCCTCGTAGGCGTTGCCGTTCTGCGAGACGATCGCGGCCACACGCTCCGGATGCTCCATCGCCAGGCGCAGCCCTGTAGGTGCGCCGTAGTCGAAGATGTACATCGCATAGCGCGTAAGGTGCAGCGCCTCCGTGAATGCCAGCAGCGTCTTTGCCAGAGTGTCGAAGCTGTACACGTAGTTGCGCTCCGGCGGTACCTCGGTGAAGCCGAAGCCAGGCAGATCCGGCGCAATCACCCGGTACTCGTCCGCAAGCCGCGGGATCAACTCGCGATACTGAAACGAAGACGTCGGAAAGCCATGCAACAGCAGCACGACCGGCGCATCCGCCCCGCCCGCCTCACGGTAGAACACGCGAACGCCATCAGCCTGAACGCGGTGAATCGATGTGCCTGTCATGGACTACCTCGGAACGAAAACGTGCGGGCCCGGTGTAGCGATGTGGCGTCTAGTGCGCATGCGCGTGCGTGTGACCGCCCGGCCCGTGATGATGGTGCGAGTGACCGTCGATCACATCGGGCTTCGGCGGCGAGCAGCATCCGTCCGTCACCTCGCAGCCCGTCACCTCCAGCTGGATGGTCGTGTGCCGAATGCCGAAGTGATCCTTCACCTCGTGATTCATGCGGCCCAGCAGCGTCTCCGTCTCGCTCACCGTCATCTCGCTTACCTGCACGTGGCAGGCCATGGCATGGCTCTGCGAGGTCAGGCTCCAGATGTGGAGGTCATGCACGTCGACCACGCCGGGAACGCGACGCATCGCCGTTCGGAGCTCATCCACATTGACTGTCTTCGGCGTGCCTTCCAGCAGAATGTGCAGCGTCTCGCGCACGATGCCCCACGAGCTCAGCAGGATCATGGCCGCGATGATGAAGCTCAGCAGCGGATCGATCCACTGCTGGTGCGTCAGCGCAATCAGCAGGCCGCCAACGATGACCGCCGCCGTGGAGATCGTATCGCCCAGCATGTGTACAAACACGCTGCGAATATTCACATCGCCTGAGAACCGCCAGAGCAGCGCCGCGATCAAGCCGTTCATCACCACGCCGGCGGCTGCTACCTTCATCATCAGCAGGGGCTCTACGGCTACCGGGTGCAAGAAGCGAACCACTGCGTCGCCGGCGATCCACAGTGCAAGCACAAGGAGGCTGAGCGCGTTCACAAAACCCGCCAGCACACCCGCTCGCTGGTACCCAAAGGTTCGGCTGTCCGTTGCCGGTCTGCCCTGCAACCACACGGCAACAAAACTCAAGCCTAAGGCAGCGAAATCGGAAACGTTGTGTCCGGCCTCGGAGATCAGCGCCAGCGAATGGGCGCGCACGCCAAAGACGAACGTCGCCAGAATATAGAGGAAGGTGAGCAGCAGCGAGCACTTCAGGATGCGCTCAATGGCCGCATTCGGCTTCGCGTGCGCGTGCATGGATCCAGTGTAGACCTTTACATGGACCACAGTCCTGCAACCAGGGCGCCAGATAACAGTGTGTTTCGTCCGATAAAGGAGCAGACCCGTCCTTCAACGCATCCAACCATCCCGAACCTCAAGGAGACTAGGCACTCGCATGAAGGTCGCTCCCCTGGGCGCGCACGCCCACCAACTCACCCGCATGGGTCTGATGAACTGCTATCTCGTCCGCGAGTCCGACAGCTACACCCTTGTCGACACCACCATCAGCGGCAGCGGCAAGGGGATCATCCTTGCCGCCCGTACCCTCGGCTCCGAACCCATTGCGCGCATCCTGCTCACGCACGCGCATGTGGACCACGTCGGCTCCGTTGACGAACTGGTGCGCGACCTGGGCAAAGTCGACGTTGCCATCTCCACGCGCGACGCCCGCCTATTCCGGAAACCACCCGACAAGTCGCTCGAGCCGGGCGAGCCGCAAGGCAAGGTCAAAGGCGGCTTTCCCGGCGTTCGCACCCCACCCACGCACCTGCTCTCGGACGGTGAACTCTTTGGCTCGCTCCGCGTGCTGACCACCCCGGGCCACACGCCCGGCCACGCCAGCTTCTTTGACGAGCGCGACGGTACCCTTTACGCCGGCGATGATCTGGTCACGATGGGTGGCGAGGTTCACGTTGTTGGGTTCGGCCCGTGGTTTTTCCCCCTGCCCGGCGTTGCGACCTGGAACAAACCGCTGGCCCTGCACAGCGCCCAGAAGCTGCTGGACACACTAGGGACCGAGATCCGCCGCTATGCCAGTGGGCACGGCCGCATCGTCGAAGGCGGCCCTGCGCTGCTGCGCCAGGCCATCGAACAGGCACGCGAAAAACTGCAAGAAGGGGTTCGTTAAGGGGCTTTTTCGCGTAGAACGTCACTCCTGCACACATCTTGCGCATTTGTGAGTAAAAGTGGCGCTCTTAACGGGGTTTTTTGCACATGCAGCAAAGGTGCTGGCTGGGCCCTAGCTGCGCCAATGCAACTCGGCCGGTCCACCTGCCAGGGGGTGCTCGCCTTTGCCGGTGAGCCGTCGTTGCTTCAGCGCGAAGTACCACTTGGCCGGCTTGTCCGCATCGTCAATCAGCATCAGCCCCGGGTTGGATCGCAGGCCCCGCGCCTGCTCCACCATGGTCTGTTGATCCTGCGCCACAAAGCGCGACCCGAAGAACTTCACCAGCGGCGTCACAAAGGGAATGAAATACCCGATGTTCCAGGCTGCCACTACGTCAATGCGGCAGGTGGAGGGCGTTACGGGCGTTACGGTGGTCAGCGAAGAGAACCACCGCTGTTTGCCCTTCTTCGTTGCCACGATCGTCTCGTAGCGGCGATTTGGCAGCTGGAAGTCAATCGTCGTCACGGGTTTGCCCAGCAGCTTGTACGGGGCCGAGTTCGAACTGGGCGTGTGGGGGCTCATGCGGAAGCCGTCCGGGATGGGCTCGAAGCGCTTCGTCTTCTCATGAATGCTGGCCGCCGACCGCCACCACCACGCCTGATGTACAAAGGGCCCGTGCGCCGGATCCATCAGGCCGATGATGCCGTGGTCCACGTTGCAGGGCAGATCGGCCGAGAGGTGCGCCGATCTGTACCGTCCCGAGAACTTCGGCAGCTCCGGTAACGGCGGCAGCGTGTTCTCCTCCATCACCCGGCCCGCCCCCGCAGGGGGCACGTAAACCCAGGCGTAGCCGTCCCCCTCCCGCACGGGAAAGGCATTGGCATAGATCTTGGTCGGCTGGAGGTGGTCATGCGAGGTGAGCGAAGGTATCTCCTCGCAACGGCCCGAACACGGCTCAAAACGCCAGCCGTGGTACTTGCACATGACGGTCTCCCCGTCGAACCAGCCCGCCGAGAGGGGAATGCCCCGATGTGGGCAAAGATCCCGCAAAGCAAACAGTGTCCCGTCGTTCTTTCGACCCAGCAGCATGGGGATACCGAGCAGGGTCGTCAGCACGGTGTCCCGGGCGCGCAGCCCGTCCACCCGCACTGCCGGGTACCATTCGCCAAAGATCAACTCCGCCGGAGGACCTGGCTTTTCGAGGGGCGCGCCCGGGCCAATCTGCACCAGATCCAATGCACGCCCCGCTGGAATCGGCCGCATCCGCCCCATACTTTGAGCATAGAGCAGCGCGGCTCCCGTGAGAGGAAGGGGTGGGCAATGGATTTGCCCTTGCAAACGGTTCGACGTTTGCGCTGTCATGCCTTAAGGGTGTTTTGGGCCCCGTCCCCGCCTGAACGAGACGTAGGGTAGTGGAACATTCCACCTCTCAGGGGAGCAGGATGGGCAGTTCTATCCCAAATCGCGACTACGCTAGGATGTAGGGCAAAGGAGCTAGATGGCATCCGTTGAAGTGAACCAGATGCTCGCAGCCGCAGCAGCGGCCTGTGAGGATAAGAAGGCCGAAGATATCCGGATACTCGCACTCGATCCGGTAGAGAGTGGTCTGTCCGACTACTTTCTGATCTGCACCGGCACCAATGACCGCCAGACCGTGGCGATCACAGACGAGATCGAGATGCGCATGAAGAGGGATTTCGCGACCTATCCCAATTCCGTCGAAGGCCGCCGCCAGGGCGAGTGGATCCTGATGGACTACGTCGACTTCATCGTCCACGTCTTTCTGCCAGAAAAGCGCGCCTTTTACGGGCTGGAGCGGTTGCGGAAATCGGCGACTACGCTGAGTGTGGCCGAGCTGAACGTCGAGATTACTTCGGCTATCAAAGCAAATCGTTCCGCTTCCCCCAAACCGGCCACCAAGACGGCCACAGGGACGGCCCCGAAAAAGGCCGCGAAGAAGGTCCCTGCCAAGAAGACAAGCGCGAAGAAGACGGTTGCCAAGAAGGCCGCGAAGGCAACGGGCGTTAAACGAGCGGCGAAGCGCCCAGGCTCCGGCACGTAGCTTCGCAGGCTGCCCCAAGGCTGGCCGACAGCGGGCTTCCCCATGAGGATCGAACTCGCCTACATCACGCCGCGGCGCGGACGCCTGAAGTCCGGACCCGCCCAGGCCCTGGTTGAGGAGTATGTGGCGCGTGCGGCACGGTTTACGCCCACCCAGGCCAACTGTTTCGACTCGGAAGCGAGCCTGCTGGCAGCGCTCGATAAGGCCGCTGTGCGCACGCCTGCCGCCCTGGTGCTTCTGGACAGCCGCGGCGAAGCACTCACCTCCGAGGCGATCGCGACACGCCTGGGAACGCTGCGCGACGGTGGCACCCAGCACCTGGTCTTTGCGATCGGCCCCCCCGATGGGTGGTCCGCGGCGGCCTGGAATCGCGCGCAACTCCGTCTTTCCTTTGGGGCTGTGACGCTGCCGCATGAGCTGGCCCTGGCCGTGCTGGCCGAACAGATCTACCGCGCGCAGACCATCCTTGCGGGCCATCCTTACCATTCCGGGCATCGTTAGCGGACCGGGGCTGGGCGAGCCGTGCTGGCGGAGAGTGTTTGAATTCCGAGTTCCGAAATAATGGCGGACCCTGCCGGACAGAAACGGCACGACAGGCTAGCCATTCTCGCTGTATCTTCATAGGTGCAGTTTTCGGAGACTTCTCTCGTGAGCCAAACCATCTTTTCGCAGTTCCCTACCGTCAAGTACGAGGGAACCGACAGCACCAACCCGCTCGCCTACCGGTACTACGACGCCGACAAGATCGTGCTCGGCAAGCCGCTCAAGGAACACCTGCGCTTTGCGGTGGCGTACTGGCACTCGCTGGCGATGAACGGCAGCGATCCCTTTGGCGCGCCCACGATCGTTCGTCCCTGGATGACCGGCACGGACGCGATGCAGGCAGCCAAGGACAAGGCCGATGCCGCGTTTGACCTGTTCCGCATCCTGGATCTGCCATTCTATTGCTTCCACGACCGCGACATCGTCCATGAGGGCAATACGCTCAGCGAGACGCTGAAGAACCTCCACACGATCGCGGACTACCTGCAGCAGAAGCAGGAGTCCTCCAAGACCAAACTCCTGTGGGGCACGGCGAACCTCTTCTCGCACCCACGCTTTATGTCCGGTGCGGCGACCAACCCGGACCCTGAGGTCTTTGTCTGGTCTGCGACGACGATCAAGCACTGCATGGACGTCACGGTGCAGCTTGGCGGATCAAACTATGTGCTGTGGGGTGGCCGTGAGGGCTACGAAACCCTGCTGAACACGGACATGAAGCAGGAACTGAACCAGTTCGGCCGCATGCTCCAGCTGGTCGTGGATTACAAGCACAAGATCGGTTTCAAGGGCCAGATCCTGATCGAGCCGAAGCCCAAGGAGCCGACCGCGCACCAGTATGACTTCGACGCGGCGACGGTGTACGGCTTCCTAAAGAAGCATGGCCTGGAGAACGAGGTAAAGCTGAACCTCGAAGCCAATCATGCGCTGCTTGCGGGGCATAGCTTTGAGCACGAGATTGCCACCGCGGCCGACCTGGGCATCCTGGGATCGCTGGACATCAACCGCGGCGACCCGTTGCTGGGCTGGGATACCGACCAGTTCCCGAATGACCTGTATTCGATGACGCTGTCCATGTATCACGTCATCCGCGGGGGCGGCCTGGGGGTAGGCGGTATGAACTTTGACGCCAAGATCCGCCGCCAGTCCATTGAACCTGAAGACCTGCTGCACGCGCACATCGGCGGCGCCGACCTCTGCGCGCATGCCTTCCTGATTGCTGCAAAGATGTGGGAAGACGGCACGCTGAAGCAGGTCACCGATGGGCGCTATGCCGGATGGGAGAAGTCCGAGTACAAGGACATCCTGAGCGGCAAGTCGTCTCTCGCGCAGATCGCGGAAAAGGCGGAGAAGGACAGCCTCAACCCGCAGCCACGCTCCGGACAGCAGGAAAAGCTGGAGAACCTGTTTATTCGGTCGTTGAAGTAGAGTCGTTGCCAACGGTGAAAGCCCCCTCCGAGGTATCGGGAGGGGGCTTTTTCGTGTGCGCTTTCATGCGTTCCAAATGGGTTTGCATGCGTTTGCGTGTTCTTTACAGCAGGGCTTACGGAAGGCCCTGGGCTTTGGCTGAAAGGGCGCGCTTGCTGTCGTCCTGTGCCGGTTCCGGGGGACCATACGCGCTCCAGACACCGATGGGCGTGTCGGACGGAACGACATGGACGGTCATGGTGGAGAACGCGGGCGGGCTCCCTGCCTGCGTGGCGCGTATGACCAGGCGATAGCTGCCCGGAGCGAGCGGCCCGGTCTGAAATGTGTGTCCCGTGGTGAAGTTGCCAGCGGGGTCGGCATTCGCCAGGTCCAACGTCTCCTCGGACTCGTCCAGCGGCTTGCCGGTGGCCGAAGCAGAGCCAAGAAGGTAGTGCATCAGAACGGGTGCCCTGTCCGGGGCGCCGTCTTTGCTCTTTGGCAGCCAGAGCTGGAAGACACAGGGGATGCGATCTCCGGGATGCACCGTAACCGTGTGGATAGCGCGCGGACTGAACCGGAAGCTGGAGAAAGAGAAGGGGAGCTGATTGCCTTCTGCCTGTACGGGATTGCCGCTGTACACAACGGGTTCGGAGAGGGCCAGACCCGAGGGGCGTGGAGCCGGGACAACGACGCTTTCGGTAAAGCGATGGGCTTCGAGGTCCAGGTTGTTGGTCAGCGTGGACTGGATAACGTACGACCCGGGAGCGAGCGGAAAGCGCTCCTCCGCCGCGAAAGCCTTTTTGCGCGCCACATCCGCCTGACCCGCCCCGAGACCGCCTGTAAGGACGTCCACTTCGTCGTAGACGGGCTTGCCGGCGGTGGTTGTGACGTGACTCTGCAGCGTCAGGTCGTAGCCGAGCGTCTTGTTTTTGCGCTCGCCGACGATGGATGGTTTGGGCTCGGCAAATTGAACCAGATAGTGCACGGTGCTGCCGCCACGCTCATCACGGGAGACGGCGTACGAGACCGAAGGCTGATCCTCTGTGCTGACGATGCTGGCCGTTACCTTTTCACGGCGACGGTTATTCGCGATCGTGAGCTTTTCCAGGTAGTTGTCCGGAAGCCCCTTGATGGTCGCCAGCATGGCATCGGAGGACATGCTGGGCGAGTACTCGTTCAGATTGGCAGGTTCGGATGGAAGCAGGGTGAGAGAGAGGCGAGCGACTTCATCGCCGAGCGACTTGCGCAGCGTCTGGAGACTGCGCTTCTGGTCGTTCATGTCTTCGAGGCCAGTAACCAGACGGTTGGGGCCGTCCTGGTAGGGCGAGTAGAGCGTGTACGGATCGCCGATGCTGCGTTTGTAAAAGACGACGTAGAAGAACGAAGGGAGTGCGGGGGAAGGCTGCTGATAGAACCACGCGATCATGGGCCGGACGTTGCGTGCGTTCGGGTAGGTCACCCTCGACTGCGGTTCGCCCAGCGTGATGTAGATCCGCCCCTGGTCGGTGCGCCATCCGTTTGCGTTCTTTGCGTCGCCGAAGTGCTCATTGGCATAGGCCAGCCGACGGTAGTGCTCGTCCCTGCGAGCGTTTGTGCCCGTGCCCGGGTTGGGATTGCGCGATTCCCAGAACTGCTGAATGAAATTGTCCCGTTCGGCGTCGGTATGCAGGGCCAGAAAACCACTGCGCTCCTCGCTCTCAATGATGTAGGGCACCTCGACATTCAACCAGTGCTGAAACCTGGGAGAGAGGGTCTTTTCAGAGACGAAGGCATGGGACGAAACGGCCGTGGGGAGCGAAAGGATGAGGGGGAGCAGGAACAAGCGTGAACGAACCAAATGCGACTCCGGAATGACGAAAGGGGACAGCCCAAAGGCTCTCCCCTTTCAGTTTAGCGGTTTGTTGCGGGTTAGAACTCGAACCGTACGGAGCCGCGAGCGTTGAACGGAGCCTGGAAGGAGGTTGGCCGGTTGTAGTCCGCGTTGAGGGGAGGTGTCGCACCGACGTTCGGCGAAGCGAGCTGCGTCTCCTGCACGCGACCGGTTTCAAACTGGCTGTTGGTCACGTTGAAGGTGTCCATCGCGAGCTTGAGGCTGTACTTCTCACCGAAGTGCGTACCGAGCGGCACGGGATAGTCCATGTGGATGTCGAGCTGCGTGCTGGAGGGTGTCCGTCCTGCGGCACCACGACCACCGATCGGCACTTCACCGGGGCTGAGGTAGGCGGGATGATCGCCGAGGAAGCTCAGCGGAACACCGGACTGGCCGCGGGCACCAAGACCCAGGGTCAGACCACGAAGACCGGAGATGTAGGGGGTATCAGAGCCGATGTTGTAGCTGAGGAAGATATTGCCGATGGTCCGACGATCGCTGCTGAGGAAACCTGGAGTGAACTGGTCACCGAGGAGCCCAAGCTTGCCGGCAGTGAAGTCGAACAGCGAGCTGATACCAGGATCAGATTGCCCGTTGTCGTTGCGGTACGCGCCTTCGTAGTTGCCGAAGAGGTTGCCCCACTTAAAGTTCGCGACGGCGAGCCAATGATTGCTGAAGCGCTTGTCGAGCTCGAATTCGATGGCGTTGTAGCGACGAACCGGCTTGACGAAGCCGTCCGGGATACCATCGCCCGGACCCGCATCCGCAGTGGCTGCGTTTAGGAAGCAGGCGCCACCGACCGGAACGTTTCTGCCATCCACGAAGAACCCGCCGATTGCCTTGTAGGTGTCGTTCGCGTAGGTGCAGCCGGCGACCGGGGCGACGTAGTTAGTGGCGGTGACGGTGCCGGGGTTGGCAGCCTTGAACTGGGCCGGAGTGTAGGTGACTTCCTGCTCGTTGACCGCGATGTCGGTGCCAGGGCCTGGGTTGGTGATGCCACCGTTGTAGTTGCCGATGACCTGGGAACCTTCAGGCGACTGCGAACCGATGTCTTCAATGATGCGGCCGAGGCGACGGTCCGTGTAGCGAACCTTGGCGACGAGCGACTTGGAGAGTTCCCGGTCGAAGCCGAGTACGTACTCATCCTCGTACTCCTGCTTGGTGCCCGAGATGATGCCTTCCCCGGTTGAGGAGGAGAAGTTGGGAGCGCCAAACGGGGAGACGGTGCCGTCTGTACCTGTGGCCTTCGGCAAGCCGTTCAGCGCATGGGCGGCGTCCGGGACGACGGTGACTTTACCGTCCGATCCGACCGTTGGCGCGAAGAAGTAGCCGGTGTCGTCCTGCTCGTTGCCTAGCTGACGGATGGCGGCATCGAGCGGGGCTGCCCAGTAGTTCCGGCCGTAGTTAAAGAAGAGCTTGCTCTTCTGATCGCCCAGCGGGTCGATGTTGATGCCGACGCGTGGTGACCAGCTTGGACCGAAGTTATAGGAGAGGATCTGACCAGCCATGCGCTGTTCTTCCCAGCGGACGCCGAGATTGAACGTGATGTAGCGGTTCATCTCATAGGTGTCGTTGCCGTAAGCGGAGTGGTAGCGGCCGGCGGCGGCAACATTGAGTCCCTTGTAGGTACCGCGGTAGATGGTGGCGTAGGTGGGGACACCATCGATCAGCGGGCACTGGGTGCAGGTACGGTCCGCGGAGTTTGCACTGTTGGTGGGAACCAAGCGGAAGATCGCGTTTGTGAGCTGACCTGGCGCACCGGCAGGGATGTTGGGGAAGGAGATAGGCTGGCCAGCCGCGTTGGTGGACGGAATCGCGAACAGAGCACCCGAGCGGGACGGCTGATCGAGGAAGTCCGTGTGATCGTAGGCGTACCCGACGCTGAAGTCGTGCTGCCCGACAAGGCGGACGATCTTGGAGGTGTTGGCCTGGATGCTGTAGGTGTTGTTCTTCGAAGGCTCGTACGCGCCGAGGCCCGTGGTGATCGAAGAACCGCCGACGTAGGTCGGATTGGTGTCGACGACCTGGTACTGGCCGGAGGCGGGTGTTTCGATGAAGTGATTGTGGTTGTAGGCGTAGGCCAGATCCAGCGTCCAGGACGAGGTGATGGCGGAGTCCAGACGAACCAGTTCATCCTCGGAGCCGAAGTTCCAGGCGCTCGCGGTGGATGCCGGATCGGTGCTGGAGAGGCTGTTGGGGATGACATTGTGGCGAGAGGGATCGCCAAAGGCAGTCGCTTCGAGCGTCGTGCGATCCGAGATCTTGTAGGTGAGCTTGCCGGAGTAGCTGACGCCCGTGGTGTTGGACTGGACGACGCCGAAGCCGACAGAGGCTGCCGGAGCCGAGGGGTCAGCAACGAAGATGTCGCGATTGAGCGATGGATCCCAGGCGCCGAAGAAGAACAGCTTGTCCTTGAAGTGGGGGACATAGCCGCCGAATTCGATGGACGCGTCGTAGGCCGGCTGCGACAGGGTCGAGCTCGGGGTCGATTGCAGGTACCCGAACTGGTAGTACTGGTAGCGGCTGGCGTAGAAGGCGGAAGGGGCAAAGTAGGCGCTGATCGCACCGTGGTACTGGTTGCTGCCCGACTTCGTCACGATCTGCACAATGCCGCCGAGGGACTTGCCATACTGGGGCTCAAAGGCCGCAGTCTTGACGTCCACTTCCTTGACGAAGGTGAGATTGATGCCCGTACCAAGGGCGCCATGGTAGCGGTTGTAGGTACCAATGCTGCCGAAGGCCTGGTCGGTGATGGTGACACCATCCACGATGTAGAGGTTTTCGAGGCCTGAAGCGCCGCCGATGGAGGGGTTCGAAGAGCCCGGCCCAACCGCGTTCGGTGCTGTATTGACCTGACCGGCGGCCACACCCGGCGCCGCGTAGAAGGCCGAGGTGACGTTGCGCTGCATGGGAATGCTGCTGAGGAAGGCGTCGGTGAGGTTGGAAGTGATGGCGGTGGACTGGGTGTCCAGCTGCACGGCGGTGGAGTTCACCTCAACCGTGGTCGATTCACTGCCTACCGCCATCGTGAGATTGAGGGTGGATGCGGCACCGGCGGTGACTTCGCTGTGATGCGCCTGGACGGTCCCGAAACCGGACTTCTCGACCTTGACATCATAGGAGCCGGGACGAAGCGTGTTCACGCTAAAGCGGCCCAGATTGTCCGTTTTGGTCCTTGTGGTCCCTTGTGGACCGGTCACGGTGACCGTGCCATCCGCAATAACGGCACCCGATGCGTCGGTGACAGCGCCATTGAGGGATCCGGTGACTGCTGACTGATCCTGAGCGTAGACGGGTGAGATCACCGCGGGAAGAAGAACGGTTGCAGAGCAGGCAAGTAACGCATGCCGGAGGGTCGATCGCATTCACACCTCTTTGGTTCGTCGCATGTGATCGTTCACCCGATCCAGAGGATCACAGGAAACTGATTCAAAGTACGACTGTTAGGGTCACAATTTCTCCATGCACGTCAGTTGCCAAACCGGAAGTTGTAGCAAAAAGGGGGTGAAAAGCGACAGCAGGCTCCTCGATTTCTGATTTCTCGTACCGCTTCGCACCAGGAATCCGCAATTACGTAGGCTTCTGAGCGGGATGGAGGTCGGAGCGATGGGAGCCTCGGGTGAGCTGCGTGGCAGGAGGACCTTGGCATCGTGGCGGCTGCTGCCGTGTTTTGCCCCGGCGGCTTGTGGTCGCGAGCAGGCCAGAGAGCACGGATGGGAGACAAAGCTTGAAGGCCACCCTGGCTCCAGGGAGCGGGGTGGCCTTGAGAGTGAGTGCGATTTGTCTGTCAGATCACACGCTAGACGGCGTGGATGTGCTCGGTGTGTTCGTTGGGGATGATGCGGTAGCCGCGCCATCCGTAGTAGATGATGAACAGGTAGCAGATTAGGGGTAGAAACAGGGAACGGTGGATGCCGATTCTGTCGGCGAAAAAGCCCATCAGGACAGGAATGGCCGCGCCCCCAACGATACCCTGAACAAGGAGGCCAGAGCCTTTGCCGGTGAGTGTGCCCAGGTCGGCGACGCCCAGTGTAAAGATTGTCGGAAACATGATGGAGTTAAATAGGCCGACGGCAAGGATAGTGACCAGGGCGAAGTGTCCGGTCCCGAGCAGGGAGCAGAGCACCATGATGCATGCACCGACACCGCTGAGCATGAGCAGGTAGTTGGCCCGCATACGTTGCATCAAGGCGGAGCCGACGAAGCGGCCGAGGGCCATACCCGCCCAGTACAGCGTAACGAGTTTTGTGGCCCGTTGGAGCGGCATGTCGCCAATTGTTGGGTCGGCGAGGTATGTGGCTAGAAAGCTGCCGATGGAAACTTCAGCACCGACATAGATGAAAATGGCGAGTGCGCCCAGGTAGAGATGCGGGTGATTCCACACGCTGTCGCGCTTGCCACCGAGATCGCCAGGGCGGAAGTCGCGAGTGACCTCTAGGCGGGGAAATTTGTAAAAGGCTATCGCCAGCGCAAGCAGAATCAGGATGCCTGCAAGCACCAGATACGGCATTTTGACGGATGCAGCCTGATTTACCCGATCTGCGGCAAGCGCTGCGCCATCCAGCTTCGTTCCAGACTTGAGCGCTGCGGCCGCACCACCCAAGATGAGCACGCTTCCAAGGTAAGGCGCGACAACGTCACCCAGTGTATTAAAAGCCTGTGTGAGATTCAGACGACTGGAAGCAGTCTCAGGCGGCCCGAGGATCGTCACATAAGGGTTCGCTGCCACTTGGAGGATGGTGACGCCAGCCCCCAGCACCACCTGCGCTGCAAGAAACAGCCCGTAGATCGCTGTTTGTGCAGCCGGGATGAAGAGGATCGCCCCTACCGACATGGTTACCAAGCCAATGACCATGCTGCGCTGATAGCCAAAACGCTCGATCAGCTTGCTAGAAGGTTGCGCGAACAGAAAATAGGAACCAAAAAAAGCAAGCTGGATCAGGGCCGCTTCAACATAGTTGAGCGCGAAGATCGATTTCAGGTGGGGAATGAGGGCGTCATTCAGAACCGTGCAAAAGCCCCAGATAAAAAACAGCGTCGTAACCATGGCCATGGCGCTGTAATTCGTGGTTCCGGGTGCGTCACTGACGGAGTGTGTGTTGCTTACGCCTGCTATGGCCATTGGATTGAACAGATCACTTTCTGCCGCAAGGGTCCGCACATGCTCCTTGCGCTAGAAGGAAGGCGCTGAACAGGAGTTGAGCCACAGGCATGGTACCTGATGAAATCGACGTCTGGCAGCCTGAGTTGCGGTATCGAAAGAAAGCTGGCTGAGCAGCGTGCGGCCCCGGGAGGCTGTGCCTGGCCCCCTGGCTTGTGGGCGACGCGCAAGGCTGTCGACGCGGGCGAGCGTGCCGGAGCTCGTGCCATGCTGAAGAGCATGCCCGCGCTGCCTTCACTCGACACCATCGCTGCGATCTCTACCCCGCCCGGCCGTGGCGGTATCGGCATTGTGCGCCTGGCCGGGCCGGAGGCGCTGGGGATCGCGGGCAAGCTTGTCCGGCTGGCGAGGCCCCTGGAGCACGCCCAGGCCCGCTTTTCCCGGGTACTGGACCCGCGGGCGTCGACGGATCCAGACAATCCAAACGCGGCGCCGATTGACGAGGCAGTGGTGACGGGCTTTCTCGGCCCGAACTCCTATACAGGCGATGATGTTGTGGAGATTGCGGCGCACGGATCGCCCGTGGTGTTGGAGGCAGTCCTTACGTCGGCGCTGCAGCAAGGGGCGCGTCTTGCGGAGCCTGGCGAGTTCACGCAACGCGCCTTTCTGGCGGGCAGGCTCGATCTGACACAGGCCGAGGCGGTTCACGATCTGATCGCGGCGCAGACGCTGGAGCAGGCCCGCTCAGCGGCGCAGCAGATGGGGGGAGCGCTCAGCCGCCGGATCGCCCCGGCGAAGGAGCAGCTTTTGCACCTGATCGCGCTGCTGGAGGCGGGCATGGATTTTGCGTCGGGCGAACTGGACGACGTCGACGTGGTGCCACCGCGACAGATCGCGGAGGGGATTGCTGCCGTCCAGGGGCAGCTGGGGACTCTGGCCCAGAGCTATCGCGCCGGGGCGCTGCTCCGGTCGGGCGTGTCCCTGGCCCTGGTGGGGCGGCCAAACGCGGGCAAGAGTTCGCTGTTCAACCGGCTGCTGGAGCGGCCACGCGCGATTGTGACGCCGGTACCCGGAACGACGCGCGACACGGTCGAGGAAGGCTGGTCATTGAACGGGATCCCGGTCCGCCTGGTGGATACAGCTGGCCTGCGGCTCGCAGGCGAGAGCCCGGCGGATGAGGCGGAGCGCCAAGGCATCCAGCGCTCGCGTGAGGCGCTGGCCGATGCCGACCTGGTGGTGCTGGTGCACGACGCGACGACGGCGGTTTCAGCAGAGGAGAGTGCGCTTGCCGCGGAACTGCAGGGTCGTCCTTATGTGCTGGTTCGGAACAAGGTTGATCTGCTGGATGCTCCGGAGGGGTTCGGGGAGGATGACGCAATGCTGCCTGTGTCGGCGCTCACGGGGCAGGGTGTGGATGGTTTGAGGGCGGCTCTTCTCCGATCCTTACAGGCCTCTGGAGGTGTGGCGGAGTCGGGTGCGCTGAACAATCGTCGTCAGCAGGAGAGTGCCCTGGCAGCCCTTGCCGCATTGGAGGCGGCCAGCGAGGCCAACCTGGCCGGCTTACCGCACGAGATGCTGCTGGTCGATCTGCACAATGCACTGCGGGCGCTGGACAGCCTCACGGGGGCGACCACGGCGGATGACATCCTGGGTAGGATCTTTTCTACCTTCTGCATCGGCAAGTGAGGATCCGATGGGGCGGCATTAGGGGAGGGTTGCGGCTTGGGGGTTGGGCGCCGTGGCTTGAAGTAGCTGAGGGGCGACCTGTTGGAGGTGCTCTTTGAGGGCGTTTGCGAAGACGGCTGAGGAGGCCGGGACTTCGGACGGACGGATGTGCGTGTAGTAGGGATCGTCGGCGAAGTCCGTTGGTGGCATGCGGACGGGGGCGGCGGCGCCGAGGCTGGCGAAGGAGCGAGTGCCGAGTGAGCCGCTGTTCGTGCAGTCAGGGACGGGAGCGAGGTAGACCATGACCTGGGTTCCGGGGGTCCTGTATCGATCGCGAAGCTGCTCGACCGACTGGGTGCCGTATTGCTTCAGGTAGGCGGAGGGGATGCGGCAGAGATCCCCCAGCGGAGGGTAGGGCTCGGCGTAGGGAGCGTGGCCGAGGCTGGCGAGTGTTTCCTGCTCACGGCTTTTGCCGTGCAGGAATTCGACGAGCATTTTGGACCCGAAGGTGCTGTACAGCCGGGTGGGGAAGGCGAAGATTTCGAAGGGGTGACGCAGTGCATAGAGCGCGATTTCCCTGGCGGTCCCATGCCGCATCATCATCTCCTCGCCTTCGAAATGACGGCCCGGGGCCATGTGGTTGAAGTCGAGGTTCCAGGGCGAGAAGTACAGCACGATGAGCGTGGGCTGTTTGTGGTGGGCGAGATAGTTGCGGAGGGGGCCGTCGCCCATCACTGGCAGGCTGCCGACGGTGCTGGGCAAGACCACGGAGCGGATGCCGAGTTGCTGATTGACCAGCCGCGGGTCGACGCCGATAAAGGCGCTGGAGTCGCCCCAGATGACAACATCGGCGTCGGGCGTTCCGGCCTCGTAGGGGTACTCGAGGACGGGACCCCACTCCGTTTCGCCCCACCGCTCATAAGAACGGGAGCACACCAGGGGAAACGCCAACAGCCACAGGACGGACGGAATCAACGCCGCCCAGAGCAGGTAACGAAGATAGCTGCGTCTGTCGATGGCGGGCGCATTCGCGGCGGGTAGGTGCGTGTCTGCGTCTGCGAGTTGTTGCGTGCTGGCCATGGTGTCGGGCGCTGTGCCATCGGCTCTGCCGAAGGACGGGCGCGGAGCGTGCTCCTTTAGAACTGGAAGTAGAGGAAGGTTGTGGGGTTTTCCATTTTGATGAGAACTGCCACAAAGAAGGCGCCGAGCGCCAAGCCCCAGGCTGGCGTGGGCAGCCAGAACCAACGGAGCCAACCACCATCGCGATCGGAGGGTGCGAGTTCGAGGGCGGGCTTGAACTTCGCCAGAATCTGTTGCGTGTTGGGCAGAGCCCAGACGATGAAGAAGCCGACGGCGATGGGGAGGAAACTGCCCGTGAGGGGATTGACTGCGCGGGAATCGAGACCGACGGCGGAGCCCCGGTGCAGGCCGAGCAGGCCGGCGATCATCGAGCAAGCCGCGCCTGCCGAAGGGGCACGAAAGAAGATCTGCGCCAGCAACACGGCCGCGTAGGTGAGCAGCACGCTGGCTGCATGTGTGATCCCGCCGGTGAGGCGCGAGGTCCCCGGTCGTGACTTTCCACCCCGGAAGATGCGATAGGCATGATTGATCGTGAGATACAGCGCGTGTAGCAGGCCGAAGAGGATGAACTGCATGCCCGCACCGTGCCAGACACCCGCGAGAAAGAGCGCGACCAGCGTCGGGAAGCCGATCATCATGGCGAAGCCTGAGGGCGTGGACATGGCCTTGCGGGAGATCTTCATGCCACGCTGTGCGCGCTGGCGACTGACCCAAAGGGCGATGGGATTGTAGAGATAGACGTTGATGTAACGGGTGAGCGTCATGTGCCAGCGCTGCCAGAAGTCGATGATGTTGGCGCTCTTGTAGGGCGAGGCGAAGTTGAGCGGGAAGTCGATGGAGAACATGCGCGCGAGGCCGTTGGCCATGTCCGAATAGCCGGAGAAGTCGAAGTAGAGCTGCAGCGAATACGCCAGGACGCCGGCCCAGGCGGACCTGGTAGCGAGCTGGCTGGCATTGGTGAAGGCAGAGTCGGCGCCCGGGGCGAAGCGATCGGCGAGCAGCACCTTTTTGCAAAGCCCCATGACGAACCAGGTGAAGCCGACGCACACGTCGTCCAGCCGAAGGTGGTAGTCGCGGTTCTGTTGGAACTGCGGCATGATCTCGCTGTGATGCAGGATGGGCCCGGCGATCAGGTGGGGGAAAAAGGTGGCAAAGAGCGTGTAGCTGCCGAGATCCTGCTGCACCGCACCGCCCTGCTGAAGGTCGACCAGATAGGCGATCTGCGTGAAAGTGAAAAACGAGATACCGAGCGGCAGAACGACGTCGCTCCAGTGCTGGCTGGAGTGCACCTGGCCCGCAAGAAAGTTGAGCAGGGGAAACAGGTACTTGAAGTAGCAGAGGGCGCCGAGGTTCACGGCGATTGCGAAGATCAGGATGACCTGGGTGTTGATGTTGTTGGCGATGCGCCGGCTGATGAGCGTACCGGCGACGTAGTTGAACAGGATCGAGGCGCAGAGAAGAATCAGAAACGCAGGTCGCCAGTAGGCATAAAAGGCCAGCGAGGCGAGGGCCAGCCAGAGCACGACGGCGCGACGATGCCAGTGCGCCGCAAGCTGGTAGCCCACGAGCGAGATTGGAAGAAACGCGAAAAGGAAGATGTAGGAGTTGAACAGCATAGGGTCAGGAGCGCGATTCGCGTAGGAGTGTCCGGGTCAGGCAAAAAGCAGGTTCCCCGTTCGGGGAATGACAAAGATGAGAGAAAGGCAGAGGCGAAAGCAGGTTCCCTTTCGCGGCAATCACTAGAGCGACTGGGTTGCCAGCCTGCCTATGCGGGTTGGGCGGCGGCGGCTTTGGCCTTGAGCTTCTGTTCGATGAGGCTCACCAGGTGGCCCACGTTGTGGAGCGACTCTACCTCGACGGTCTTGAACTTGATTTTCATACGGACCTCAATCGAGACAATCAAGTTGACGTGGTTGGCAGAGTCCCAATCAGCGATGTCAGCGGCGGTGGTGTCCGGGGTCAGCACGATGCCCTCGTCGTCGAACACGTCGCGGAAGATGTCGGTCAGCTGGCGATAGATGCTGGCTGTGTCCATGTTTCTCCTTTCAGGATTTTCATGTGCGTGGGTCGCGGCCTGTAGGCGGGCAGGGAAAGTTCCCACCGGGTGGTGCCGTCGTCGGCGCTTGTCAGAAGGGTGAAGCCGAGTTGTTGGTAATGGTCGCGGACCATGCCGTTCTTGGCGGTCGGCCGATACTCGCCGAGCAGGCTGGTGCAGCCCATAGCCGCGGCCTGCTCCCCGAGCAGATTCAGCGTAGCGGCTTCGACGCCGCGACCCAGGACGCGGCAGCTCATCAGCCATGTGTCGATCTCAAGGACCCGGCCTTTGCGATAGCCCACCGTCAGGCCAATCATGCCGTTATCGCCGTGCACATCGGTCAGCCTTAGCTGCAGGGTGGCAGCCTCTTCGTTTCGCATGATGCCGAGGATGTCGGCTTCGGTGTGCCGCTTTGTCGTGAGGTTGAACTGGTTGGTCTTGTTCATCAGCTGCGTGATGCGCTTCAGGCCGGCGGTGTCGAAGCTGCTGGCGTACAGCTCCATCCCGAGGCCATCGAGAAAGGCCCCGATGTCTGTCGAGGCTGCCCGCGCGGCCTCGCGCTGGGCATTGGCGCGATAGAGGTCGGTGCGTTCGCGGTCTTCCGCGGTGAGATCGACGGCCTCAAAGTACCCGGCGTCAGCCACCGTGCGCGCGTAGTCTGCGGGGTCCTCGGGCATCTCCGGGACAGCCACCATGGGCAGTTCCGCGCGGACAAGGCGACGTTCCGCCGGGTTGTCATCAACGAAGACCAGGGAGTCCAGGCCGATGTTCAGCTGGTCGGCGATGGCGCGCAGGTTGGTCGCCTTATCGGTCCAGTTCGCCACGAAGCAGGCGATGTCTTTGCGCCGCAGCACCATCTCGGGGTGCTTGTCGAAGGGCTCCAGGGCGTTGGCTTCATCGTTTTTGGAGCACACGGCGAGGAGGACGCCGCGTTCGCTCATCTGCTTCGCATAGCGCCCAAAAGCCACATAGGCTTCGCCCGCCGGACTGCCCTGGCCGAGGACGATGCCTTCGAGGCCATCGTCGCCAATGACGCCGCCCCAGAGCGTGTTGTCGAGATCCAGCACGAGGCATTTGGCACTGCGACCCCACAGGGCCGCGATCAATCGGCCGACCTGGTCACCATAGAGGACCGAGGCGCGTGGATGGATTTCCTGCTTGGCCTGGTACCAGAGCGAGGCGTCAAACCAGTTTGCGAGACCGTCTTCGGCAGCCCACAGGTCCACGCTGAGCAGGGTAACGCCCTCGGCAGTAGCTGCCGCCCGCAGTTCATGGTTGACCTCTGCCACGATGGCGGCTGGCGAACTCCGCAACCGATCCTCGTTGTTGCCCAGCAGCGCGGGAAAGCGGGGCAGCAAGGATTGCTGTAGCACGGCGCGGCAGCCGAGGCTGCCTTTCGCGAGCTGCCAGCAGTGGCGCAGGTTGGACAGGGCAGCTTCCGGGCTGGCGTTTTCACCGCCGGCGAGGTGTTGCGCGTCGAAGGCGAAACACACCACGTCGGGACGAAAGCTGTAAAGGCCGGAGTGGGTGTCGGCAAGTTCCTGGCGGTACAGGCCGTAGGGACCCACGTAGATGTCGAACAGGAACCCGCGGCGCAGGGCAGCCAGACGGATGCCGGGTAGCAGGTGGCTCAGTGTGGACGAGCCCAGGAGAGCGAGCCTGATCACCGGGAAAGGGGGTTTCGTGCCTTCGGGCAGAGCGGCCAGATAGCGCCCGAAAGCTTTGTCCAGTTTGCCCGCGCGGATAAAGTCCATCCGGCTGTTGGCGAGCCTTTGAAAACTGGCGAAGGCGGCCGAGGCCGGCTGCTGACGTGCGTCGTCCAGGAGACCGGGCCAGCCGGCTAGCTCTGGCAGCCACGCGAGGTCGATGGACATGAGATCACTACTCCGCTGCGCTTGAAGTCTCTGGTGGCCCCCTACTCGCAGAGGGATCGGCGCTCGGAGTCAGAAAACGAGAGCAAACCGGAGGTGGTACGCTCTGATGGTATCAGGTCGTGCTGCCATCCTCCGCAGGTCGATAGGGCCGTCTTCCGCCTGTCGAGAACCGCCCATCGTGTCCGGGTTGGCGAGGAAAAAGGGACTCTCTTCCATGCTCTTCGAGCCCGCCCAGCGTGGCCCTGCCCCCGCTCTGCCTCCCACGTCCCGGGTGGTGCAGTCCCTTGGGGAAGGAGCCCCACAGCTCCGCGAAGCACGACGATTCCGGCCATTGGACTACGCGGGCATGCTGGCAGGGTTTCTGCTGGTCCTGGCGATCACGGTCGTCAACTCCCGCGGCCGAATCTTCTGGGAAGACGAGACCCTGGGATGGTTGTTGTTGCGCGACCCGTCATGGCACCACATGATCCGGGCGTGGAATCTCGGGGCAGATGGTGGGGGCTTCTCGTTCTATTTGCTGGGTCGAGCGTGGTTCCGGCTGTTCGGGGAAAGCGCGCTTGCCTTCCGGCTGTTTAGCTCGGCCTGTTTTGGGGTGGCCTTTGTTGCAACGTGGGCGGCCTTGCGGCGGTTCTACCCCGTCTGGATCGTGGCCTTCGCTACTTTCAACAGCGTGTTCTTCAGCCCGCCGCTGACCATGCACTTCATCGAGGGCCGGTTTTATGGCCTGCTCGTGATGAGCACCGCCCTGGCCTTGTGGCTGGCGCTGGTCATGGAGGACGCGCCTGACCCAACACCCGGTTATTTCTACGTCGCTGCTTTCCTCATTCACGGCCTGCTGACGACAAGTCACCTTCTTGGCGTGGTGTTCAGCTTTTTCATCCTGTGTGCGACGGTTGCCCTGGACCGCATGCGGGGTTGTCGTCGCTTTGGCCTTTACCTGACGGCAGCGGCCTCCTGGTTGCTGCTGATCCCCGAGAGGACCTCGATCCTTGCGGCGGGACGGGTAGGCAAGCCACATTTCTGGACGAAGGCACCGACAGGGATCGAGTTGCTGGGGGCCTGGTCGGGCTTCAGCGCTGAGATCCGGTCCGTGTTAATGGTTCTCGGTGTACTGGCTGTCATTACGCTGCTCCGCAGCACCGGTGGAGGGCGTCAGGCTCTTCGCGAGAGCTACCACCAGCGCCGCCCTGTGTACGTCGTCACGATCTGTCTTCTGCTTGTGCCGGTGGGATTTTTGCTCGAGGGCACCGTTGGCACGTGGTTGTTCACCGAACGCTATTTGCAGCCTGTCATCCTGGGCATGGCCTATGTCACCGCAGAGCTGACGCTGATTGCGTCCGAATTCCCGCTGCTCACTGCTGTCTGGCGGCGCTCCGCCATCATGGGCACGCTAATGTCGGCGGCGGCAACGCTGTTCTTTGCGGCCGGCCTTTTTGTGTGGGTCTTCCATCACGTAGCCCAGTACACCCCGGAGCCGGTCGACTTCACTGGCCAGCTTACGGCGCATCTGCCGCATGACCTGCCTGTTGTGGTCGAGGATGCTTTCACCTTCACGGATCTGCTCGGCCGGCAGGCGGGCTCCGGCGTGCCGTATACCTTTCTGCTGGACTGGCCTTACAGCATCAGCCCCGACGCACCAAGGCTGGAGGTGACGCAGTTCCACCTGATGCAGAACTGGAAGCTCGCGGGCTACTACCCTGACCACGTTCAGTACGCCGAACCGTTTCTGCGTGACCACGACCGCTTTCTGGTGGTGCATAACGGCCTGATCGATCCCGGGCCGGATGCGCCCAAACCAGAGACCGGCAACCCGATCGCCGAGCGCCTCGCCGCGAACCCGGCTTACGAGGTTCGGAAGCTTTTCACCCTGGATCGGACTGACCGGGACAACCAGCGGGATACGGCTTGGCTGGTCTGCCGTGGTTCATGTGACAGCGCATCGGTGCCGGCCCAGCCGGAACACTGCGTGCTCTCCGCGCGAGGCACCGACTGCTGTACGGGCCCGGCTTGCAAGCTGCCGGTGGCCGGTGCGCCGCCGCGGTTCTGGCAGGTCCGTTCGTGGTGGCGGTAGCAGGAACGGCACGGTCAGCCTACCCTGGCTGCGCCCCCGGTCGAGAGGGCGTTCTAAGGGCAGCCGCGGAGAAGTGATCTCAGCTGTATCGCTGCTGATGCCAATCCCAGGCGTCCCGCAGAATGGTTTCCAGGTCGGCGCGTTTGGGGGTCCAGCCGAGGACGTACTTGGCCTCTTCCGAGCTGGCAACCAGCCTTGCCGGATCTCCTGGACGGCGCGGCTTCATCTCTGCCGGGATGGGGTGGCCCGTCACTTTGCGGGCGGCGTCGATGACTTCCTTCACTGAGAAGCCGGCACCGTTGCCGAGGTTCAGGATGAGCTTTTCCTTGTCCGCCAGGGCGTTGAAGGCGAGCATGTGCGCGTCGGCGAGGTCGACCACATGGACGTAGTCGCGGATGCAGGTGCCGTCCGGCGTCCCGTAGTCATCGCCGTAGATGAAGATCTTGTCGCGACGGCCCAGTGCCACATCCAGGATCAGTGGGATGATGTGCGTTTCGGGCTCGTGTGCTTCGCCGCGTCCCGGCAACGCGCCCGCCACGTTGAAGTAGCGCAGGGACGCATACCGCAGGCCGTGCAGGCGGTTCAGCCAAGTCAGCATTTGCTCGACGAGCAGCTTGCTTTCGCCGTAGGTGTTGGTGGGCTGCAGCGTGGCGTTCTCCGGGATGGGCACGAAGGCCGGCTCGCCGTACACGGCTGCGGTGGAGCTGAAGACGAGCTTGTTGACGCCGGTGGCGTGCATGGCTTCCAGCAATGACAGCGTGGAGGCGGTGTTGTTGCGGAAGTAGAGCTCCGGCTTCTGCATGGACTCGCCGGCCTCGATCAGCGCGGCAAAGTGAAAGACGCCCTCGGCTTCACTGTTACGGAGAACCTGCTCGACCTTTTCGCGCTCGGCGAGATCCGCCTGTACGAAGGTTGCGCCTTCGGGCACATACTTGCGTTCGGCGTGCACCAGGCTGTCGATGATCGTGACCTCGTGACCTGCTTTGAGCAACAGGGTTGCCACCGTGCCCCCGATATAGCCCGCCCCGCCCGTTACTACGACCTTCATGTCCGCTCCCTGATGCCTTTTCTAGATCTCTGTGTTGCCGCCTAGATTAACGCAGCGGCTCAGGTGGGATGGATTTTTTGATCCTGTAGAGGCGAAGGATCTGTTTTCCTGCAGCGGCGTTGCGGCTATGCAAAACAGCAGATTCCTCCGCTGCGCTACGGAATGACAAATCGGACGTGGAGT
>CAZZXY010000060.1:0-28114 GCA_964658105.1 Verrucomicrobia bacterium Tous-C9LFEB | reverse complement strand
CTCCCTAATCCCTAAGCCCTAAGCTCTACTCCCTGTTTCATCCCGGTTTTCCAGAGTTTCACTTGACCCCCTTGCACCCTTGGCGCTACGCTCACGGCACCATCGTTACTGGTTTGGCACCTCTCGCCAACTCGATATGCGCGCGGCGCAGGACAGGCATCCAGAGCTCTCTGGCAGCCGTGTCCGGGCAGCCTGGCGATCGCATCGATGACGTCCCTGAAACATCCAATCTTTCGAAACATCCTGACGGAGGTCAGATCCCTTCTTGGTAAAAACAACGCTGCCCTTGACCCCTGGTATCGAGCCGCTTTACGGCACACGTGACGAGAACCTTCGTTTGATGGAAGACACGCTGGGCGTTCAGATCGATCTGCAATCGGATGCCGTGCGAGTGATGGGTGAAGCGGGCGCCGTGGCCCGGGTGGAAGGAATCTTTGCAGACTTCGAACACCTGCGACGCAGCGGGGTTCATCCTCACAACGGCGAACTTCACACCCTGCTGAAGATGGTGACGGCCGATCCGACTGTGACGTTGCGGAGCCTGATCGACAGCGGCAAACAGCGTGGCGCGGGCACCAAACGCAGCGTGCAGCCGCGAACGCCTAACCAGCGCAAATATCTTGAGGCGATTGAAGGCCATGACATGGTCTTCGGCCTGGGACCGGCGGGAACGGGTAAGACCTATCTTGCCGTGGCCATGGCAGCGAGTGCGCTTCTGGCAAAGAAGGTGTCGAGGATCATTCTTGTCCGTCCGGCGGTTGAGGCCGGCGAGCGTCTGGGCTTTCTGCCGGGATCGCTGCAGGAAAAGGTCGACCCCTACATGCGGCCGCTCTATGACGCGCTCTACGACCTAATCGAGCCGGCCAAGGTCGACCGTATGCTGGAGACAGGCGTCATCGAGATCGCCCCGCTTGCCTTTATGCGTGGGCGCACCTTGAATGACGCGTTCATCATCATGGACGAGGCCCAGAACACGACCAACGAGCAGATGAAGATGTTCCTGACGCGACTTGGGGGCGGATCCAAGGCGATCATCACGGGCGACCTGACACAGATCGATTTGCCGAACCCAAAGAAGAGCGGCCTGTGGGAGGCGCTGCGGGTGCTGGATGGCGTCGAGGGAATCCGGTTCTGCCGGTTTGAGGACGTGGATGTCGTGCGGCATCAGTTGGTGCAGCGGATTGTGCAGGCGTACGACAGCCACACGCGCGCGGAGCAGGTGCCGTTGGCGATGGAAGGCGAGGGGGAACTCAACGACCCACCGTCGAACGGGACAGAGTCTCGGCGCACCGTCGGGAAGCCGCAATAAACCGAGTCGCGGTAGCATCAAGGGACGATGATCTCGCTTGAGCCTCCACGAGGGCTGGCAGCCAACACGCAAACGCCGACTGAGGCAGAGGCGTGGCGCGCTGCCGGCCTTTCGGCTTCCGGAATGACCCGCTACCTGCGCGCGGCGCAGACGGCTGTTGGTCTGGAGGGTGAGGTCGAAGTGCTGCTGGCAGGGGATGCGACGTTGAAGCGCCTGAATCGCCAGTACCGCGGCAAGAACAAGGCGACGGATGTGTTGAGCTTTCCGGGTTCGCCGGAGCTGGCGGGCTCCCATGCGGGCGACCTGGCCATATCGCTGGAAACAGCGGCGCGGCAAGCGGAAGAGCACGGGCACACGCTGCGCGACGAGGTGCGGGTGTTGCTGCTGCATGGTCTGCTGCACCTCGGGGGTATGGATCACGAGGCGGACCGCGGGGAGATGGCGGCGCGCGAGGCGGAGCTGCGGCGAACGCTGCGGTTGCCCTCCGGATTGATCGCCCGCGCTGAGCCAACGCCAGGACAGCAGGTCGGCCGCAGGCGTTTGGGGTCGGCGCGATGAACTTTCTGTACACGACCGGCGTTCTGGTGCTGCTTGCCGTGATGGTGCTGGCCGGGTTTGCCGAGCGCGTGTATGGCGAGCTCGAACGCTTTCTGTCGCGAGAGTCAGGCGAGGCGGTCGAGACCTGGGAAGGTGCGATTGAGCCGAAGTTGCGGTTGAGTCGCGACTCGGCGACGATCTCGGCCTCCGTTCTGGCCCATGGCGCTCTGGCAGGGCTGGCGCTGATGTTTGCTTCCCGTGTGGTTTGGAACGGGCCGCATGTTGGGGTGGCCGTGGCCCAGGTCATGCTGGAGCTCGGTCTGGCGGGCCTGTTGTTCGGGCGCCTGTTGCCTCAATTCATGCTGGCACGCGTCAGTGGAGCGTGGGTGCGGAGACTGCGGTGGGTCTTCCAGGTGCTGTTCTACCTGGCTCTGCCGGTGACCCTGTTGATCTCCCTGGTGTTATCGATCGCCAACCTCGCAGAGCCGGAGCTGCCCCAGGAGGAGCGCCCGCAAAGCGAGGCCGTCGATGCGCTGCTGGAGGCAGGCGAGGAAGAGGGCATCCTGGAGGTGAGCGACCGGGAGCTGGTGCGCTCCGTTGTGGAATTCGGCGACAAGGTTGTCCGGGAGGTCATGACGCCGCGCCCGGATGTCTTTGCCGTGCCAGCCACGATGAGTCTGGAAGAGTTCACGGCGGCCGTGAACGAACATTCCCTTTCGCGGGTACCGGTCTACACCGACAACCTGGACAGCATTACGGGTGTGGCCTTTGCGCGCGATCTGCTGGCGGTGCAGGACGCCCAGGCAGCGGAGCTCAGTGTGGCCAGCCTGGCGCGCGCGGCGCACTTTGTGCCTGAGACAAAAAAGGTGAACGAGCTGCTGCGCGAGATGCAGCGCGGCAAGCAGCACATGAGCATCGTGATCGACGAATACGGCGGCGTAGCGGGTCTGGTCACCATTGAGGATCTGCTGGAGGCCATCGTGGGCAATATCGAGGACGAACACGACACGGCGAACGACCTGCCCGTGGCCGAGGAGGGTGGCACGTACGTCATCCCGGGCAGCTTCGAGGTCGGCCGGTTGCGCGAGCTGTTTGCCCAGTCGTTTACGGATGCAGACGGCGAGGAGGGTGCCAGTCCAGTCGAAGATGAGGCCCTCGATCAGGCGTTGCCACAGGTACTGACGGAGTACGAGGCCACGACGGTCGGTGGCCTGGTGAGCGAGATCGCCGGGCACATCCCTCTGCCGGGTGAAGTGGTGGAGGATGGACCGTTGCGGCTGGAGGTCCTGCAGTCGACGGATCGCCTGGTAGAGCGGGTGCGCGTGGGCCTGCAGCGGACGATGTTGGTGACGGAGCCGGAGTAGAGGGGCCGGCGGCGGGTCAGCGTAAGGGTGGTCGGCGTACAAGCGGTCGGCGTAAGAGCGGCCGTTAGGGAGCGTGTGACGGGAGTAGACGCCAGATTTGCGTCAGCGCTCACCGCTTTTCCGGCTGGCCGGCTTCACCGCTGACCGCTTTGCAGCCGGCCCCTTCTTCGCCGACCGCTGTCTCGCTGACTCCCGGCTTCCGAGGTGCGAAGATAACTGGATGGCTCTTCGCACTGGATTTGTCTCGATTGTTGGCCGGCCGAATGCCGGAAAGTCAACGCTGCTGAATGCGTTGCTGGGGCAGAAGCTGGCGATTGTGACGCACAAGCCGCAGACGACGCGGACGCGTATCCAGGGCGTTCTGGAGCTGCCCGTGCGCAAGAAGGTGAAAGGCGATACAGGCCGATCGGCCGCGCAGGTGGTGCTGGTGGATACGCCTGGGGTGCACAAGGGCGACACGCAGCTGGATCGGCGCATGCTGCAGGAGGTGCAGGATGCGCTGGAAGGGCGCGATGCCGTGCTGTTTATCGTGGATGTGACGCATCGGCTGCCTTCCGCTGAAAAGCCGGTACGTGAGACGGAACAGGAAGCGGCGGAGGGCGAGCGCAAGGTGCGTACGCTGGGTCAGCACAAACGGGCGTTGTCGCAGGCGGAGGATGAGTTTGCGCTGCAGTTGGTGAAACGCCTGGAATGCCCCGTGCTGCTGGTGCTGAACAAGATCGATGCGCTTCCAAAGAGCGCTTTGCTGCCGTTGATTGCGCACTGGTCGGAGCTGCATGCGTTCGCGGAGGTCGTACCGATCTCGGCGCGCAAGGGCGAGAACCTGGAGCTGTTGCTGGACCGCGTGGTCGCGCATCTACCGGAGGGACAGCGGTATTTCCCAAAGGACCAACTCACGGATCAGCCCGAGCGGTTCCTGGTGGCGGAGCTGATTCGCGAGAAGATTCTGCTGCTGACGGGCGAGGAAGTGCCCTATGCTACGGCGGTCGTTGTGGAGCGCTTTGAGGAGCCAGCCTCGCGCAAGAAGCTGCGGGATGGCAGGCTGCCTGTGACCAAGATCGCGGCGGCGATCTTCTGTGAGCGATCGGGGCAGAAGGCGATCCTGATTGGCAACCAGGGCTCGATGCTGAAGCGGATCGGGACGACCGCGCGCAAAGAGATTGAGGCGGTACTGGGTACCCGGGTCTTTCTGGAGCTGTTCGTCAAGGTCAAAGAGGATTGGCGGGCCTCGGCCGGCTTCATCGAGGACCTGGATTGGCGCCGGCAGTTGGAGCAGATTGCAGCGACCCAGCAGCTGGCCACCAGCCTTGAGCGGCAAGCGTCCATGCGGCATGAGGGCGGCGCCGGCGAAAATGAGGCGGAAGAGTGATCGGGCTATTGCGACGCGCGCGGCGCAGCGTGGAGCCGATCGTCACGTCCCGTCTTCAGCTGGTTGCGATCACCTCCTCGCTTATGAATGCGGAGGGCAATGACGACTGGCAGCTGGCGGAGTCCCTGCGCGCCCGTCTGGCACCGGATTGGCCGCCCGAAGGCTGGGAGCCTCCGGTCAGGGCACATATCCTGGCCCAACTCACCGCGCATCCGGAGACGGTGGGGTGGCACCGTTACATGCTCTTGAATGAGAAAACGCCGCTTCTGGTGGGGTGCCTGGGTGCCTTTCCGTGTGCGGCGGGTGATGTGGAGTTGGGCTATTCCGTGGTGAGCTCCCATCAGCGTCGTGGCCTTGCAACGGAAGCCGCGCAAGGGCTGATTGGGTGGCTGTTTCAGCAGTCCGTGGTGCACTCCGTAAGCGCGCAGGCGTATGAGACCTCGCCAGCCTCCGTGAAGGTGATGCAACGATGTGGACTGCGCTTTGTAGGGCAGGGCGATGAGGCGGGCACGGTGCGCTACCGTTGCTGGCGGTGAGACGGTTGTAAGTTGTAGGTTTTAAGTTGTAAGTACCGAAAGCTCGGCAGCTTGGCCGGAGCACCTCAACTTAGCACGCAGAACTTGCAACCTAGAACCCCTACTGCAATAGCGAGATCGCTGTCGCCGTCATGGCCGTCACACCGGTGCGGAGCGTGGGTTCGGGGAGCGGTTCGAAGCGGCTGGTGTGGGCACCGGGGAGTTGTTTGCCGGCGGCCTGTGCCGCGGCCAGCCTGGCTGGATCCATCGCGCCAAGCCAGAGGAACGCAACCGGGATCTCGCGATCCAGGCCGAACACGCCGACATCCTCGCTGCCCATGATCTTTCCCTGCTGCACCACGTTGCCGGCCCCTACGGCCTTTTCGAGCACCTGGCGGACCTGCTCGATGAGCGATGGATCGTTGTACATGACAGGGGTGGACTCATTCTCGAGCACGAGGACCTGCGCGGCCTTTTCGGGCGGCAGGTTGTAGGCGGTGGTGAGTCCGGCAGCGATGGACTTCAGCCCGTCGATGACTACCTGGCGGCTCTTGTCGGAGAAGGCGCGCGTGGTGAGCTCGAGCTTGACCTCATCGGGAATGATGTTGCGCTTGGTGCCGCCGTGGATGTCGCCGACGGTGACGACGGTGGGGTCCTGCGGGTCTTCTTCCCGGCTCACGATGGTCTGCAGCTGCGTGATGTAGAGAGCCGCCATCATGATGGGATCGCGACCCAGTTGCGGTGCGGAGCCATGGCCGCCAATGCCGTGAATGACAACATCGATGGACGTTGAGCTGGCCAGCGTGGGGCCGGGGACGAAGCCGACCTTGCCCGCAGGCAGCAGGTTCGTATCGTGGAGGCCGATGATCTTGTCAGGGCGTCCGAAGCGCTCGTACAGGTGGTCGGCGAGCATGGCTTTTGCGCCATCGATGGTCTCCTCGGAGGGCTGGCCGACCAGCATCAGGGTGCCGTGCCATTGCCCTTTGGAAGCAGCGAGCGCGTGGGCCGTGCCAATCATCACGGTGGTGTGCACGTCATGGCCGCAGGCGTGCATAACGCCGACATCCTGGCCGGACTTGTTCTTCGTGGTGACCTTGCTGGCGTAGGGAACGCCGGTTTCCTCAACGATGGGCAGCGCATCCATATCAGCGCGCACAAGCAGCGTTGGACCGGGGCCGTTCTTGAGGATGCCTACAACACCGAAGGCCTGCGAGCCATCAGGGTAGCGGCCGACGTGCTCGGTAACGGTGTAGCCGTCGGCACGAAGCGCCTTGGCGAGGATCGCGGAGGTGCGCGCCTCGTTGTGCGAGAGCTCGGGGTGTGCGTGGAGGTCCTTGTAGGTGTCTACGAGGGCAGGGAATTCGGCCTGAATGGTCGGCGCGGGGCTCTGGCTCAGCACAGGTTGCGCAAGAAAGAGAGAGGACGCGCAGAGAACAAGAGAGCAGGGGCTAAGCCGCGAGGTGAGCTTGGGCATGGATGGGGACAGTATGCCACGGTTGCGATATGCGACGAGACACAGGCCTTGGACGAAGCCGCGGCCCGTGTACGGATGGCTGCGTGCTAGTTCACCGCCCATTCTTCGTTTGCGCCGGCATTACAGCTCCACACCTGTACCAACGTTCCCGAGGCCGTCCCGTTGGAGCGCACATCCAGGCAGTTGCTTGGGTTGTTTGCCGGCGTGAACTCATACGTGCTGCCGGTCGAGACAGCGTTCCATGCCTGCGCGGAGGATCCGTTGCAGGGCGTCAGCGTGACCGCCGCGCCATTGGCAGTTCCCGAGGCGGTGAGGCAGTTCGCTCCCTCGGTCGCCAGGTTGTAGTAGCCAGCCGGAGACACATTGGTGCTGGACATGGACCAGGCCTGTGCGCCTGTGCCGTTGGCCGTATACACATCGATGGGATTGCCACTGGCCGTGTCAGCGCTCTGATCGTCCAGACGCAGCCCTGTCGCGTTCTGCGGCGTCAGCGTGTGTGTGCCGTTCAGGCTCTTGGTTGTCGAGGAGGAGTAGACGCGAACGTAGTCCACCAGCATGGTTGCCGAGGATGGCGTGCTGCCATCTGTCGCGCCCGGGAAGCCGCCGCTGCCAATCGCCAGGTTCAGCAGAAGGAAGAACGGGTTGTTGAAGACCCACTGATCGCCCTTCGGGATGGTGGAGGATGTGGTCGTGAGAAAGATGTTTGAGGGGCTGTCGCGGTAGTACTGAATGGAGTTGGGTCCCCAGATCACGCCGTAAACATGGTAGTTGCCGTCGTCGATGCGGCCGCCATTTGGAAACACAAACTGACTGCCAATCCCGCTGCCGCCCGAGTAGCCGGGACCGTGTGTGGTGGAGGAAGTCTTGGTCGGCGTGTAGGACTGCACCCATTCGATGATGTCCTGCTCACCGCACTGCGGCCATGAGACGGTGTTGATGTTCGCTCCCAGCATCCAGAACGCCGGCCAGAAGCCATCGCCAACCGGGAGCTTCATGCGTGCCTCGATGCGGCCGTACGTGAACTGCTTCAGCCCCTGCGTCTTCAGGCGTGCCGAGGTCCATTGTCCACCCGCGTTGCGAATGGCCTTGATGACGAGGTTGCCGTTGCCGTCCTGATAGGCGTTAGGCTGGCTGGCAACGCAGGGCGCGGTGTTGGAGCCCGGCGTGCAATAGGTCTCGATTTCAGGGTTGCCGAAGCCGCTGTTGCCGGTGTCGTAGGTCCAGTTGGCTGAGCTTGGATAGGTCCCGGAAGCTGCATTGAACTCGTCACTCCATTGCAGGGTCCAGGTCTGCGCTGAGGCCTGCCTTGCGATGCCGGAGGCGGCGAGAAGAAAGAAAGCCATCGCACTTGCTTTGAGAACCGAGCGCAACCTGCCGGATGGCAGCGTGGAATGAGCTTTGAATCCGAGCTGCTCTGTTGTTGAGATTCGCATTCGTAGTCCCTTGGAGAAGGATTGGTGAAGCGCGGGGATGCTATCACAGGGCATCGACGCTCGGCAGGAGAGCCCATGATGTCGTCAAAAGGCCTGAACAAACGTTTTCCTAAGAACGA
Organism: Verrucomicrobia bacterium Tous-C9LFEB; assembly: GCA_964658105.1. Taxonomy (GTDB): domain Bacteria; phylum Acidobacteriota; class Terriglobia; order Terriglobales; family Acidobacteriaceae; genus Granulicella. Next base: position 19,994 of record CAZZXY010000060.1, on the reverse strand, counting down.
TGGGAGGTACGTTGGGAGCACCAGGCGACGCTGCCCGCTACTCTGTGAGCTGGATTCCAAGCGCCTTCATCTTGCGATACAGGTGGGACCGCTCCAGCCCCAGCGACTCTGCAGCTCGCGTGATATTACCGTGGCTGCGGTCGAGCTCCTTGAGGATGTAGTCGCGCTCATAGGCTTCGCGGGCCTGATGGAGCGTGGTGAACTCCTCACGTCCGTTTGCATCCCGTCCGTTCCGCCCATCCGTGCGCTGCACAAGCACCGGCAGGTGTTTGACCTCGATACGCGTTGTCTTGGGATTCAGGATGAGCACGCGCTCCACCACGTTGCGGAGCTCGCGCACATTGCCCGGCCAGCTGTAGTTGCGCAGCTGTATGAGCGCGGATTCCGTGATTTCAACACGAGGACGGCCGTACTGCTGGCCGAATTCCGAGAAGAACTCGCGGACCAGCGACGGGACATCTTCCTTCCGTTCACGCAGTGGCGGAACCGCAAAAGGGATTACGTTAAGGCGATAGAACAGGTCCTCGCGAAAGTTGCCACGGGCGATCTCCTCCTCAAGGTCCTTGTTGGTCGCTGCGATCACCCGCGTGTCCACGTGGATGGGCTTGGAGGCCCCGACGGGCGAGAAGCGTTGTTCATCCAGAGCCCGAAGCACCTTGGCCTGCGTCTTCAGACTCATGTCGCCGACCTCATCCAGGAAGAGGGTGCCCCCGTCGGCACGCTCAAAGGTGCCGCGCTTTTCGGTAGGCTGGTTGGGGCCACCCGGGCCTGCGCCATGCCTATAGCCGAAGAGTTCCGTCTCGATGAAGTCTTCCGGGATTGCGGCGCAGTTCAGCTCAACAAAGGGCCGCTCGTTACGTTCCGATTCGGCGTGGATCAGGCGGGCGATGCGCTCCTTGCCGGTGCCGGATTCGCCGAAGATCAGCACACGCCCATTGGTGGGCGCCATGAGCTTGATTTGCTGCCGCAAAGCCTTCATGGGAACAGACTCACCCGTGACGGAGCCGGCCGTGGCAAGCTGACGGGCAAACTCCTGATTGTCTTCCCGCAGTGTGTGTGCCTGCACCGCATTGCGCAGGACCAGCAGCGTGCGCTCCAGCGACAGTGGCTTTTCGAGGAAGTCAAAGGCGCCCAGCTTGGTGGCGCGCACCGCGGCTTCGATGGTGCCGTGGCCGGAGATCATGATCACCTCCGGGGCGTTCGCGCGGGGCTCGGCCTGCGGCCCACGGATCTCCGTCAGCACATCCAGGCCGTCCCCATCGGGAAGCCAGATGTCCAGCAGAACAGCGGCATAATCCGTATCACGCGCAAGATTGAGCGCCTCGCGGGCTGTTCCCGCGGTAGTCACGGCGTAGTTCTCCTCGCGAAGGATGGCCTCGAGGGACTCTCGGATGTCGACTTCATCGTCGACGATGAGGATATGTGTCACGCGAGCACCCCATTGCGCGCGGCTGCCGCCTCCGTCGACTCAGCCTGTACTTCGTTTCCGGGTTGTTGCCCGATTTCGGATTGTGCCCTGGGCTCCGCTTGCGCCTCGATCTCGGGCGGCGCAACGGGCCTCAGCTCGACGATGAAGCGCGCACCTACGGGCTGATTCTTCTCGGCGCGGATCGATCCGCCGTGCTCCTGCACGATCTTGGCGGCAATGGCGAGACCAAGCCCGGTACCACGCTGCTTCGTGGAGAAATAAGGCAGAAAGAGGCGCTCGCGCATGTCGTCGGTGAGGCCGGGGCCAGTGTCGGACACCGTGAGTTCCATATTGCCACTTTCCATTGCACGCGTGGACACGCTCAGCTCTCGCAGGAGACTGTCATGCATGGCCTCCGCCGCGTTGTCGATCAGATTCGTGATGGCGCGCTTCATGCTCTCAGGGTCCGCGAGCACCAGGGGCAGATCGGGAGCAAGCCGACGACGAACACGGACGGAGCCAAGGCGACCGGTAAACAAAGCGAGTGCGTTATCAACGATGGTGTTGAGGTCTGCCGGCCGCGGCTGTGCGGAGGGGAACTCGGCCAGCGTGGAGAACTGATCGACCAGCGACCGCATGGTTTCAACCGATGCACCGATCACGTCGGTAGACCGCTGGATCACCGCCGGTGAGCGTGACTCGATGCCGTGCTCGGCGAGGACGGGCTCGAGTCGATCAATGTGGCGGCGAATGAGCTCGGCATTGAGTGAAATGGGCGTGAGCGGGTTCTTGATTTCATGCGCCACACGTCGCGCGACCTCCTTCCATGTGCTCTGTTTCTGCGCGCGAAGAATCTCTGAAACGTCCTCGAACGAGACAACATAGCCCAGGTGATCGCGGGTGGGGCCGATCTCCAGGAGTGCGACAACAGCAGACACATGCACCGTGCGATTCGGCGAGGAGACCTGTAACTCGGCGGACGCGGAACCCATGCGATGACTCCGCTGCATGAGGCGATCCAGCACCTCAATCGCGTCATGCGAAAGCAGCTGGTCCATGGTGGAACCGATGAACGATCGTTCGCCCCCAGGATCCAGCATCTCGGAAAAAGCGCGGTTCACGAGCACGATACGATGATCAGGTGAGAGCGTGACCACGCCTGTCGGAATAGTCTCGATGATGGTTTCCAGTTCGGCGGTGCGCCGGCCCAGTGCGACGTTCAGCTCGCTGAGTTGTGCGGTCGAGGCCTCGGCGGTGGAGCGGGCCTGTTCCAGGTCGGCTGCCATGCCGTTGAAGCTGTCTACAAGCTCCCCGAGCTCTTCGGTGGCCGATTGCTCAACGCGGCGCGCATAGTTGCCCGCAGCAATGGCCTCCATCGCTTCGGCAAGCGACTCGACAGGGCGGGTGACCTGTTTGGCGGTGTTGAGCGCCAGCCAGCAGCAGGCAAACAGCGCAAGGAGCGTGATCAGCGAGAGCAGGCCGGTGTAGAGAGACCGCACCTGGCGGCGCTCCCGGAAGACAACCCAGTAGGTCTTTGCAGCTTCATTGAGACGCGCATTCATCAACGCAACGTCCTGTGGAAAGGGCAGGCCAACGACAACGATGCCCCCGTTACGCAGGCCCGCTGTGGCCAAACCGTAATCGATGTCCCCCATGTGCAACAGGGAGCCGTCGCTGCTCTGCGCGAGCTCGAGCATGTCGTGGGCGAAGCTGGGGGAAGCGACCTCAGTACCCGCTTGTGGGTTCAACGAAGGCGTTGCCGCGCCTGGCAGGTGGTACGCCGCAATGGCCGTGTTGTCTCGGTAGATGATGACGAATCCGCCCTGCAGCGTCAGGTCATGCGCTTGCAGGATGCGGCGAACCGCCGGGAGGTCAGGGCTTGCCGTTCGGGACTCGTTCGCCTTGCGAAAAGGAGCCGCATCCGCGAGTTCCACGGCAAGCGTGTCGGCTTCGGAGCGCGCATTGGTGTTCGCATAGCGCTTCAGCGCATTCAGCATGCCGTCCGCTTCATTGCGCATCTCGGTGACAGGTTGCGAAAACCACCGGTCCACGGCCCGGTTCATCAGCAGGTAGCTGAACGCGAACATAAAGGCCAGCGGAACGAGCGAGACCAGCACCGCACCCCACAGCATGCGCGTCCGCAGCCGGGTGCCGAGAACGCGGCTGCGCTGATCGGCGTAAAGCTTGAGCAGATTGCGTACAAGAACCACGAGAACGCCAACAAAGAGAAGGAAGGCGACGATCGATAGCGCCAGGAAGACCAGGGTCTCCACGGGCGATTCGGGATCAAGCAGTGGCTTGTTGAAGGCGTTCAGGGTTCCCAGCAGCAGGAACAGTACCAGAAGGCAAACACCGAGGCCGATGACCCAAGCGCGACGGCTCTTTTCGCTGCCCATGAGAGGGAGTGTACGCCTGAAACGAGGCGGCTCGTCACCCGGATTCCATGGAGCAGGAGGCGGCCTCGATCAAGCCCATCAGAGGCCGATCTGGAAGATTCGCCTCTGTTTGCGGTCTAAAGCAGGCTGCTGATGGAGGTGTATTCGCGGCTCTGGCTCTCGGCTACCGCCCGGTAGGTGAGCTTGCCATCAATGGTGTTCACGCCCTCGGCAATGCCGGGGTCAGCAGCGATGGCAGCCTTGGCACCCACGTTGGCGAGCCTGAGTACATAGGGGAACGTGGCATTGGTCAACGCAAGGGTGCTGGTGTTGGGCACGGCTGCAGGCATGTTGGTGACGCAGTAATGCACGACCCCGTCGACCTCGTAACTAGGGTCGGAGTGTGTTGTCGGATGAGCGGTCTCGATGCAGCCGCCCTGGTCGATAGCGACATCGACGATCACGGCACCCTTCTTCATTTTGCTGACCATGCCGCGCGTGACGAGCTTGGGAGCCGCGTGCCCGGGGATGAGGACGCCGCCGATAACCAGGTCGGCCTCGGACACGGCACGCTCAACGTTGTAGCTGTTGGAGGCGAGCGTGAACACCCGGCCGCCAAAGATGTCGTCGAGTTCGCGAAGGCGGTTCAGGTTGAGGTCAATCATGGTGACCTTGGCACCAAGGCCGAGCGCCATCTTGGCCGCGTTGGTGCCGACAATGCCGCCGCCGATAATGCACACGTTGCCGGGCAGGGTGCCAGGGACGCCGCCAAGCAGAACGCCGCGGCCGCCGTGTTCTTTCTGGAGGTACGTAGCACCCACCTGGACGGAAAGTCGACCGGCAACCTCAGACATGGGCGTGAGCAGAGGCAGCGAGCCAAACCGGTCGCGCACGGTCTCGTACGCGATGCCCGTGACCTTCTTGTCGAGCAGGGAATCGGTGAGCTCGGTCAGGGGCGCGAGATGGAGATAAGTGAAGAGGGTGAGACCCTCGCGGAAGTGGTAGTACTCCGCCTTCGTGGGCTCTTTGACCTTGCATACCATCTCGGCGTTGCGCCAGACGTTGTAGGCCTCGCCGACGATCTCGGCGCCGACCGCCTGGTACTCATCGTCGGAAAAGGAAGAGAGTGCGCCCGCGTCATGCTCCACGAGCACCTTGTGACCGGCCTCGGTGAGCGCTTTTACGCCGGCAGGCGTGATGGCGACACGGCTCTCATGATCCTTCACTTCCTTGGGTACACCAATCAGCATTACAGGTCCTCAACGGCGATTGTACCTGTCCCTCCGGGGATTGGACTGGTGCAGAGGTGGGATTGCGCGTTGCTCGCATCGCTGGATTTGAAGGCCGTACAATGGAGGCGACTCCTTTTCCGGTGGGTACCATCAGCTTCATGTCCTCCAAGAACTTCGGGACGCGCACAGGCCGCGTCAGCAACATGCGCTCGATCTTTTCGCTGTTCAGCAGCGATCTGGCGATCGACCTCGGCACGGCCAACACGCTCGTGTATGCGGCGGGCAAGGGAATCATTGTCAATGAACCCTCGATCATCGCCGTGAACCGCGTGACGAACGAGGTGGAAGCGGTGGGCAAGGAAGCCAAGGAGATGCTTGGCCGCACGCCCGGCAACATCATTGCCATTAAGCCGATGAAAGACGGTGTGATCGCTGACTTCAAGCACACCGAGAAGATGTTGAACTACTTCATTCAGAAGGCGCACAACCGCAAGATGATGGTGCACCCCCGCATCGTCATCGGCGTCCCCAGCGAAATCACGCAGGTGGAGAAGCGCGCCGTCATGGACTCGGCCTACCGTGCCAAGGCGTCCGAAGTGCATCTGGTGGAGCAGGCGATGGTGGCTGCGATCGGCGCGGGGCTGCCGATTACGGAGCCGGGCGGCAACATGGTCGTCGACATCGGCGGCGGGACGACGGATATCGCGGTAATCTCGCTGGCCGGCATTGTGTACTCGCGGTCGGTGCGGATGGCCGGCAACCAGATGGACGATGCCGTGCAGACCTACCTGAAGCGCAAGTACAACCTGCTGATCGGCGAACGGACGGCCGAGCAGGTGAAGATGGAGCTCGGCTCGGCATTTCCCCTCGACAAGCCGCTCACCATGGAGATCAAGGGCCGCAACCTGATCGAGGGTGTGCCGAAGACGATCACCATCGAGGACTCGGAGATCCGCGAGGCGCTCAGCGAGTCCATTGCGACGATTATGAATGCGATTCGCGTGGCGCTGGAGCGTACGCCGCCGGAACTGTCCGCAGACATTTCGGATCGGGGCATTGTGCTGACCGGGGGCGGTGCGCTGATCAAGAACCTGGACAAGCGCATTCGTGAAGAGACGGGGTTGCCGGTGTCCATTGCCGATGATCCGCTTGCTTCTGTGGTGCTGGGAACTGGCAAGATGCTGAGCGACTTCCGGCTGCTACGCAAGATCTCGATCGACTAAGAGCATACCGCCTCTCCAGCCAGAGGCAGTGACCGCCCGTCCAACCTACTTACTTCCGAAGAGTCCTGCCCAGGCGGCGAATACTCTCGGTCACAAGGCCCCCTAGAACGAACCATAGAGCAGCGTCCGCCAAGGAAGCATGTCCGCATGACGATGGGCTAAGAAGCGTTGCGAGCATGGCAGCACGATAGCAGAACGGCGAAGGTCGCCCGCTCTGTTCGCCTGCAGCCATCGTCCGAAGCGAAGCTGATCCTTCCGCCTGATCGTCACCGGGTACCGGCGCGTCTAGAAGCCGTGGGGAGCGCGGGCGGTCCATAGGGCCGGCTGGCGGATGGGGAAGCTTTCCGCGATAGTGGCCGGCGGGTTGACGGGCAGGGTTTGCCAGCATTCGACGTATTCGGCACGGTTGTAGGCCCGTCCGCTGAAGAGCAGGGCGGGGCGTCGACCCGGCAGGTCGCGGAAGAAGTGCAGATCGGCCGGAAAGCCCCATCGCTCCGGATGCGAGATCACGGGGTACAGGTAGGCCGCAACGATCCGCAGGCCGACGCCGTCGATCAGTTCGTAGTCCCAGAGCAGGTCAAACTGGGAGCTGAGTAGCTGGCAGGCGCCGCCCAGCAGGTCAAAGTTAAACAGGGTGTTGCGATAGGGGTTCGGGGTAGCGACCTCCTGGGGAAAGACGCCGTCGGTGCGGATCTGGTTCCGCAGGGTGTGCCCACGGAAGCGCTTGCGGGCGTCTTCCAGGGTGTTTTCATCGCGAAGAAAGCGAGCGATGGCCGCCGTAACAAGCAGGTGAGCGGAGGCTCGATGATCCTTTGACTCACGTGCAATAAAGGCTTGCCGGTTGCCTTGCAACCAGTGGCTCGTTTCCGTGAACCAGCTTTGCGCTGTCGCGAGATCGTTCTCGGTTAGCACGTCGGTGAGAAAGCTCAAGGCGCGGGCCACTTCGGCGAGCGGCACCAGATCAACGACACCCGCCGGGGTTCCGACAGGTGAACCGGAGGCGCAACCGGCCTGATCGAAGTCGGGCTTCAGGCGCGTACCCGGCACAAGAAGCCATGGCTTCAGGTGGTCGATGGCTCGTTGCGCGTAGGCGGCGTCATGGGTGACGAGAAAGCCGGCAGAGAGCGCGGCCACGGTCGCGGAAAAGGTTTGCAAGGCAAGCGCATCGGTGCGCAGGAGATGGGCCTGCGAGATCCCACCGGCAGTGGTTGTATTGGGTTCCAGCTCGGTGTGGAAGCTCGTAGACGGTGGAGGCTGGACCGGAAGGACGAGAGCGGCTTTTGCCTGCGCAAGAATGCCCGCACGATCGAGCTCAGCGACGTTCGCACGGGCGGCAGAGGTCTGGGCACCGAGGGAAACGTGTGCCGCGGCTCCCGCGCTCAAGCCGACGAATCCTCTGCGTGAAAGGGACATGCTGCTTCAGGTTAGGACACTCTTGCGGGTTTGGAGAACCGTTGTGTGATCGAACGACGCGATCTGCCTGCCTCTGGTCAGAATTTCGGGGCGCATCCCACGTCTGATCCTCGCACTGTTACCGAAGACTTATTTTGCCGTAGGTTCTTTTTCGTATGCTCGAGTTGCCGCTCAGGGTCAGACCTTCCAAGTAGAGAGGGCGTCGCAGAGGCGCTGCGTGGCGAGTTACTTATCGGAGATGCACATTGACTCGCACCAAACTTTCGCTTCTTTCTACGCTGCTTGCAGCGTCCACCTTGCCAGCACTCGCCGATCAGATCCCTTATCCTCATCCGGGAACGATCGCGCCGCAAACCATGGTCTTTGCCAGCTCGAACGGCATCAACGTGTACTACATGGGCAGTACCGCCGGGTACGAGGACCAGGTCGGGGTGTATGACGTACAGACCGGCTGGAACAGCGGCAAGATCCTCGACAACAAGACCACCACACCGGGGACAGAGCTTACGGTGGGTGCCAGTGCGGGACAGATCCGTGCCGGCGATGAGTTGCTCTTCTTTATCCTTTCGCCCGACGGGCTCTTCTCTAACGTGGCGAGCGATAGCGCAGACGGGATCAACCACGCGTACATCACCTCCTACTCCGGCGGAACGGTGAATGGTGTCTCCGTTCCGGCGGGGACCTTTGTCGGCATGGAAGACCTGACGAAGGCGAACTCCGACCTGAACTACAACGATGACGACTTCGTTCTCACGGGTGTGTCCACAAGCGTGACCCCGGAGCCGGCAGCGTTGGCGTTGTTTGCGACGGGTCTGCTGTGCTTCATCGGCTTGAGGCAATTTCAAGGGCGGGATCAGGCCTAGACCGACGCACGGAAGGCGGGGCAAATGCCGGCCTTCCGTGTGCTCTGTAGCCATGGGTCAACTGCCCACTAGGACGGCGGCAGTTGCGTGCGATCCCATCCGCCACCCAGCGCTTTCACCAGGTTGACGGTGGCGGCCATGCGACGGCGCAGGATGTCGATGTCGTTGCGCTCGGCACCCAGTGCGCTGGTTTGTGCGGTGATCACTTGCAGGAAGGTGTCAACGCCGCCGACGTAGCGGTTGTTGAAGATGCGCTGCGATTCCAGGGCAGCGTCTGTCGCGGCACGCTGTTGCACGGCTTCATCGGACAGGACACGGAGGGCGACGAGGTTGTCCTCGGTCTGCTGGAAGGCGGTAATCACGGTCTGCTTGTAGTTGGCCGCGTTGCGATCGAACTGGGCGAGCGCCTGCTCTTTCACGCCGCGGCGACGGCCACCTTCGAAGAAGGTGTAGGCGAGACCAGGGCCCAGTGAGTACACGACACTGGCAGGGCTGAACACGGACTGAAGCGTGGCGCTACTTTGAAAGCCGGCGCTGGCGCCGAGAATGATGGACGGGTAGTAGGCGGACTGGGCGATGCCGATGGCCTCGTTGCCCTCCTGTGCGCGCCGTTCGGCGGCCGCGATGTCGGGACGGCGTTCGAGCAGTTGAGAGGGCAGCCCGGTGGGAATGAGAGGTGGCTGCGTATTGACGGGCAGAGGCGAGAACGGGATGGTGAGCTCGGCAGGCGACTTCCCGATCAGCGTCGCGATCGCGTGTTCAAATTGCGCGCGGGCGATGGCTTCGTCAGACGCGGCCACGCGGGCAGACTCGAGTTGCGTCTGCGCCTGCGTTACGTCGGCTTTGATCGCCACACCGCCGAGATAACGGTTAGTGGTGATGCGCAGCGCTTCCTGGTACTGGGCGACGGTGTCGTTGAGCAGCTTCTGCTGGGCGTCCGCGATGCGGACTTCAAAGTAGTCGACGGCCAGTTCAGTTTGCAGGGAAAGGAGAATGTTGACACGGTCGGCGGCTGTAGCCTGGGACTCTTCCACGCCTGCGGCGATGTTGCGGCGCACCTGACCCCACAGGTCGACCTCGTAGCTGAACTGCACAGGAAACTGCAGCGTTTGTGAGCTGGAGACCGGCTGCGCGGGGTTGAAGTAGGGGTTATTTGGCGAGTATTGCTGGGTCGTGTTGTAGGGATTGACGCCGATCGTCGGGTAGCGGTCCGCCTTACGCACGACGATCTGGGCTCGTGAGGCACGGAGATTGGCGTCGGCCTGACGGATTGTTTGGTTGGCCTGCTCGACCTGCGGTTCGAGGGTGTTTAGCTCGTTGTCGTTGAAGAGGGTCCACCACGTGCCGCGCGGAATGCTGTCGACGGGCCTGGCCTGCGACCAGTTGGTGTTTTCGCCTTCTTTGAACGCATTCGGGCCGAGTTCTTTGTAAGCGGGCGGCACGGGCGCAGTTGGCACCACGTACTTGGGGCCGACTTTGCATCCGGTGACAAGGGTGAGGACGGCCAGCGCAGGGAAGGCGGAGGTGCGGATCAGCCTTCGAAGTTGGGAGAGCAGGCAGGTTTCCCGTTCGGGAGATGACAAGGAAGCGGACGGAGGCGAGGTATGGGGTGTCTTCACTGGTGGCCTCCAGCGTTCGAAGACTCGCCCCCTGAGTCGTTCGCGGCGTCCGCGAGGCGAACGGATTGACCTTCGGCGAGCGAGTCGGCTGGATTCACGATGACGTTGTCCAATCCTGTCAGACCGGAGGCGATTTCCAGGGTGCTTCCATTGTCAGCACCGATGGTGACGTTCTGCAGATGTACACGGCCGTTTCGCACCAGGCCCACCTGCGTGCCCTGGGCGCGGAAGATCAGGGTATTGGCGGGCACGGAGAGTCGCTGCGCCGCCTGGGGTAGCTTGAAGTGCACAAAGGCGTAAGCGCCGGGCAAAAGCTTGTGGTCGGCGTTGGGCACATCGACCTCGACATTCAAGGTGCGAGAGTTCTGATCAATGGCCGACGAGTTGCGCGCGACAGTGCCGATGAAGGCCTGGCCCGGGTATTCGTCCACGGTTAACGTTGCTGTGGACCCGTCGTGGATGGCCGGCGCGTAGACCTCAGGAACCGGCACGAACACGCGAAGACGATCGATCGCAGCGATGCGGAACAGGTCGCGGGGCTGCGAACTACCGCCGCCTGCGTCGATCAAGGCGCCGATGTCGGTGTTGCGGGCAGTAACAACACCGTCGAAGGGAGCGTAGACACGCTCAAAGGACTGAAGCTCGCCGAGGCGGCGAACGTTGGCCTGAGCAGCTTCGAGCGCGGCGAGACGGGCGGCAGCGCCGGAGACGGCCACGTCGGTTTCCTGCCGTGAGACGGAGTCCTGCTTCAGGAGATTCTGATAGCGCTCGGAGGTGCTGTTGGCGAGATTGAGGTCGGCCTGGGCGGATTTGACGTTGGCCTGGGCGACTTGGAGTTGCTGATCGACCTCGGGAGTTTCGATCACGGCCATCAATTGACCCTTGCGGACATGGGCGCCGATATCGAAAAACCACTTGGTCAGATAGCCCGACGTGCGGGCGTAGATCGGCGTGTCGTTGAAGGCCTGGGTGTTGCCGGGGAGGGCGATCTCGCTCGCGGTCCCTGTCACCGTGGGGTGAGTAGTGTTCACGGACAGGACCGCGTCCTGGCGAGTTGTGTCGATGAGCGTGTGTTCGGTGCGCGCGCGGGACAGGATGCCGATGGCGATCCCGACAGCCAGGACCACGGCAAGGATCAGGAGCAGCAACCATGCGCCGCGGTTACCACGCCGCGGCGCAGGGAGGGCGTGCCCTGGGTCCGGGTGCGATGGGTTGTGCGCGCCCGAGAAGCTGTCACGCCGTTCGGTGCCGGGCGTGGTGATTTCCGTGTTGGTGTCTACTGGCATACGTTTTCTCTCAAAGGCAAGGGCGACGGGAAAGCGCGAGCATGGAAGGCCGGGCTGCCGGTCGGGGCTGATGCAGCGAGGAGCAGAGGGGAGCTAGGCAATCGCGTGCTCCGCGACGGGTGTGGGTGCGACGCCTATCGGCAGCTCCGGTGACGCGCCGCGACGGCCGTGGAAGAGCGCGAACACGGTCGGCACGAAGACCAGGGTGGCCACTGTGGCGCAGAGCAGGCCGCCGATGACGGCGCGGCCGAGCGGGGCGTTCTGCTCGCCGCCTTCGCCCGCGCCCAGGGCCATGGGGATCATGCCGATGATCATGGCGAGCGCCGTCATCATGACGGGGCGGAAGCGCGTGGCTCCGGCTTCGACCGCGGCCTGGATGGCGTCCCCGGTGTCGCTGAGCCGATCCTTGGCAAAGCTGACGACGAGGATGGAGTTCGCCGTGGCCACGCCCATGCACATGATCGAGCCCATCAGGGCGGGAACGCTGAGCGTGGTGCCCGTGAAGAACAGGAAGAGCACAATGCCGGCGAGGGCCGCGGGGAGGGCCGTGATGATGATGAAGGGGTCAAGCCAGGACTGGAAGTTGACCACGATCAGCAGGTAGACGAGGACAATCGAGAAGAGCAGGCCAAAGAGCAGGCCGGTGTAGGACGAGCGCATCGTGTTCACCTGCCCACGCACGCCGACGAAGTTGCCCTTGGTGAGCTGTGGGCGATAGTGGTCAACGATACGTTCCACATCGCGGGCGGTGGCGCCCAGATCACGGCCCTGGGTATTGGCGTAGATGTCCAGCGTGCGGCGGATGTTGTAGTGCTGCACGACGGGCAGTTCGGAGGAGCGGGAGATCGCCGCAACGTCGGCCAGGATCTCCTGCTGCGCGGGCGTGCCGGGCAGGGCGGGGTTAGTGCCGGGCGCGGTGACAGGAATGTTCTGCAACGCCTGCAGCGAGTCGACCTTGTACTGCGGGGTCATCGCGACGATGTTGTAGACCACGCCGTTCTTGGTGTTGAGGAAGAACTGCGGCGAGAGCTGGGTGGAGCCGGAGAGGATGTTGAGTACCGAGGTGCCGATGTCCCGCTCGGTATAGCCGCCCTGCTGTGCCTTCGTCCGGTCGACCGTGAGGTTCAGCACGGGGTAGTCGTTGGGCTCCTGGAGGCGCACGTCCACGAGGCCGGGGACGTTGCGCAGGTCGTTGAGCATCGCGGTGGCGACCTGGCGATTGCCGGCGTCGTTGGGGCCGTCGATGGAGACATCGATGGGGGCAGGGAGGCCGAAGTTGAGGATCTGCGTCACGATGTCGGACGGGAGGAAGTAGAAGGTGTTGCCGGGGAACTCGCGGGGGAGGCGGCGGCGGAGTTCGGCGACATAGTTGGCTGTCGGGCTGTGGTCTTCCTTGAGGGAGACCATGATGTCACCGTCGCTGGCGCCGAAGAGGCCGCTGGTGGCGTGCTGGGTGTTCAGCGTGGAGTAGGGCAGGCCGATATTGTCGAGGATGTTGTCCATCTGGGTGGCGGGGACAACCTTGCGGATGGAGTTCTCGACTTCGTCGCAGAGCTTGGCTGTCTCCTCGATGCGGGTGCCGGTCTTGGCGCGGACGTGGAGGATGAAGGTGCCGTTGTCGGTGGCCGGGAAGAAGTTCTGGCCGAGGAAGGGCAGAAGCAGCATAGCCAGAAAGCAGCAGGCGACGAAGACGGGCACAAAGAGCTTGCGGGCGGCAACGAGCCGGACGAGCAGGCCCTCGTAGCTGGAACGGATGCGCTCGAAGCCGCGCTCAAACGCGCGCTGAAAGCGACCTAGCGGGTTTTGCGAAGGCACGGCGTGATGATCGTGGGCCTTGAGCAGGTACATGGCGAGCGTGGGCACCAGCGTGCGGGAGAGCACGTAGGAGGCGAGCATGGCGAAGACCACGGCCTCGGCCAGGGGAACGAAGAGGTAGCGAGCCACGCCGGCGAGAAAGAACATCGGCAGAAAGACGATGCAGATGCAGAGCGTAGAGACGAGTGCGGGCACGGAGATCTGTGCGGCGCCCTCGAGAATGGCCTCGCGGAGCGGATGCCCCTCTTCGAGGTAGCGCTCGATATTTTCGATGGTGACGGTGGCGTCGTCGACGAGGATGCCGACGGCCAGCGCGAGACCGCCGAGCGTCATGATGTTGATCGTCTCGCCGAGCAGGCTGAGCAGAATGATTGAGGTCAGAATCGAGAGCGGGATGGAGACCGCGATGATCAGCGTCGAGCGCCACGAACCGAGAAAGAGCAGGATCATCAGCCCGGTAAGGGTAGCGGCGATGACGGCCTCGCGAACGACGCCGTTCACGGAGCCTCGAACGAAGATGGCCTGGTTGCCGATGGGGGTGATCTTCAGGTTGGAGGGCAGGCCGGCTTTGACGCGGGGCAGCAGGCCGAGGACGCCTTTGACGACGTCGAGCGTCGAGGCGGAGCCGGATTTCAGGATGGTGAGCAGGACACCGCGCCGGCCGTCCTGACGAACGACGTTGGTCTGCGGGATGGAGCCGTCCGTGACCGAGGCCACATCGCGCATGTAGACCGTGGCACCGTTGACCTGGCGGATAGGAAGGTTCGCTAGACCCTCGATGGTGCTGGGGGTGCTGTTCAGCCGAACATCGTACTCGGCTGTGCCAATCTTGGCGGTGCCGCCAGGCTCGACGACGTTCTGCGAGGCGAGAGCATTGATGACGTCTACCGGGGACAGGTGCTTGGCCTGCATCCGCCGGGGGTCGATATAGACCATCACGGAACGCTGCTTGCCGCCATAAACGTTGGGCAACACGGCGCCGTTGATTGTGGTCAGTGTCGGGCGGATGAAGTTGCTGCCGTAATCGTTCAGTTGCTCTTCGGTCAGCCCTTCACCGGAGAGGCCGAGTTGCAGAATGGGCACGGAGGAGGCGGAGAAGTTGATGATCTGGGGCGGCAGAATGCCCGGCGGCAACTGCCGCAGCAGATACTCGGAGGCTGCCGACACCTGTGCGTTGGCGGAATCAAGCGAGGCCCCCTGCTGCAGGTAAACCTTGATGATGGCCTGTCCATTGAGCGTGGTGGACTCCACGTGTTCAATGTTGTCGACCAGTGTGGTGAGCGCCTTTTCATAGGGCGTCGTGAGACGTCCTTCCAACTCTTCCGGGCTCAGTCCCGTGTACTGCCACGCGATGGAGACAACAGGGATGTTGATCGAGGGGAAGATGTCGGTCGGCGTGCGCAGGATCACGACCGGCGCTGCGATCAGAATCAGGATCGCCAGAACAATGAAGGTATAAGGCCGGTCGAGGGCCAGCCGAACGATCCACATGAAGGGAGGTCTCCGCGAGCGGTTCCCGCTGCGCGCAGGAACACTTCTCATCTAGTAGATAGCAAAAGAGCCGGGCGCGATCAGCGTTTGTTCCGTGACGATCTATCGGCGAAACCGATAGCATGAGCCATGGAACTCCGTCACTTGCGATACTTCAGCGCCGTCGCCGAATCGGGCAGCTTCACGGCGGCGGCGCGCCGGCTGCATGTGGCGCAGTCTTCGCTGAGCGAGCAGATCGCGGATCTGGAGGAGGAGCTGGGCGGGCCGCTACTGGACCGTTCCGGACGGCAGGTCCGGCTGACGGCTATGGGCACGGTGTTTCTGGTCGAAGCGCGAAAAACTCTGGAAGCGGCCGATCGGGCGATCGAAATTGCACGCAGTTCGATGCGGGGTGAATGGGGAACGCTGTCGATCGGCTTCTTTCTGTGGGGCGCCGGCGGGTTCTTCCCGCGCATGATTCGCGAATACCGGCGGCGATCTCCCGGCATTCGGCTGAGCTTGCTGGAGATGAGTGCCGTTGAGCAGGTGGAGGCGCTGGAGCAGGGCCGGATCGATGTGGGCCTGACGCGGCCGCCTGAGGCGGCAGCACAGCGGATACTGCACTCGGAGTTGTTGTTTCGCGACCCCGTGGTGGCTGCCGTGCGCTCCGACCACCCCCTCGCGGGGCGCCGCGTCACGGTCCGGGACCTCGCCAGGGAACGGCTGGTGCTGGTGGAGCGGAGATCGAATTCGCTGCTTTTCGACTCGGTGCTGTCCATGTTTGCAGCCGAAGGGCTTACCCCGGACATCGTGAACGCCTCGAGCACATGGTCTGGCATCCTGACGCTGGTGGAGGCGGGCGAGGGAGTGGCACTGGTGCCTTCGGGCGTAAAGCATCTCCGGACGCGTGGCCTGTCGTTCTGCCGATTGTCCCCGGAGACGTTGTTTCTGGGTCTTTCTGCAGTGTGGAATCCACGGCACGTGGGGCCGGCGCTGGAGGCGTTTCTGCGGCTACTTCGGGAAAACAAGGAACGAATTCAGCGGAGCGGAGGTGGTTAGTTGTTGACTCCTGATCGCTGGTTCTTCGTTGCCAGTCTTCGTTGTTCGTTGTTCCTTTTCAGTCGTTCCGCTGGGTTTGTTGCGAGCAGGTTACCGGATGGGGGAGTCGCTTGCGCTTTCCGAGAAGGTTTCCGCGGGGAGCAGGATCTGAGTTAAAGCGTTTCACCTGATGCGGGAAGACTGGGGAAGTTCCAAGAAGTTTTTGACAAAGCAGAGTAGGATATTCCACGGTGCGCTCCGCGCGCCCAGGACAACTGGCACACCATGTCTCTCTTTGACATACTTTTAGGGAAGCCTCTCAGAACCAGCGACGCCGAACACGAACACATTGGCGTAGCAGCCGGCATCCCGATCTTTGGATTGGACGGTTTGACCAGTGCGGCTTACGGGCCCGAGCAGGCGATGTACCTGCTGATCCCACTGGGCGTGATCGGCGTGCAGCAACACCTGCTGCCGATCTTTGCCGCCATCCTGACCTTGCTGGTCATTTTGTATTTCAGCTATCGGCAGACCATCGAGGCCTACCCGAACGGGGGTGGCTCGTTTACGGTTGCCAGTGAAAACCTGGGGGATGGAGCTGGCCTTGTAGCTGCCGCCGCCCTGATGATCGACTACATCCTGACGGCTGCCGTCGGGATATCGGCCGGTGTCACGGCGCTGGTGAGCGCCTTTCCGCGCTTCCATCCCCATCAGCTGGCGCTCTGTCTCCTGATCCTGGCCATCATCGTGGTCGTGAATTTGCGGGGCGTCAAGGAATCAGGCTTTGCTTTCATGCTGCCTACGTTTCTTTTCGTAGGCACGCTCGTGACGACGGTGATTGTGGGTGTCTGGCACGCCTTGGCGTCTGGCGGACACCCGGTGCCTGTGTCCGCCCCACCGCCACCCATCCCCGCCACGATGCAGTACCTCACCTTCTGGCTGTTGCTGAAGGCCTTTGCCAGCGGATGCGCGGCGATGACCGGCGTAGAAGCCGTGTCCAATGGCACGACAGCCTTCAAGGAGCCCCGGTCCAAGAAGGCCAACCAGGCGCTGACCGTGATTATCGCGGTGCTGATCCTCCTGCTGGCCGGGCTGTCTTATGTGGTGAAGGCATACCACATCACGGCAATGGAGCCGAACGATCCGGCCTACCAGAGCGTGTTGTCCATCCAGGTGGCCGCCGTTTTCGGGCGTGGGTGGTTCTACTACTTCACGATGGCCAGTGTGCTGGCGGCGCTGAGCTTCAGCGCGAATACTGCGTTTGCTGACTTTCCGCGCATGGCACGGGCGATTGCGCTGAGAGACTATCTCCCTCACGTGTTCATCCTGCGTGGACGCCGGTTGCTGTTTTCTCACGGCATCTACGCGCTGACGGGCTTCACCGCGCTGATCCTGATTCTGTTCGATGGCGTGACGGACCACCTCATCCCGCTGTATGCCATCGGCGCATTCCTGGCTTTCACTCTGAGCCAGGCGGGCATGGTGAAGCACTGGCATAAGACCCCTGACGCGCCGCATCGACACGTCAAGATGTTCCTGAATGGACTGGGCGCAGTCGCTACCGGCATCACGCTAGTGGTGGTCCTGTTTGCCAAGTTCACCTCGGGCGCGTGGGTCACGGCGTTGCTGGTGCCGTTCCTGATCCTGTTGATGTACAGCATCAAGCGGCATTATTCGCGGGTGCACATCGAGACAGCGGATCCCTCGCCCCTGCGACTCACCGGCCTGGAACAGCCCCTGGTGGTGGTGCCCGTAGCTCGCTGGGACAAGATCAGCGAGAAGGCTCTCCGGTTTGCGCTTCTGATGAGCAAGGAAGTCAAGGTCGTCAACGTGGAGAGCGACTCGGAGCCACTGGACCGAGACATCTGGGAGCGCATGGTTATGCAGCCGATCCGGGAGCATGGCATGGCCGAGCCCGAGCTGGTAAGCGTCAGCAGCAGCTTCCGCACGATTCTGGGGCCGCTGATGGACTACATCCTCAAGCTCGAGGACGACAACCCAGGGCGCAAGGTGGCCGTGCTGGTGCCGGAGCTCGTCGTGCGCCACTGGTGGGAGAACTTCCTGCACAACCAGCGCGTGCAGTTGCTGAAGCTGCTTCTTCTGCTGCGAGGCAATCAGAGAATCGTCGTCGTCAACATCCCCTGGTACTTATGAGCTGATTCAAAGTACAGCAACGCCGCCCACCGAGGCGGCTTCGCTGTTCGTGCTCAGGGAGCGTAAACGCACAATCGCGGCGGGGATGATCTCCAGCGCGCGATCGATCTCCCCCTCGGTGGTGAGGCGCGAGCAGGAGAGGCGCAGGCTGCCCCGGGCCTGCGCGGAGCTCAGCCCCATCGCCATCAGAACGTGCGATGGCTCCGTGGCCCCGGACTGGCAGGCCGCGCCGAAGCTGGCCGAGAGCCCCTGCAGATCGAGTGCGATGAGGAGGCGCTCGGCGTCGATGCCTTCCAGGCGAAGGCTTGTGGTGTTGCCCATGCGGGGGGCTTCGCCGGCGTTGATGTGGACATCCGGGATCGTGGCAAACAGGCCACCTTCCAGGCGGTCGCGCAGCGTCTTCATGTGGCCCTGGCCACCGGAGGCAAGCCAACTGCGCGCCAAATCGGCGGCGATGCCCAGGCCTACAATGCCGGGGACGTTCTCCGTACCCGCGCGGCGCTGCCTTTCATGCGGGCCGCCATGAAAGAGCGGCGTGATCGATGTGCCTTTGCGGACGAACAGCAGCCCCGTGCCCTGGGGGGCGTACATCTTGTGACCGGAGATGGTGAGCAGATCTACATTCTTGAACTCACCCGAGAGATCGAGGGGTAGCTTGCCGGCGCCCTGGACGGCGTCGGTGTGGAAGACCGCGCCGTGCGTTCGGGTGATGCGGGCGAGCTTGCCAATGGGCTGTATCGCCCCGGTTTCGTTGTTGGCGAGCATGACCGAAACCAGGCGCGTGTGCGGCCGGAGCGACGCCTGGAGATCGTCGGCGGAGACCACACCGTTGCAATCAGGTTTGAGGTAGGTGACCTCCACCCCACGCCGCTCAAGCGCCTCTGCGGCGTGGAGAACGGCGTGATGCTCGATGGCGGAGGTGATCAGGTGGGCGGGCTCACGCACGTCGAGAAAGGGCTGAACAATGCCGGTGAGCGCAAGATTGTCGCCTTCCGTTCCGCCGGAGGTGAAGATGATCTCCTTCGCCGCGCAGTTCAGAAGCTGGGCGACGGCAGTACGGGCGCGTTCCACAGCGGCGCGCGTGGTCTGGCCACCCTGGTGCGCGGAGCTTGGATTGCCAAAGCGCTCCGTGAAATAGGGCGTCATCGCAGCGAGAACCTCGGGCAGCACGGGTGTTGTCGCGTTGGCGTCGAGGTAGATACGCTGCATGTCCTAAGCTTACGGCAATGGGCCGGAACGTCTGTTAGGCTGGGTGCGCTTCAGACGAGGCAACCAACGAGGTGAAGGATGCGAGGACCGGCGTGTTGGCTGGGTGCAGCGATGATGATGATGGTGTGTGGTGGGCAGCTAAGCGCGCAAATGGCTGAACCGCCGCCCGCGCCACCGGTGGGCACGGTAGAAAAACCGGCCGAGGCGATGGACACCATGCTGGGCATGCTGGAGTACCAGGTGACAGCCGTTGCCAAGACCATGCCCGCGGACAAATACGGATTTGCGCCATCAAGCGCGCTGTTTGCGCCGGGCGGAGCCGAGAAGTTCGACGGCGTGCGTAGCTTTGGCGGGCAGGTCACCCATCTGGCGGAGGCGAACTACTTCTTCTTTGCCGGCTGGTGTGGCGTCAAACCGGACCGTGACGTCAAGGCGATCGAAAGCCTGAAAGACAAGGACGAGATCCTCGCTGCGCTATCGTCTTCCTTTGCGTATGCGCACAAGTGCGTGGCGACCATCACGCCCGCAAATGCGTTCGTTGCCATCAAGCCGGTAGACGGGTTCAGCACACGGACGACCATCACGGCCTTTGCCGTGGCCCATGGCAATGATCACTACGGGCAGATGGTGGAATACCTGCGAATGAACGGGCTAGTGCCGCCGGGATCGAAGTAGGTTCTAAGTTGTAAGTAAGTACGCGTGGCTGCCGACTCTTGTGCTGCGGACCTGGCCGAGTCAATCTTCTTGAGCTTCGCCGCTCCACAGGCAAATACGGCGCCGGATACGTCGGTTGCAGAAGATGCCTGCACCTAGAACCTACAACCTACAACCCGCATTTGCTTCGCTGTGCAACGGAACACACAGTACCGGGAACATTCGGCCGCCGACG
>CAZZXY010000059.1:0-28367 GCA_964658105.1 Verrucomicrobia bacterium Tous-C9LFEB | reverse complement strand
GCGAAGGAGTTCCAGAAGCGCGACTACTTCTATGTCCAGGACACCTGGCGCGCCACCACCAAGCTGACCGTCAACTACGGGCTCCGCTACGAGATCTACTTCCCGGAAACGGTCAATGGCGTCGGCAACGGCTCCCTGATGAATCTGCAAACCGGCTACCTGCAGGTTGCAGGCGTTGGTGGTATCCAAAGCAACATGAACCAGCAGCGTCCCAGCAACACCTACGCCCCGCGCATCGGCGTGGCCTACCAGGTGAGCCCCACGACGGTTATCCGTACGGGCTACGGACGCAGCTTTGATATCGGCGTCTTCGGCTCCATCTTCGGGCACGCCTCCACGCAGAACCTCCCAGTATTGGAGAACCAGTCCATCACTGCAACGGGCGGCGATACGCCAACCGACACGACAGCTGCCTTCAACCTCGCCAATGGCCCGGTTGCTGCCAGCTTCCCAGCCGTGCCGGCCAACGGCCTTCTTCCCAATCCGGGAAACTTGGTGACCTCCCGTACGCGTCCCACGACGCTTACGCTGCCCACCATCGACGCCTGGAACCTGAGCCTCCAGCAGTCGTTCACCCCAACCGTCTCGCTGACGATCGCCTACGTCGGAAATAAGGGCACGCACACCTTTGGTGATGTCTCCGGCAATACGGTGAATCCGAACGAGCCCGGCATCAACCTGCCGGCTAGCGACAGCATCACCGGCAACGGCCTGCACTACGATCCCAACGTCGCCACGGGCATCTCGGCCGATGGCGGCACCAAAAATGAAGTTCTCCTGAGGCGGTATTACGGCGGCACGCTCCCAGCTTGCAAGGATGCGGCCTATGCAGCCACTGGCGGCGTCAACGCGCCCAACGGCGGTTGCGGCTGGAACCAGGACATCACCGACTACGCCAACAACCTGGATACGCACTACAACGCCCTGCAGGTTTCGCTTGCAAGGTCCATGGCACACGGTATCTCTCTGAACGCGAACTACTCCTGGCAGCGCGCGATGGCAGAAGGCACCGGCTACTCCACCTGGGACAAACATGCCGTCTACGGTCGGGCCAGCGATCTCCGCCAGAACGCCTTTACCCTCTACGGTCTCTTCGAGCTGCCCTTCGGCAAGAACAAGCTGCTCCTCAACCATGCCAATGCCATCGTCAATCAAATCGTGAGCGGCATTCAGATCAGTCCTGTCATCAACTACTCCAGTGGTTTGCCCTTCAATCTGTGTGCCTCCAACTACACCTCATGGGTACCGAGTGACGCACCCTGCTACGTGAACGGCGACGCCCACGCATTCCATAAGGAAATCTCCGGCATTCCGGGCAACAGCCTCTACTACTACCAACCCATCAACGTAGCTGCGGGTCAACAGGGCTTCACGGCTCCGGCTATCGACCAAATCGGCAACACCGGCCGCAACGCAGCGACCGGTCCCAACTTCTTCAACACCGACCTGTCCATCCAGAAGAACTTCCAGATTCGCGAGCGTGCCACCTTCCAGCTCCGGGCCGATGGATACAACGCCTTCAACCACATCAACTGGGGCACCCCCGTCGCGAACATCAATCAGGGTGGGCAGATCTCCGGCGGTCCCTACCCCGCTGGATCCTCCAATCCCCGGCAGCTGCAGTTCTCCGGACGCGTGCAGTTCTAACCGGCTGACAGCTTGAACCACTCTCCTCAGGGAGAAGAGCCTCGGCTCTTCTCCCCTTCTTTTCGCATGAGGTATACCGAACGACGTATGGTGATCGCAGCGGCGTGTGGTGTGGGGTGCAAGTGATCAGAGCTTTCGGTATAGGCCTCCTGTTGTGGACCATCCCGGCCTGTGCGCAGACGGGAGCCTCGGCAGCTCCTCCGGCGACGGAAGGCAGGACCGCCAGTGTGGCCGCCGTGCGCAAGCTGATGTTGAGCGGGCACTCCGAGCAAGCGGTCCAGCAAGCCGAGTTGCTTCGGGCGAGCTCTCCTGGTCTGCCCGGCCTTGACCTGGCCGAAGGGGACGCTCTCTACAACCTCAACCGCCTGGGGGATGCCGACCAGGCCTATGGGAGGGCGCTCGCGGCGAACCCCCACGACGAGGCGGCCGCCCAGATGCGTGGCCTCACGCTGTTCAAACTGGGTCGACCCAAGGACGCGCTGCCGTTCCTGGAGACCAATCATGCCCTCGGGGCACAGACCCGGGCGGATCCGACCTACGTGCTAGCCCTCTGCTACATGGACACCCTGCGCTATGACGACGCGCGCCAGGCATTTGCGGCACAGTATGGGTTTCCGCCGGAGTCTGCCGCAGCCTACCTGGTAACGGCCCGCATGCTGCTCCGGCGGGAGTTCAAACCAATCGCCAGGCAGTACACCGAGAAGGCCCTGGCCCTGCAACCCGGGCTGCCCGGGGCGCATGTCCTTCTGGGGGAGCTTGCCCTGGGACAGAACCACCTCGACGAAGCCATCGCGGAGTTCGAGATGGAGCGCAAGGTCAATCCGCTGGGGGGCGTGGCGTATGAGCGTCTTGGAGATGCCTACATACGCTCCGGCAAGTACACAGAGGCAGCACGCGTGCTGCAGCAGGCCGTTCTGCTGGAGCCCAACGCGACGGGACCGTACATCCTGCTCGGAAAGACTCTGCTGAAGCAGGGACAGCCCGTCGGTGCAGCGACCTTTCTGGAAAAGGCCGAAACAATGGATCCAGCCAACTTCATGACGCATAACCTCCTGGCCCAGGCCTACCGGGCCGAGGGACGTCAGGCGGAGGCAAGCCGGGAGCTTGCGCTGACAGAAAAGATCCAGGCGGCGGACGAAACCAAACTGTCCGCACCCCGGTAGCCGGTAAGGGCGGTGGCATTTTGGCGGCGAAGGGTAGACACCTGCTGCGAACGAAGACCAAAGACAATCAGAGCGTCCCGCGCCGAAGCGTCTTTCTTCTCGCCCTTTTGGGCCTCGTCTGGCTGGGCTGCCTTCCGCGCCGGGCGGGCCAGCGCCACCCTGGGCACTTGCAGGTGGTGCGAGCGGCCGATGGGGAGGGGCAGGAGCCACCCGCGCTGGATAACCCGGATCTGGTCTGTGCACGTTGCCATACGGCCATCTATACGAGCTATCGGCGGACCCCCATGGGAGCTGGCTCAGGTGTGGCAAAGGACGGCTTGATCTCCGGGGCTTTTACCCATGAGCCGTCGGGCGTCCAATACCGGCTCTTTGCACGGGATGGGCGTGCCTGGATGAGCTACGCGCGGCCGGCTTCGGGCGCGGCCGAAAGCGTCAGTGGCGAACGGGAGCTCCTGTACTTCGTTGGCTCGGGGCGGCACGCACGGACTTATCTGTACCAGCAGGCGGGCGGGTGGTTTGAGCTGCCGATCAACTGGTACAGGCGGCGGGCGGGCCTGGATATGGCACCCGCGTTTGAGGACGCAAAGACCGTGCCCGCAGCCCTGCCCGTCGATGCAAACTGTCTGCATTGCCATGCGACCGAGGTCCAGGCCCCGCTCCCGGAGGCGCACAACCGCTTTTCGAACAACCCTTTCCGTCAGGGCGGTGTAGGTTGCAGCGCGTGTCATGGGGACCCGTCGGCACACCTTGCCGCCGGTGGGCACGGGCCCATCCTGAACCCCGGAAAGCTGACGCCCGAAGCCCGGGACAGCGCCTGTATCCAGTGCCATCTGGAGGGCGATGCCGTCGTATACCGGCCGGGACGGTCCCTTGCGCAATTCGAGCCCGGCGGTAAGCTGTCTGACTTCGCGGTGTACTTCGTCCGGGCCAGCCAGGCCGGGGGAGGTCAGCGCGCCAGCAGTCAGTACGAAGCGATGCTGAAGAGCGCCTGCAAAAGGGGGAGTGGAGACCGGCTCACCTGCACGAGCTGCCACGATCCGCACAGCGAGCCGACGGCTTCGGAGCGGGTAGCGTTCTACCGCACCAAGTGCCTGCAATGCCATACGTCGCCCCGGTTGGCGGCGACGCATCATCCGGAGCAGCCGGACTGCGCGACCTGTCACATGCCCACCCTTAAGACAGTCGATATCTCCCATGAACAGGTCACGAATCACGACATCGAGCGTGTGCCGGCACGCGGCGGGGAAGGGTCGCGGCAATGGATTGAAGGGGAGGCGCTGGTGCCTGTGGGCAGCGTCTCCGTGGGCGACCGGGAGCTCGGACTGGCGTACACCCAACGCGCTCAGAAAGGGGATCGGCAGGCCGCTGCCCGTGCCCTTGCACTCCTGAAAAAGGCAGAGACGGCGGGTGCCGATGATGTCACGACCCACGTAAGTGTGGGCTGGCTGGAGCAGGTAGCGGGCGATGACACGGGTGCCCGCCACGAGTACGCTCTGGCCTTGCGGCAGGATCCCTACAGTGCGTCTGCCCTGGTCAACCGTGCGGTCCTGGACGCAAGTGCCGGGGACGTCCCCGAAGCCGTGCGCCTGCTGGATCGTTTAGTGCGCGCCGACCCGAGCCAGGTCCTCGCGGGGGCAGATCTGCTCAAGCTCGAGTGCCGGGCCGGGGAGACCACGCAGGCAGCCGCCCTGTTGACCACATTGCGATCCGTGAATCCCGACGCGCCGGAGCTGCGCATTTTTACCACGGGCCGGCAGGTCTGTCCCTGAGTGAGACGTTGCTCGCACGAGAAGACTGCCTATCTTTATGCGGCCCTTATGCCTCTGGGCATTGAATAACGGAGGGTCAGGCCAAGGAGCATCCTTAGGTCACCAGAATGTGGGTCGAAGCGTGAAAGTCGCAGCACCTCTCCGTGGCAGTCGGGTTCCGTCAGCCGCAACATGGCTCTTATTCCTTGGCGCCAGTCATACACAAGCACAGGACATAACGCAGGCTCCGCAAACGGTCTCTCCCCAGTCAGGGGATCAGTCCCTCAAAATCGACGATCTCCAGCGCCGGGTCGATGAATTGCAGCGGGAGATCCAGGCCTTACGGCAAAGCCCTCAGCCGGCTCCGGTGGCGCAAGAGGCGGCGCAAAGCGTCACCCCAAAGGCTTCTGCACCGCAAAACCCCCCGGAGCCAGCCACACAGCTGACACAAGCCTCTGAAGCGGTTCCCGGGAGCTCCGAACCCTTCGCCTTTGCTGACTTCACCTGGCTCACGGGGAATCCGCGCACCAAAGACACTCCGTATGCCACGAGCTTCTTCACCCCGGAGATTCGGGCCGATGTGAACTACACCTACGATTTCCGTCACCCGCAGGACGACACCATCGGTGGTTCCAGTGAGGTCTTTCGGGCGAACGAAGTGCAGGTGACGCAGCTTGGGGTCGGCGGTGATTTCCACCTCGACAACGTCCGTGCGCGCGTCATGACGCAGTTTGGGCTCTACTCGGAGACGACGCCGCGCAACGACGCGAGCCCCTCAAGAGGCCAATGGGATCTCGCTGATTCCTACAGGTATCTGTCAGAGGCGTACGGTGGTTACCACTTCAATGTGCAACATGGCATCAACGTCGACGCTGGCATCTTCATGTCCTATGTCGGCCTCTTCTCGTATTACCAGTTCGACAACTGGGCCTACCAGCCGTCCTATGTCTCCTCGAACACGCCCTGGTTCTTTAACGGTGTACGCGTGCAGTGGTTCCCCACGGCAAAGCTGAAGATCGAGCCATGGTTCATCAACGGCTGGCAGTCATACGGCCGTTTCAACAACCGTCCCGGCCTCGGCGGCGAGATCCTCTATCGTCCCAATGGCAACTGGTCGATTGTGGCCAACCAGTACGGCTACGGGCGTGACGCCCTGGGCAACGCGACGCGGACGCGTTATCACACGGACGACAGCGTCCAGTACAAGTACTACGACCATCCCGACAGAGCGGTCACCAGGATGGCTGCCACGCTCACCGGGGACGCCGGCTGCGAGACGGGCGGCGGCGTGAGCTGCTTCGGCAATGGCAAGAATGGCCCCAAACAGAGCTTTCTCGGTGTAATGGCCTACGACCGCATCTGGTTCGACCGCGACCGCTATGCCCTCACAGCCGGAGGTGGTCGCATCAACAATCCGGGTCGCTACCTTGTGCTGCTGCCGCCGGTCAATGGCGCAACGGCATCCTCAGGAACACCGTACTTCACGGAAAACCCTGGTGACCCGTACAAGGCCTGGGATGCCTCGGTCACAGCCGACTACATGCCCAGCCAGTACTTCACCTACCGGCTTGAGTACAACCACCGTGCCGCCAACGTTCCCTACTTCAGCGGCCCCGGCGGCGTGACGCCTCCGGGCGGCAACACGGGCGCACCCGGCTCCCTCGTTTCAGGATGGGCACCGGATTTGCGGAACAGCGAAAACCGCATGACCTTTGCGTTTCTCGTGAAGTTCTAAGCCCCTACGCTCAGCCAGCCGCTGCAAGCGATCGCAGCGGCTGCGCTGTTACGTCCAGTAAAGAATCCGGGCAAACGGCAGTGTTTCAGCCACGGTAGCCTCAAACCAGCCGCGCATCTCGCGCATCGGGTCCTTGGGGTAGACATACTTGAAACCGCCAAACTTGGTGCGCTTCTGGGTGCGATTCGCTTCGTCAAGATCCAGTGTGGTTTTGGGGTACCAGCTCATCAACACGTCCTTTGATCCGGGAGTGAAGCGATGGGTAATGAGCTCGGCCGTGAGATCCACATCGGGGCTGTCGCGCAGCGCCTCGGCCACATTGCGCAGCAGGTCGCCATACTGCATCTGCCAGCCCTCCACGGGCATAATGGGCGCGATTGTGAGGCCGACAGGGTATCCGGCTTGAGCCATGCGGCGGAGCGCCTGCAAACGCTGTCGGACAGAGGCGGTTCCGCCCTCAAAGCCACGCGAGACGCCCTCCGCGTTGATGCTGAAGCGAACACGGGTACGGCCGTTATGGGCCAGGTTCTCCAGCGAACCCACGCCGTCAAACTTGGTCGTCCAGCGCAGCTGGGCAGGCGCATCCCACTGGCCGAAGAAGCGAATCGATTCTGCAAGAGCCCCCGTGAGGTGCTCAATCCCCAGCGGGTCCGTATAGCAGGAAGCCTCAAACGTGGTGCCCTCATGTGCCCTGTCACGAGACGCCGAGGTGATCTTGCCGGCACCCAGATAGCCGCGCAAATTTTCCAGGATCTCGGGGAGATTGGCATACACGCGCGTCACAGGCGGGCCACTCAACGACCCCGCAAGGTAGCAGTATTGGCAGTGGGCGGGGCAGCCCTGGGCCAGGTGGAACTGCCAATCCGCCGACGGTGGAATGGGCTGCAGTTTGCGTGCGGAAGGTGGCGACGTGACGATCGCCAGCGACGTCTTCGCCTGCGCGTACGCACGTTGTGCAGCCTTGTCATCCGGCGGAGCATCCTTTGGAACGCTGTCGGTCAATCCACGCAGCTGGTTGCTCTTCAGCCGGATGACCTGGGCCCCGAAGCTCTCGGCGCGCTCCAGCATGTTCCGGCCATGCGGCATCTCGTACGCTGCCGGCGTGATGAACACACGTCTTGGACGCCAGAGCTTGCTTTCAGCGGGCCCGGTTGCCTGTTGCAGGGGTTCGGGGTCGGCCTCCCGCAGCAAGGCTTCCCTCGCTTCGGGCGGAAGCTCTAAGACCTCCGCAGAATGGATCGTGGCACTGCCCATACCGATGGGATGCTCTGCTCGGCAAGCCGTTCGACGTCCGTCAGCATTCGTTTTGAAGACCTCACCAGATCTGCCTTGTCATGCTGGAAATCCTGCTTACAAGGTGGCGAGCCGGCGCTTGCGCGTTGGCGCTGGATACGCCTCGTCGATCCGCGCGAGATCCTGTTCGCTCAGCTGGAGGTTGGCTGCCGCGGCGTTCTCTTCCACATGCTCGACCGTGCCGGCCTTGGGGATCGCCAGTACGGGCTGGCGCAGGCACCAGGCAAGGGCAACCTGCGCGGCCGATGCGCCGTGATCGCGCCCAATGCTCTTCAGAACAGGGGACCGCAACAAAGCCCCACCCTGCCCGACAGGGGAGTAGGCCATCAGCGGGATTCCATGCTGCACGGACCAGGGCAGCAGATCGAACTCGACGCCCCGATACTCCGGGTTATACAGAATCTGATTGGTTGCGCAGGCTTCCCCGCCGGGCGTCGCCATGAGCTCTTCCATGTCACTGACGTCGAAGTTCGACACGCCCCACGACCGGATCTTGCCCTACTCCATGAGCTTGCCGAAGCCGGCCACTGTCTCGGCCAGCGAGAATTGCCCGCGCCAGTGCAGCAGGTACAGGTCCAGGGTGTCCACACCCAGCCGCTTCAGGCTAGCCTCACAGGCCTTCACGGTGCCGTCAGCGGAGGCATGCGAGGGAAGGACCTTGTCCACCAGGTACACCTGTTCGCGTAGACCGGCAACCGCTTCGCCCACCAGGGACTCCGAGCGGCCACTGCCGTACATCTCAGCGGTGTCAATCAACGTCAGGCCGAGCTCAACGCCGCGCCGCAACGCCGCAATCTCGGCTCCGTGCGTCGGGGCCGAGTCGCCCATGTTCCACGTGCCCTGGCCAAGCTGTGGAATCTCCGTGCATGCGAGAGTGATCGACTTCATCTTTCGTCAGATGCTTCGCGTCTACTTTGGCAGCTGTCCGGCGTCGCGGATGTAGGACTTGGCGTCGAACTTCTTCGCTGCACTGGCTCCGCTCATGTACCGCCTTTTGCCGAAAATCGGACGTTCCTGCCATGGACGGTCAAACTTGCCGAGCACCGCCCAGGCAATCGACGCATAGCCGTTTGGATCGCGGCCGTCGAGGAAATACTTGTCGTTCAGGTAGATCATCCACTCCATTGCCGTTGGCGCATTCGGGGTCCACTCCACGATCTTCTTGCCCCAGTACATGCGCAGGTAGTTGGGCATCCAGCCGTGACGCACCATCTGGGTCTGTGCCGCGTTCCACAGGTCGTCGTACGTCTCGGCCTGCTCCAGCTGGTCGCGCGTGTAAAGCACATCACGTTTATCGGCGTCGTGTTTGGTAATCGTCTCGCGGGCCCAGTGATCGACGCACCCCATGTTGTCGTAGTCCGGCTGATACCGGCAGAAGTTCACACTGAGCTCGCGCCACGTGATCACCTCATCGAAGTAGCTATCTCCCGCGGGGGCAAGCTTTGGGTCCCTTGCGATCGCGGCGTGGAGTGCGTTGGCGATCGTGAGCGGCCCGATATGTCCGAAGTGAAGGTAGGGCGAGAGCCGGCTTGTGGCGTCGCGTTCTGGATGCTTGCGATTGTCCGCATACTTCTCCAGCTTGTCTGTCGTGAAAATCTCGAGCCTTCGCCAGGCCTCCTTGCGGCCGCCCTTCCAGGCCTCTACCGGCTTCACGCTGCGATCGAAATCCTTCCACCCACGCGTGATGTCCTCATGGACATCCTCGGCCTGCAGCCCCTTCGGTGCCCTCCACGGCTTGTCCGCCTTCGGATTGCTGTACTGCTTTGTAAACTCGGGCAACAACCTGCGGATGCGTGGACGTGCAACGGCCCCGGAGTACTGCGCTTTTTCCAGCAGCTTCGAAGGCACAATCACGTCGGCATCAACAGTCCAGAAAGGGATCGTCAGCTTCTCGGCGACGTGGACGCGCCAGCTTTCAGGCACACGCATCGGGTTCTCGTCACCGACCACCATGGCGGCATGCACATCGGCAAAGAAGCGCAGGTGATCCTCATGCGGAGCCCGACGCATCACGAAACCGACATTGCGTTCCGCACAGTCCTCCGCGATGTCCCTCAAACCTTCGTTCAGAAAGGCGTAGTGGCGCAGATTGGCATGCGGGAAGTTGCTGATGCCGGCGAAATACGCAACCACGGGTAGCCCAAGGGCATTGCCGAGCTCAACAGCTTTGTCGAGCGCCTGGTTGTCCAATCCGCGCTGCGCGCGTTGCATCCAGTACACGATGCACTTGCCTTCCGGAGGAGGTCCGCCAGGACGGCGAACGGCAACCCGCTTGTCGCGAGCCAGCGCACGCACCGCCTCCGGTACGTCCGGATCCGCCTCGAGTTGTTGCGCAATCTCCGCGTGCGTCTGATCCTTGCGCTGGGCTTCGTTCAGTTCCCCGGTTGCAGCTTGTTTTGTGCTCACACCGACTTGGATGGGAAGTGGCGGAGATGCGCGTCGGCACGCCGCTCAAACCATTTCATAAGGGCCAAAAAGAATGGACGCCGGAGATGATCCGGCGCCCACCCACTTCACACACGTCAGTTGGCTCAGCTGTCTGGCTCAGCGGTGACCGCCACCGCCATGGAATCCGCCTCCTGTGCTGTGGGCTCCGGCGAAACCGCCGTTGACGCCCCTCCCGGAGAATCCACGGCCTGCATAGCCTCCGTGCACGCCGCCGCCGATGCGTCCCGGACCATTCGGCGGAGGATACCCGCCAAAACCTCCCCGACGGTAAACGCCGCCTCCGCCGTAACCGTAACCGTAGCCGTAGCCTCCGTAGCCGAAGCCGCCGCCAAAGCCAACGCCAAAGAAGGGATAACCGTAGAAACCATACGGTCCCCAGCCATAAGGGGAACCGCCGTCGTAGTACGAGCCACCGCCATAGAAACCATAAGCGCCCGGGTAGTAGCCCGCTTCTCCGTAACCGCCGCCCGCGTAGTCCCCACCCCCGTTGTGTTGGAGGGTGCTGTCGGCCAGTGCGGCGCGTGTCTCCGTCGGGCCCACCCATGGCAACAGGTCACCGTCCGCGGTGTCTCGGTCAAACTTCTCCGGTTTCGCGGGCTCGCCGCCAAGAACGATCTCGTGGCTCTCCTTCACCGTCACCGGCTTGACGGCGGACGACGTATCGGAGCCCGGAAAGACGTACGCTTCGCCGTTGAAGACCCGCACGGTGTGGGTCGCCGCATTGAAGGTGTACAAGCCCTGCGACAGCATCTGGGTCTGGCCATTCTGCGTGTCGACGAGCAGCAGGTGGTCCTGCCGCACCACGTTGACGCTCACATTGGCGCGACCCGCTTGCAGTTGCACCTCGGTACGGTTAGCGTCGGCTGCCACCATGCGCACGGTCGAGTCCTCCCCGAGGCGCAGCAGGGCACCAGGGGCAAGCAGGATGTCAGCCGACCCATTCGCCGTCGCGAGGGTTTCGCCCACACGCAGCTGCCGTGGCTGACCATTTGGAGGGCTCTTGGTATCAAGAGGCCGGCCATCGATGTTGGCCTGGCCCTGGACGAAGTTTAAGGACCCCGGTACGGCTCCGTACGTGTTTTGCGCCGCGAGGGTCGCGGGCACGGACGCGGTCGCCAGGAAAAGCGTAAGGACAATTGCTTTCAGCCTTGGCATGTTTTTTCTAACCTCTACGCAAATAGATGCAGCACGTGTACATTTGTCGCAACACGACTCCAGGCACTACCACACTAAGTCACAAGGTAGCAATTACTTAATAGCTGTAGTTTGTTACCACTTTTTGGTTGCAGCACTGGTTTATCTTGCGACACTCTTCCAGAGCAATACCAACCAGCCCAAACGCATCACTTGAGGTCCTCATGAAATTACTGTCCACTCTCCTAGCTTCCGCGTTGCTGACTGTTTCTGCCGGTGCCGCGATGGCCGATACCATCGCCAGCTATGGCTCAACAGCATCCGCTCCGTCGGGCATCATCAACACGGCTACCGTTTCCACCAGCGGTCCGACCTACAACATCCCCACCGGCGGCATCTGGGCCGGCCCCATCGGCAGCTCCAGCTGGGTTGGCATCAACCCGAAGGACTACCCCGGCGGCGGTCACGTTGAGCCGAACGGCACCTACACCTACAGCACCACCTTTGCCGCGACGTCCAACGAAACCATGACGCTGACGGTGTTGGCGGATGACACGACCAGCATCTCTCTCAATGGCGTGAACATCCTCAGCCCCACGAGCTTCGCTGCCGCGGCGCATTGCGTGAACGGCCTGCCGACCTGCACAGCGACCGATACCTTCTCGTTCTCTGGTTTCACCAATGGCATCAACACCCTTTCGTTCGATGTCTCCCAGGTGTACCTGAATGCAACGGGTCTCGATTACTCCGGTAGCCTCGCCGTAACTCCGGAGCCGAGCTCGCTGCTCCTCCTGGGTTCGGGTCTGACGGGCATGGCGGGTATGTTCTTCCGTCGCCGCCAACAGGCATAGTTCAATCCGCAGCCTTGCTGCAAAGAGAGACGCCCCAAGGCGTCTCTCTTCTTGTTTTTAGGCCCCCGCGACGTGTGCTTGGCTGCGCCGGAAAACCGGGTTGCTAGAATGTCACTTCTAGCCTCTAAACCCAGTTAAGAACACGCTTTTTTTACACGCTTCGGGAGCATCCAACGGCTGTATGGGGCGCATGCTGATCGGTCTTGGGTTGCTTTTGGTTGTGGCCGGCCTGGTAGTGCTAGGCCTCCAACGGGCAGGGCTGCCCCTCGGCAGATTGCCGGGCGACCTGAGTTTTCGGGGAAAAAACGTTCAAATCTTTGCCCCGCTCGGCACCAGCCTGCTGCTGAGCATCCTGCTTTCGTTGTTGCTGTTCCTGATCGCCCGGTTCCGCCGATAGGACCACCGCGCACCCAGGGCGTCCAGATGGCATCCCAGGGATAAGGACGTGCGTTGCACGCTCAAATTGCTCCTCAGGATGTCGCTTTATGGCTTTAGGAACTCTCGCGCTGCACCAGCTTGAAGCCAAGCTGCCCAAGGTCATCAGCCCCGAAACCCACGGCATCATTGATTACGGCCATGCCGCCTTCTTTGCCACGGTGGCGGCCGTGTACTGGAAAAGCAATCGTCGCGCCGCGCTCGCGGCCGCGGGTACTTCCGCGTTTGTCCTGGTCCAGAGTCTGCTGACAGACTACAAATGGGGGGCGAAGAAGCTGATTCCCTTCAGTGTTCACGGCAAGATGGATGGCGGATTTGCGGCGTTATCGCTGGGTTTGCCGGAAACCTTCGGATTCGAGGGCACGGTACCGGCGACGATCTTTCATGTAAATGCTTTCGTTGAAGCCGCGGTCGTCGGCCTCACTGACTGGAGTGACGAGCGCGCGCGGGCAGAAGAGAAGGAATAAGGACTCGACAGCGCCTTGAGGACAAAGGGCTATCTCGCAGCACCGTCGAGAGCGCTCTACAAAAGAGGAAGGGAGGGGTCGCCCCTCCCTTCCTTCTTTTACGTCGCAGACCGATGCAATGCCGCCTCCGACATTGCAGCTAGCTACTTCACGCTGCCATTCAAGCCGGCCGGGAAGAACCCGCCCGAACCTGAGCCGCCGGCGTAGACGATTTTCAACACCTGGGCTGCCGAGCGCGCAAACACCAGTGAGCCGGTGGTTGTGGACCCACTGGCCGGAACGTTGATCGTTCCCGTTGTGGTGGCATTCACGATGGACGTGGCGTCGACGTTTGTGGTTCCGTTCAGGGTGACCGATTGCCCGCTCAGGCCGATGTCGTCCGCCTGCATATTGGTCCCGGTGGTAGCGGTTCCATCGACCTTTGCACGGAGACCGGAGATGGCTGTGGCGACCGCGCGCAACGTGCCTACAGGCGCGCTCGATATGCCTGCTCCAGCGATCGGATTTGCGGTCTGATCGAGACCGTAAAGAACCGTACGGATCAGCCCGGCATGGTAAGCCTCAACGCCCTGAATCCCGGCTGCTGCATCCAGGTTTCCGGGAACCGTCAAAGACGGCGCCGCGCCCGTGTAGGCCGTTACACCGACATCTTCGAAGATGTACGAACCCAGCAGGAAGCTGGCGTCATCGGCAAACGGGTCGAACGAGGTAAGTCCAAGGTTCAGCAGCGCTGCCAATCCGTTGAAGCTGTTTACGAGGTCGATCGCCGGTTGCGCCACGGCTGCAGTGGTCAGCGCGCTGCGCAGGAAGGCGACGTGATTGCGCTCCTCCAGAGCGATCTCCGTCGCGTAGCTTGCGATGGTGGCGTTCTTGAAGGGCACCTTGCAGGAGGCAGGGCCACCGGCTTTGGTCGTGACGACACCCTGGGTTCCCACGCCGGTAAGAGCGATCCCGGACTGGCCAACCTGGTCGATCGTCTGACCCGTTGCTGCCAGCGTGTAGAAGTTGGCTTCGAGGTATTCGAGGTTCAGCGCGAAATTGAGGTAGTCCGCGTCGGTGAGGGTGCTTGCGGTCTGCGCCTTCACTACAGAGGTGAGCGCCAGTCCTGCAAGTGCGGCGCCGCCCAACGTGAGCATTTTGCGGCGGCTGCTTGCAATGACTTCATCTAAATGCTGTGTTTCGGTGGTTGCCATGTTGATCTCCGTGCCTAAGCCGCTGTGCTCTTGATGTTGCCGTTGAGTCCGCTGGGGAAGAAGCCGCCTGAGGTGGTTCCGCCGGCGTACACGATGGCGAGGACCTGCTGCGGGGTGCGTTTATAGCCGATGGACGTCATCGGATCGGCGGCCACGATGGTGGTGGCGCTCAGCATGGTTTCCATACCGCCGCCAACGCTGGCACGTACCGTCTGCACCGCATTGGCCGTCGTGATCAGGGAGGATCCGCCTGCGACGATCTGTGAACGGATGGACGCCGCATGGTAGGCCTCGACGGCATGGATCTCCGCTGCCGGAACCAGGTGGTTGACCTTGTCGGTGAGCAGGCCTGCCGCGCCGTGGTATGCCGTTACACCGACGTCCTCGAAAATGAATGCGCCAATGAGGTAATCGTTGTAGTTGTCGAACGGATTGAAGCTAGCGCCCAGCTTCGCCAGCGTGGCAAGCCCGTTGAAGCTCGCGGTCAGGTCGATCGCAGGTGCTGCAACGGCGGCTGGACCGAGTGCCGCGCGCAGAAAGCGCACATGGTCCAGTTCGTTTTGAGCGATCTCGTTGATGTAAGCCGACTGAAGTGCGGTCAGGCCGGTAACCTGGCTGTTGGCGATGATCGTCGTCTTGCTGGTTGTGTTGCCGCTGTCCGTCGCGCTCAGACCGGTCCCTGTCGCGGCATGAAGGTAAAACTCAGCCTCGAGGTATTCGAGATTCAGAGCAAAGTTCAGGTAGTCAGCGTCGGTGAGAGCGGGTGCGGGGGTTGGAGTCGGCGTGGGTGTGGGAGTGGGGGTCGGCGTTGAACCATCGTTCGAGCAGCCCGCTACCAGTGTTCCTGCCGCTACCGCGCCGGCGCCGGTGAGGAAACTACGGCGTGATACCGCTTTGTCTATCAGTTCCGATAATTTTCGTTCCACGATCAGTGTCTCCAGAAGGCCGGGGTGTACAAATCAGCCTCGCGTACTAAGAACGGGACGGTGGAAGGAATGGATTTCCGGTGGATCGACATATCGCGGGACAGGAAGTACCACTTGTGCGTCATTGACGCCAGGCACATCTTTGGGCGCGATCCCGTCCAGGTCGGGCTCCGCGTGTGTTTTACGCCTTCTTTTCGAAGTGGGCTTCAGGACGCGGCTAGCTGTCGGGAGAGGACACCTGATCAGCCACGACGACGGCTTCAGGGTGCTGGGCGTACTCAGCCCATGAACCGTCGTAGAGCTTCACCTGCGAAACGCCGCAGCGCCGCAGTCCCAGGGCCAGCACAGCCGCAGTTACTCCCGAGCCGCACGTGGTGGTGATCGGGACGGTGAGGTCCACGCCGCGAGCCGCGAACACGGCCTGCAGGCTTTCGGCGTCCTTCAGTCGACCGTTCTGAACCAGCTCTGTGTAGGGCACGTTGATGGCTCCCGGCATGTGCCCGGACCGCAGACCCGCGCGTGGCTCCGGCGCCCTCCCGGTAAAGCGACCCGCGGACCGGGCATCCAGCACCTGTTCTCCCGCCCCGCGGCCTGACACGATGGCCTGCATTTCGGAGAAGCTGCGGACCGCGTCCGTTTGCAGACGCGCTCCAAAGATTGTCCTCGGCTTGGTGACGTCGCCCGCTTCCGTAGGGTAACCGGCTTCCTTCCATGCCTGCAGGCCACCGTCGAGCATGCGGACGTCACCCGCTCCCATCGTGCGCAGCATCCACCAGGCGCGTGGGGCCGAGAAGACGCCCTCCTGCTCATACACCACGAGCGTCATGGCATCACCCACGCCCAGTGCGCTCATGCTCCCGGCGAAGCTCTCTGGGGTTGGCAGCATGTGAGGCAGCGGCGTCCCCTTGTCCGACAGCGCTTCAATGTCAAAGAACACGGCTCCGGGTATGTGTTCTTGCCTGTAACGCGCATGCACATCCGTCACAGGCTGGACACCCACCATAGGCAACGTGGCATCCAGGACGACGACATCCTTATCACTCAGGTGAGCGGCCAGCCATGATACGGAGACAAGCGGATCCATGGCCTTCAGCTTACGCCGCATCGCGAGCGCTCAGACGATCGGCGCTGTAAGGTCATCGTCCTTGGTCTCGCGAATCATGAACAGGCCTCCCAGGGTCAGCACCGCCGAGGCTGCAAGGTAGTAGCCCACGTAAGCCAAGCCATACTTCCGGGCTAACCAGGTAGCCACATACGGTGCCACCGACGCGCCCAGGATACCCGCCATGCTGAATGCAAGTGAGCTGCCGGTGTATCGAACGGGCGTAGGAAAGAGTTCCGAGACGACCGTCCCTAGAGGGCCATAGGTGAAGCCCATCAACGCAAGGCCGAGCACCATCATGGTCACAACGCCGCCGGTACCGGCCGTGAACAGCGGGGCCAGGACGAGGCCAAACAGGCCGATCAAGACGGTCACACCGATCATCACAGGCCGGCGCCCGCGCTCTGCAAGAATGGCCGATACGGGGATCGTTAACGCAAAGGCGATGACACCCAGTAGCTGAATCGAGAGAAACCGGCTGCGGCTGTAGTGCAATGCCGATGTGCCCCACGAGAGCGCAAACACAATCATCAGGTAGAAGACGACGAAGGTCGCCAGGCACACAAGGATGCCCGCAACCAGCGAGCGTCTGTGCTTTGTGAGGACGACCTTCATCGGCGAATCGACGCGTTCCATTCGTTGCATCGATGCGGCGAAGACGGGCGTCTCCGTGAGGGCAAGGCGCACGTATAAGCCCAGCAGAACGAGGACCGCACTGGCCAGAAAGGGCAGACGCCAACCGAAGGCGAAGAACTGGGCATCGCTGAGCACGCGCGACAACAGCAGGAACACACCCGCGGAGAGCAGAAAGCCGAGGGGAGCCCCCAGCTGCGGGAACATGCCATAGAGTGCGCGCTTGTTCGGAGGTGCGTTTTCTACGGCCAGCAGCACGGCGCCGCCCCACTCGCCACCGAGCCCGATGCCCTGCCCGAAGCGACAAAGGGCGAGCAGCAAGGGAGCGAGGACCCCGATGCTGGCGTGGGTAGGCAACATCCCGATACAGAAGGTCGATACGCCCATCACGAGCAATGCAAGAACCAGGGTCCGCTTACGGCCGATGCGGTCGCCGAAGTGCCCGAACAGTGCTGCTCCGATGGGCCGCGCGAGGAAAGCGATGGCGAAGGTGGCCAGTGACGCGAGGGTGGATGCCGAAGGGTCGGTTGCCGGGAAGAAGAGTTTCGGGAAGACCAGCACGGCGGCCGTGGCGTAGATGTAGAAGTCAAAGAACTCAACCGTGGTGCCTACCAGGCTGGCAAACAGGACCTGTTGCGGTGTGTTGATCTGCTTTGTCGCGAGCGGCTGGCTCATGGATGCCAATGTACCCGACTTGCGGGCGGATGGGCTTCAGCGGAGAGCGCGGCGACCCTCTAGCATGGAGGCATGGCAACGAACGACGAGCAATCGACCCTGCCGGCGGCTGCGGAGAGCGCACGCACCAACTGGGCCGGCAGCTATACCTACCGGGCCAAACACCTGGTGCAGCCTGCGTCGTGTGACGAGCTGCAGCGTGTGCTGCCGCAGCTTGCCGAGTGCAAAGCCGTTGGCTCTCGCCACTCGTTCAATCACATTGCGGATAGCGAGGACACGCAGGTCGCGCTCACGCGGCTGAAGGCCATGTCGCTCGATAGCGCAAACAGCGCGGTGACCGTCGAAGCCGGCGTGACCTATGGCGAGCTTGCACCGTTTCTGGAGGCGCGCGGCTTTGCGCTGCACAACCTGGCGTCGCTGCCACACATCTCGGTCGCGGGGGCCTGCGCGACGGGCACGCATGGTTCCGGCATCGGCAACGGATGCCTGACTTCCGCGGTGATTGCCATGGAGATCATGAGGGCTGATGGGGGGAAGATTCGATTGACGCGAGATCAGAACCCCGAGGCTTTTCGCATGGCAGCTGTCCATCTTGGTGCTCTGGGGGTAGTTACGAATCTGACGCTGGAGGTAATGCCGACCTACCAGGTGGCGCAGACGGTGTACGAGAACCTCAGCTTTGATCAGCTGGAGCACAACTTCCGCGCTATCTTCAGCTCTGCCTACAGCGTCAGCCTGTTTACGGACTGGCAGGGGAACCGCGTGACGCAGGCATGGCTCAAACACAAGCTCGGAGGCGCCCAGAACACGGCTGCACCCGACGTCTTCTTCGGTGCCACGAAGCAGACGAGGAAGCTGCACCCGCTGCCCAATCTGTCTGCGGAGAGCTGCACAGAGCAGGAGGGCATCCCGGGTGCCTGGTACGAGCGGCTGCCGCACTTTCGGCTGGATTACACCCCCTCAGCCGGTGCGGAGATCCAGACCGAGTACTTTGTTCCGTTTGAGGGGGGCTACCCCGCGATCCGCGCGATCGAGGCGCTTCGCGATGAGATCACACCCCATCTGCTGATCAGCGAACTGCGGGTCGTGGCGGCCGACGATCTCCCGATGAGCATGTGCTTCCGTCGCGAGTCGCTGGGAATTCACTTCACGTGGAAACCGGAAATCGACGCCGTCCGAGCCCTGCTGCCGAGGGTCGAAGGGAGGCTTGCACCGTTTGGCGCGCGTCCGCACTGGGCCAAACTGTTCACCATGAGTCCCAGGCAGGTGCGGACCCTTTACCCGGGGTTCGCCGATTTTGAACGGCTCGTGCACGGATTCGATCCGGCGGGTACGTTCCGAAACAGCTTTCTGGAAGACCTGCTCCGTACGTAATCACGGGCCGAAACCTGCCGGCCCTTATACGACTGATCTGGGCCGGACAGAGCTTAAGAGTCAGCGCGTAAGGCATCGTTGGACGCACTGGTTCCGGGCGTGGCGAAGCCTCGGGAAGACGTCCGGCCGTCCGGGTTCGTTACCTGCAGCGTGTAGGGGCCTGGAGTGCTGTACGGCAACGTCAGCGTGAACGATGCGCTTGTTGGTTGCAGAATCGTTACGCCTTCCATGATCTGCGCCACGCCGTCCCTGACTTCCACGTGGAAGCCGGTCACGAAGTTGTCTCCCTGTACGGAGTACACGGTTTCGTTGACCGACTCTACGCTGATGACATTGGGCCCTAGCGAGCCCAGGCTGTTGCGATCCACCATGCGTCCCTCCTCGTTTGGCGTGCTGAGGATTGAGATGCAGAACGAGCCTCTACTTCTCGCTGCTCGGAGGCGCTAATCCCTTGAGCCGCATATACAGCGCGAGCGTGGCGTACTGCTCGTTGTCGTGCGACACGGTGCCCCACAACAGGCCGATCCTTGAGCGCTTGCCGGGTCCTGCGGTCAGCATCTCCGTCGCATTCGCGTCCGTTACCGATGCCATGGCCTGGTCGCACACCGCAAAGGAAGCCTGCAGTGCTTGTACGAAGACGGCCTTGTCCGCCGTGTCTTCCGGCACCTTGGGCAGAGCGCTCATCGCCGTACCATTGACCGCGCCGCAGGAGTGCCCTTGCGCCTCAATGACGTGCTGCACGACGCGAGAAAATGTACGGACATCCGTGGTCGGCTTGTAGCTGTAGTTTTCGGCAGGCATGTTGTTTGCCGCCTTCACGATGTTGGCCTTCAGGCCGTTGTACGAGCGCTGTACCTCCCCGGCTGGCCCGCTCGGCCCCCCTGGCGCCTGCGCAGCCAGCGCACCCGCCGCAAAACACACCATCAACCCTGCTTTGATTCCGCGCACGTAAAGCCTCCAGTGATCTCCCTTCCAGCCTAACCTTTCGCTGCCGTGAGGCGTTGAGAAATCAGGGTGGGCATGGTTGCGGCTGAGAGCACCGTCGTGCGGAAGCTGCTGTGCGTTGGTGTCGAGGGCGGCTTGCCGGAGTATGAGCGGGAACCGGCGCTACAGTGCGGGCGTGGGCCGCAGCAGGGAGCGGACGTTGTCCAGCGTATGGATCCAGGCACCTCGCAGGATCACGGTGTAGGCGACGGCCAGGCGACGAAACGTCAGGCCGGTGATCTCTACTTCGAGGTAGCCCTCGGCCAGTTCTTCTTCAGCCCGGAGAAGCATGCTTCTGGTTTGTTCAGCGGCATCGTGCCGCTGACGACGACGTGCGTGATTGGTCATGGTCAGAACCTTGGGAGTGGAATTTTTGCTGTACAAAGAGCACAGCGGCCCGGAAACAGTGGAAAGCATAACGGGTCTTGCAGCAGCAGGAACAAGGGAACGAAACGGAAGGATCCGGGCAGCCAAGCGAGTTCTCCGACCGTCGTGAGCGCAAGCCGCACGACGAGAATCCACCTGAGAGGCAGCGCGGGGCTGTTTGACCACGCAGCGCTGCTCCTCATGCGTGTGTTGAGGATGCGGGATGCGCATCCAGTTCACTATCCCTCGCAAGCGGGGTCCGGTTGTCCGGGGTGGTACAAGATGCTGCGACCTTCGTTGGAGCGGCCAAAATGCCCGCGTTACACTCAATTCCATGCCGAATCGCAGCGAACTGCCTCTCGCCGACGTAGACCCGGAGATCGCCCGCGCGATCGAAAATGAGACACTCCGCCAGCATGACGGGCTGGAGATGATCGCCAGTGAGAACTTTGTCTCGCGCGCCGTGCTGGAGGCGGCCGGATCGGTTTTCACAAACAAGTACGCCGAAGGCTACCCGGGCAAGCGCTATTACGGCGGCTGCGAGTACGCCGATGTTGTCGAGAACCTCGCCCGCGACCGGGCAAAACAGCTTTTTGGCGCCGAACACGCCAATGTGCAGCCGCACTCCGGCTCGCAGGCCAATGCCGCCGCATTTATGACCCTGCTTGAGCCCGGGGATACCATCCTCGGCCTGGACCTCGCGCATGGCGGGCATCTCACCCACGGGCACAAGCTCAACTTTTCGGGCAAGCTGTACCGGATTGCCGGCTACAAGGTTCGTCAGGACACCGAGGTCATCGACTACGACCAGCTCGAAGAGCAGGCCGAAGCCGAAAAGCCAAAGCTCATCATCGGCGGCGGGTCCGCCTATCCGCGCCAGTTCGACTTCCCGCGGATGCGCGCGATTGCCGACAAGGTGGGTGCCAGGCTCCTGATTGACATGGCCCACTTCGCCGGCCTGGTCGCCGGCGGCGCCCATCCCTCGCCCGTGCCGCATGCGCATGTAGTTACGACCACGACACATAAGACCCTCCGGGGGCCCCGCTCGGGGCTGATTCTCTGCCAGGGAGACCTCGCGCAGGGTATGGACCGGAGCGTCTTCCCCGGGCAACAGGGCGGCCCCCTGGTGCACGTGGTCGCTGCCAAGGCCGTCGCCTTTGCCGAGGCACTGCGGCCGGAGTTCAAGACCTACGCTGCGCAGATCGTTGCCAACGCCAAGGTCCTGGCGGAGGCGCTGGGGCAACACGGGTTCCGCGTTATCTCCGGTGGCACGGACACCCATGTCGTCCTGATCGACGTCTTCAACGGGGGGACGGGCATGCTGGGCTCCGAGGCGGAACACGCGCTTGGTGCCGCCGGCATCACGGTCAACAAAAACGCCATTCCGTATGACACCAACCCGCCCATGAAGCCGTCCGGCATTCGCCTTGGGACGCCAGCGCTGACAACCCGGGGTATGGCCGAGGAGGAAATGCGCGTCATTGCCGGCTGGATCGCCGAAGCCCTGACGCACCGGCGCGACGAAGGCCGTCTCCGGGACATCCGAAACCGGGTTCGCGACCTGGCTGAGGGCTTTCCGCTGTACGGGTGGCTCCGCCAGGAGGAACGGGCGGCGCTGCTGGCATAGGCGGGCTTTGCCGGGTGGCTCAAGGCCGTGTCATCCAATGCCAGGGCCCGAACGTTCTATCGGATAGGATGAAGCACGCGCGGCTGTCCTCGCACGTGCAGGAGGTCGGGCTTTGCAGTGGATTCTTCTTTTGGGCGTGGTCACTGGATGTCGCACCATGACGGGGATTGCGGTCGTTTGCTGGGCCGCCTGGATGGGTGCCTTGCCTGAGCACGGGTGGGCGATCTGGATCACGTACCTGGTGTCCGCGCTGATCTTTACGGGCTTCGCCATCGGGGAATATATCGGCGACACGCTGCCCAAGACGCCGAGCCGCAAAGAACCTGGCCCAGCAGCGGCACGGATTGTCTTCGGCGCGCTGGTCGGCGCGCTCGCCGCTACCTCCATCTATGAGCCGGTTGCAGGTGGCGTGCTTCTGGGTAGCGTAGGTGCGGCGATTGGGACCTGGGGTGGATACGCGTTACGTGTGGCTTCCGCCCGAAGACTCGGACGGGACTTCCCGGTGGCGCTCGGCGAATCCGCCCTTGCTCTTGGACTGGCCATCGTTTCGGTGTGGCAGCTCCATGTGGGCATTGTGTATGACATGAAACGCGGGGCTGTTTAGTCGAGGATTGTCAGGACCGCTGCCCAAGGGCAATCCTGGGGATCCCGGCGTAGTCGTCCAGGAAGTTCACCTCGCACCAGTCAGCCAGCAGCTTCTCAAGATCCGGGCGTTGACCGTAGCCAATCTCCATGGCAAGCAGACCGCCGGAGCGCAGGGCGGTCCAGGCCTGCGGAATCAACCTGCGATAGATCGCCAGGCCATCCTCGCCCGCGAAGAGCGCCAGGTGCGGCTCATAGTCACGAACTTCGGGCTGCATGTCCTTCGCATCCCCGGTGGGGACGTAGGGCGGGTTGGAGACGATCACGTCCACGGGGCGGTCCTGCCCCAGGTTTTGATTCAGGGCGGCCAGGAGATCCGATTGCCTGAAGTGAACTCGATCGGAGAGGTGATGCCTTCGGGCATTGGCCTCTGCGACGTTGAGTGCGTCGGGCGAGATGTCCAGGGCCCAGATCTCTGCCGTTGGCAGCTGGGTGGCCAGTGCCAGCGCAATCGCTCCTGACCCGGTCCCTACGTCGACGAGGGAGGCATGTTTCGTGTGTTGCCCCACCCAGGCCATGACAGCCTCGACAAGGAGCTCCGTTTCGGGCCTCGGGATGAGGACATGCGGCGTGACCAGAAGATCCAGCCCGAAAAACTCCTGGTGGCCGGTCAGGTATTGCAGCGGAACCGCGGTGGCGCGCCGGGCTACCAGACCCGAGTAGGCGTCCGCCTGCGATGGCGTGAGCTCATGCTCCGGGTGCGCGAGCAACCACGCCCTGTCGCGGCCCGTGATATGCAGGACCAGGGTTTCGGCATCCCTGCGCAGGATGATTTTGCTGGCGCGTTCTACAGCCTGGAGGAGGTTCATCAAATCCGAGGCCGCCCGGCGGGCCTGACGGAAGTATGACGCAAGGGAGGTATTGCGCTCTAGGCGGCGTGCCGCATGGATTCTGCCCAGCAGCTCCGCTCGAACTCGAGCATTGCTTCGTGCAGTCGCCTCTCGTCTTCCCTCAGAAGACCTCGATACGCGCCAAGCAGGGTAGCCAAACGGTCGCGCATAGAGTCTGAGGGTAACTTCTCCGTACTGTTACCCATGAGTTATCTGACGCGCAAACGCTGTCTGATGACGGCACAAACACGTGCAACGAAAGGGCTATGGGCGTACCACCATTTGAACAGAAGGGAGCTTTTATCCACACCGGCGAGATCCGCTAGCTCTTACCGCCCTGCCCAAAGGGAACGACGCAAGGCACTCTGGCAGTTCAGAGAGAGACGGATACTGGCTTGATGGATAACCTCGCCAGCATCGGTTCAACCGACGATCTCGAAGCCCGGCTTGCCCCGTTACGCGCCCGCCTTGCCGCCCATCCGCTGTACGCCGCGGTGCGCACGCCGCAGCACCTGCGCCTCTTCATGGAGTCGCATGTCTACGCCGTATGGGATTTCATGAGCCTCCTCAAGGCTCTACAGCGCGCCCTGACCTCCGTCGAGGTACCGTGGGTCCCGTCGCCGCTTCCGGCCAGCCGCCGCTTTATCAACGAGATCGTGCTTGGGGAGGAGTCGGATGCGTACAACGGACGGACCGCCAGCCATTTTGAGTTCTACCTGGAGGCGATGGCCCAGGCCGGTGCGGACACGTCTGTCATCAACGGCGTTCTGCGGTATGCGGGGGTGGGCAAGCTTGTTCTGGAGGGCATTCCGCCGGCTGCGCGTGCCTTTGTCGAAGCGACGTTTCGCGTGATTCGCGGGGGCTCCATCGCTGCCCAGGCCGCGGCTTTCACGTTTGGCCGCGAAGACGCCATTCCTGCGATGTTTCGCTCGCTGGTGCGCGACCTCAATCGTGAGATGGAGGGTGATCTGAGCCAGTTCATCTGGTACCTCGAGCGCCACATTGAGGTGGACGGCGATGAGCACGGACCGCTTGCGCTGCGGATGATTACCGACCTGTGCGGCCACGACTCCGCACTGTGGGAAGAAGCCGCCGAGGCAGCGGAAGAGGCGCTGCTGGCGCGCCTTGCGCTGTGGGACGGGATCCTGACACAAATTCGACTCGCTTAGGCGCATCCCATGCTGCAGGAGCATGGAAATACATGATTAAAGCTACCGGGTACGCTGCGAAGCATAGTTTTAGCAGCCTGAAGCCG
Organism: Verrucomicrobia bacterium Tous-C9LFEB; assembly: GCA_964658105.1. GTDB lineage: Bacteria > Acidobacteriota > Terriglobia > Terriglobales > Acidobacteriaceae > Granulicella. The sequence goes on along the minus strand of CAZZXY010000059.1, from coordinate 3,839 downwards.
CTTGAGTTTGAACGCGAAGACCCCAAGCCAAACGAAGTCGAGATCGATGTTCTTTTCTGTGGCGTCTGTCACTCGGACATCCACCAGGTAAAGAACGAGTGGGACAACACGGTCTACCCCTGCATGCCCGGCCACGAGATCGTTGGTCGCGTCAAGACGACTGGCTCGGCGGTTACCCGGCACAAGATCGGCGACCTGGTAGGGGTCGGCTGCATGATCGACAGCTGCCGCCAGTGCGAAGCATGCAAGGCGGGTGAACAGAACTACTGTGAGGGACCGAACAGCTGGCTGGCGACCTATAACGGACCGATGGTGCCATCCAAAAAGGCTCCCACGGGCGAAAACCAGTACGGCCGCGATAACACCTATGGCGGGTACTCAACGAACGTAGTCGTTCCCGAGGACTTCGTGATGAAGATCCCCGCGTCCCTGCCCATCGAAAAGGCTGCGCCCATCCTGTGCGCGGGCGTTACGACCTTTTCCCCGCTGCGGCACTGGGGAGTGAAGGCCGGACACAAGGTGGGCATCGTCGGCTTCGGCGGGCTTGGTGACATGGCCGTGAAGCTCGCGAAGGCCATGGGTGCCGAGGTCGTGGTGTTCACTCGCTCGCCCGAGAAGATCGGGGAGGCTGCACGCCTGGGTGCCACGGGTGTCCTGCAGGATGACGAGGACGGCCTCAAGAAGCACAAGGCGAGCTTCGACTTCATCCTGAGCACCATTCCTGAGAAGAGCGACCTGAGCCCGTTCGTTCCGCTGCTGAAACGAAATGCTTCCCTGGTGATTGTTGGGGCGCTGGAAAAGCTGAATGCATTTAACAACATGCAGATGGCTGCGCATCGCAACACGGTCGGCGGCTCCTTGATCGGCAACCTTGCCGAAACGCAGGAGGTGCTGGACTTCTGCGCCGAGAACAATCTCGCCCCGGACGTGCAGATCATCCCTATCCAGGAGATCAACAACGCCTTCAAGAAGGTCGAAGACGGCGAGGTTCGCTTCCGCTACGTGATCGACATGCAGTCCTTGAAGGACGAAGCTGCCGCATCGTGACCCGTCGCGCGGTGCTCCTTTTCCGGACACAAGGAGCATCGCGCGCAACTCTATGCCGCGCTATGATCTGTTCACCATGAGGTAAGGACGATGGGTGCCGCGACACTTGTTCCCGTAGAAGAATATCTCCGCACTGCCTACCATCCGGATTGCGATTACGTAGAAGGTGAGGTGCTGGAGCGGAACATGGGTGAACAATCACATGCAAGGTTGCAGGGATTCCTGCTGAGCACCTTTCTGGTGCACCGGGAAAAGTGGCAGCTTCGAGCTCTGCCAGAACAGCGTGTTCAGGTTAAAGCGGATCGATTCCGCATCCCTGACGTTAGTGTGATGGCCCGATCAGAACCGAACGAAGAAGTCATCCACACGCCGCCCCTGCTCTGCATCGAGGTGCTGTCCAGTGACGATTCTCTACGAACGCTGCAGCAGCGTGTGCAGGACTATGCCGAGATGGGCGTCGCTAATATCTGGGTCGTCGACCCATGGAACCGGGTGGCCTATTATGCCTCGGCGCAGGGCTACCTGCAGCCTACGGACGGGATGCTGCGCCTGCCCGAAACCGAGGTAGCCATCTCGCTCGCGGAGATGTTCCACGAGCTTGAGATTGCCTGAAAAGGAACGGCGTCTATAGCCGGCAGATTAACAATTGCCGCTCGTAGACCATCTCCTGCGGCAGATGCCCATGAAGCTGGAGGAAAAGCCGTTCGTGGCCCATGACCTCCTCCTTCCACTGCTCGCGGTCGACGGCTTCCAGCGCGGCGAATGCTTCACGTGGAAACTCCATCCCCTGCCAGTTCAGGTCGTCGTAATAAGGAGTCCAGCCGATGGGGGTCTCCCGTGCCGCTACCCTGCCGCGCACTCGATCGACGATCCACTTGAGCACGCGTAGGTTCTCGCCGAACCCGGGCCAGAGGAACCGGCCGTCAGCATCCTTGCGGAACCAGTTCACGTGAAAGATCTTGGGTGTGGCCGAAAGGTCGCGTCCCATCAGGATCCAATGCCGGAAGTAGTCGCCCATGTTGTAGCCACAGAAGGGCAGCATGGCCATGGGGTCGCGGCGCACCTGGCCCACTGCACCCGCTGCGGCGGCGGTGGTCTCTGAGCCCATGGTGGCCCCAAGATAGACACCGTCCACCCAGTTGAAGGCCTGGTACACGAGTGGGAGGGTCGTCGGCCGTCGCCCGCCAAAGATGAAGGCACTGATGGGCACACCCATCGGGCTTTCCCAGTCCGGATCGATGGAGGGACACTGCGCGGCAGGCGCGGTGAAGCGGCCGTTTGGATGCGCCGCGGGCTTGCCTGACCCGGAGGTCCATTCTTCGCCGCGCCAGTCCAGCAAAGTCAGCCCCGGGTCGGTCACGGTGGGCGGCTGATCGGTCATGCCCTCCCACCACACGCCTTCGGGCACGCCGTCGCGCATCGTCAGCGCAACGTTGGTGAAGACCGTGTTGCGGCTCAGGGTCGCCATGGCGTTCGGGTTCGTCTTTGCGCTTGTGCCGGGAGCGACGCCAAAGAAGCCTGTCTCCGGATTGATGGCGCGTAACTGCCCCTCGGCATCGGGCTTAATCCAGGCAATGTCGTCGCCGACCGTCCACACTTTCCAGCCCTCAAAGCCAGGGGGCGGAATCAGCATGGCCAGGTTGGTTTTACCGCAAGCGGAAGGGAACGCGGCGGCCAGGTAGGTCTTTTCACCCTCGGGGTTCTCGATGCCGAGAATGAGCATGTGCTCGGCCATCCAGCCCTCATCGCGTGCGATGTTGGAGGCGATCCGCAGCGCAAAACACTTCTTTCCCAGCAGAGCGTTGCCGCCGTATCCCGAGCCGTAGCTCCAGATCTCACGCGTCTCCGGGAAGTGCACGATGTACTTGGTTTCGTTGCACGGCCACGGCACGTCACGCTCACCCGGAGCCAGCGGCTTGCCAACAGAGTGCATGCACGGCACCACGCGCTGGATGTCTTTGTCGATCTCGCGCAGCACCCGTTCGCCGATGCGCGCCATGATGCGCATATTCACCACGGCATAGGCGCTATCGGTCAACTGCACGCCAATGCGGCTCATCGGCGAACCTACGGGCCCCATGGAGAACGGCAGCACGTACATGGTGCGGCCACGCATGGAGCCCTTGAAGAGGGTCTTGAGCTTGCGCCGCATCGTGAACGGGTCTTCCCAGTTGTTGGTCGGGCCCGCATCCTCCTTGCTCAGCGAGCAGATGAACGTCCTGTCCTCGACGCGCGCCACATCGTTGGGCGCGGATCGAGCGTAGAAGCAACCAGGCCATAGGTGCGGGTCAAGCCGAGTGAACGTCCCTGCATCCACAAGCTCGTCGCAGAGCTGGCGGTTCTCTTCCTCCGACCCATCTACCCAGTGGATGCACTCCGGCTGGCAAAGCTCGGCCATCTTCTCTACCCAGCGAATCAGGTGCCGGTTGGAGGTGCGGGGTGAGGTGGATTTCGGGTGTGTGCTCGGCGCTTCAGGGGTGGGGCTCGTGGCGACAGACATCGTAAAGGCCGCCCTCTCCGTGCGGCAAAACAGCTTCCAGCGTACGCCCATCGCTGGGCCCGGCTTCTATTTTGGACCGGACGAAGGTGCCATTGCACGACTATCGGCCAACGACTGCAGACTTCGCGATGGGGCGCGCCGTGGTCCCACCCTTCCCTGCTTCATGCTCTGAATAAAGCGGCCCCACCAAGGTGCCTTGGCGGGGCCGTGAACAGCTGGGGTGGTCGGTCAAGCGCTGGATCTACCGATGGCCACCACCGCCGCCGTGAAAGCCTCCGCCTCCGCCACCGTG